>JAUIDN010000006.1 GCA_030428615.1 Alphaproteobacteria bacterium | reverse complement strand
GTTTAGTTCTCATCTTCATTCCTTACGTCATTACGATGAGATCAAAACCTCTCTTATGTAAATACCTTAAATGGTCTCATAGGCGCTGACGGGGAACAAATATGGCGTCAAATCCATTGAACATGGCACGCACTTAAACACCGAGGCAATGGAACGAATGGTCAAGGATCATGTTTATTATATCCCCACTTTTTCCGTGATGGACAGGTTGGATCGATTGGTAAATGATCCTGATGTTGATCCAGCGCGGAAGGTTCGAATGCGGCGCTCACTGGATAAAAACCCAAGCCAGATCATGAAGGCTTATAAAATGGGTGTGCCAATAGCCACCGGCACCGACGCCGGTATTGCCCCCCACGGGAAAAACTACCGTGAAGTGGAAAAGTTTGTTGAAATTGGTATTCCAAATATGGAGGCCCTTAAGATGGCGACGATTAATGGCGCCGAGCTACTTGAAAAATCTGACGAACTTGGTACAGTGGAGCCAGGCAAGAGCGCAGACATTATTGCGATGAGCGGCAATCCACTCGAAGAAATCGGGTCAATCGAAAATATATCCTTCGTCATGAAGGAAGGTAAAATATACAAAAATAAATAATTTTAGAGTCTGGGGAGACTTCTACACCAGTTGATTAGCAACAAATTTGCAGGAATAATCAAATGGATCAAAATATAAGAATTGATAAAAGCGTTATCACACAGGATGTAATTAATCTTTATCACGACTTCACTCATGGTGATGGGGATCGGCGTAAATTTATGAAAAACCTGTCCTTTATGGTCGGGGGGATGGTAACTGCGAACAGTATTTTACCAGCCCTGGAAAATAACGCAGAAGCGATGATTACTCAACCGAATGATGATCGCCTTGAAACCAATGATGTCGCGTTAAAGGTGGCTGGTAAAGATGTATACGGATATTTCGTAAAACCGAAGGGCGTAACGGATAAGTTACCTTGCGTCGTTGTCATTCATGAAAACCGTGGGTTGAATGGTCATATAATGGATGTGGCCCGCCGGGTCGCACTTGAAGGCTATGTGGTTTTGGCTCCGGATGCGGTATCGTTACTTGGACGCCGGGCTGCTAACGATGATGAAGGCCGGGAGATGATCCGTCAACTTGATGGCGAAGAAGCAAGGCAGACCTTCTTGAAGGCGATTGATTATCTGGCGGGACATGAAGATTCAACCGGTAAAGTCGGGTGTGTCGGTTTTTGCTGGGGTGGTTCCATGTCGGGGCGCATGGCGGTCGGTTCTGAAAACCTTGATGCGGCAGTTGTTTATTACGGCGGTCGACCATCGGCGGAGGACGTGCCAAAAATTCGTGTGCCTATGATGATGCATTACGCGGAAATGGATACGCGTCAGATGGCTTTTATCCCGCAGTATAGAGCTGATCTGGAGGCATCAAAGATAGATTATGATCTAAAAATATGGTGGGGGGCGCAGCACGCGTTTAATAACGATAGTAATGAGGCGCGCTACGAGGAAAAAAGCGCTAAAGAAGCATGGGAGCAAACCATGCTGTTTTTCAATCAGAAACTAAAATAACGTTGACCTACTATCTATGAACCCGAAGGATAATATCCTTCGGGTTTTTTATGCCTTTTACTTGCATTTTTCATCTTATGTGAAATAGTGGCCGATATTATTGATCCTAATTCAGGAGAGCTAAAAAATGTCCATCATGCCTATGAGCGAATTTGACCGGTTTCTGATCATGTTTGACCGGCTCTTTGATTTTGTTGAAACCTATATCCATAAAACACCCGAAGATAAATATGAATGGATTCCCATTGATGGGCCGGGGGTAAGTTTTGGTGATCGTCTTGAAAATATAACCATAAAAGGGCTTTATGTTCATCTGACGACTTCGGAAGATGGGTTCGTGAGATCGTTGCTGGAAGTCGAGGACGGTGGTGAAATCCCATTGCCGATTAATAAGAAACTTACTAACGACGTATATGATGGCGACTTCATCGCTATGGGGCGCGAAATTCATGAAAATTGCATGAAAATGCTTTCAGAAATGAAAGCGGAACAGCTAAGCAAGACTGTCTGGTTTCAGGGCGGTGAATATAGCGCTATGGGATTTTTATGGGCAATGTATGCGCATTATGCCTATCATCTTGGCAACATTGATACCTATATGCGGCAGGGCGATATGAATCCTACGGCATTTTTTAATTTTCCACAAAGTGAAATGGCATAATTCCATGCAAATGTATGTCTTCTTCTGATCACGATAACGAGCAATTCCAGGGTCTTTTATACGCGTTATTCGCCACTTTCGGGTGGGCTCTCACGGGCGTTTTGATCCGCCTGCTTGAAATTCAATCGTCAAGTATGATTATCTTTGGTCGATTGGTGGTCGCAACCATTATTTTGCTTCCTTTTGTGATCCGCGATAAAAAGGCACTGTTTCAGGCATTTCAAACGCCAATCGCATTGTTGATGGCGTTATACTACATATTTGCCACGGAAGCATTTGTGCGTTCCACGATTGCCGAAGTGGTTTTGATTGTTGGATTAACGCCGCTTATTGTCATGCTACTTGGACGGTTTTACGGAGAAAAAATTTCGCGTCCCGCTGTTATTGGAGCAGTAATAACCGTTCTTGGACTGGCTGCTTTTCTGGTTCCATCTTTGGGGGCAATTGGCAGTCAGCGTGTAACAGGGAATTTATTTGCATTTGCGGCGGCTATTGTATCGGCGATATTCGCTTTTGGTCTTCGGCGCCGGACGGTGCAAAACAGACCGATAAAAATTTTATCCCTGACATTCGTCACATTCTGCTACGGAATAATGCTGGGTGGGGGAATGGTATATGTGAATGATCCCTCTTTTTCGATAAATTTATCAATGAACGATATCTATTTACTTTGTGCTTTGGGTTTCGTTTCCACGGCGATACCAACACTTTTTTTTGGTATTGCCGCCACAAAATTGTCTTCTGTCACGACGGCATCACTAACGCTGCTGACACCCATCTGGGCCGCGCTGATCGGTGGGATTGTTATATCGGAATGGCCTGCGCCGTTATCGGTACCGGGAGCACTGATAACGCTTGCGGGGCTTTGGGTTATCATTCGCCAGAAATAACTAACCCGTGCCGCATGCTTAAATTAAAGGAGACACTGAACTGGCCGTTGACCCGGACAAAGGATTTGCTTAACGTGAGGCAATGATGTGGAAAAGACATTGGCAGGAAACAGGATGAAAACAATCGGTCTGTTAGGCGGCATGAGTTGGGAAAGTACAGCCATTTATTACCGTGCAATCAATGAAGAAATAAAAAAGACGCTCGGTGGTTATCATAGCGCTAAAATCATTCTTAACAGCCTTGAATTTTCTGAACTAGAGGCAATGATGCAAGCCGGGCGGTGGCAGGAGATCAGCGAGGTATTGGTTGAAGGTGCAAAAACCATCGAAGCAGCGGGTGCAGACTTTATGCTTATTTGTTCCAACACCATGCATAAGAATGCGCCTGCCGTAAGGGATCATATTAACATTCCCCTTCTTCATATTGCAGATGCAACGGGTGAGGCACTTGTGGCAAATGGCATAAAAAAAGTGGGGCTGTTGGGGACCACCTTTACCATGGAGCAGGATTATTATAAAGGGTACCTGACTGATCAATTCGGGCTTGAGGTGGTGGTACCCGATAGCAGTGACCGATTTAGGGTTCATGAAATCATTGATGAAATATGTATGGGGCAACTTTTGGAGACATCAAAAAATGATTATAGACGTATGATCGATGATTTAAAAGATCGTGGCGCGCAAGCCGCCATTCTTGGGTGTACAGAGATTGGTATATTAATCGAGGATGGAGAGGCGAGCATACCGCTGTATGATACAACACTTATCCATTCAAAAGCAGCAGTGAAAATGGCACTTGAATAAGGAATTCAGATGAAAATAATTGGTCTTCTGGGCGGCATGAGCTGGGAAAGCACTGCCCTATATTACCGGGACATCAACGAAGGAGTGAAAAACACCCTTGGTGGACTTCATAGCGCTAAAATAGCCATGTATAGCGTTGATTTTGCACCCGTGGAAGAAATGCAGCATGCGGGCGACCTGGAAGGTAGTGCAAATATCATGATTGATGGTGCCAAACGGATTGAGGCAGCAGGAGCGGATTTTCTTCTTATCTGCACCAATACGATGCACGAATTTGTGCCACAGATGGAACCGCACATAAATTTGCCTATTTTGCATATCGCAGATACGACAGCGGAAGTGATAAAGGAGGGCGGATTAAAAACCGTCGGATTATTAGGAACGAATTTTACGATGGAGAGACCCTTTTACAAAGGCCGTTTAAGTGATGCACACGGCATCGATGTGATTGTTCCCGACGATGAAGACCGTAAAATTATTCACGACGTGATTTATCATGAACTCTGTCTTGGTAAAATATCGGAACAGTCAAAGATTGAATATCTGAGGATCATTGAAAAGCTCGCTGATGATGGGGCGGAGGCGGTGATACTTGGATGTACGGAAATAACGATGCTGGTTGAGCCGAAAGACACATATGTGCCGCTGCTCGATACGACGGCGATTCATGCACAGAAGGCGGTCGAAAGAGCGACAGACCGGAGGGCCAATAAGGAAAGAAAAAGTGACAATGTTTAAATATGCAATTACACGAACACCCTGCCGGGCAATGATTGATGGTCTTTCTGATGCTGATCTTGGAATGCCGGATTATGAAAAGGCATTGGCACAACATAAAGATTACATCAACGCATTAAAAGAATGCGGACTTGAAGTAACCGTGCTTGACGCCTGCGAAGAGTACCCGGACAGTTGTTTTGTTGAGGACGTTGCGCTTATGACACCACATTGCGCTATTTTGACCAATCCCGGTGCGCCCAGCCGTCGTGGTGAAGTGGAGTATATTGAAAAAGCAGTCAGAAGTTTTTACGAAAACGTAGAAAAAATTGCCTCGCCCGGCCAGATCGAAGCAGGGGATATCATGATGGTTGGCGATCATTATTACATTGGGCTTTCAGAACGAACCAATCAGGAAGGGGCGGAGGAGATGATTTCCATCCTTGAGAAATATGGGATGTCTGGTTCTGTGGTCACAATGTCGGAAGTGTTACACTTAAAAACAGGTCTGGGGTATCTGGAAGACAATAATCTTTTGGCTTGCGGTGAATTCCTGACCAAGCCTGAATTTCAAAAATTCAATATCATAGAAATTGACCAATCCGAAAGTTATGCGGCGAATAGTGTATGGATTAATGGGACAGTGTTAATCCCGAAGGGGCATCCAGGCGCGGTGGATGCGGTCAAGAAGGCAGGTTATAAGGTCAGGGAAGTGGATGTATCCGAGTTTCAGAAGCTGGACGGTGGGCTCAGTTGCCTGTCTTTAAGATTTTAATGCGAGCTGATCCATATAAAACAAGCCGCTCAGAAATGCCCTGGATAGATCAATATCGGGCATAAAAGAGCGGCTTGCCATCCCAGCAAATTGTGAACTTGCTAATAGTCCTTACCGTAATTATCAAATGCGCGAGCGTGTCGTGCATTCTTTCGGGGTGGGCGATGACGTTTGGTCAGACTATTATTTTTTTCTTCCATCAGATCATGAAGGTAATCGTCATCAAATTCTCCATAATCGTAATAATCCTTACTTTTGCGAATGTAAGTATCCGTCGATTTTTCCAATTTGCCGTGTCTCATCGTCCTTCTCCAAAAACGACTCAATGTTAATCTCAACCTAAATAATATCAAAATATATATATTTGAAAAACGAATATTTTATATATATTATATTTATTTATTAAATATATAACTGACCTCATTGGTAAAGAGCCTGCAGAATATTAAGGAAATCGCGACATGATGATATTGATGCCGTTTCACGAAGGGTATGGTAACCGCTTGTTGGTATCTGTATCGTTGTGCCGTCCACAAGGCCATCCGATGACGCTATGATGCGTCCCATTTCTGTGCTGCCGATTGAATTTGGTTTTAGACCTTCACTTATAAGAAATTCATTTTGTTTTTCGACATACTGATCCTTAAATCGGTAGCTAATACCTCTATTATTGCATATTTCTGCAATTTTATCCGTTAGGTGTTTGTTGAATGTCGCATTAACGTCTTTATATCTTAGGACCAGTTGTTGATTATTCACCTCGTCCTCATTAAATGGACTTGTATCAACCACAATCAGGTTATTCTGTTTTGTGCCAAATCTTCTAAACCATTCGAGGAGATATCGCCAGCTTTTTCCAGCCTCTTCCTGAGCGGTGAAAAATGCTGTGCCCTGAAAGCCAAGATCAAACAGATGTACAAGGCAGGCGGCTGTCAAAACATTATCGAGCTGACCACTATAGGTTTTATCTGTAACTTCCAGGCGATCGACAAATGCCACCGGTGTTCCAGCAACAAGATGTGACATATTTTCCAATTCAAATGTCAGGTTATTTCGCTTTTCACAAATATATGTGTTTTTTATAGACCCACTCCCAAGATATGAACCTGACCATGGTTCATAGGCGTAAGCGTTAGTATCCTGAAAGCGGTCGAGTATTTTAAGCATAAGTTGTTCTGAAACTGAGTTACCCAATAAATCAGATCTACTGCCAGCAATGAAGGCGGCGTATTGGTATTCATCCGGTCCGGTGCACATTAATCCATGACGGTCAATATGAGCGGAAAACATAACAGACTTTGGGTCGTTACCTTCAGCAACCAGAAGCCCCTCATACCACGTGACCTTTGCACCTCGAAAATGTAACTCCCGCTCGAGTTCGCGAAAAAAAGAATGCTCTGCGCCCACGACGCTCGGGCATCGAATAAGCGATTTTAATAGGTCTTCGAATTTATTCATTTTGTATAACTCGTAAATTAATTATGGAGCAATTTTGATTAACCTAATACAGCTTGAAACCAATATCATATTAATATCTTTCATGACCATTATCTATTTAATTATTGCATAAATTTCATAAGAAATATTTGCTAGTCAAATATTATAATTCGTTTATTACACGGTTGAATTTGTCGGAAAAACAAGTGGATAATGACAATATTAAAACGGAGTATCTAAATGCAATCAATTCAGGACGCAAATGCAACACAACGAACTCTCGGCCCGCTATCTGATTTGGAGCGCCATTTGCCAGATGAATGGTGGAGAACGCTCTTTAATGCTGTTTATCTTAGCACAGATGGGGATGTGGTTGAGAATGAAGCAAATACAAAAATGGAAATTAATCTGCTTGCCAGTGTTATCGATCTTAACAAAAACGGCAGGATACTGGATCTTTGTTGCGGACAGGGTAGGCATAGCATTGAGCTGGCTCGCCGTGGATACAATTATTTAACGGGCATCGACAGATCAGGTTATTTGATCCGTTTAGCCAGAAAAAGAGCAAAGGCCGCTTTTCTTAAAATTAATTTTAAGGAAGGAGATGCCAGGCGGTTTTCACTGGCAAACAGCTCTCAAGACTGTGTGATCATGATGGGAAATTCTTTTGGTTATTTTGATCGACAGGAAGATGATGTAGCTGTTCTGACGGCAATCAAAAGAGTTCTTAAGTCTGGGGGGCAATTGGTCCTGGACTTAACGGATGGCGATTGGATGAAAGAAAATTTTGAGCCGCGGTCTTGGGAATGGATTGATAAAAACCAATTTGTCTGTCGTGAACGATCATTGTCGAAAAACAGGGACAGGTTAATAAGTCGTGAAGTAGTTGTTCATGCGGAACGCGGTGTAATCGCGGACCAGTTTTATGCTGAACGGCTTTATTCCAAAGAGCTCATTTGTCAATTGTTGGAGGAGGTGGGATTCCACAATGTTGCTATTCATAATGATCTTGTGGCAATTTCAACGCGCGACGAAGATCTGGGGATGATGGCTCGACGGAATTTCGTATCTGCACTTGCTCCCATAAAGTCTAAAGAAAAATACAATGAACTAAAACTACAAAGGAATGTAACTGTACTGCTTGGTGACCCAGACTTGCCGGACAGTGTTAAATTGGACGGAAAGTTTAATCAGGAAGATTTGGAGACTATTGAAAAACTGAAATCAGCACTCGCAGAGATTCCCGGTTACAAGTTCCAGTATATCAACCATCATGCAGATATGCAGCAGGTGTTGGGTAAATTAAAGTCAGACTTCGTACCGAACTTATGTGATGAGGGATTTCAGAACAAACCCACCATGGAAATGCATGTACCGGCGCTACTGGAAATGCAGGGTGTGACATATAGTGGTGCAAGTCCGCAATCATTGGCAATCTGTTACAATAAAGCAATTGTACGTTCTATTGCCACATCGTGTGATATTCCTGTACCACTTGAAACTTATTTTGGGCCTGACGATCAGATGGTAACGATACCGTCTGTTCTGCCGGCACTGATAAAACCGTGCGAAGGCGACAGCAGTATAGGGATTACTTCTAAAGCAGTTGTAAACTCCGCAGAAGAGGCAATAGAATATATATCTTCTTTAAGAGAACAGATGCCCAGAACGTCTATTCTGGTTCAGGAATTTCTGACTGGTAGGGAATACAGTATCGGACTTATCGGAAATTCAGCCAGCGGGTTAACACCTTTACCGATATTGGAAGTGGATTATGATAATCTGGACGGCAAGCTTCCCCGGATACTTGGATACGAATCAAAATGGGATCCACTATCACCATATTGGAACGATATTAAATACAAGAAGGCGAATTTGGAGGACGAAAGCCAGCGTAGCCTTATAAACTGGTCAGCTATTTTATTTGAGCGGCTTGGGTGTCGTGACTATGCGCGGTTTGATTTTCGTGAAGATGCAGACGGCAATCTCAAACTTCTGGAAGTCAATCCCAACCCGGGATGGTGCTGGGACGGAAAATTGAACCTTATGGCATCCTTTGCCGGATTTTCATATTCTGAATTGCTAAAAAAAATAATTGAGGCGACAGAGGCTCGTTTGAACCATTATCAGTGAAAACGAGTCGGGTGGACTAAATTGTTATAAACAAAAAAACACGGGTTATTACTATAACCCGTGTTTCTTCGTTAAAGCATTTAATTGCTTAATTTTAAACTATGCAACTTCTTTAATGTTGCAAGCGGCATTTTTGCCTCTTTGTTCTTGAACTTCGAATTCAATCTTTTGGCCTTCTGCAAGGCCGTCAAGACCGGATTGCTCAACAGCGCTGATGTGTACAAACACGTCACTGCCGCCGTTTTCCGGCTCAATGAAGCCAAAACCTTTTGTTGGGTTAAACCATTTAACTGTACCAGTTGCCATTATATATCTCCTTTAGCAAATATCGGTATTATTTTCTGTCTTAATCGCAAGACAGAGTCGTCGGTCTGAGAATGACTTATGCCAATTACTCTGGGCTAAACCGAACGATACGTAAAGGAAAGCGGGAGTGTTAGTAAATGTTATTATCAAACTTACGCGCTTTAAGCACGTTTTTCTCTGCTAAGTCAACTAAATTCGTCTTAAATGTGAATTGTCCGGTTTATGCGCAGATATGAAAAAGAAGATAAATTCATTTAGACCTGTATGAGTTTACCGTAACTGTCAGCGTCCATGTCAATGATTTCAACCGTCAGGCTTTTTGTATTTCCAATATGCGGGTGGATCACTTTTATCATATGATCACTTAACTGTTTTTTTTGTTCTGTTGTTCGACCCGCTAGAATTTTTACAGAAATATGGATGTAATCATTACGATCCTGACCGGATTTAAAGTGATCATACCCTATGGCCCGTGCTTTAATGGCCGTTCGGTCAAAAAGACCGGACTGGTCAACACTTTCAAACGCAACATCAATAAGTTTATCAAGATCAATATCTTTTTCGATATTGCGGGTATATTCAATAATACAGTGTGGCAAGTTACATTTTCCCTTCGCGGATTTTAATGCCTTCGATGGCACCAACGACCATTCGATTGACGGCTTTCAGGGTAACCTGACCCGGGTCTTTTTCGGGAATGGACGCGAAACCAATTGCTGCGGCTTTCGGATATTTTTGGAATATCTCTTTAAAAAGTGCTGCAAGTTCATAACTTGTGGGCCCGTTCTCTGTGGGGTAATTATGAAATGGCACTTCCGATGCATCAAGAATATCAAGGTCTATGTGGACATATATTTTATCCGATACCTCGCTTAAAGCATCCATCTGGTCATAGACATTCTGACTGAGGCCGCGGATATCCTCTACAGTGATATTCTGAATACGTGCTTTATCAAGCAGGTGTTGTTCAAGTGGGTCTACATCACGAAGTCCGGCGGTAACAATATGGCTATTTGGCAAGGGTGGCTCAACCTTTGAATCGCGTCTGATTTGATGAAGCGCAAGACCATTTGCAATGGCAAGTGGCATGCCGCCCATTGATCCGGACCGTGTGGTTTCCGGCGTGTTATAGTCGGCATGGGCATCAAGCCACAATATGCTTACGGACGAAGTATCTGTAGACGTCAGGGACTGTTGAAGACCGCCGAGCATTCCAAGCGATGACGGGCAGGTGGCAAGAAACCCAATTGTGAAAAAACCATCCGCCTCGTTCTGCATGACGTTATCCGCAAGTCGACCGTTCGCATACCCCATCTTTCGCCAGGCCCCATATTCGGTTTTTTCCCGTGCTGATAGTTCGGCATTTGAAACGCGCACAGTGGCACCCATGTCACGCAGCATATCCAGAATTCCCCCGTCGGCCATAATATGGGGGCCGTCCGCAGCTAATTTCCCGCCTGACGAAGGCATTTGAACCTGTTTGGCGATGGCAATGCGCATTTTACCATCTTCGTTAAAGTAATTACGGGTTGTCGTATCGTCTTTTTTTACAAGCTGTGCCCATGCGATTGCAGGGAAAAGAAAGACGGCAAATACAAATTTTAATATCCCTGATTTCATGAAAACATTTTCCGGATTGTTTTTTGTGAATAGATTCTGTTTATACAAAGCAAAAGCTACTATATTAACGCGATACAAGTCAATTAAGACGAATGTTGAGGTGTAATGGACGACAAAAAATGTAAAGATGAGAGTTTTCTTGAAGGGGCGCATGGCTGGCTTAAGGATCTTGGTCGTGTTATTGAAATTGCGAAGGATTTTCTCGTCGGTTTTTATAAGCTCAGGAAGGTTCGGCGCTGTGTCACCGTTTTCGGTTCTTCGCGTTTTAAGGAAGGCGATAAATATTATGATCTTGCCCGCGAGCTTGGCCGCAAATTAGGCGAGGAAGGTTTTGCAGTGATGACAGGCGGTGGGCCTGGCGTAATGGAAGCCGCGAACCGCGGCGCCCATGAAGTTGGTGCAATGTCAATAGGATGCAATATTATTCTTCCGCAAGAGCAGCATTTAAACCCCTATACGAACATCCATATTACATTTGATTTTTTCTTTATCAGGAAAGTAATGTTGGTCAAATACTCACAGGCCTTCATTCTAATGCCGGGAGGCTTTGGAACGATGGACGAAATGTTTGAAACATTGACGCTTATTCAAACCGAAACCATAAAGGATTTTCCGGTTATTGCGTTTGGAAGTGAGTATTGGAGGGAACTTCGCCCGTTTGCGGAAAAAAGTCTGCTAAGGCATAAAACGATCGATCCCGATGATCTTGACCTTGTGACGGTAACCGATGATATTGAAGAAGTGATTGAAATTATAAGAGCATGCACGTAAATTTATCATAGGGGTCAACAAAGGGAGCAAATATTGAAAAATCTTATCAACGTCATTTTTATATTGGGGTTCACACTATTAAGTGCCTGTTCTGAAAACAGCACATCGGAAAATAAAGATGCAACAATGGACGATGTAAAGGAGATGGCACGAGACATCATCGGGAATAATGCCTTCCTTTATTATAAAAATTATGATGAAGCGGTCCATTTCTATGGCAATACGATGGGATTTAAAAATGTATTCGAATTTCCAGGATTTGCCATCATTTATCAAACATCACCAACCACTTTTATTACATTGGTAAATGACGATGGCTCCGGACGGGGTATGCATTCCGCGGATGAACCAAAAACAATTGCCATCGCCCTGATCACAGACCAGATTGATGCCTGGTATGAATATGCCGCATCGCAGAATATGGATATAAGAAATCCACCGAAACCGTTGGGTGATAGTCCACATAACGGGTTTTTGGTTACCGATCCTGGTGGTTATATCCTTGAGTTTGAATATTTTGCTCCGCACGAGGAAAATGTAAAGTTTATGCCTTTGCTTGATGCGTCTGAAAATATTTATGTTGATGGCGGTCAGGTAAGTACAAGACCGGCAGACCTTGGTTTCAAAGCCAGTATCTATTGGCTTTACCATAAGGATGCGAAGGAGGCGGCAGATTTTTACCGCGACGTGATGGGGCTTGAGATGATTGTGAAGCAACCATTTTCGGATATCTATACCTCGTCACGCACCGGTTATATAGGATTGGTTTTAGATGGGGTAGGGATCCATGATGCTACCCATGACAAAGCCGTCAATGTCGGTTTTATGACCAGTAATGCGCAGGCGTGGTTTGATCATTTGAAGGATGAACCGACTTTTGAGCTTAGGACAAAAGAATTGTTCCACGAAGAAGATGGTGATGGAAACGTTCTTATCGATATTGTTATAGGGTATGATCCGGATAATTATTATATTGAAATTGATCAGTTTCTTGATATGGAAGCCAATAAAGCCATCAGGGAAGCACTTGGTCAATAGAATCGTGTAAAAAACTGTATCTTTAACACCGGTGAAGTCGTTTGCCGGTGTTTTTTTTAACGGTACCTTAATTTCCCATCATAAAAGCAACAATAAATTAAGACAATTTTTACAATGTACTTCCACTATGTTGGAATGACGGTTTAGATTTGTATAACAGGGATAAATAAGCATGAAGGATTATCATAAAGTTATGTTAATAGCTCCGATGATTGTATTTGGCGGAGCCGAAATTCAGGCAAAAGAAAAAAATACCCCCTTATCGCTATCGGCGGGTGCTGGATTTGAAATTGACAGTAACCTGACGGTAGATGCTATCGATACAAATAGTAATATTGGTGATGAAGCATTTATTTTTGACGCTACTGCGGGATTTGATTTTGTTGATAATGAAAAAACACGACTTTCAGCGGGATATGATTTTTACTATAGTGCCCATGGTGAGCTTGAAACATTTGATATGGTAATCCATGGGGTTAACGTTGATGGTGGTTATACCGTTGGCCGAACAGATTTTGGACTGACGTTGATGTATAATGATATAAGCCTCGGTGGAGATGATTTTCTAGGGCTTACAACTGTAAGACCTAATATTGGTTATTTGCTTGAATCAAATAAAGTTTACTTAATAGGTTCCTATGAATATCAGAAGCAGGATTTCGATCAGGTTGCGCTTATGGCACGTGATTCAAAGCGCCACAGTTTTTCGGTAAAGTCAATTTTCATACTAGGCGGCGGAAGGACCGTCACGACAGGTTATGAATTTTCTAACCAAGATGCAATGGATCAGGGTTTTTCTTACAACGGTCATTTATTCGATGTTTCGCTAAAGTTGCCAATTGATATTTTTAATCGCGAAACGATTGTTCGCAGTGAGTATCGTTTTCAAAGCCGAGGGTATGATGACGCCAGCTTGAATTATAATCCTGAGGTGCGGGATGACAAGCGCCATACGATTTCTGCCAAATGGGAAATTCCAATAAAGAACGGATTTAAAGGCGAGGTTGAGTTCGAATATATCAATTCAAATTCCAACTATTCTCCTATTGATTATAATGAAAGCGTAACAAGTTTCAGAATTGGTTGGGAATATTAAAAATAGTGGATGTATAAAGATAAAAGTGGTTGAAGGCCCAATCAGAAATCATTCAAATAACAATATAGTGAATCTATACAGTTTTAATCTTTATTATATATGTATTAGGTTATTGAGCATATTTTTACCATAGTTTTGATTATAATTGGGGCCAATAAGATCAATCAGGAGTGTAATATGAAATTCAGAAATTTTATTGCGACTAGTATACTTGGGGTAACCGCATCTTTTGGCTTGCAGGCATTGGCTCAGGAGCCGGAACAAGAGGTGGTTGAAACAGAGATAGCCAACCAACAAAACATGGAAGAAATTAACGCCTCTTTTGCTGAAGCGCGGGAAGAAAGAAAAGCCGCTTTGCGAGCAAGGTTTGAAGATCAAGACGACGACATGGATGAAAATGAAGAAGACGTTGATGATGACGTTAATAACCATGTAAATGACGAGATTAATGAGGCATTTGCCGAAGCTCGTGCTGAGAGGTTAGCGGCTATAAAAGAAAATGTCGAAATGCGTAAAGCAGCACGTGAAGAGCAGAAACAAGCCCGAGAAGTAGCGAGGGAGGAAGCAAAATTAGCACGTGAAATTGCTAAGGAAGAAGCAAAAGCAGCTCGTGAAACCGCCAAGGAAGAGGCAAAACTGGCTCGTGAAATCGCCAAAGAAGAATCTAAGAGTGCGAGGGAGTTGGCTAGGGAAGCCAGACACAATTAATTTTAATACCAGATGGAATGGAAACAGGGGTTGAGCTGTGGCTCAGCCCCTTTTTATTACTCTGTAGCATTTTTAACGTTTGTTTAACTTTTGTTAATAAATGGTTGATATTCTGATTTCAGTATCAGTTTCGCCCCCAATTGAAAAGTATGTCGTGTCGTTGGGAAAATACGAAATCATAACTGAGAAGACATAATGAAACGACATATCGCAAGGACTTTAAAGTGGGTTTTAAAGGGAGGGCTTTGCGGGTTCATCATTATCATCGCACCAACATCTTATGTGATGGCAGCAGATGCTCTGACAACTTATAACGGTAATTCATCCAATAAATCTTCCATGACGGTGTTGAAAGAATGGACACCGCAAGGTGACGTTAATGGCGATTTTGAAGCGGATCGTCGTGCTTGGCTTGCGTCACTTCGCCAAAAGAAAATAACGAAAAATCCGAATTCCAGCGAAATTGTCATGGAACAACTGGATGACACACTGATTGATCGTCAGACCAATCACGAATTTTCGCGGGGTATTCCGGAAGAATATATCACGCAGGTTCAGCTGGAGACAGGGCGACCGGATTAACTCTGTGAAATAATTCTCGCGCTTAAGCCGTATTTGAATTGTGGACTATGAAATTGATTGTGCTTAAAATGAAATCGGTTTATATCGATTTTAATTGAAATAAGGGCATGATCATGACACAAAAAATCAGAACAGCAATTCTTGGCGCGAGCGGCTATACAGGTGCGGAGCTCATCCGTTTGCTCATGCGTCACCCGCATGTGGATATTGTTTTGATCACAGCCGACAGAAAAGCGGGACAGCCCATTGAAAATGTGTTTCCCCACCTCGGCGGGGAAGGATTGCCCGATTTAATGGCCATTGACGATGTTGAGTGGGCGGGGCTGGAACTGGACGTGGTTTTTTGTGCGCTGCCACACGCAACATCACAAAGAATTATCAAAGGGATACTGCATGATACCGGACACGGATTTATTGATGAAATGGTCATCGAAACTCCGGAGGACTACGCCAATGCCATACAGGGAAGTGTAAAGGTCATTGATTTAAGTGCTGATTTTAGACTTCGTGATGCAGATACCTATGCTCAGTGGTATGGCGGTGAACATGATGCTCTTGCCCTGCAAAAGGAAGCGGTTTATGGCCTAACCGAACATTATCGGGAAGACATCAAAAAAGCCCGTCTCGTTGCGTGCCCGGGCTGTTACCCAACAGCGGCATTGCTTGCTTTGATACCGCTGCTCAAACAAAAGGTAATTCAGAAGGATGGTATTGTTATTGATGCAAAATCAGGTGTAAGCGGCGCGGGGCGTTCGCTTAAGGAAGGGAACCTTTTTGCGGAAGTATCGGAAGCGATGCATCCTTATGGAATTGCAGCGCATCGCCATACGCCCGAAATTGAACAGGAACTTAGTCTAGCCCTCGGTGAAGATGTGCTGTTGACGTTTACGCCGCATCTTGTGCCCATGAACAGGGGAGAACTTGAGACAATCTATGTGTCACTTGAGGATGGAAAATCGGCAAGTGATCTTCGAGAATTGTTGCAGAAACAATACCGCAGCGAACCTTTTGTCACGGTTCTTGATGAAGGGGCAACACCAGCAACACGCCATGTTCGCGGTTCAAACAATACACATATAGCAGTGTTTGAGGACAGGGTTCCAGGCCGGGCAATTATTGTCGTGGTGATTGATAATCTGGTGAAGGGATCTTCGGGTCAGGCAATCCAGAATATGAATTTGATGTTTGGGCTTGATGAAACACTGTCTCTTGAGCAGATGGCGCTATTTCCGTAAATTACCATCCGTTGCAGCGTTGCCACGTTTCTGTGATCTCGTCGGTGCCGTCAATGATATTATATTGATCGAAAGCGGCGGCGGTCATGCACGCGTGATTGGGTAATATCCTCAGCTTTGATCCGATGGGAAAACGATGAAAATCGATTTTACTCCCGTCCTGGCTGGTAATCAGACCATGCTCCTGATTGGCGCCTAATACATAGAGATTGCCAATAATATGGCCTGACATATCCGCTATAAGGCCGTACCCGCAGTCAAAATCGGTGCCACGGGTACTGTGGTCTTTTGACAGGGCCATGCCGCCCGCGTCAGTTATAATTCGGTTTTGGTTCTTCTTGTGGCTGATGACCGTGGTAAGTACGCTCAATGCAATGTCATCTTTATCGCAAACACCAAGGCCCGCCTGAAACAAATCATTGAACACAAAAACACCGGCTCGCAGTTCTGTGACACCTGTTAAATCCTTTGCAAATGTTGCGGTAGGTGTAGAGCCGCAGCTGACAATTTCACACGGAAGGCCAGCAGCACGAATGTTATCAGCGGCGCGGGTAATTGAGGTGCGCTCTGCTTCCGCCGCGGCGATCATTTCTTTTTTTGTTTTACAATGATAGCTTTCACCCGCGTGCGTGAGAACACCCGCCAGTTCGGTGCCAGCACCGTCATGAAGTGCTCTTGCAACATCAATAAGTTCCGGCGCATCGGGGCTCAATCCGGCGCGGTGCATATCAACATCAATTTCGACCATGATTTTATAAACACGGTGATACTTTGCACCGGCATCACTAATTTGTTTCGCGATCTCGGCGCTGTCCACTATCATTTTCAGATCTACGCCTCGATCTATAATATCTTTCGCACGATCCAGCTTCGCCGGCACCATACTGACCGCATATATGATATCTTTAAATCCGGCATCAGCGAAATATTCAGCTTCCCTTAATGTGGATACGGTAATCGGGCCAACAGCGCCGCCCGCACACATGAGGGCGACGGGGACGGATTTGGCCGTTTTTACATGCGGGCGTAAAGTAACCCCCAGTTTTGACGCCTGTGCGCGCATTTTGGCGATATTGTTGGTGAGCTTCTTTTTGTCAACAATCAGACAGGGGGTATAAAGGTCGTCAAGTGTCATTTAATTGTTCCGCTACAAAGTCTGCAATTGCGAGGCAGGATGTCAACCCGGGGCTTTCAATGCCAAATAAATTTACCAATCCTTCTATATCATGGTTTTTCTTGAATTGAATATTAAAATCTAGTCCATCTTTTGAAAGTTTTGGTCTGATTCCTGCGTAATCCGGCGTTAATTTGTCGGGATTAAGATCGGGAAAATAATGTTTGATTGATTTTATAAAATCCGTTTTAATTGAGTTGCTTATAGAGTAATTTTCATGTGTTACATGATCAACATCGGGGCCAAATTTAACACGCCCGGTCATATCAAGGGTCAAATGAATGCCAAGGCCGCCCTGAAAGGGTAGAGGATAAATTAGGTGCTTGAAATTTGTTCTGCCTGAATAGGAAAAATAGTGACCCTTTGCCATCACAAGATCCGGGATTTGCGCCGGGTTGAGCGCGTCAATCATATGGGCAATCGTTTGTGCGCCAAGTCCTGCAGCGTTAATTAGCGTTTTGCATCCAATTTCATACCCATCCTGTATTTTAACAACAAACCCATTATTCTTTTTCTCAATCGCCTTAATTTCGGTGTTAAAAACGGCCTGACCGCCATTGTTTTCAACATCGCCGAGCAAGGAAAGCATTAAGGAATGTGTATCTATGACGCCACTTGAGGGGGAAAAAAGACCGGCAACAGCGGATATGTCCGGCTCTAAAGCATTACATTCTGCACGAGTAAGGGGGATAAGATCACTTATACCATTTTTTTCTGCTGTGTTCTTTATTCGTTCGAGCTTGGGAAGTTCATCATCGTCGCTTGCAACCAACAATTTACCACACCGCATAAACGGGATGCCACGTGAAGAGGCATAATGATATAGTTGTTTCTTGCCAGTGACGCAAAATCTTGTTTTTAACATCTCTTTGTCAAAATAAAGACCCGCATGAACAACTTCACTGTTACGGGAACTTATACCCATACCAAAGCTGCTTTCTTTTTCAAGAATGAGTGTCTCGTTTCCTTTTTGGCATAGCGCTCTCGCAATGCTGAGGCCAATAACGCCTGCACCAATAACGACCGCTTCTACTTCATTATCCATGAAATTGCCCCGAGTATATTTTTTCTTTCCTTAGCAATAATGTCATGTTATAAAATATCATCTTTGGGATAAACGTGTAGCTCTATACTTCACAATAATAATAATTTAAACTTATTAACAGGGTATTTTCAAAGAAATATAAAGCTTTAAAAAGCTTACGGGAAAAATGAAAAGGAAATTCAATATGAAGAAATTTAATACACAAAGTCGCAGAAATTTCATGAAGGGCGCCGGTGTGACGGCGCTTATGTCTGCTGCTGGTTCAGGAAGTGCGCTTGGCATGGGGATGGGACAATCCATGGGCGGTTCCGGAAAAGGTTATAATTTTGATGATATCTACAGCCGTATCGGCCATAACAGCGTAAAATGGGACGCGGCCATTCGCCGTTACGGACGTGAAAATATTACGGTTCCTATGGGTATTGCTGATATGGACTTTAAACAACCACCATTTGTTGTTAAAGCACTCCAAGAACGCGCAAAATACGAACAGTTTGGCTATGAAACACTTCCAGATAGCTTTTATCAATCCATCATCGACTGGAACAAAGACCGTTATGGTCTTGATGTTAAAAAAGAATGGATCGTTACGTCGTCTGCTTTGAAGCCTGGCATGATATCTTCTATGCGTGGACTTAACCCCGTTAAAGGTAAAGTCATTCTGCAAACACCAACATACAGCGGTTTCACAGGCGCCATTCATAAAGCAGGTATGCGCGTTGAAATGAACCCAATGAAAAAAATCAACGGCCGCTGGCATATGGATCTGGAAGATCTTGCTAACCGCCTAGATTATGAAACAAAATGTCTTATTCTTTGTAATCCGAACAACCCATCAGGTGAGTGTTGGACGGCGGATGAGCTTCGTGCTCTAGGCGACCTTTGTATTTCACGCGGCGTTACTATTCTTGCAGATGAAATTCACTGTGACTTCACAAACAAAGGTCAGAAATTTACTCCATACGCATCAATCGGTGAAAAATATGCAAACAGCAGTATTTCTTACAGATCGCCAAGTAAAACATTTGGTCAAGCCAACTTGAAAGTGGCTTACTTCGTTTGTCAAAATAAAGATCTGATGAATGCGACGATGATCGGTGGTGGTCATGATGCTGGCTGTAATGCATTTGGTCTTATCGCTTGTGAAACTGCTTTCCGTGATGGTGCACAATGGGTAGATGACCTAAATGATTATATTGACGGTAACTTTGATTACCTTGTGGACTTTGTCAATAAATCGGGCAACATGCCGGGCATTGAATATTCAAAACCTGAGGGTACGTATCTTGCGTGGCTTGACTGTAATGGCCTCATGGAAAAGGTTATTACTGACGACTATAGAAGATATTACCATGATAAAATGCGTGATCAGGGCAGAAGGCATTCCGGCCTTACCAAGGAAATGGCGTTAAGCGAGTGGATCGTGGAAAATTCCGGTGTCCAATTAAATGCCGGTAGTTCATATGGTATTGGTGCTGAAGGTTTTATGCGCATGAACATTGCTGTTCCGCGTTCAAGTCTTGAAACAGCATTAGGTCATCTTAACAAGGCGCTAAAAGCGGTCTAATATTTCTACATAAAATTTTGGGGACGGGCCGCCTTCCATTGATTTGGAAGGCGGCCCGTTTTACATTTTGGAGGTCAGCCGGAAATATGCTAGTCTGACGGGCAAGTTAATCATTCGAACAATGGGAGGTCATGATGAAAAAAATAATGGAATTGGGCAGAAGAAGTTTTATGAAAGGTGTTGGACTTTCAGCGCTTGCGACAGCAGCGGGATCAACAGGTGCAAATGCCCTTGGACAATCAGGTGGTATGAGCGGCGGCAAGGGGTACGATTTCGATGAAGTGTTTGTCCGCCAGAACAGCCGTAAATGGATAGCGGCCTATAACGCTTATGGCAAAGATAATATTGACGTTGCAATGGGAACAGCTGACCTTGATTTTAAGGAGCTTCCGCAAGTTGTTGAAGCCATGAAGCAAAGGGCGGAATATGAAAATTATGGCTATGAACCAACCCCGGATAGTTTTTATCAGTCAATTATTGATTGGAACAGGGAACGTTACGGTCAGGAAGTAAAAAAAGAGTGGATCAGAACTTCATCCGCTCTCAAGCCGGGGATGGTGTCATCCATGCGTGGTCTTAATCCTTATAAAGGTAAGGTCATATTGCTTACCCCGACATATAGTGGTTTTCGCGGCGCGATCAACAAAGCCGGAATGCGTGTGGAAATGAGCCCGATGAAAAGGGTGAATAACCGGTGGACGTTTGACCTTGAGGATCTTAAGAACCGCCTGGATTATGAAACAAAATGTGTTGTGCTTTGTAATCCGAATAACCCGTCAGGTGAATTCTGGAGTGCGGAAGAAATGATGGGGCTTGGTGATGTATGTATTGACCACGGCGCCACCGTTCTTTCAGATGAAATCCACTGTGACTTTCCAAATAAGGGCGTAAAATTTATTCCTTATGCATCGCTCGGTGAAAAATACGCCAATACCAGTATTACGTACCGTTCACCTTCAAAAACATTTGGCCAGGCCTGCCTTCGTGTCGCTTATTTCTTTACGCAGAATGAAGATTTGATGAATGCAACAATGATTGGTGGTGGCCATGAGGAAGGCGTTAATACCTTCGGTGTTCTTGCGGCGGAAACGGCATTCCGTGAAGGGGCGCAGTGGATTGACGACCTGAATGTCTACATGAATGAAAGGTTCGATTACATTGTCGATTATGTCAATCGTCCCGGTGAGATGCCCGGTGTGGAATTTCAGAAACCTGATGGACTTTATCTTGCATGGTTTGATTGCAACGGCCTAAAGGAAAAAGTGGCCCGCCCGGAACAGGTTCGTGCCCTGCATGACAAATGGCGAGACGAAGGAAATCACCGTCGTGTTACGCCGGAAATGTGTATGCAGGAGTGGATTGCGCGAAATGCGCGAATTCACCTTCAGCCTGGTAGTTCATATGGCATCGGTGCAGAAGGTTTCATGCGTATGAATATTGGTGTTCCGCATGCGTTGCTTAAAAAAGCGCTCGATAATTGGAATGCAGCTCTTAAATCTTTGGGGTAGGTGTCTAAACAGCACACTTGCTGCAAAGTGAGATGGATGGATCAAGTATTAACCGTTTCTCGGCGATATCATCACCGCAGGAAAGGCAGTAACCGTATTCATCTTCTTCTATTCTTTGAAGCGCTGCCCTGATACGGCTTAGTTCGTTATCGCGGCGGCGTTTCACCTCTTCGGCCATAGCTTGGCCCTGCATAGCGTCCATACGGGAAAGACGTCCGACCATGGTCTGATCGAGTTCCACGGGTGCCGAGTTTTCTTTTGTATCTTCTGCTAACGTGAGAAGCTCCCCCTGTCGCGACAGGAGGAGCTTTTTAAATTTTTCCTGATTTAAAGCCACCTTATGCTATCTCAAAGGTGGCGATGACTTCACAAACAAAACCGACAGGTAGCGCATTGGTGCCAACAGCAGCCCGCGCGGCAAGTCCCGCTTCACCAAATACGTCACGGAGCAGTTCCGAAGCGCCGTTTATAACCAGATGTTGTTCGGTGAAATCCGGTGTGGATCTCACCAGCCCCTGGAGCTGCACACATTGCACAACACGGTCGAGATCGCCGTCACATGCCTTTTTTAGCTGAGACAGAATGCTGATTGCTGCCTGCCTTGCGGCTTCATAGCCGTCTTTGCGGGTATATTCAATGCCGACTGTGCCGGTCATTTGTGGACCCTGTCCCGCGATATAGACCATATTGCCGACCTTGCGGATTGGCGTATATGCTGCGATTGGGGTTGTCGCTTCCGGAAGTACAATTCCGAGTTCAGCAAGTTTTGCATCAATACGCCCTGCGGGCGATGTTGGCTGCGTATCAGTCGTTTGGTTTTCTTGCGGCGCCGGGTCTTCTGATTTACCGCAGGCGGCAAGTAAAGACGCCAGTGCGCCAGCAAATAACGCGCGACGTAACATTATGCTACCTCAAATACAGCGAGAACCTCGCAGGCGATCCCCAGTGGCAGACTATTGGTACCGACGGCTGCACGAGCGGCAAGCCCCGGTTCACCCCAGATGTCCCTGAAAAGTTCCGATGTACCGTTTACGACCAGATGCTGTTCCGTGAAGTCATCCGTTGAATTTACAAGCCCCTGAATTTGTACGCATTTCACGACCCGGTCTAGATTACCGTCACAGGCAGCCTTTAGTTGACTTAATATTGAAACACCACAAGCGCGGGCGGCGGCATACCCTTGTTCTGTAGTCATGTTGGCGCCAAGTTTACCGACAATCGGGCCATTTTCGTCGCGGGGAACCTGTCCGGCGATGTAGACCATATTACCAACTTTACGCCATCCGACATAAGCGGCAACCGGCGCATCGGCGGCCGCCACTTCAACACCAAGTTCTGCCAGTTTGGCATCAATTTTTCCGCCCATTTGTGCGGTTGCTTTGCTTGATATCATATTGACGGCAAGTGCGCTTAAACCGGCGGCTGCAAAAAAACTTCTTCTTTTCATTATTTCTTCCTCTTTTTTTAATGTTGGCTCGATGGTTGTCATCGGCGATTTAATGATCTGTGTTTAGGACTTTTTATCACGATTATTGTTGAAACTATCTAATCATTGTTACGGTGGGAATTAAAGGAAAAAATCGAATTTTGTGATTATTGGGTTGAACGAATAAAAATATCACAGCAATTTTACAGCATTAAGAACACTGCCGAATTTAGCTTTAATTTTTAAAATGGAGGGCAAAAAAAAGGGCGGCCTGATTTGAACTCGATAGGGGGAACGGCCGCCCAAAGGTTTAAGCGTGATGCCATAATATAGACAAACCTGTTAACAAAGTCTTAAAATCTGCGGTTAATTTTTGGTTAATTGACAGTCCATGAATGATGCCATAAGCTCTTTTAAAATGAGTGTTTTTTAATTATCAAGGGAAGGGAATTTTATGGATCTCGTTCTAATTGCTATCACGATTGCACTGCTTGAATACCTGTATTTTGGAATATTGGTTGGAAAAGCTCGTGGGAAAACCGGTATTAAAGCACCAGCCGTAAGCGGTGATCCGGAATTTGAGCGTTACTATCGGGTACACCAAAATACAATGGAGCTTTTAGTCGCATTTGTGCCGTCAATTGTCATCTTTGCCATGGTTTGGCGCGCGGATGTCGCCGCCGCTTTGGGGGCTGTGTATATAATCGGGCGTTATATTTATATGAAATCATATGTATCTGATCCCGCCAAAAGAACTATCGGATTTGCGCTCAGTTTTTTACCGATATTAATTCTTATCGTTGGCGGCTTGATTGGCGCTATAATGCGTATTGCATAGATAAAAGCAGGACTAGAAAAACGGTATGCGGCTATTGCCACCATGAATGTTTTGTGATCAATGTGATAAAGGCATCAAGCGCGGCGGAGCGACGGTGCCCGGCGACGGTTACAAGCTCTATGGTGCGGGACAGGTTCATATTTTCAATTGGCCTGCTGTCCAGGCCTGCCAATAAAATGGAATTTTCCGTTACGATACTGACCCCCATGCCTTTCAGCACCATGTTCTGAATCCAGTCTTCCCGATCACTTCGGTAAAAAATATTGAGTTCAACATTATTGCTTTTAAAAAAATCCAGTATGGCATCACGAAGTTCACTGCTTATAGGGTCAAGAAAGCCTGCGCCGCTCAGCTCTTTCAACGGGATTACACTAAATTTGCAAAAACGGTGCCCTTTTGGAAAGGCCAAGGCCAGTTTTTCTTCATATAGAGGTGTGCAATCAAACCGATCCAAAAGTGAAATTGACGCTCCAAGCAGCACGCAGTCTATTTCGCCCGAAAGAAGCTTTTCATTCATGGACTCAGTATCCAGATGGTGAAGCGAGATATCAATGCCGGGATGTTCGACGCGAAATTTTGATAAAAATTCAACAACGTATGAAGGATCAATTGTGCTGACGATCCCCACATTTATGGATGCTTTTTCAAGATTGAGAACCTTTTGTGCCGCCTGTTCGGCTTCTCTGGTTGATGCATCAACACGGCTTAAATATTGCTGCATCACTTTGCCCAGATCCGTGAGGTGAGTTTTGTTTCGTTCCCGGCGAAACAGCAGCCCGCCAAGTTCATCTTCCAGTTTTTTTATGGCGCGTGTCAGGGCGGGTTGAGACACATGGCAATTTTCGGACGCCCTTGTGAAATTCAGGGTTTCCGCAGTTTCCAGAAAATAACGAATTTGATGTAATTCCATGTGTTGCCCTTAGTCATAACCTTAGAACATTGAAATCATACTAAATCGGTATTTTAAGTATAGCACACTAATCATTATAACGCAGCACCTTGATGTAACGCGTAATAAAATTGTAACACTTGAATCAGCAATATTTAAAAGAGAAAACGTTATGAATTGCGTCGAAAAAATTGGTAAGGGCCAATCACAGGATGGTCAGGACAAGGATACCGTGTTTAATCACAGTCAACGATTGATGGTAAACCAGTTTATCGGATTCTATTCGGCATTGATTAAATCTGAATTCGAATGCCCATTCGGGACCGAGTTATTAGTGAACACGATGTAAACCCAGATCTATACTCCTTTGTCGCTTGACACCGTCATGAGAAAAACCGGATTAGCGCATGAAGATCTTATGAAACGCGTATGCTGTCTCGAAGATAAAGGTATTGTTGAGTGTAATGATAATGAAATTAAATTCACAGACAATGGTTTAAACGTTGTGAATGAATTATCGGATAAGGCGCTGAAAATGTTTCAGAGCTTTGCCGGTAAAATCAACAACGAAGCGCATTTCCCGGATTAATTCCTTACTCTGGCGCTCTATCCCTGTCGGTTGCGCCACCATCGAAAGCATAGGGCACGGTCGGGCAGGCGGGGTTTTCGGTATTTTCACCGGTGGTTCTGATGTCAAGGAATGTTGAAGCCGCGTATGTAACGATGATTTCAATATCCTGATAAATATCCGTCTCCATGTTTGAATGTTCTACTTCAATCATAAATGGCTGTCCTGCATGAAGCGCGGCTTCTGGTATTGTAAATCCATCTTCAACATATGTAAGGCTGCCGGGGTCGAATGCATGTCCGCTATGGACTGTTTCTTGGCCCATACAGTTACCGAACATGGCATATATCATATCGTCTATGATATCATTGGGGTCGGCGCTGCCTTTCTCAAACGGGCTCCAGGTAATTCTAAGGTCCTGGTCAGGATCAATGGCTTTTGGGTCGGCCGGAACACCATTTTGCGAAAGATAAATTGTTATTGGCCCGGGGTTAAGGCTTTCGTCCCCATCGCGCCTAAAGGTTGCGGGTAAGCTGTCGATTTTACCATCGGGTGTGTCAAAGCTAAAATAATAGGTGCTGTCGGGGAAAAGTTCATCGAGTTCTTCGATGGTTGTTGTGCGCGCGCCGGTTAAGTACGGCGTCATTTCGTCGGAGAATGCAAGCCCATCTGAAGCTTTGCCCGGTCCGGTTAGAATGGCTTTCTTAACGGTGCCGCCTTGCCGGGTGGCATAGTCGGTCTGGAAAATTTCCGCAAAGAAAACGGTGTTCAGAAGTTTGTCTTCACCTGAATGCTCCTGACGGGTGTTTACGGATTTTCCGATCACTACATAGTCCGCATGATCCACCGCTGTGCGATTTGTGTCAGTGTTCTGATCTGAGCAGCCGAAAAGGGCCAATAGAGTAGGATAGATTATTAATTTTCGCATTATTTTCTCACCTCGTTCACAATAGAGTACAATAAATTTAGATCAAATAAAGCATTAAAACCTATATGACAGGGCAACGCTTCCAAGGAATTGATTGTCTGTGCCAGCATTTTGGATAATGGGACTGTTCGCAGCCGGAGAGAGTAGTTTTTTATATCCGACTAGACCTGTTATGCCCCAACCGTTACTGAGCGGGTGTGCTATGTTTATGGTCCCACCGATGTCTTTAATGCCACTATTCGCCTGATAAATATTAAAACCGCTAAGCGTCGCATCAGTTTGGCTTACACCAAAATAGGTATTGTTATAATTTTGATCGGCATATGTTGAGCCCAACGAGACATTAACCCTTGTTTTTAGTCCAATTATCCTGCCGTAAGAAAGTGAGGCACTGACGTTATAACCGTTATGCGCATCGCCAAGATCAATCATTGTCTTAATTCTCGCCGTGATAGCTTCACCCGGATTTTCGAGAGAAAACCTGTAAGATATAAAGCCACCTGCTTCTACAGTGCTGTTAATGGTTTCAAACAGCTGAATGATAGAATTATTTATATCCTGATCACGTTCACCACGATATTGAACGGACGGTCCAAATTTTAGTTTTCGATGATTAAACAGGTTTGCGGTTAAACCGGGGCCTTCTGTCTGGATGAAATAATTTCCTTTTGACGCCCGAAAAAAGGGTATTGGCAGAACGCGGTAATTGGTTGCACCTTCGAATTCCGGAAAAATGAATGGCCCGCCTGCGATTAGAAATGTCCAGCTGTCCCGGTCCTCTCCCGGGCGGGCACCTTGCTGCGCGAAAGATAACGTGGGTACCAAAAGCATTAAGAAGATTAAGAACATTGTTTTCATTATCTAACGGCATCCTTGAATGAGTAATCGACTACTTTGGTTTTACGTAATATATGATGCCATCAGATTAAAAAAAATGCTGCGAACGGTTATTATTCGGTATCGCTCGCTTGATGTTGCAGTCTTTTCAATTTATGGTCTTGGTTCATAACAATTTACAAGGGGATGGCAATGTTGCGGACATTTTTGATCACTATTACTCTCATATGGTTTTCCGTTAGCACACAGGCGCAATCAATTTCAGATTTTACCGATGGTATGGAATCCAGAGAGGGGTTCTTTGATCTTTATCTTGATCATGAAGAAGGCAAAGTCTATTTGTCGGTTGATCGGATGAAAGAGGATTTTATCTATAAGGTCAGCCTTCCAGGTGCCCTAGGTTCAAATGATGTGGCATTGGACCGCGGACAGCTCGGCGGTACAAAGCTCGTTTATTTTGATCGCGTTGGAAAAAAAGTATTACTGCATCAAAAAAACACCCGGTTTGTGGCCAATAGCGATAATCCAAGGGAAAGACTTGCGGCGATTAATGCATTCGCGCCCTCAATTGTATGGAGCTTCAAAGCGGTCGCGAGCGAAGGAGATGCTACCCTAATTGATGTTACTGAAATGATGCTTAGTGACCAGCACCAAAGTGCAGCAAAAATAAAACGCACAGGGCAGGGGGATTTCAGTCTTGATCAGGATCGCAGTTTTGTTGATTTTGAATTTGTAAAAACCTTTCCAAAAAATACCGAACTTCAATCCACGGTGACATTCATGGGCGATGATCCGGGGAGTTTTGTTCGCTCGGTTGCGGCCAATCCGAAAATCATCACATTGAAGCAGCGAATTTCGTTTGTGGAACTTCCGGATGATAATTACAAACCACGCGCTTTTCACCCGGCGATGAGTTTTAATTTTACTGAAGTGATTGATTATGCAACGGACATTACAGACCCGATTTCAAAAAAGTATATTTCCCGCCACCGGCTTGAAAAGAAAAGACCGGATGCAGACGTGTCAGAAGCGGTTGAGCCGATCATATATTATATTGATAGCGGCGCACCACCGGCGATCAGACAGGCATTGTTTGATGGTGTAAGCTGGTGGGCGGAAGCCTTTGAAGCTGCCGGGTTTAAAGACGGGTTTCAGGTAAAAATCATGCCGGAAGGAATGGATCCTGACGATGTCCGCTACAATGTCGTAAACTGGGTGCATCGTTCAACCCGCGGCTGGTCATATGGGGCCAGCGTCCGTGACCCGAGAACCGGGGAAATCATAAAAGGGCATGTGACACTGGGGTCACTCAGATCACGTCAGGATTTCATGATAGCGAACGCGGTAACTGGCCCCTATGCGGACGGCAAAAATACCGATGAGAGTCTGGAACTTGTTCTTGCGCGCACGCGGCAGTTAGGGGCCCATGAAGTTGGTCATACGCTTGGATTTGCCCATAATTATATCGCCAGTATATTCGGTGATGATGACGTGATGGATTATCCGCATCCGAAGATCACCCTTGATAGTGATGGGAACGTTGATATTAGCAACCCGTACCGGGAAAAAATCGGTAACTGGAATAAAATTGCCGTCAACTGGGGCTACCGTCAATATGAAAATGATGCTGATGAAGCAGCGGGTATGAAAAAAATTATGGAAGATGCCTATGCGGCAGGCCATAAATTTGTTGCGGATGGACCGGATAGTCGCGGTGCAGCAAGCCTGCATGCGGACAGCCATCTTTGGGATTTCGGCGATGATGTGCTTGAAAGTACAAAAAACCTTTATGAAGTGCGCCGGGTGGCATTATCGAAATTCGGTCTTGATAATATTGCAACAGGAACGCCGCTTTCGCAGCTTGAGGAAACTTTGGTGCCACTTTATTACTTGCCCAGATTTCAGATTAATGCGGCCGCAAAATCCATCGGCGGGATGATTTACGGGTATGAGGTAAAAGGTGAAAATCTTGTCCCCCGCCACAGCGTGGTATCGCGTATGCGACAGGATGCGGCAACGGATATTGTCCTGACGGCATTGAGTGCAGATTATCTGACATTGCCGAAGCATATTCTTGACCTTATTCCGCCGAAGGCATTTGGCTATGAGCTTACTAATGAAAGCTTCCCGCGCGATACCGGTGCGAGTTTTGATGCGCTCGCGCTTGCAGAAGCCCACGCTAATCACACACTGGGACTACTGTTTAACAAGGAGCGTCTGGCCAGAATTAATGATTTTAATGTACGCGATAGCGGCCAAATAAGCCTTGATCGATATATCGTCAAGATTGCCAGTCGCACAATTCTGGCACCCCGGATAGAAGATGATCCGTTAAAAGCAGCGGTTCATCGTCGTGTCGGGCATGTATTTGTTCATTATATGATGATGACGGCTGGTGATAATGACGCGAGCCCCGCCGCGCAGGCAATGACGGCATCGCATTTAAACGGGTTGAAAGGGATACTTGAAGACCGCATTGAAAATGATGAGATGACAAGAGAATATAAGGCATTTTATCAGGCGCAAGCCAGACGTATTGGCCTATTTTTGAAAGGTGAATATATGCCTAAGGCGTCGGAGATTGCACCGATACCACCGGGTGAGCCGATTTAAAGTGAATATTGCAGAAGGACAGATATTTAAAGCCCCCTTAATAATATTAGGGGAAATTATTATGAAAAAAAACGCCAAATTATTGCTATGGAAATGGTTGCGAAAATTGCGACCAGAAACTGTATATAAAAATTTTTACTGCGGCAGGACCAATAAATAAATGCCAGTATAGTCGTTCCGATAAAACCACCGGTAACATAGGTTAAAAACCAAAGAGGTGATGGGGGAATGTAATAATCATATCCGATCCAGATCAATCGAAATATTAAACCATATATAATCCATAGCACCGTTTGTGCCGTGTAAAACACTGCGTGATGAGGGGTTAATAAGTTCTTTTCAATAGCAACCATTAAAACGAAGACTAAACATTTAAATGTTAAAGAGCTACTCAATAATGCTAAAATTTGAACCGTATCTGGGTGCCGAGACCGTAGTCCGTGGTCACATTGTTAAGGCCGACTACGCCGTAAAAGTTTACTCCCCAACGGTCATCTATCTGAACGTCCGTATAGGCGAATATTTCTTTCGGGCTATTAAACCCTGGCGTCGCACTCTCCCGGTATTCATAACTGACACCAACACTCGTATCATAGGTGATGAAATATGATGCTCCGATAGAGGCGAAAAAACTGTTTTGAAGGTCATATAAATCTGATTTTCCAATGAAACGATAACCGAGCGTTGCAAACGGCATAAAGTTTCCGATCAGATAGGACACGTCAGTTTTAATGGCGTAATCAACTTTTCCTGTCCCAAGTCCCTTATATTCGTCGGCGGTGGGTATTTTAATCTGTCCGGTCAGGTCGATTTGAAAATCATCGTTATAGGGATTGTCTACTGAATATGTGGCACTTAAATAAACATCCCCAAAACCACTTCTTCTTGAGTTTCTTCGTTGTTCATTAAAATCCAGTTCGACGTCAGTAACCAGAGGCACGCCGTCAAGCGCTGTGATAACATTTCGCGGTGAGGCAAAGCTTATATAGCCGCTGCTCGCACGAAAGCTCCATGGCCCTGTGTTATATCTTAAGCTGTAGGGTATGTAGCTTATATTTGTATTTGCCGGAAGATTAAATTGACCGCTGCTATAATCATAGCCAGTTGTGATAATCCATTCTTCTTCATCATAAAGCGGTACAGCTTCATAATCGTCTGCGATTGAATCAGCGTCATATGTTTGTGGTTGCTCCACATCCGGCATAGCTGGCGCACTTTGTGATAACGCGGGCGAATTATGAAAAGCCACGAGTGCGATATTGAGGAGAATTGAAGTCTTTACAAATGACTTATTGATCATTTCGCCTTTTCCCCCTTGTGCTTTTGCGCGACGCTATTTTCTTTAAAGTTTTAACCATTATTAACCATTTATTAACTTATTTTATACCCAAGTTACAAGCGTTTCCTTCTTAAAATATCCCAAACTGACTTAACCACGTGATTTTGACAAAAAAAAGGCGGCTCTGTAACGTGAGGCCGCCCAAGTTTGGGGGAGGAAATAATCAATTTAAAGGTTAGGTAAGATTTATTGACAAAAGGTTAATCCACATGATTAACCTTTAACAATTTGATGTGGGAAATTAGGCTAAATGGAATTCGACCTTTATTTTATTAATGATTTCAAATAATTAGATAGAAATATTCACAAATTTTTATTTTGGCTGCTAAAATTAATGCCATGATTTTAAAATTATTCCTGCTGATTAGAACGACTCACCCCAAAAGGGGTAAAAAAGTACGCTTCTATTTTTAACAAAAATGTGAACTACTGCTTGACGAGCGGCATTCAATCGTTAATTTCAAAAAAAGAAATAATATTACATTGGGTATATCTTAATGAAATTGAATATGTTTTTGCCTGCCGCTGGGAGTATGTTATTGGCGTTTGGATCGTTGGCAATATCCGCGAGTGCACAGACAACGGATCAAAGCGCGACGCAGGAATTTGAAAAACCTGATGTAAAAGGCCTTCAAAGACAGATAGATGACTTAAAAGCGCGGGTCGATGGGATCAATGCAGAAGATGGTTCGGACGCATCCCAGCAGTCGGGCCAGCAAACTGATGAAATTAGTGGAAATGATTTAATTCTTGAATGGACGCCCGGACCAAGAATAAGCTCAAAAGATGATCTCTTTCAGTTTCAGATCAATGGTAGGATTACCTACGACTATTCCATTGTTTCCTTTAAGGACGGGGATGGCGCAGAAAGGCCAGAAGATAAAATAAATGGTACCAATCTCAGGCATTTAGAATTGGGGGTTCGCGGAAGAGCGTTTGGCGTTTTTAATTACAGAATGGCGGCAAAATTTGTTGATAATGAGGTTGAAGTCAAACTGGCCTATGTTGACTATACCGTGGGTAATACAACATTCGTCGTGGGACAAACGCGTACATATAATACACTTGATAAACTTACACCGCCGCCAAATACAGCGTTTGCAGAACGCGCGGCGTTCATAAATGCAATGCGTATAAACCCGCGTGTTGGGGTTGGTGTTTCACATCACGGTGATAATTGGTCCTTAAGTGGGGGGTATTTTTTTGAAAACGTTGCAACGGGCAATGCATCAATTGATGATAACAATATGGCTTCCGCCAGGGCGACCTTTAGCCCGCGGTTCGAAAATGGCGTTGGGGTGCATTTCGGTTTTTCAGGTTTTTACCGAAACGAAAACGGAAACAGTTTTGACTTAAATTATAGTGCGAGACCGTTTGTCAAACAGGGGGATTTGAAACCCTTGGCATCGCAAGAGTTTAACATTAAGTCAGAAATGTTTTATAATGCTGAATTCGTGACCACGTATCAATCCTTCGCCGTGCAGGCAGAATACGGGATAGTGAAAAATAAATTATCCGCATTAGAAATACTTACAGCACAAGACCCCGCTTATCAGGGTGGATATGTTGAGATCAGTTTTTTCCCTACGGGGGGCGAACGCACAATTGACGGAACCGATGGTCGGTTTAATAAAGTGGATATCCGTAACCCGGTTGGTAAAGGGGGAATGGGAGAAGTTAGGCTGGCCGCCCGATATGATATCGCCGATTTTACCCATGAAATATTCGGAAGAAAGCAGAAGTCTATTATTGTTGCTGCCGATTGGTATTTAAATGACTCTATGAAGATACAGGGCAATTACGGGCATACGGTTGTTAAAAATGCGATGAATGTTAAAACAGATATTATTGATAGTTTCAATCTCAGATTCCTGTTTGGGTTTTAGAATATTTTGTTTTGTTATTATAAAACGAATTATATTCGGAAATTATAGTCATAAAACGTATTATTTGCTGGATATTGTGATTCTTATATGATATTTGCTTGGAACTTTTTAACAAACGGTAAGTTTCATGGATATTTTATTGCAACAGTCGTCCGATGCCCAATCTGTGGAAGAACTTCTTGATGTTGCGTTTGGCGAAGACCGTTTTAAGAAAGCGGCCTATGCACTGCGCGAAGGTGTAGATCCGATAGCCGATTTGGCCTTCGTGGTTAAAGACGATGGAAAGTTGATTGCGACCCTTCGTTTTTGGCCCGTGAAAATAGGTTCACATGATGCACTTCTATTAGGCCCGATTGCGGTGAAACCGGAACTGCAGGGGCAGGGGTACGGCATAAAGCTTATGAAACATGGCCTGGAACGGGCAAAAGAGCTTGGTCATAGTCGCGTGATCCTTGTTGGCGATGAAAGTTATTATTCACGTCTTGGCTTCAGCCGTAAGTGCGCCGAAAATATTACCATGAAAGGTCAGGATGACCTTTCTAGGCTGTTAGCATTGGAACTTCTAACTGGTTCATTTTACAATGTTATTGGCGAAATATCGCGAGTTTAACCTTTAAAAAACTATCTAAAAAGTGTAATATTATTTTCATATACTTGTTATAGGAGTACGTTATGACAAAGATGAACGTAACTGCCCATAATACTTCAACTTTTAGGCCTGAAACATTTGCATTGGAGGCCGAAAGAGCCCTTGCTGAAAAGAAGCTTCCCCCAGTAGATCTTTGGAACCCGGACTATTGTGGAGAGATCGACATGCGTATTCGCCGCGACGGCAGATGGGACTATATGGGTACACCAATCATGCGGGAGAGGATGGTGAAACTATTTTCGACAATTCTTCGGCGTGATGATGATAAGTATTTTCTGGTCACACCTGTTGAAAAGGTAGGGATACAGGTTGATGACGCTCCCTTTTTAGCGGTCGATATTGAAAAACACGATACGGATATCATCTTTAAGACAAACGTGGGTGATTTTGTCAAAGCAGGCAAAGATAACCCGATAAGGGTGGTTGTTGATAAGAAAACGGGCGAACCATCGCCTTACGTCCGGGTAAGGGCCAATCTGGATGCGCTTATGTCACGCAGTGTTTTTTACCAACTGGCAGATTATGCGCAAGAATATGAAGGTAATTACGGTGTATGGAGTGGCGGGGTATTTTTCCCGCTTGAGGGTTGAGAATGAAATATCGCTTTAATGAATTGGAAAATTAATTAGATGATGAAAAGACTTATTACAAGGATATTTGAACGCCATGACCCGATCATGAGGCGCGCACTGACACCTGCGGAAGCACGTGCCTGGATAAGACCCTCTGGGGGGGATCATTCACTCTACCGACCGGGTGAATTGTTTAAAGACAGGAACTTCATTCAAAATGAATTACCGCTTAAGGCATCTGCTGTGCTTGTGCCGATCGTGGAACGTGGAAACGAGCTTTCGATATTACTGACGAAACGATCGTCACATCTTAAAAGTCATGGTGGTCAAATTAGCTTCCCCGGTGGCAGATGTGACGAAAATGATCTTCATGCAATGGCAACGGCATTGCGTGAAGCACAGGAAGAAGTAAATCTGCCGGAAACTAATGTTGAAGTCATCGGTGCGATGGAGGATTATGAAACAGTGACCGGGTTCAGTGTCGCGCCTGTTGTCGGTTTCGTTAATCCTGAATTTGATATCATTCCACAACAGGAAGAAGTGGAAGCGGTCTTTGAAGTGCCGCTGGGTTTCATTTTGGATGAAAGAAACCATCAGATTGAAAGTTTAAGGTGGAAAGGTGCTGATCGTCATTATTATGTATTCCCGCATGATGAACATAAAATATGGGGTGCTACAGCGGCGATGCTTGTACGTTTTGCAAAATTGGTAAATGAATATGAACGGTGTGCTGCTTAATATTGGCGATAGCAAATGGCTTAGAAAACCTGAGCTTCTTGCTGTAATGTCTGTGCTTAACGAGCATCCAGGTGAGGCGCGTATCGTGGGTGGTGCGGTTCGCGATGCATTATTGAATATTTTCTGGCAGAATAAGAGGAAAATCGGCGATATTGATATTGCCTCGACATTAAGGCCGGAAGAAAACATGAAAAGGCTTGAACGTGCGGGTATAAAAGTCATCCCGACCGGACTTGATCATGGTACAATTACCGCCGTAATTGATAAGAAACATTTTGAAATTACAACTCTGCGCCGCGATGTATCCACTGATGGACGCCATGCCTTGGTCGAATATACGGATAATTGGATTGAGGACGCAAAAAGGCGTGATTTCACCATAAACGCATTTTATGTGGATATAAACGGTGTTGTTTTTGACCCTCTGGACGGTTTTAAAGATTTAAAAGCAGCTAAGGTACGTTTTATTGGTGATGCTCGTGAACGTATTCGCGAAGATGCGCTGCGGATATTAAGGTTTTTCCGTTTTTCATCAGATATAGAAGTCGGCGGCGTTGATGAGGCAGGTATGCTCGCCTGTGTTGAACTTAAAAATATGATTAAAGACCTTTCAGGTGAGCGTGTCTGGCAGGAATTTGGTAAAATATTGTTATCAAAAAGAGTGATGCAGGCGGTCCCTATACTCTCTACAATCGGTATATTGAGGGAGATAATACCTGATGCTGTTCCATACGACACATTTTTGAAATATGTGAAACTTGAGAAAAAACTGAAACGAAAAGATGTCCTTGGGCGACTTTCGTGCCTGTTGCCGCGAGATAATGACGTTATCCAGGAAACGGCAAGGCGTCTTCGCCTTTCAAATAAGGACCGGGATATGTTACTTAGTTTTGCCGAAGAATATCATAAACATGACCTGAGAGCGAAAACCCTGAGAAAAGTGCTTTATCTGCGGGGGAAGGATGTAGTCATTCACAATTTGATAAGGCAGGGTGTTCTGGACCCTAAAACGCTTTATTATATTAATGATTATGAAATACCGAAGATGCCATTTAGAGGGCAGGACCTGATTGCCGAAGGGTGGCCTGCGGGCCGTGATGTCGGGATAGAATTAAAGAGGCTTGAGCAGGACTGGATCGAAAATGACTTCAGTCTGCCAGAAACTGAATTGTTGCATTGATGCTTTCTTCGTGATCCATGATTGTTGTGTGGATCACTTTTACCAGTTTAAATTCATGGGGGCTGTCAAGACGGGTTTCCGCCACGGTGACTATGCCGTCATTATCGCCGGCAAGCAGGGGGTTAAACCCCGTATCCGTGCCGGTTCCACCGGCAATTATCAGAGTTGGAATTGGCGGTTCGGGGAGTTCCTTTACCAACAGATTTGGCCTCACATCCTGCCCGGATGGTCCGGAAATAAAATGATAGGCTTTCATCCGGTTTAAAAATTCAGCAATCTGTGCCCCCTTGTTTGGGGTTCCCATCATGACAAGCTTGTTCGCTGTTACACCGTTCCAGACAAGGGATCGACGTAATATTTCTCTCGCAACAAGGCCGCCTAGGCTGTGGGTAACAAATGATACTTTGTCTATTCCCTTTAAATTTTCAAGCAGGTGTGTGAAATGCGTTGCGTGTTCATTTACCCCTTCAAACAGGGTTGCGTAATTGAGCGAATGTGCGGCAAGGCCGGCTTTGCGTAATGCAAGTTTCGGTTTATCCATGATCCCGGCGTGACGGCCAAGACCATGGATCAGCAAAACCAGATGCCTGCTCTCAAATTTCGGTCCTATGTCGTCAAGTTTTTCCTTACAGGATTCGTATCCGGCGAGCAGTAATCTGCGCCGGTCCCCGTCAAGAAGGCGGTACCTTCCGGTGTTTACATTTCGTTGAATATGATAATTTCCCTGAAGGGCGACATCTGTCCATACATATCTGCCGCCCAAGTTTTTGACTTCGTCGCGTATTTGTTTTTCAATGTCCGACCAGGGCATTATTTCCACTTTGCATGGGGCGGAAGTGACATAAGGATGGCATCAACATTGCCGCCGGTCTTAAGCCCAAAGGCGGTCCCACGATCATAAACAAGGTTAAATTCGGCGTATAAGCCCCTGTAATATAATAATTCTTCACGTTCTTCGAACGTCCATTCCTTATTCATGTGGCGGCGAACAAGGGCGGGATATATTTCATTAAAGGTTTGACCGACATCCTGTGTAAAGGCGAAATCCGCATCCCAGTCACCGGTATTCAGTTGATCATAAAAAATACCGCCTTCGCCGCGCGCGCGGTTCCGGTGCGGCACATAGAAATATTCATCACACCATTTTTTGTAGCGCTCATAATATTCTTCATTATGTCTATCGCAGGCTTTTTTTAAAGCGGCATGGAAATCCTTGGTATCAAAATGATTGGGGAACGCGGTATTCAGGTCCGCTCCACCGCCAAACCATCCCTTGGTGGTCACAATGTGGCGGGTATTCATGTGGACGGCGGGTACTTTTGGATTGTGCATATGCGCAACAAGCGATATGCCGCTGGCCCAAAAACGTGGATCTTCGTCAGCGCCTGGAATCTGTTTGGCAAATTCCGGGGAAAATTCCCCGTACACAGTGGAAATATTTACGCCCACTTTTTCAAATACGCGTCCTTTCATCACCGCCATGGTGCCGCCACCCTTTTTCGGATCATCATCTCGGTACCAACGTTTGCGTTCAAACCGTCCGGGGTCAAGGTCGGTATAAACGCCGGTGACGTCATCTTCTATTTTTTCAAAACTGTCGCAAATTTGATCACGTAGTGTTTCAAACCAGTTTTTTGCTTTTTCTTTTTGTTCTTCGGTGCTCATTTTATCTATTTGGGAAATCCATTTGTTTGTCTTAATGCTTCGCCAAGAACCATAGCTGCTGAGACGGCAATATTCAATGATCTTGTATCCTTTGCCATTGGAATATGCAGTCGTTCATCGGCGCGGCTATGAACATCTGGTGGTACGCCCGCACTTTCCTGACCAAGCAGCAAAATATCATCTTTCTTAAAGCAACATTCTGTATAACTTTTGGTCGCTTTTGTCGAAAGCAGAATGATGCGCTGCCCGGCTATGCTGTCGAGGAAACTTTCCCATGATGAATGACGCGTAATTCTGCTCTGGTCAATATAATCCATTCCGGCGCGGCGGAATGACTTTTCACCAAAAGGAAACCCGCAAGGTTCGATGATATGAACCGGCACCCCAAGGCACGCGGCCATGCGGATGATGGTGCCGGTGTTTGGCGGAATATCGGGTTGATAAAGGGCTAGATGCATCAAAAATATTTATAGTGTGAAGAAAGTGAATGCAAGAGCAATGTGTGCTTAATGTAATGGATCAATAATTCTTATAATTCACAACATTAAATTTTTGTAATGTTACCGACAGAATGCGTTCATCTTCCCATTTTATATTCCGGACATAACAATTGATGTTAATCAGGAGAATGAAATGTTTAATCGATCACTATTTAAGAGTCTCGCCGTTGGTCTGCTTGCCGGAACAAGTGTTGTTGCTGTTTCGCACGGTCTGGCGGATACGAGCAGAACGAACAAGGATATGGTGCAGGATGTCCGTTACATTGCTCAGCCCGCGGCTGTTTCGAACCTTGCTGATATGGTGGAAGAAGTCAGTCCGGCGGTTGTTCAGGTGATTTCAAAAGGTAAAGTCCGTTCAAATGTTGTGCAGGAATTTGACGAACTACCCGACGGAATGAGAGATCCATTTGAAGAATTTTTCAGGCAGTTCAGGGGCGGCGAAAGATTTCGTCAGCCGGATCGCAGGTTTCAGCCACAACAACCGGCAGCGATCGGGTCCGGCTTTATCGTTGAAGGTGATGGCATCGTCATTACCAATAACCATGTGGTTGATAATGCTGAAACGGTCACCGTTCGTTTAAACGATGGTCGTGAGCTTACGGCAAAGGTTCTTGGCACCGATCCGAAAACGGATCTTGCTGTTCTGAAAATAGAAGCGGACGAAAAATTTGACACCGTCAAGTGGGGAGATTCAGACAAGGCAAGGGTTGGTGATTCCGTGTTTGCTGTTGGCTCACCATTCGGACTATACGGCTCTGTGACTTCTGGGATTGTTTCGGCACGTGGCCGGGAAATAGGATCAGGACCATATGATGACTTTATCCAAACCGACACACCTATAAACAAGGGAAATTCCGGTGGACCGCTGTTTAATGAAGACGGCGAAGTGATTGGTGTTAATACCGCTATATATTCACCGGGCGGCGGCAATGTCGGGATCGGGTTTTCCATCCCTTCGGATATGGCGCAAAGCATTGTCGATGATTTGATAGATGATGGTGTTGTTGAACGCGGCTGGATGGGGATTTCAATCCAGCCGGTAACCGATGATATTGCGGAAAGCCTGGGGCTTGAAAAAGCACACGGTGCTCTGGTTGCGGAAGTTGTTGATGACGGTCCTGCCGAAGAAGCCGGATTGAAACCAGGCGATGTGATCATTGCGTTTGATGGCAATGAAATCGAGGACCTTAAGGATTTAACCAAACTGGTGGCGAAGGCAAAGGCCGATTCAACGGTCGATGTTGATATATGGCGAAATTCAGACAAAGAAACAAAGAAAGTAAATATCGGCGCGTTCGAAGACGATACAAAAGTCACCAGAGCATCCTTCAGAGGTGACGGTGACGAGGTTCCACATCTTGGACTGGCGCTTAATCAGAAGCTGGAAGTGGTTGAAATTGATCCGAATAGCCCAACAGCCCAAACCAATATTCGCGTCGGTGACAAGATCGAATCCGTGAATAACGAGCCGGTGGAAAGCTTGTCAGATGTTCAGGATGAACTGGCGAAGGCTGCCGCCGAAAACAAGGAAGCCGTGTTACTTCGGGTAAAAAACAGACAGGGTAAGCGCTTTGTAGCCGTTCCGTTTGACCGCGCTTAACCCGATTAAGCCCATATTGTCCCGACCCCTCACTCCCTATCGGACAATATGGGCTTATACCAACAGATTATTGTCGTTTGATTTTACGTCGGGATTACATTTATAATATTGGACCTCATGGATAGTTTTCCTAACCACTATAAGGGAATATATGCGTATTCTAATAATTGAAGATGATCCGGAAATATCGGGCTATGTTTCAAAAAGTCTGGAACAGCACGGGCATGTTGCAGAAGTGATGGCCGATGGGATTGATGGTCTTTCCGAAGCCGTATCAGGCAATTATGATGCTATTGTTCTTGACCGTATGCTCCCACGGCTTGATGGTATATCTGTTTTAAAGGCCATAAGGTCGGAAGGGGTTAAAACACCGGTTATCATTCTTTCTGCCCTTGGGGAACTTGATTACAGGATTGAAGGTTTAAAAGCGGGAGCGGATGATTATCTTGCCAAACCATTTGCGGTTTCGGAACTTCTGGCGCGACTTGAGGCCGTGTTGAGGAGGGGGACAGAAACAATTGGCAACTCAGATATTCTAACGGTTGGTGATCTGGAACTTGATCTTAAAACAAGGCAGGCAAAACGTGCTGGCAATGTTATTGATTTGAAGCCCCGTGAATATAAAATCCTTGAATATCTTATGCGAAATGAAGGCCGGATCGCCACCCGAAGCATGCTGCTTGAACAGGTTTGGGATTATCATTTTGATCCGCACACAAACGTTATCGACGTTCATATAAGCCGACTTCGAAGCAAAATTGACCAGGGGTATGATAAACCACTGCTCCATACTGTGCGCGGTGCGGGGTACAGAATTGGTGTTGCTCCATGATTAAAATTTCCCTACTCCCAAAAAGCGCCTATGCGAGAAACATTCTGGCTTTTGTGCTTTTTAATGTGGGCTCCATTGCGGCAATCCTTGGTTTTGTTTATTTTTCGACGGTTGAAGTGATCGAAAATGAGGTCGCGGAAGTGGTCGAGGCGGAAATCAGATCATTGGAGGATGAATATCGTGCCGGCGGACTGGCGAGGTTAAGAACGGCCCTTTCACGGCGTGTTGAAGTTGCTGACGGGGATGCCATATATCTGCTTTCTGCGCCCAATAATCAACGAATTGTGGGAAATCTTTCACAGTGGCCGGATATCAGAACCGATGGTGAATGGACATTGCTTTCGCTTTACCGGACGGATACAGCGTCAACCGTACTGGTTGGTGCGCGTGCCTATACGCTTGGTCTTGGGGCAAAATTATTGGTCGGACGTGACATGCGTGCCCGGCGCGATTTCCAGGAAACCCTTACTGAAGCGATGATCTGGGCGTTAATTATTGTTGTTATTCTGGCGTTAATTGGTGGTGTCATATTTTCCCGGCTGGTGCTTCGTCGATTAAAATCGATAGATACGACGGCGCGATCGATCATGGACGGTGATATTTCACAAAGAATTCCGCTTACGGCAAAGCATGATGAATTTGATCAATTGGCTATGACATTGAATGAGATGCTGGGCAAAGTAGAAGACCTCATCGAAGAATTAAAAATCGCGACGGAAAGTATGGCTCATGATTTGCGTAGTCCCTTAACCCGGCTGCGCAGCCATTTGGAACAATCACAAAATAAATTGAATAACGACCCGTCAGCGGGCGCCGCAATAGAACAGGCTATCGTCGAAACCGACCGGATTTTAAAGGATTTGAATTCATTGCTTAATATTGCCAGATTGGAAACCGGGTTATCGGAAACCCAGATGAAGAATGTTGATTTGTCGGCCCTGTTGACCGATGTTTATGAACTATACAGTCCTCTGGCAGAAGAAAATGGTATGGGGCTTGCATTGTCAATACCACAGGATGATATTATCATTAAAGCGAATGCCCAGCTTATCGCACAGGCAATATCCAATCTTATAGAAAATTCAATAAAATATGCCGGCGAAGGCGCGAAAATTAATATATCTGCGGAAAAAACCGGTGGATCAATAACCGTCAATATTTCAGATAACGGACCCGGTATATCAAAGGAGAACCGTGATAAGGCGATACAAAGGTTCATAAGGCTTTCGCCGGAAAGAAAAAGTACCGGCATGGGTTTGGGGCTTTATCTTGTGTCAATTATCGTCAAGATTCACAAATTTGAATTAAAGCTTGATGACAACGCCCCCGGACTTTCAACAAAGATTATAATACCGTGTAATAAAGACTAAATTTATTTTTGATTTTGGGGTAATGTTAAAATGATACAATCGGATGATAAGGGAAACTGAACATTCATATTCAAAGTAAAACAAATCCCGCATTTTTATGCGTTGGTATGGTTATCATGTTGGCGCTTTTTACAACGTCTTCCAATGGTCAGCAAACGAATGAATGTCTGGCGGGTAAACATGACCGCGCATTCTTTGATGCCCTAAAGCAAAATGGATTCAAACCGGATGCCGAAATGACGGATGATGCGCTCTCGATGCTGTTGGCGGACTGTCTTGGTAACCCTGATTCCGAAATCAGGGACGGGATCGCCTATGAAGGTTTGGTGGTGCTTTTGCGGGGAGCACGTGTTAGTGATCGCGGCAAACGCGGCCTTCTTGAAAAATGTGAAAATGCTTTGAATCCGAAAAAGCCAGATCCAGACGGGTTTCTAAAACCTTTTTCTGCACTTTGCGTCGCCGAAGTCGCCAGAACCGATAGGATTAAGCCTTATATGACCGAACTTGAACGGTCGGATATTGTCAAAGTCGGAACCCGTTATTTGAAATCGATTAACGACTATAGGGGATTTGATGGCGATGAAGGCTGGCGGCACGGTGTTGCGCATACGGCAGATTTGCTTATGCAACTTACGCTGAATGATCAAATAGGTGTGGATCATCACCGAGCAATAATTAACGCAATCGCCAGTCAGATTACACCAAAGGGTGTTTTTTATACATATGGCGAACCAGCGAGGCTTGCCCGGCCGGTGATATTCATTGCAATGAAAGGGAAAATTAAGGAAACGGAATGGACCACCTGGTTTAATGACATAGTGAGGCCGGGGCCGGAACTTAATGATTGGGCAGAGGCTTTTAATTCACAATCGGGGCTCGCGAAGCGACATAATATCACCGCATTTTTATCCGCAATTTATATAAACGCATCGCAGAGTGATGATGAGAATGTAAAATCACTTCTGCCCGGTACATTGGCTGCGATGAACAAGGTTCCTTGACTAACCAATAAAATTTTAGTGTGTGTCCTCGCTGCTGCCATGCCGGATTATTATGGCAATAGCCGTCAGTACCATGGTCGCGGCAATTATAAAGCCGATATTCAACAAGCCGCTTTTTCCGAATGAAACAATGCCATATCCAATGGAACCGGTAAAAAGCGCGTAATAAAGAAATACGGGTAACGTTTTGCGGATGATTTCCCCTTCACGACCGATAAGCCCGACAACAGCGGAAGCGGCAACTACGTTATGGACGCAAATTACATTACCGGCAGCGCCGCCTACCGCCTGAAGCGCGACGATCCATGTGGGATCGGCGGCTATTCTCTCCCCAACACCGAACTGGAACAGCGAAAACATCATGTTGCTGACCGTGTTGCTTCCGGCGACGAAGGCGCCGAGCCCTCCGATGAATGTGGCAAAGAATGGCCAAGCTGTTCCCGCCAGTGCGGCAACCCCTTCGGTAAGGACGATGGGCATTTGATCATAACCGGCCGCGCCGCCATCCGAATTCAAAAAAACCTGCACCATTGGCACGGTAAAGACAAGCGCAGCACCCGCGGAAATAATTGTTTTTGCCGATGTCTTCCAGGCACGCGCATAAGATTTTCCGCCCATACCATGAATGAAGTACGTAATAATTGAAACCGTTACAAAAAGCGTTGCTGGTGTATAGAACGGCTGTATCGATTGTCCGATGTCGGTGCCGAATATATTGCTTAGTGTAAATGTAGAAAATTCGCCCCGAAGCATCGATGAAAAGGGGAGTTGCGGCAACCGCGTAAGTATCAGAAGGGCGGCGACAATGACATAAGGAAGCCATGCTTTTGCAAGTTTCATTGATTTGCCTTCTATCTGGGTTTCCCTGATTTCAAATTTGCCAATCCAATGCGGGTTCCAATCGTCCTTATCTTCGAAATCCCAAATATCGCCGTCCTTTGGCATTAGAAAACCAGCACGGGCCGCTGTCACAACGATGGCAAGCCCAATTAGGCCACCAAAAAGTGAAGGAAATTCAGGTCCTAGAAACTGTGCCACAAGAAGATAGGGTATAGTCATTGAGAGGGCGGCAAACAGCGCAAAGCGCCATATTTTAAGCCCTTCGGCAAAGGATTTATTTTTTCCAAAAAAATAAGTCATGCACGAAACGAGGATAAGCGGGATAAAGGTTCCCGCTGCTGCATGCAGGATTGCGACCTTGGCGGCTATAAAGGCTATAAAGTCAAGCCATTCAAGACCAAGACTTTGGGAGTAGGCGAGTACCTCGGCATCGCCGAAAAGGCCCGTATAAACACCGGTTAGCATCGGCGTGCCAAGGGCACCGAATGACACGGGTGTGCTTTGGATAATCATACCGGCAACAACGGCTGCCATTGCAGGAAAGCCAAGCCCAACCATGAGCGGCACAACAACGGCCGCCGGTGTGCCAAACCCCGCCGACCCCTCAATGAAGGATCCGAACAACCAGGCAATGATAATCACCTGAATGCGCCGGTCAGGTGTGATGTCTGAAAAACCTTTGCGGATCGTTCTGAGTGCGCCGCTTTCCTGCAACGTGTTTAAAAGAAGGATGGCCCCAAAGATAATGTAAATAAGCTCAATTGCATCAACGAGCCCATTGAAGGATGCTGCCATTACCTTTACGAATGGGACCTGCCAAACCAAAAGTGCCAGCGCGAGAGCCACAAGATAACAAATGGGCATTGCCCGGCTGGCGGGCCAGCGAAGTAGCACCAGAAACACTGCAACTGAAATGATCGGCAGAAGCGATAATACCGCCAGTAACCCCGTAGACATGATTTTTCCCTTATTTTACTTAATTATATGGATTGCTCCTGATCTATTCGTTTTTTTATATCTTAGACGGGGAATGTCTGCCCGTCCAGCGGGTTAGCTTGTCGCCTGTTATTTTCGTTGCCATTTAGTTAAATGTTTTTACAAAAAATTGATCAGAGTCATTACCAACCACCTAAATAATGTTATAATCGCGCAAATAAATGTTTATGCAAAATATGTTGAAAGGACAAGGGAATGAAAATTATTGGAACAATATTCACCGCAATGATGCTTTTAATGCTGGCATCCTGCGATTACGGACCGAAATCTTCTCGAGGGTTTACTCTGCCTGACGGAAACGTAGAATACGGTCGACAATATTTTGTTGAATTTCGTTGCATTGATTGTCACACCGTTGCGGGAAATGAGGATGACATGAATGCGCCGGAAGGGATTGACCCGATTATGAATGTCCATCTTGGCGGTAAAACAACACAGATCAAGACTTATGGGGAGCTTGTGACGTCCATCATCAACCCGTCACATAAGGTTTCCGAACAATATAGAATGACACCCGCGCCTGATGCTCAACAATCGATGATGCGTAATTATAATTCAATCATGACCGTGGATGAATTGATTGACATTGTTGCCTTCGTTCAAAGTCAATATGAACTGGAGCCATACACGCCGACCGTTTACATGCCTTATTAATTTAAGCGTATAGCGATTTGCGTTAAAAAGTGTAAGCCGCGCCGACAATGAATGAATAATCCAACCGTCGTTCAATGCCGGGGTTGTCCATGATTTTATCGTCGAGCAATGCGACCTGAGCACCGAGGATGCTGTTCCAGTGGTCGTCAAATTTATATATATGGATAATTCCGGCGCTGTAATTGATGACGGACTTATTTATGGTGTATGGTGAAAGGATCACTTCGTCGCCGTTGGCGATCATTTTGTCGGTTGTTTCCTGCGAAATGCCCCACAGATAATCGGCCATTTTTCTGTCCTGCCAGGTTACGGTCAGGCGTGGAATGATTATTGAATTTTTATTCTTGTTTAAAAATGTGAAGCTATAGGAAACGCTGGCTTCCTTGCCGCCTGAAGCGCTGGTTATATCCTGCGAAAATGATGCGGCAACTGAACCGAACGGATGCTGATACCCCGCTCGCAGGCCAGCGTCGATTGAAAATTTTCGCCTCGCGTCGCCGGGACGCATTCTTGCACCAAGAAATGTGTCAAAAAATACACCGCCCTTATAGGGATCGTCGACATGGATAATGTGGTATCCGGCCTTCATTTCTCGGATAAAGAGGTTCTTACTGCTGTAATCAACGATTGGAAACGGAAAAACGGAAACTTTTTCGCCGCGAAAGGGCGAATTCCGGATGATTGCACCCGTGCCAACCGACCATTTCCCATTTTCATCCAGCAGGAAGCGCTTATAGTTCCATAAGCCTTCATCATTTTCTTCCTCTGTTTCCTGTGCAGTCGCGAATTGACAGGCACAAAAACAAAAGCAACCGAGAAGAATATATTTAAGTTTCCTGATAACCATGCCCCAATTGTGTCATGTGATTGTTAAATAATTATTATACATGAATTGAACTGTATAAACATGTTGAAAATGTGACTGGAGTATTTTTTTGTTATTTTAAAGTGCCTTACGAAAAGTCAGATTGTATCTTTTATCTCCGGTAAGCGGGTGACTTTGGGTTTCAATTTTTTTAACACCATGATAATGACGACGGGCCGGACCGCCGAAGATAAGAAGATCCCCCGAATGGAGTGGGATATTCATGGCTTTACCGCCACGTTTTTCACCAAATACCTGGAATATGGCGCTGACGCCGAGGGAAATGGATACAATCGGCTTCGAAAAATCAACCTCGTCCTGATCAATATGGGCGGTGAGGCGCACACCGGGTTCATAACAATTGATAAAGCAGCTATCGGGGACAAAATTATTAAACCCTGCCTTCGCCGCCGCGATGGTTACTATTTCGCCGATATCATCCGGTATCTTTGGCCAGGGTTTACCGCTCAGCGGGTCGGTTTTTTCGTATCTGTATCCACGCCGGTCAGAATACCATCCCGCATCGCCCATGCTAACGCCGGATACATTTATTTTTTTGCCGCCGGGGGTGATCATATGCCGGATGGGCGCTTCTGCCCGGGCGTAATTTACAATGTTGAAAATTTCTGTTTCATCCACGTAGCGTTGAAACAGAAAGATACCGGGGGCAAGTTCCTCCATTTCCGGGGAAATATCGCTGAAAAGGTCATTTTGCATCATGTAAAATTATCCCAAGTGTATGGCGTTTGCCGTTTTTCAGGGCACTGACGCCATGACGTAACTTAGCACGATAATAACCGCGCTTACCTATTTTTGGAAACTCATTTACGGCAAAAATGATCGCATCACCTTTATTAAGCGTCTGGACATGGGCAACCGACTGCATTCTCGGCCGTTGCTCAACCAACGTAAATTCGCCACCGGTATAATCGTCTTTGTCGGAAAGCATGATCGCGGCCTGATATGGGAAGTGAATTTCACCATATAGATCCTGATGAAGGGTATTATAATCACCAGGTCCGTATTTAAGGATAAGCGGTGTTGGTCGTTGCTGACCATGTTTGAGACATATTTTAAGGTAGTCGTTGTGTTGTTCGGGATAATTAAAATCTGTTTTTAACCGCGCCGACCATTCAATTGCGACAGGGCGCAGATGTTTATAAAAATATGTTCTAAGCGCCGTAATAAGTTGGGGTAAGGGATATGAATAATATTTATATTCGCCGCGGCCGAAATTATATCGTTTCATATCAATGGTACTGCGGTAAATGTCATCCTCATAGGCGGCAATTAAATCATCGCAGCTTTGCGGACCAAGTACACCGGATAATCGGGTAAATCCGTTTTCAAGCAGATCCGATTGAATATCCCGCCAATTTAAATTCCCTTGCATGTCTTTCAAATCCTTCTTAATGTTTTAGGGGAAAATGAAGGAAATATTTAAAAACCAATATCCGAATATTGTTTTTCAGAAAATAAAATAACAGGAAGAATAAATGAAGTTCAGAAATTTTTGTGGAATTGCGGCATTAATGTTGATGGTTTCGGGGTGTGGTCAGGACACCGAGGTGGAAGCGGTCTGCGAGCCAGCAGATATGGTGATGTATAATACAACCATTTACACGGCAAATGATAACCAATGGACAGCGGAGGCCGTCGCGACACTTGGCGATAAAATTATTTTTGTCGGCAGCAATGCGGACGCTGAAAAATATATGTGCGGGGACGCACGCATCATGGATATGGCGGGAAAATATGTCTATGCGGGACTTACCGACAGCCACCAGCATGTGGAAGGGGTCGGAAAACGCCCGAAGACATTAAGCCTGTTCGGGATTGGAACATTAAAAGAAACGGTTGATGCCATCAAGGCATTTGCCGAAAATGTGTCTGACGGCGAATGGGTGCAGGGTCGTGGCTGGATCGAACGGGAATGGACCGATGAGGAACGTTTTCTGACCAAACATGATGTTGACCCGTTCACGGCGAATAAACCGCTGTTTATGCCGCGTGCGGACGGGGTATCCGCGCTCGTGAACAGTAAGGCACTGGAACTGGCCGGTGTGACCAAAGACACGCCCGATCCGACCGGCGGTAAATTTGAACGTGATGCGGACGGTACACCCAACGGATATGTCCTTGCAACCGCTATGGAAATTTTCAGAAGCATCATTCCACCTGAAACAAAGGAATATATCAAAGACAGTCTGACCCAGGGTATGTATGAAAATGCGAAGCTTGGCTGGACACAAACCCAGGACGCGGGCATGCCGTATGAACAGGTCGAAATCATGAAGGAAATCCACGCAGAAGGCGGTATGTCAACCCGTATATATGCGGCGGCAAATGTGATGGAGGCGGCAACAATCCTTGAACGCGGTCGGGAAGTAACGGATGATGATATGTTCGACCTTCGCGGGATAAAGGTCTATATTGACGGGACACTTGGCTCCCGTGGGGCAGCGCTGATTGAAAATTATGCGGATGCCGACCATAACGGTTTTATGAATCGCACAACAAAAGAGGAACTTGAACCGATATTGCGTGACGCGTTGCGCAAGGGGTTGCAGGTGGAAACCCATGTTATTGGTGACCGCGCGGTGCGTTCGCTTCTTGACTGGTACGAAGAAGCATTCAATGGTGTCCCGAAGGACGAATGGGCGGTGAAAAACCCACGCTGGCGACTTGAACATGCGCAGATTATCCCCGCAGAAGATCAGCAGCGTTTTGTTGATCTGGGTATCATCCCGTCGATGCAGCCATCCCACGGGATCGGGGATCTTAATTTTGCGCCGGACCGCCTTGGCCCAGAACGGCTTGGACATTCATATCCGTGGCAGCAGCTTGTTGATCGGGGACTTATGATCCTTGGCGGGTCGGATGCGCCGGTGGAACTTGGTGATCCGCGTATCGAGTTTTATGCGGCGGTGGCGCGTAAGCGCCTTGACGGTACATCGGGAGAAGGATGGCATCCGGAACTTGCGGTAACACGGGAAACAGCGCTTAAAATGTTTACGATCTGGCCCGCGTATGGCGCGTTTCAGGAAAATCTGCGGGGTAGCGTTGAAGTGGGCAAGTATGCTGATTTCACGGTATTTGATCGTGACTGGATGACGATCCCGGAAGCAGATATTTTAACCAGTGAAAATTTAATGACCATTGTTGGCGGAAAGATTACCTATGAGAAATAAAATCATTATCGCCGCAATAGCCGCGATTATTATCTACATCATTTTCTTTTATCGGCAGGCAGACGGCGTTGACCCGGAAAATGCGGCCGATATGGTGATTAATAACGCGACCATTTACACGGCGAATGATGACCAATGGACCGCCGAAGCGGTGGCAATAAAGGGTGATGAAATTATTTTTGTCGGCTCAAACGCAGACGTTGCTGCTTTCACTGGTGAAAATACCGAAGTGCTTGATATGGCAGGCAATACTGTTTTTCCCGGACTTACAGACGCGCATGTTCATATTAAATGGATTGGTCAACGGGAGCTTGGCCTTAATCTTCAGGGGATTGATGACCTTGGTGAAACGGTTGCGAAAATCAGGGAATATGTCGAAAACACCCCCGAAGGGGAATGGGTTGTCGGTGTTGGTTGGATTGAAAAGAAGTGGACGGAAAATCGCTTTTTAAATAAAGATGATCTTGACCCGTTTAGTCCCAATAACCCGGTTGTGGCAAACCGCGCCGGGGAACATTCGATTGTTGCCAACAGCAAAGCAATGGAAATTGCAGGTATCACCCGCGACACACCCGACCCGGAAGGGGGGCAAATCCTGCGTGATGAAAACGGCGAGCCGACAGGTATGTTTATTGATAATGCGATGGATTTAATCCGTCGTCATATTCCCGCGCCAAGCCGGGACCAGGATAAAAGATCGCTTCAAGCCGGATTTGATTTTATGTCCCGCATGGGTTGGGCACAGGTCCAGCAGGCGGGTGGAACCTATGCGGATATTGATATCATTAAAGAAATTCATTCAGAAGGAAACCTGAAGACACGCATTTATTATGCTATGAATATGGGGGATGAAGCACGCAAGCTTCTTGACCGCGGGCCGGAAATTTCACCGGATAATATGATTGATATCAAGGGGATCAAGTATTTCGCCGATGGCGCGTTGGGCAGCCGAGGCGCGGCATTGCTAGAGCCGTATGATGATGCAGAAGGAAAGGGGCTTCAGCTTATTGACCATGATCAAGCCCTTCCTGTGATGATAGAAGCCCTTAAAAAAGGGGTTCAGATCGAAACCCATGCTATCGGTGATTATGCAAACCGTTTCGTTCTTGATCTATACGAAGAAGCATTTAACGCGGTGCCTGTCACAGAACGGGTGGACGCGGACCCACGCTGGCGGATTGAACACGCGCAAATGACCCATCCGGATGATCAGAAACGTTATCTAGATCTTGATATTATTGCCGTTGTGGAAGCCTCCACTGTGAAAGGAGATCTTTATTTTGCACCGGCACGGATCGGGTCGGAACGGCTTAAATATTCATATCTCTGGAAATCATTGATTGATCAGGGCATCCGCTTTTCTGCCGGGACTGATGCACCGGTGGAAGTGGGCGACCCGCGGGTTGAATTTTTCTCCCTTGTGCAGCGGACCGACTTTAACGGCTTTTATAACGATGACTGGCATATCGAAGAAAAGCTGAGCCATGACCAGGCGCTTAAGACCATGACGCTTTGGGCCGCGCAGGCCGCGTTTCAGGAAAAAATCCGCGGCACGATTGAAGTCGGAAAAAAGGCTGATTTTTCAATCTTTGATAAAGACTGGATGCAAATTGACCCGATTGGAATCATGGATAGTGAAACGGTCATGACTATTGTGGATGGCAAAGTAACCTATCGTCGATAGAGATCGATTGATTGTGAAAAAACCGGGGGAATTGTTGAAATTCCCCGGTTTAATTCGTCAGTTACTTAAAACCAGAATATCATCAATTTCACCTTTGCTGTTTACGCTCCTGAGGGTTTTATTCAGATCGGCGGAAACGCGTTTTCGAAAATTGCTGAAATGTTCGGATTTCACCACATCAACCGGTTTATCAAACTGAAAATGAAATCGGCGGATGCCTTCATTTTTGGTGATATGTACGGAACGCACGATACCGTTAAAATGGTGCCCCAAATAAGTGCCCGTGACCCGTTCACCGACGGATGGCCAGCATGGTTCCGCGAGTTTGGACGAAAGCACATTCCAGTCACGATAGCCATATTGATGGGCAAGCGCTTCAAGTATAGTGCTGTGGCTTAAATCAATGTCTTTGGTGGTAAGGTAGTTTCTCAGGCGTTTTGCCTGTAATTTAAGGCTTTCGGCCGTGAATTCATGATTAATCATGATATTTCTCCATTCAAATGGACAAAATCGACAGGGCCCGCTTTGCTGTGAAGTCCGAAAATGGATCACCAAAATTTCAATTGGGAATTTCACCATGGCGTTCGCCGCGGGCGGCAGGTATCCCAAACCGTGGACCTTCAATAAGGTAGCCTTCTGTCATTGTCAATAATTTATATAACCGCAATATTCGGAGCGAATGATTTTGGCAAACGCATAAAATGAGCCTATTATTAATCAATATGGAGCATTCCAATGTTTGAAGAAATGAATGAACAGGATTTTTTAAACGCCATTGAAAACCGCGATAAAAGTTTTGACGGAAAATTTTATTATGGTGTGATTACAACGGGGGTTTATTGCAAGCCGTCGTGCCCATCGCGCCCGGCGCTACCGGAAAATATGCGCTTTTTCAAAACATGCGAAGAGGCGGAGAAACAATCGCTTCGCCCTTGTAAAAAATGTAACCCGCGTGATGTTAACCCGCTTGTCACAGTCGCGGAATATATTGAAAATCATTCGGATGAAAAAATTACACTTGAAACGCTTTCGGAAATATCAAAATTAAGCCCACATCATATTCAACGGAAGTTCAAAGCCACCTATGGGGTGAGCCCTAAAGAATATCAGAACGGTTTGCGACTTAATAATTTCAAATCTGCGCTTAAAAGCGGCGACGACATTGCCGGGGCCATTTATGAAGCGGGATACGGTTCATCAAGCAGGGTTTATGAACAGATCGATGGCCGGATCGGAATGACCCCGGCGGCTTACCGCGCAGGTGGCAAGGGAGAGGAAATTTCATACGCCATTCGCACGTGTTCACTCGGGCGTATCATTATGGCTGCAACAGACCGTGGTGTCTGCATGATTCATTTTGGTGATACGGAACAGGAACTTCTGGACCAGTTACGGGAAGAATACCCCCATGCGGTTTTAAGCCGGACACCGAAAAGAAGCGATGCGCATCTTAATCAATGGATTGAGGTGTTTGAGCGGCACATCAGCCACGGTGCTAAAAAACCGGAAATCCCCTTGCATCTGAACGGAACAGCGTTTCAGATAAAGGTCTGGCGCTTTTTAATGAGTGTAAAGCCCGGGGAAGTGCTCAGTTATAAGGAACAGGCAGAACGGATGGGTATCCCAAGCGCGGTTCGCGCCGTTGCCAGCGCCAACGCCAGGAACAATATAGGGGTGCTGGTGCCATGCCACCGTATCTTACGCGGTGATGGCAGTCTGGGCGGGTTCCGATGGGGGCTTGACCGCAAACGCGCGCTTATTGATGCGGAACGAAGGCAGAAATCATAGAACAAGTTATGTTGACGCTCGAGTATTGTTTCTTTGTTTTCTGATTTCGCTTTTTCTGGCGACACGAAGCAGGTTTCGGAAGGTCGGGCATTCAAAATGGTTTGGGGCGGGGCAATTCGCTGTGTGTAGCAATCCCTCCCTCATTGCCGTAAGTTTTTTTATAGTTTGGTCAAGCTCGCCAGCTTTGGATAAAAGCTTTTTACGATCAATCCTTGGGCCATATGGCGTTAGCATGTCTGCAATTTCATCAAGTGAAAAGTTTGCCCGCCGGGCAAGCGTAATCAAATCCAACCGGATTAGAACATCCGAACTAAAAAGCCTTCTTAAACCCTTTCGTCCAACCGATTGGATGAGACCTTTTTCTTCATAATAACGCAAGGTGGACGCCGGATATCCGGAGTGCCGCTTGACTTCGCCAATGTCGATAATCTTAATTTTCATTATGTTCTTGACCTCAAGTTAACTTGAGGTAGTAGCATATCACCAGTGACCATCCGGGTCAAAAAAGAAGATAAATTGTGAAAGAATGTTGATGGATTCAAACTACTGGATAGAGCGCTGGAAGGATGGGGCGACCGCGTTCCATGAAAATGATGTAAACCCACATCTCATAAAATACTGGGATCGAATTCGCGCGTTTAAAAATGATAATGTATTTCTGCCACTTTGCGGTAAGAGCGTTGATATCGGCTGGCTTTTAAACAAGGGGCTTCATGTTGTCGGTGTAGAATTAAGTGAATTTGCTGTAACACAATTATTTTTGGGGTTGGGGATTGATCCCACAATAACGATGGTGGGCGACTTAAAGCGTTATAGTCATAATAATCTGGATATATTTGTTGGAAATATTTTTAATTTATCGGCCACGGAGCTTGGTCCGATCGATGTCATATATGATAGGGCGGCCTTTGTGGCTATGCCTGATGATATGAGAGGACGATATGCAGGTCATGTATCAAAGATCTCCCAAAAAGCAGCGCAGTTGCTTATTACTTATCGTTATGATCAAAGCTTGGTGGATGGCCCACCGTTCTCCATCAACCATGAAGAGCTATTCCTGCATTATGAGAAAAAGTATAATTTACTACTGCTTGAAAGTAGTAAGGTACCGGGTGGATTTAGAGGAAAGTATGAGGCCTTCGAAGAAATTTGGTTGCTTGAGAGTAGGTGAGATGAATTTGCGGATCAGAAATCCAATGGGGCGTTATCAATCACTTCCTTCATCACAAAAAAGGTTCGTGTCTGGCGAACACCGGGCAGGCCAAGAAGTCTATCACCGTGAAGTTTACTGAAATCCTTAAGGTCGCGAACGCGAATTTTGAGAAGATAGTCAAAATCACCCGCGGTCAGGTGACAATCCAATACGAAAGGAAGCTTTAAGACCGCTTCCTCAAAATCACGGAAACTTTCCTTCGTTGATCTGTCAAGTACAACCCCAACCATGACAAGCGCGCCATGGCCAACGGGTTCCGGTTCGATAGTTGCGCGAACGGATGATATAAAACCTTCGTTAAAAAGCCGCTGTGTACGACGATGGCAGGTGGCAGGGGACACATTGATCATTTCCGCAAGATCAGCATTATTTAGGCGCCCGTCCCTTTGTAGGTGGCGGAGAATCTTAAGGTCGGTTTTATCCAATGTTTGATTCATGGAAGAAACTTTCATAATTTTATTAGATAATGGAACATAATGTAAGATTATATCAAGTTTAATGTCAATAATGAATAAATTATCGACTAAGTTAGAGAGGACATTTCAGAGTTGATTTGCTACTATCGGCACATATTAAATTACAAAGGACCATACGATGGCAAAAAACCTTACCAGACTTGATAAATTTGAAAAATATCCGTTAACATTTGGACCAACACCGATTGAGAAATTAAATGCTCTAAGTGATCACCTCGGCGGTGATGTTGAAATTTACGCAAAGCGTGAAGATTGCAATTCCGGCCTCGCATTTGGGGGCAATAAATTACGCAAACTTGAATATATTGTACCGGATGCCATTGCATCAGGTGCGGATACGCTTGTTTCCATCGGTGGGGTTCAATCAAATCATACACGCCTTGTTGCGGCGACGGCGGCAAAAATTGGGTTTAAATGCCGACTAGTGCAGGAAAGCTGGGTACCACATGAAGACGCTGTATATGATCGTGTGGGTAATATTCTTCTATCCCGGGTGATGGGGGCCGACGTGGAACTGGTCGATGAAGGATTTGATATAGGCATTCGTGAAAGCTGGGAGAACGCAATAAAGGATGTGGAAGATAAAGGGGGTAAACCATACCCAATCCCGGCTGGGGCATCCGTGCATAAATATGGTGGCCTTGGATTTGTCGGCTTTGCAGAAGAGGTGCGCGCCCAGGAAGAGGAAATGGGCGTCAAGTTTGATTATATTGTTGTTTGTACGGTGACGGGGTCAACGCATGCGGGGATGCTTGTTGGGTTTGCGGCCGACGGGCGGGCACGAAACGTGATTGGCATTGACGCGAGCGGGACACCGCAGCAAACAAAAGAACAGGTACTTGAAATTGCGCTAAACACGGCAAAGCTCGTTGAGCTTGAGCAGGACATTACAGAAGAGGATATTGTTCTGCATGAAGATTATGCTTATCCTTATTATGGTGTGCCATCAGAAGAAACAAAAGAGGCGATCAGAACTTGTGCACGGCTTGAAGGGATGATGACTGACCCGGTTTATGAAGGAAAATCAATGCAGGGAATGATGGATCTGGTGAAAAAGGGGTATTTTAAGAAAGGGTCAAAAATTTTATACGCCCATCTTGGTGGCGTGCCAGCAATTAACGGGTATGGGTATACCTTCAGAAATGGTTAGGGAATTCGCAGATGATTGGGGTTAGACCACTTGAGTATGATCAATATGAGGAATGGTATCCGCTTTGGCAGGAGTATCTGAAATTTTATCAATCGTCGGTGTCGGACGAAGTCACTAAAAATACCTGGGAGAGGTTTCATCAACCAGATCAGCCGATGTGGGCGCTAGGCGCTTTTCAGCAGGATCAACTGATAGGTATTGTCCATTATTTATATCACCGGACCTGCTGGTCATCAGCAGATAACTGTTATTTGCAAGATCTTTTTGCAATTCCGGAAGTGCGCGGGCGGGGAGTGGGGCGTGCCCTTAGTGACGCGGTACACGAGGTAGCCACTAAAGCGGGCGCAAACACGGTTTACTGGATGACACAGGAAAGCAACAAGACTGCGCAGCTACTTTATGACCGTGTAGCAAACAGAACCGGATTTGTTCATTACGAAAAACCGTTGCTGAAGGAAAAGGGCTAGGCGACAAGACGTTTTGGGGGAAGGTGGATGCTAGCCGTTGTGCCTATATTCACCTGGCTGCTAAGTTCAAATTTGCCGTCATGCATTTCAACCAGATGCTTCACAATCGGAAGTCCCAGACCGGTACCTTCTTCGTTAAGTTCATAATCCATATGGCTTTGTTCGAATGGCTTCAGTACCTCTTCGATCCGGTCTGCGGGAATACCAATGCCAGTATCCGTAATCTTGACACAGATACCTTCACGCTCGCTAGATTGTATTGAACAGCCAATAGAGCCATTTTCCGGTGTAAATTTCAGCGCGTTGGACAGCAGATTAATAATCACCCTTCTAAAGGCATGGGTATCGCCAAATATTTTATGAGGATTGCCGGGATCATAATCAATCCTGATGTGTTTGGTTTCCGCCTGCGGCCGAACTATTTTCAAGGCGTCTTCAAGGCAGTTGTTGAGGATAAATGCCTCTTCCTGCAGAACCCACTTGCCGTTTTCAATTTTCGAAAGGTCGAGAATATCTTTGATTACCGTTGAAAGATGTTCACCGCTGTTTTTAATATCGTTTAAATATTCTTTGTGTATGGGATTAATCACTTCACCGCCCAAGCCCATAAGCATAGCATCAGAAAAACCAATGATGGCATTTAGAGGCGTTCTTATTTCATGAGACATATTGGCCAGAAACGCGGATTTGGCGACGTTGGCTGCTTCTGCTTTTTCCTGCGCTTCTTTTAGTTTTTTGTTCCATGCGGCAAAGAACACAATGATCAATGTAGAGCCTAAAAGTATTTCCCAGACAAGTGTATAATCAACCGTAGGTTCCGCTTTTAAACCAATCCACCGCCTTAATATTTCTGCCTTTTGTTCTGTGGTGATTGATTTCATCGCCTTTTGCATAGCGCTCGCCAAAAGCGGTAAATCAGACCGGACGCCGATGGCATTGTGACTGCTATAGGGAGTTTCACCGACCACACTGATATTTGATATAGCGGCCGAAGATGACTGATAAGTCGTAATGGGTATGCTTCCGATATGCGCTTCTACATCTCCTGTTGAGACTAGTTTTAAAGCATCCAAGACGGTTTCTACTTCGATTATCTCGATATCTGGATAGTCCCGCCCAATAGCTTTGGTAACATCATAATCTTTTACCTGAGCAATCTTCTTTCCACTTAAAGCTTCGAGATTCCCGTACAACTCCCCTCCGGCACGACTGAAAATCATGTGTGATATATCGGAAAAACTGTCCGTAAAAGTAAGAAACTTTTCTCTTTCATCTGTACGAGACAGCAAAGCAACCAAGTCAGCTTCACCTTTTTTTGTTCTCTCCATCCCTTCGGAAAAAGATGTGTTTCCAATCCATTCAAATTCGACATTTAACTTGTCAGCAATTAAAGAAAGGTAATCACCTGTGATCCCTTCAATTTCACCTCTGTCGTTTACATAGGCAAGTGGCATGAGTTTCGGGTCGAGACTCACCTTAATTGTCGGATGATTTGAAATCCACATTTTTTCGTTGTCTGTTAGTCCAATTTCCGCCTGAATATCAAAAAGCTGTTTTTGCTGCCACTGGTTTGAAATTTCCATAAATTCCTCTTTTGTGACCGCGCTCATGCCTTTTTCTATTATATCAATCAGAATTCTATTTTTGTGGAGGGCCCCGATACGTTGCTCAAGGAAATTGTTTTTCATGACGACGCCATTGCCGATAACCTCTAGACCGGGTATGAAATTCTCGAGTATGGCGTAGTTAATTGGCACAAGGCTTCCGGTAAAGACGTCTATTTGTGATGCGGCAAGCGCTTTTAAAGCATCAGCTATATTATTATAGAAAACGTAATCATAATCGGGGTAGGATTGCAGATACCTTTCTGTTGTTATAAAACCGGGTATAACACCTATCCTTTTATCCGCCAAATCCGCTGTTGTCCTTATTTTTGCTGATCCGGTTCGCCCCATGCTGACGTACGGTATTGACAAATAAGGCTCTGTAAAGGTGATGTGATTAGACCTGTTCTCATTGGCAGCTGCACTATGGATGATGTCAATCTTTCCTGCCCGCAGGCTTTCCATCATCTCATTCCATGGCTGTTGTTTAGAATACCAGAAAGTCAACCCGACTTTCTTGCCTATTAGATTTAAATAATCAAAAGCGATGCCATCTACTTCGCCGTTATTATGCGTAAAAATAAATGGTGCGAGACCCGCAGGATTTGCAGTAACGATTATCGGATTTCTTGCAATCCAGCTTTTTTCTTCGGCAGTAAGGACAATATTTTCTGATTTATCCTGCGATAGCACATCGAAATGCATGTAAGGGGACAGCAAAATAGCGATCGTCATTAAGATCAGCCGAACCGGCAAATATTTGGTTAAAAGGTTTCGCGGCAAACTTATATCCCTGGATATACTAACAAAATAAAACTAACAATTAAGGAGATGATTATATATTTAATTGGTTAATAATAGATTAGCGGGTACGCATAGATTTTATCTATTTCGGCGCAGCCAGACACCATTATCATGGTAAGCCACACCACCGTTGGGAGCGGTGACTTCGGCGCTGACAAGTTGGTTAATTCCCATAGCATCTTTGAATGTTTTGTTCGACCAGATGCCCTCGGCCACTAAAACACCCTGTTTTGCGCCTTTTGTTATTTTTGCGTAGAGATTAATCTGGCCGAGTTTATTACCGATCGTAACCAAATCACCATCACTGGTATTCGTGTCATGAGCGTCATCAGGATGAATTTGCAGTGTTGGTCTTATCTCCCTTTTCAGTGATGTAGGTGTGTTGTTAAAACTGCTATTCAGAAAATTTCTTGCTGGCGGCGTTATCAGCTTAAAGGGATGTTCGTCATCCACACCTCCGGGTACGTCCCAATGATCGGGCAGGGGTGGTAATTCATGGCCGCGTGGGCCGATATTCTCCCAGCCGGGTTTGAACCTGAATTTTTTGTCTGGCCATGGGTATCCATTAATAAAATGGTGCTTTTCAAAGCTTTGCGCGCAGTCGTGAAAATGCGTTTTCTTCATGTTGTCCAGATCGGGAAACCCGGATAATTTAAGGGTCTCATCGATAATTTCATTTGCCGTCATGCTGTTACCAGGGTGCTTTGCACCCAGACGTTTGGCCAATTCACAGATAACATAGTGATTGGATCGGCTTTTGCCGACGGGTTCAATGATCTGCGGCCCATAATGAATAAAGGTATGTCCACCGCTTTTGTAAATGTCATCATGTTCAACGAACGTGGTTGCCGGCAGGACGATATCCGCCATCAAGGCAGTTTCGGTCATAAACTGCTCGTGGACGCAAACAAACAGGTCTTCGCGCAGAAAGCCCTCGCGGACTTTATTCTGATCGGGCGCGATTACCATCGGGTTTGTTCCCTGAATGAGCATTGCGGTTATCGGAGGACCTTCTCCCAAATCGGCTTTATCCCCGGTGAGTGCCGGTCCGATCCGGGAATGATCAATTGTGCGAACTCCGCGTTTGGTTACATCGCGGCCTTCAATTAAGGTATAATCAAAATGATAAATGCCTCCGCTGTTAAAGAAAATACCTGATCCCGGCGCGTTCCATTTCCCGGCGACGACGGGGATACAGGATACCGCGTGGACATTGACAGCACCGTTTCGGCATCGCGAAAGCCCGTATCCAAGACGAATATACGCTCTTGCAGTTTTAAAATAAATTTCGGCAAAATTTTCAATTTCGTCAATTGAAAGTCCGGTTATGTTTGATGCCCATTCCGGGTTGCGATTTTTGAGATGGTCTTCCAGTTCTTTTGGCACATCTGTGAATTCATCCATATACTCCCGGTCCGCATAGCCGTCACGAAAAGCGATATGCATAAGTGCACAGGCAAGGGCGCCATCTGTTCCAGGTCGAAGCGCGATATGGATATCCGCAGTTTTGGCCGTCGGGTTTTCATAAGGATCAACGACGATTACTTTTGCATTTCGATTTTTTTTGGCGCGTGATACGTGTGTCATGACATTGACTTGCGTGGAAACGGCATTGGTACCCCAAATGACAATCAGATCTGCCTCCGCCATTTCGCGTGGATCAGGGCCAATTTTACTTCCAAACCCCGCAAGCCATCCGGTATCAACCAAGCCACTGCAGGTGGTTGAGCGCATATTGGAATAACCCATTTCGTTTCTAAGTCGTTCCATGCCACCGCATTGCAGAAGCCCCATTGTGCCGCCATAATTATAGGGCCAGACCGTTTCCTGGCCATATTTTTCCGAGTTATTCCGAAAAGCATTAGCGACCTCGTCGAGGGCTTCGTCCCACGTAATTTCTTTAAATTCACCGGATCCTTTTGGTCCCACCCGTTTTAGGGGTACTGTTAATCGATCCGGATTGTGGGTGCGTTCCGCATAACGGGCTACTTTTGCACAAATCACACCGGCGGTGTATGTATTTTCAGGATTGCCGTTAACGCGACCAATAGTGCCTGGTCCCAATTTTTCAATAACCAAAGCGCACGTGGACGGACAGTCATGCGGGCAGGCGCTGTAATGAATTTCAGGGCTCATTTGATGATTTTGCTCCCGGCGGATATTGGTTTGATCCAACGTAGTTTATTGTTATATTATTGTTGGTGCAAGATGAATAGCGCTTAAATTAATTTGGGATTTTATCTAGGCTTGTTACCAATCCGAGAATCGGATGTAAATTATATAAAATTTTAACTATTTTCGTGCTTTTCACGGGATTTGTGACGAGAAAGTTAAGGTTAACAAATATGGTTAATATGTAAACTATTGTTTTTAATCAATAAAAATTGATAAGCAAATATTGATAGAGTGCTGCAAATATAGTAAAATAATCGCTCACGAATTTTGTATTATGGTAATAAATATACTGGGTATTTAATGGGTTCTTTAGGGCAAAAAGCAACTCGATTGATCGGGGCAGCGGTCGTCGGAATTTTCATATTCACATCAAGTGCAATGGCAATAACATTGGATGTTGTCGGCAGTGTCGACGATTTTCTGGGCGCTTGTAACGGATTACCGTCAGGGGATGCGACGGAAATCGCCTGTGTCGAAGGGTTTTCTGGCCCAGGTACTGTAACCGCCCTTCAGAAATTTACCCAAAGCCCAAGCAGTGGCGAATTGCCGCTGGTCCTGGAAGCGGTTGACGGGCAAGCGAATACATATTCACTTGCGCTGCCGGAAGCATGGCAGGGGGCTTATTTTATCCTTAAAAGCGGAAATTTGACACCGGGCCCTGGCGGGCCAACAGTATATTCTTATGTTTTTAGGAATCTTTCAAGTCTCGCGTATGCCGTGTTCAATATTAATGACCCGGGATTTCCAGTATCTTATGATGGGAATATTGGCAAGCTAAGTCATATATCTGTTGTTCAGGTGTTACCAACACCGCTTCCAGCGGCAGTGTGGATGTTTATGGCTGCAATTGGCGGATTGTTCGGTTTCAGGAAGGTTGGCGCGCGTCACCGCCGCTGAAAATCTTAACAGGTTAAATTTCATTTTGCCGTGACCCGCTTTTGCGGCTATTCTGTCTATTGCTTATCAAGCAGGGGAGGCTCAAATGGCAAAAGTAACCGGTATCGGTGGCGTTTTCTTCAAATCAACAAACGATAACAAAGCACTCATTAACTGGTACTCGGAAAATCTGGGTATTGATCTGGAAGAATGGGGTGGTGCTGTTCTGAAATGGCCAGATGATACCGCAGAAGACGGCGGGATGACGGTCTGGCATGTTGCGGAAAAGGGATCGGAATGGTTCTCACCAAGCAACGCCAGTTTCATGATCAATTACCGTGTTGACGATATGGCGGGGATGATGAAGCAGCTTCAGGATAACGGGGTGGAGATTATCAATGGCCCGGAATCCCATGAAAATGGGAAGTTCGCGTGGATTATGGATCCGGACGGGAATAAGATTGAACTTTGGGAGCCAAAAATCTGGGACGATAAGAATAAGGAAGCTTAGCGCCCGGTTTGTCACTTCACCGTTTCTGCCAGAAATTCGCGAATGGTTGAAACAACCAGATCCTTGCCTTCCGAGAGGATGGCATGTCCAGCGTTGGGGACAATAACGGTTCTTGCATCATCAATCATGCCGGCAAATTTGTAGCAACTTTTTGGCGCTGCTTCATCATATTCACCACAGATCATCAGAACAGGAACTTCAACCGTGTGAAGTTTCGGGCTTATGTCGTAATTGGCCAACGTTCCGTTGGCGGTAAATTCGCTTGGCCCCCACATGGTTTGATACATTTCCCGGTTTCCGGACATTGCGTTATCGCGAAAACCACGATCAACACAATCGCTATGACACATATGGCGATCATAAAAAGCGCGCTCTGCCATGCGGTACTCAGGGTTATCAAATGTGCCGGCCGCTTCGTTCTTGTTGATGGCATCCTGATATTGCTGTGGCATCTGTGAAATCCATTCTCTGTTATCAGAGACCCACTGTGGCGTTGAGATAAGCGGGCTACCGAAAATGGCCGCACGAAGACCGGCCTCATTTTTGACGGCATATTCAGCGGATAATGTCCCGCCCCAGCTGTGGCCGGCGATAATCACTTCATCAAGGTTAAGTGCTTCGCGAATTTGGCTTATTTCCTTGACGAAATGTTCGACGGTCCAGGTTGATTGATCATTCGGGTCATCAACAAATTTAGATGACATCCCGTTTCCAAGCTGATCATAAAGGATTACGGGATATGTATCTGCAAGTTCCACATAGGGCATGAGACCGCGATGTGTGCCACCGGGGCCACCATGCATGGCGATGATTGCAGGTCTTTTACCAAGATGCTCAAGCCCGTTTAACCGATACCAGATTTTTCCACCATCCACCTGGATATAACCCGATTGATCAGGATCCTGGTGTGCGATCACCGGCGTGCTTATGAATGCAATCGTGATAAACAGAACAAGTTTAATTAATTTCATGACAAACCCCGAAATATATGTTTTCGTATTTTTTCAAAAATACTAAAGTATAATTTACAGTTGTTTGCAAGGGCAGGAAGGAAATATGAGTAAAAAATTCACTCACAGATTGGCAACAATGGATGATATTCCCATCATAAGGGACCTTATGGACCGTGCGATCTACGATCTTCAGAAGGACTTTCTGGATAAGGACCAACTGGAAGTGGCCTATCAGTTTATGGGAATTGATACCACACTTATTGAGGATCAGACATATTTCCTTATCCTGCATGGTGAGGGAACAGATGAGGAAACTGTTGTCGGGTGCGGCGGATGGGGCAAGCGGGCAACCCTTTATGGTGGTAATCATTCGCCGGGACGCAGTGCCGAACTTTTGGATCCCGGTAAGGACCGCGCGCGCATACGGGCGATGTATTGCCACCCCGACTGGGCGCGGCAGGGTATTGGCAGCTATATCATGGAAATCTGTCAACAGGCGGCGAAGGATGCGGGCTTTACAAAAATGACGCTTGGGGCGACGCTCGCGGGGCTTCCGCTTTATGAAAAGCATGGTTTTGTGGAAGTTGATCGCCGAATGGATGCCGCTGATAATGGTGTCGGGATACCGGTCATAACTATGAATAAGGATTTGTAGATGTCTCATCACACCGATAGCACCATTCACCTGACAGATATTGTGTTTCCGAAAAACATAAATCATCATGAAACACTGTTTGGAGGAGCGGCGCTAAGTTACATGGATAAAGTGGCCTTTATTGCGGCGACACGCTACGGGCGTAGACATTTTGTCACAGCATCCTGTGATAATATCGATTTCGCAAAGCCGGCTTTTAAAGGAAATATTGTCGATTTCGCCGCAAAGGTTATAAAGGCGGGCAGACGGTCCCTGAAGGTTGAAGTGGTGATGCGTGCGGAAGATATGCTTTCGGGTAACCAGGTGGTTTGTACGCGCGGCATTTTCAATATGGTGGCCGTCGCGGGAAGTGACGATGAAGACATTAGCGATTTATCACTGTCAGATTTGAAATTAACAAAAAGAAGCCATGCGGAGCCGGACGCAGATTTACGTATTGTAGAACTTGTCTTTGCGGATGATACCAATCATCACGGAACACTTTTCGGCGGGCACGGGTTGTCGTTAATGGCCAAGGCCGGATTTATTGCATCAACCCGTAAATGCCGCGAGGTTATGGTTCTTGCGTCCCTTGAAAAAACCAATTTTATGGCCCCGATTGCTATCGGCGGAATCGTTGATCTTTCCGCCAAAGTGGTTCGGATAGGGACAAAGTCGCTTACAGTGAATGTTAAAATGTGGGGGGAAGAACTCCTTACCGGGAAGCGTACATTTTGTGCTGATAGTGATTTTGTAATGGTCGCGGTTGATGAAAATGGTAAATCAAAAAATATCAAAAAATGAAAATATTATAGACACTTATAATCATTATCCTAATGTAATAGGTGAGAAACTATTGCGCATAAGGGCCATTATTTATGAAGAAGCCGAAAGAAATTCCGCCGTTGGCCAGATCGAAGAAAGCCTTAAATGGGGACAACCAAGTTATGTCGGTAACAATCGTTCGGGAACGCCCATTCGGCTTGGTATGGAAAAGAAATCCCTCGACACATTTGGCCTTTACGTTAATTGCAGCACAAATTTAATTGAAACGATAAGACATATTTATGGCGACAGTTTTAAATACGATGGTAATCGCGGGATATTATTTAAAGTAGGAGATGAGATTCCGGACGACGCCCTTCGCCATATGATCAGTTTAGCACTTACCTATCATTTGAAATAGATTAAAATTCAACACCGGTGGTATCACATATGAAAGCCATCAGTGGACCTGCTGCGTCGAATTTTTCCACGACATCATCAATAAATTCAGCAGATTTGACCAATTTGCGATCCGCCCGGTTATGCATCGCGAAGAAGCTTTTCCGTTTAATATCTTCAATATATTGATGATCGGCATCATAACCGCGCGGGGGGCGGGTCAGGCCTTCACCACCTACGCCACCGAAATTTTTGAGTATGTCTTCATTTTCAATAACCTTTTGCCATCGCTGTGGGTATTCTGCAATCCGGTCACGGATTTTGGCAAGGGCCGGTGCTTCCGGCATCCAGATGCCACCGCCATAAAACAAGTTCCCTTTTTCCAGATGGACATAATATCCCGGCGCGTGAGCGTTTTTTCCCAACTTGTGGCGGAACTGAATGCCCGCAGTTTCTTTATAGGGTCGTTTATCTTTCGAAAAGCGGACATCGCGATAAATACGGAAAAGCGAACCGCCATTTGCCTTTGGAATTGCTGTATAATGCGGGGATATTTCCTTTAGCCGTTCACCCATGTCGACGATAAAGTCCATGCAGGGGGTAACGACATCATTTTTATATCGGCTTTTATTTTCCGTAAACCATTCACGGTTGTTGTTTTCCTTTAATTCATCAAAGAAGTTCCAGAATTCGTCTTTAAATCCGTTGAAATATCTTGTCATAAGCCATTCCTCAGTTTTGATGTCGGAATATTATACTCCAAAAGAAGATGACAATATAAAGAACGTTTTTTCAAGGAAAATTATTTAACCGGCGCGGACAAAATTCAATCCACACATGATTAACGAATGATTTTTAATCACCCGTTGTTATACCGAAATCAAGCGGATCTTTTACAATGATGCTGAAAGCACCGAAGTTATATGTTTTTTGTCCGTCGCCCTGTATAAATTCTGTTGTCGGGTTGACGATTGCCATTGTCGCAGATCGTAATTCATTCAGAAAGGATGCCGGCTGCATGGTTTCATTATGACCCGGCATTAAATAATCCACATCATTTCTATATCCGAACATGATTTGTGAGGATAAAAAGAAATCCTGGAAGTTCGCCGTATCGGAGTACACATATATCGGTGCAGGGTAAAAAGTATCACCGGTGAACATCATTCGGTTTTCTTTATCTATCAAGATAACGCTGTCCGGAGAATGCCCGGGTGTAAAAACAACTCTTATTTCACGGTTCCCAAGGTCAATTATTTCACCATCATCAACAAATTTGTCAATTTCGTATGGTTTGCTTTCATATGTTCCGTAATCAAAGCCCGCGGGCAGGTTTTTCCAAATGGTATCAGCAGTAACGGCGTTTCCAATTTCCGCGTTGGATTTGCCCTTCGCGTTTGCCAATGTGTAAGGCGTGTTACGTCCGTATATTGTTTCATACTGGTAATTACCGCTTACGTGGTCGTAATGGCTGTGCGTGTTCATTAAAATAATTGGCAGGCCGGTCAGCTGGTCGGTTACCGCCTTTAAATCACCAATTCCCTGCAATGTATCGACAAGCATGGCGCGTTCCGTACCAATCAACAGATAACTTATGGCTTCCTGCCATTGATTAGGTTCATAAATGGCGTAAGTATTGTCAGTTACTTTATAAACTTCAAACCAATTCTGATTGGTATCAACCAGATCAAATTTCGACCAGCTTTCCCGCGGCATTGAATCGTACCAATGGCTTTCTTCCGGGGTTTGATCACAAGCAGCAAGACATATTATTGCTAGAACAGGTGTGATAAATCTTAGTTTCATTGGGCAACCTTTTTAAGATGTGCTCGAAGTTCTTCTTTGCTCAGCGATTCAAGATCGACTTCAAGCATCTTTGTTATACGTTCATCCAGTATAGTCAATATTTTGGTAAAATTTTCTTCCATATTGCCGAATTGTTTTGTCGGGTCGGGCAATCCCCAGTGGACATGAACTGATTTTCCGACATATGTGGGACATTTTTCTTTTAAGACTTTATCACATAGCGTAATGACAATGTCAGGTTCCCAGCTGGAAAAAAGATCCCACGACTTTCCGACCAGATTTACTGAACTGAAATGATGATTTTTGAGTATCCGGTGAGCGACCGGGTGAATATCATCCCCTGGGTGTGTGCCGCCACTCATGCCCTTAACATTGTCGACCGCATATTTTCTGGTAATTGATTCGGCTATTATGCTTCGGCAAATGTTATTAGTGCTAAGATATAATATTTTCACTATTATGGAGATCCTTTATTATTTCGACATGAAAATTTCGGATTTTTTAATACTATTTTTGTCACTTACACTTTATCATCGCGACAATATGCACCACTATGATGCAACAGAAAATAATATAAAAGGAAATTTTATGCGTGCTTTGATTTTGCCTGTGGTAATTGGACTGATATTTGGAAGCACAGCAGGGGGGTATGCGCAGGTAAATACAACTTCGGAAACCAAAGTTTCAGATAATCCGGTTGTATTGGCGGCTTACGCCGTGACATCAACACCTTCTGGGGTTGTCTTTCGTGACAAAGAATTTAACCAGTTCAGCAAAAAATGGTTCGACGGGGATCTGGCGACGGCAAATTCGGTTTTTGCATCAGCTCCACTTAAAGAAAGCTCATATAGCTGGCGCGGGCGTCGAGAAGGGTTTTTGGGCAATTATGCCAAAGCAATTGAGATATTTACAGAAGGCCTTGAATTATTCCCGGAAAGTTATGCTCTTTATCGTTATCGTGGATTTCATCTGATCAGAAATTATCAATTTGAAGAAGGGATTATAGATTTGCGCCGTGCAGAAGCGCTTGTTGAAAGTCTTGATGTAACCCCAAGCCAGAAAGGTATACCCGGCCGGTCAAACTTTAGCCCAAGTACCTTTAAGCGGAACATATATTATTATCTTGCACAGAGCAGCATGGCTACGGGTGATTATGATACCGTCATTGAATATATGGATAAAGCGGTAGAGGTAAATGAACTTTCTGACCAAGATGATTTCCTTGTTTCAACGAGCCTTTATAAATATATGGCCATGAGAAAGCTGGGACAGCATAAAGAAGCGGAAGATATGATTAAAGCGATCCCCCGTACACTAAACATTATTTCGAATCAGGATTATTATGAAGCGGTGCAGTTTCTGCAGGGACGGTACACCCGTAACCAGTTTATGGGGCGCGCCGACAGCATTGGGTTATATACAATAGGGATGGTTGATTATTTTAACGGTAATGACGACGCCGCAAAAAAGGTATTTACCACCGTCACCAATGATAATCACAAGGGATATTGGCTGGCGGAAGTAGAACTGCTAAATCTTAAATGAGATTAATTTTTACCTTAAGGGGAGCACAAATGCGCTTTTTTGCTGTTTTGTTCATTTTAACTTTATCCTTTACCCTGAAAACACAGGCGGAAAACCATGACGGTGTGGTTAAAGCTGCTTTCGCGATGACACACACACCAACGGGACGTGCCTTCAGGGAAACAAAGTTTAGCCCTGATACCCAGACACGCTTGGAAAAGGATCTCGAGATAGCCAAGGCACTGATGGACGTTGCGCCGGAACGCGAGGATAGTTATGCTTGGTTGGGGCGCCGCTATGGGTACCTTGGTCGGTTACCGGAAGCGATACAGGTTTTCTCAGAAGGTCTTAAAAAATTTCCCGACAGTTATAAATTATACCGTTATCGTGGTCGCCATCTGGCGCGGAATTATCAATGGGATCAGGCAATTGCCGATTATAAAAAAGCGGGAGAGCTTCTGAAGGATCAACCGGATAGCTATGAGCCAAACGGTATTGCCAATGCGCTTGACTTAACCATATCAACATTTAAACAGAATATCCCATATTATCTGGGGCAAACCAGCATGGCAACGGGGGATTATAAAATGGTTTTGGAAGGAATGAACGAAGCGATCAACGTCCCCGTCCGGTTTGCTTATATGGAAGAACTTATACCTGTGACACTATGGAAATATATGGCACTGCGTAAGCTTGGACGACACGGTGAAGCGCAAGATGAACTTAAGAAAGTACCTGATGAGGCCGATCTGATTGAAAATGACCAGTATCATCGCGCGGTCAATTACCTTAAGGGGCTTTATAGCCGTAAAGAATTTCTGGAAAATGCGGATGTGATCGGAAAATACACTGTTGCCATGAAAGACCATTTTGAAGGTAATAATGACGCTGCCATTAAACTTTGGAACGAAACCACCGACAGCGGCCCGCGAGGATTCTGGCCATCCGAAGCAGAGCTTATAATGATTGGTGGGAATTAGCCCCCGGAAACAATTTCGTCATAGAGTTGCGGGTCTGTTGCTCCCTCGGTTCCGAAAAGAAGTACGCGGGAATTTTCGTCAAGCCCTAGCTCGGATTTAATTTCCGGATGGTCTCTTAATTCCATGAGCATAGCGACCCCTGCTACAGCACTTTCACCCGCTTCAATTGATGGGTCTGTGCCAACGCCCAATGCCATGACGCGCATCGCTGATTTTACGTTATCATCTGAAATGGTGATAAAATGATCGGCATTATTCTTTAATATTCCCCACCCGATTATGGATACTTCACCGCAGGAGAGCCCCCCCATCAAGGTTTCTTTTTCAATATGAACCAATTTAGGTTCCCCCAGTTTCGCACTTTGATAAAGGCAGTCAGCGGTTTCCGGCTCAACCACAATAAATTTTGGCCGTCTTTCGCCCCAAATCATTGCCGCGTGCGCGCAGATGGCGCCGGCAAGTCCCCCGACACCTCCTTGTATTATGATATGGGTAGGTATCTGGTCATCTTTTAACTGACCCATAATTTCTTTTGTCATGACCGTATAGCCAGCCATTACAAATTTAGGGATATAGGTATAACCTTCATAGGAGGTATCTGAAATAATGTGCCACTCATTTTCGATGGAGTCGCGTTTCACCTTGCTAAGGCTGTCGTCATAATTACCGTCAACCCATATAACTTCCGCCCCGAGAAGCTCAACAGCGATAGCACGGCTTTGGCTTACGCCCTTGTGCATATAGATTTTGCACTTTATGCCGCACTGTTGCGCTCCCCAGGCGACAGAGCGCCCATGATTGCCATCCGTGGCGGTTGCCACCGTAAATCCCTTTAAAAGGTCGCGATATTTTCCGGACTTGATGTCCACTCCTGTGATGCTATTGTCGCTCAATATAACACGCAGATGTTCAGTGAGTACTTGAATTACCGCGTAGGCACCGCCAAGCGATTTGAAGCTTTTAAGGCCAAACCGCTCGCTTTCATCCTTGTAATAAATTTGCCCAATGCCAAATTCCGCGGCAAGGCAGGGGAGCGATTGTAGCGACGACGGCGTATAATCAGGCCAGCCACTAATGCTTTCATAAGCATTATCGAATAATCTGGGATTAAGTATGTGATCTGTGTTCTGATAGGTTGGATTATTATTATAATGTTTCATTTTATCCCTAAAACGAACTGTTCGGTTGTTTAAGGAACTCTAGTTCAGCTTTTGTAGAACGTCTACCTAAAATTTTGTTTCTATGAGGATATCTGCCAAAACGATCGATAATGGCCTTGTGTTTAAGTTCAAACTCGTAATTATTTTCAAGTCCAGGCGCGGAAAACAGTAATTCGGCTACTTTATGAATTTCTGCACTTTCGCTGTGCATAAGCGGCATGTACATAAAACTGCGTTTTGATGGCTCGAGTTCCTGATCAAAGCCTTTATCAATTGCAACCTGGGCCAAACAAACTGCCAGTGGGTCAGTTGCAAATGCCTGTTTCTTATCGCGGAAAATGTTCCTCGGAAACTGATCCAGAATAATTATTTCTGCAAGCGATGAAAGCGGCTTATAACGCCAGTTCACCAATTCCCCAACGGCGGCTTTTTTATAAATGTCATGAAAACGGGCTTTTATTTGCGCGTCGAATTCGGTGTCCTTTACCCACCATTTTTTCGGATCAATCTCATAGAACCAGAAATTGATCACATCGTCTGCTGTAACAACGTTTTTATTGGCCATTAAAAACCTTTATTCTGATATTAACCATAAAATTATCGGCAGGATATCAGATAAAACGAACTTCTCAAATGGCAATTTGAAATGGGGCTATTCTACGCGATGCGGGCTGCGCATTCGTTTATTTTTGCGGCGCATGTAACTTCCCATGTACGCAAGCGCGAGGCCGCCCATTGCAGGTAGAATACCAAAGATAACGATAAGAAAATCATTTCCGGTATATTCAGGAATATTCAAAATATAAGTGAGGCTGGCACTGCCGAAAAGTGCGGAAATGGTGATACCTGTATAGAAAATAAAATTGGCAATTTGCTTTGATTTATTAATCATTTTTGCCCTTTCCATCCGATGTTTGCACTTGAAAACCACTTAACATATTGATTTTCAACATAAACACACATTATAGGTCATGAAGGTTAGCAAATGGTTGATTTTAGAAAAATATGCGGGAATTTATCAAATCTATTGATCATCGTTCTTGATAATGGGGCCTTTCATCTTTCTGCCGATGATACAGATGTAAATGCCAGCCGGACCGGCCAGAACAGCAAAAATAAACGTCCAGATCACATCCCCTAAATTTTCAAGACCAACCGTGGTCGCGATGAAATAGGCATACAGTGGTCCAACGGCGACAAGGAAACTGCCAAACCCAATCATGATCAACTTCAGGGTTTTGTAATTGAATATTGCGTTCTCGGTTTTGTTTTTGTTTGCCATAAAATTTTAATTCATTTTTTTGGTTTATATCCCAGATGATCGGGTTTTTGAAGATTTTCTTTTTTGAATGATGAATTATGCATCGCCCGCGCTGCTTAATGAAGTTACTGTGATAACAGATGTGTACTATTCGTCTTCAGTTTCTTCCCCATTGGGAGATTTTACAATATTTTGACCCAGTTTAAAAATAGCGGCGCCCATGAACATTAAAATCAATCCAAAAGGGATCATAAGCCCCGCACTGGCCCCATCACCGGCATTGTCAAAAAGCGAATAAACAAGCAATGCCATTATTCCTGCGCCGAAGCAAAAGAAAATCAGGGCGGCAAAAAAGCAGAAATACCCGAAGGCGATAAATATTTGCTGCCTGTATCGTTCCATTTAACTCTGACTGACGCGTTTATCAAGTTCACTGATCGTAAGCCATGCAGCTTCAATAGCACCGACCATCCAACCATTTTGGATGGTTGCGATACCGTTTCCAGAGAAAAGAACCCTGTTTTCACCCTTTAGAATGACAGGAAGTTGCCGTTGACGTTTGCGGCGTGTCCATGTAACCCATCCGCCCAGATGATATTGCATTCTATGCCAGCCGATTGTCATAGCTTTTCCGTTAAAGTGATGACGGAAGTTTCCGGGGTGGAGCTTTTCGCCGACGCTGAGGGCGAATTCCACCCGATCCTTGACACTTAAATTGCTAAGTCGAGCCGCTTCACCACCCCAGATGTAGGAACCAAGAACTACCCCCGGGCCGTTACTATGAAGATCGGACGACGGATAAGCGGTGACCGAATGCCCGGGAATGTCGGTCATTGAGTTTCCGCCGTAAATCATATCGTCCTGCTCCCAGAATCGCCGATTGAACTGCAATCCCTGCTTAAAAGCAGGGGAGCCAGCTGGTGCCTTCAATGCATTTTGAAGGTCTGTGTTGAAATTATTCTCAATTTTTGAAACAACGGGAAACTGAATGGTCGAAATGCAATAATCGCCCGTTGCGGTCATTTCATTGCCGGATTTGGTATCTTTATACTTAATTGATACGCCGTCATCTGTTTGGCGGATGTTTGTGACTTCCTTGTTTAATTGAACAATCCCTTTCGGCAGTGCATTATAAAGGGCGTGGGCAATTCTATCCATGCCGCCAACCGATTGGAACATAACGATCGGATGATCTTCATTTTCTAGGTGGGTACCCACTTTCATTTTAAATAGGTCGGTGAGCTTGTAAATATCGGCATATTCGCCAAAATCTTCACCGGCACCGGGATAATATTTCCAGCCGCGCGCACGATTTGGCTTATAGTCGAGTTCACGTCGGTCGATAAGTCCCTGATTTCTAAGATATTCCAGAAGAAGCTCGCGGTCTTCGACCGAGACCATGTCATCAAGTCTGCCTTGATCCGCGCACTTGGCGAGAAGTTCAGCAATGTGACCCTGGCGGTCAAAATCAACATCGCCCTGGCGAAGCCTTTTTCCCTTTAGCGGCCCTTCAATATTATTCCCAAGATAATAAGCCATTGGCGATTTGTTGATTAACGGCTCGAGTGCCACACCAAGAGTATGGCAATAATGTAATGTTGGGTGGTGCTGTGCGGGAATTCGCCATGGACCATAATTGAAATATTGTCCTGCATCGTAATCGCAAACCTGTCGTTCCCCTTCAATTTCGTGAATGACACTTCCTTTACGTGCAGATTGACAGCGCCCCCCAATTTTATCATCGGCTTCCAGGATTTGGCATTCATAACCCTTTTTTGATAATTCTAAAGCAGCAACCATACCGGAGAGACCAGCTCCAAGAATGATTATTTTTTTTCCATGGCCGTCTGATGCAATTTCCGGCGGCGCTTTTTTCGGTTCGGTTGCGCCCGCGATATCCCAACCCTGCATGGCGGCAAAGACAGCGGTTGATCCGCCAACCATACCGATAGATTTTAGAAGTTGACGTTTACTGATCTGAATTTCAGTTATCGAATTATCTTTTATAATCATTTTGTGCCCCGGTTTTATACATCTGTACAGCACATTAACTGAGTCGAATTTAAAAGACCACCCCAGCCATTATAAATCATTACATGTTAATTCGTTTATCCAGATCCCCAATGGAATTCCATGCGGCCTCAATAGCAGCGAACATCCAGCCCTGATGGTATGGTGCCATACCATTGCCACTGAATAGCACGCGTTTTTCGCCCTTTACCAAAGCCGGCATTTTGCTGTCGATATTGCGCCGTGACCACGCCACCCATGCTGCAAGATTATATTTTTGTTTATGCCAGGCCATGGAAATGGCTTTGCCGTTGAAATATTTCCTAAAACGTCCGGGATGGACCATTTCACCAATCTCAAGGCCACGTTCAATACGCTCTGCGATACTCCGGTTCCCGAGTTTAATGGCGCCACCCCGATGAGCATAAGCTGTAAGAACAACACCGGTTTTTCCATTAAATAATTCCGATGACGGGTAGCTTATATTACCACTTTCATCAATATCATTCACGGTTATGCCGCCAAAAATATTTTCCTGTGTTTCCCAGAACCGTTCGGAAAATTGATGCCCCAGCTTGACAATCGGTGCGGAGGAGGGCGCTTTAAGCCCGTCGATAACATCTTGTCTGAAATCGGTATTGATCTTATTGAGCAACGGAAATGGAAGGCACGAAATCGCGTAGTCAGCTTGCAAAATTTCCGTTTTGTTGGTTTTTGTTTCTGTAACTGTAACAGAAACGCCATCGTCGGATTGAATAATATCTGTAATTTCCGAATTGAAGCGGATGATCCCGTTTGGCAGTGCCCGTTCCAGCGCACGTGGTATCTGGTCCATTCCACCGACAGGTTGAAATAAAGCGGGTGTGTGCTCTGAATCCGGATTTCTTCTGCCCAATTTCATTTTCAATAAATCGGCTAATCCATATGGGTCGGACAGCTTACCTTTATCAGTGCCAACGGTTGGCATTTTTTCCCATCCGCGAACCCTGTTTGCGTGGTAATCAAGCTCAGTGCGGTCGATCAAACCGGTTGATTTTAAGTAATCAAGTAATGCTTCTTGATCTTCTTTGGTCAGTTTATCCTCCAGCGCGCCGCCGGTAATACATTTTGCCAGCAGTTCGTCCACATGTCCGGTACGGTCCATATCAATTTCAAACTGACGAATTGGCTTGCCGCACAGTGGCCCATCACCATTACTTTGATAATAATAGGCATCAAACGATTTATTGATAAATGGTTCCAACGCCACGCCAAGTGTACGGCAATAATATAAGGTTGAATGATGTTGCGGCGGGATGCGCCACGGGCCAACGTTCAGGTACTGATTATTTTCAAAGTCGCAAACTTGGCGTTCGCCACCGACGTCTTCGATCACGGTACCCTTGCGTGCAGACATGCATCTGCCGCCCGCCGTTTCCTTGGCTTCCAAAACCTGTATGTCATAGCCTTTTGTTGAAAGTTCGAGTGCGCAGACAAGGCCGGACAGGCCCGCGCCAAGGATCAGAATTTTTTTACCCTTGCCATCGGACGACATTGCAGGTGGAGCAGTCATAGTTGATGCCATTGACATGTCCCATCCAGCAAGCGCCGTCATCATGGCAGAGGTGCCGGCAACCATGCCGATGCGGGTTAGAAAATCGCGTTTGGTAAAATCAGTATTGTTGTTCTCTTGTGTCATAATGTAATCCCCTAATCGTTTAAAATCATATTAAGGGATTGTTATAACATTGCAAGTGTCGTGTTAGCTCTGCGCGATCCGTTTGTCCAGATCCTGCATCGTATACCAGGCACCTTCAATGGCACCGGCCTGCCAACCGTCAAGAATTGGGCTGATGCCGTTACCGGAAAACAGCACTCTTCGTTCACCTTTTAAGATGGTGGGGAGTTGACGTACACGACCGCGGGCCGACCATCCGACCCATCCGGCGAGGGAGTATTTTTCCTTATGCCAGGCCATGGACATGGCTTTTCCGTTATAATGTTTTCGGTAGTGGCCCGGGTGGACTTTTTCCCCCGCTGATAACGCCTGTTCGATACGTTCTGCATTTGAAAGATTACTATTTTGAACGGCTTGGGCCCCAAATTCATAGTCTGCGAGAAGGACACCGCCATGTGGACTGTGAAGATCGTTGGAAGGATACGAAATTATCCTGTTGCCGGGGATGTCCGTTTGTGTGACACCACCATAAATCATTTCATCTTTTTCCCAGAAACGGCGGTCAAACTGCAACCCTATTTTGTAAGCAGGTGCGCTGCGCGGGCTTTTAAGCGCCGTAATCATGTCGTCTGCGAAATCGTTGTCGATTGTGGTCAGAACCGAGAATGGAATGGTGGAGATACAATAGTCACCTGTTGCTCTTGTCTCCGCGCCAGTCTCCGTATCGAAGTAAGATATGACAGCGCCACTATCGGTTTGTAAAATATTTGTGACTTCCTTATTGAATTTAACCATTCCTTTTGGAAGCGCATTAAATAATCCCTTTGCAATCATGTCCATGCCGCCGATCGGTTGAAACATGACGGCCGGATGATCTGCAGTATCATAGCGAGTGCCGACGCGTACTTTTAAGAGCTCAGAAAAATCATATGGTTCGGAAAACTTGCCAAAATTCATCGCCGCTCCGGGATAGCTTTCAAACCCCCGGGCGCGTCCTGCGACATAATTAAGTTCCTTACGGTCAATCAGTCCTGTTGCTTTGAGGTGTTCCAGAAGACGGTCGCGATCTTCGGCATTCATTTTATCGTCAAGTGAGCCATCAGATGCGCATTTTGCCAGCAGTTCAAAGATATTTCCGTGACGGTCAATTTCTGCATGAACATGACGGATCCTTTTTCCCTTAAGAGCGCCTTCCGCCTGTTCTGAATATATATAGGTCTGTGCGCTCTGATTGATCATTGGCTGAAGTTCAACATTGAGTGAGTGACAATAATGCAATACAGAATGATGTTCCTGTGCAATGCGCCAGGGACCGTGGTTTACATACTGGTTATTATCAAAATCGCAGACCTGACGCTCGCCACCAATTTCATGAATAACGGTGCCTTTGCGTGAAGTCTGACAGCGGCCGCCGGCGAATGAACGAGCTTCCAGAATTTCAACTTCATATCCTTTTTTGCTTAATTCCAGTCCGAGAACCATGCCTGCGAGTCCTGCACCAAGGATCACTATTTTTTTTCCCGTTCCGTCAGTGTGCATTTCGGGCGGTTCTGTCATGTCAGAAGCAATGGATTTGTCAAAAGCACCCATGGCACTTAACATTGCGGCGGACCCCCCAAGAATACCAATAGCTTGCAGGAAATCACGTTTACTTAAATCATCAAATTTATCAGTCATTATATCTGTCCAGTATCAATATATTTTAAAAAAATGTGTTCGGATAATGCAGAAAACCGGACATGTTATTACCGGACTCGCCATTATTTCTTCGTTATGTTTGCGCGACACGTTTGTCGAATTCTTTCATCATGTTCCAGGCGCCCTCGATTGCACCCGTCATCCATGCGCTATGGTACGGTGATACACCACCACCGGAGAAGATAACGCGTTTTTCCCCCTTGATAATCGTTGGGATATGCTTGCGCCGAAGACGATTGCTGCGGAAACTGGATGCACCACCCAATGAATATTTATCCTTATGCCATGACATGGAAATTGCATTGCCGTTATAATGTTTTCGGAAATTTCCAGGGTGCAGTTTTTCGCCGCACATAAGCGCATGTTGGATGCGTTCCGCAATTGTATGATTTGAGAGCTCTACGCTGCCGCCACCGAATTTATAATTGGCGAGCATTACATCACCATGCTTTCCAAATAGATTGGATGATGGGTAGCTTGTCTGATAGTGATCTTCAATATCGGAATAGGACGCGCCACCGTAAATCATATCATCTTCTTCCCAGAAACGACGGGTCATCTGAAGGCCAATTTTGTATGCAGGTGAGCTCGTGGCAGATTTCAACGCATCTTTTATTTCGGCGCTGAAATCATTTTCAATGCTACTCAGGACGGAAAAAGGAATTGTGGAGATTATATAATCGGCTGTTACCGTGTTGATGTCACCGGATTCTGTATTCATCACGGTAATCGTCACATTGTCATCGGATTGCTGAATTTTTATGACTTCTGAGTTATATGATATAGTGCCGGGCTTTATCGCGTTTTTCATTGCCATTGGAATTTGATCCATGCCACCGACAGCCTGGAACATAACGGCCGGGTGGTCTGCTGTCGCCCAGCGAGTTCCCAGTTTTAATTTTAGAACTTCTGCAAAATCATATGGAATGGAAAGGTTGCCTGCATCAAGTGCGGTGCCGGGATAACTTTCGTAGCCGCGTGCACGATTGGCGCGGTAGGTCAGTTCTTCCCGATCAAGAAGACCGGTGGATGTCAGATATTCGAGCAGTCTTTCTTTGTCTTCGGCATTAAACGTATCGTCCAATGCACCGTTATTTGCGGCTTTTGCAAGAAGTTCACTCACATTTCCGGCACGATCAACATCAATTTCCACCTGGCGCAGGCGCTTTCCCTTAAGTGAGCTGTCAATGTTTTCACTATAATAGTACGCATGTACCGATTTATTGATCATTGGCTCAAGCGCCACATCCAATTCGCGACAATAGTGGATAACCGCCTTATGTTCAGCAGGAATACGCCACGGGCCAATATTAAGATACTGCCCGTGTTCGAAATTACATACCTGACGTTCACCGCCAAGCTCCTGAATGACTTTGCCTTTTCTTGCGGATTGACAGCGACCACCAGCAAAAGCACGTGCCTCTATTATTTCGCAGTCATACCCTTTTTTTGTAAGTTCAAGGGAAGTGACGAGCCCCGAAAGTCCTGCCCCAAGAATGATCACTTTTTTTCCGGTTCCATCGGTTGAAAGGGCAGGAGGTGCACTCATCGCCGATGCATGCACTATTTCCAGCCCCTGCATTGCGGTATATAGAGCGGCGGAGCCGCCAATCATGCCCAATTTTTGTAAAAAGTCCCGTTTGCTTATGCCCGCGAAATCATTCAATTGATCAGTCATTATACATTGTCCCGTATATTTTCTCGTAATTTTTTCCCATATAGTTAATAAGGATTTCATAACATATACGATATAATATAACAATATGCTATAATCATAAAAAAAGGCCCCGCTTAAAACGGGGCCTTTTATCATTTTTTTGTGGTTAATGGGTCAACCCATGCCGACTCGCTTGTCAACTTCCTGCATGGTTAGCCAAGCTCCTTCAATGGCTCCTGCTAGCCACCCGGAAAGACGCGGACAAATACAGTCGCCGCTAAATAGAACGCGACGTTCACCCTTCAAAATGGTTGGTAGTTTTTTTATGCTGTCACCACGCCAACTTGACCAACCGGATTTATTATATTTTTCATCATGCCAGACGATACCAGCGGCCTTGCCATTGAAATGCTTCCGATAATTACCCGGGTGTACTTTTTCACCGATGGAAAGTGCATTTTCAATTTTTTGATCCATGTTCAATTTGCTGAAATCATCGGCCCTACCACCAAATAAATAGGAAGCCAGAAGCACGCCACCTTGTGTTCCGTGCAGGTCGGATGACGGATATGCGATAGAGCCAGCCATGCTGGTTGATGAATTGCCGCCATAGATCATATCATCCTGTTCCCAGAAACGCCGGGTCATCTGAAGACCGAATTTTGCCACGTGACTTGGAGCAGGGGTTTTCATGGCGTCAATCATTGCTGGTGAAAAATCGTTTTCAATTTCCGTGACAACGGCAAAAGGAATTGTCGAAATACAGTAGTCACCTGTCGTTGTTGTCTGTTCACCCGTCTTGGTGTCTTTATAACTAATGACCACACCGTTTTCAGATTGCGATATTTTTGTAACTTCTTTGTTCAGCTTGATTGTGCCCGCGGGGATTGCATCACGAATTGCGAAGGCAATTTGATCCATCCCGCCGACGGCCTGGAACATCGTGGTCGGGTGATCAGCCGTAAGTTCCCGTGTTTCCATATTTAGATTCAAAAGATCGCTGAATGGGTATGGTTCTGACAATGTTCCGTAGTTTTCGCCTGCGCCCGGATAGGAAGCGTAACCGCGAACGCTGTTTGCCTGATATTCAAATGTTTCGTTATTGATAAGTCCCATACTACGCAGATATTCGAGAAGCTTTTCCACATCTTCCCTGGCCATCATATCATCAAGGGCACCGCCACTGGCGCATTTGGCAAGGAGTTCTGCGACATTCCCAAGCCGGTCTGTTTCAGCGTGAATTCGTCTTACACGCTTTCCGTTTAGCGGACCTTCAATGTCCTCACTGTATAAATAGCTTTGCGTGCTGTGATTAAGCATTACTTCGAGCGGAACACCAAGTGACCGCGCATAATGAAGTGTTGAATGATGTTGTCCCGGGATACGCCAAGCACCATGGTTTAAATATTGGTCATGATCAAAATCACATACATGCGTTGTTCCGTCAGCGTGGGTTACTTTGGTCCCCTTGCGGGAGCAGGAATTACGACCACCTGCGAAGTCCCGTGCCTCAAGAACCTCAATGTCATATCCTTTTTTTCCAAGTTCAAGCGCTGAAACCATGCCCGACATGCCAGAACCCAGAATAATGATTTTCTTACCATTTCCTGAAGTGGCCAGATCTGGTGGTGCGGTCATATCGGATGCGAGGCTATGTTCAAATCCTGAAAGTGCGGTCATTACAGCTGCTGAACCACCAATCATACCAAGGGTTTGTAAAAAATCGCGTTTTGTAAGGTTATTTTTGTTTGGGTCGGTCATTTGTCTTGCTCCATGTCAATATTTTGTCTGAAGTCCCGCACTGTTATTTTATTTTTAGTATGATGAAATAATAGCATTAAATGATCAGTATGAGTCAAATTATAATTGAATTCTGCTTGTTATCTTTGATGGTCGTCTGATATGTTGTCGATTAAAATAATACCAATAACAAAATGGGAGATCGCAATGATTGACAGGAGACAATTTCTGGCAGGGGCCGCGGCAATGCCGCTTTTGGCAGGTTTGCCGAATATTTCGTTTGCAGAAGCTACAGGCACGCCTTGGAATGGTAAAACGCTTATATTTGATGCCATGGGTGAACTTCGTGATGTATATGAAGATAGTCTTGTCGAAGAAATGCTTGCGAGTGGTATTCGTTCTATTTGTGTGACGCTTGTAGATCCGAAAGTGCAGGGGCAAAAGGCCTATAATGACACGATGGAGGGACTTTTATATTATAACCGTTTTCTGGATAGTAAGCCGCAATATTATATGCGCACCACAACGGTTAAAGATATCGCAAAGGCGCGTGAGCAGGGCAAAATAGCAGTATTTTACCTGACACAGAATTCAACACATTTTATGCGTAATCTTGATAACGTTGATGTTTTTTATGACATGGGTCTGCGTTCAAGCCAGATAACATATAATTATCAAAACTGGGCGGGAGCCGGCTGTATGGAAATAAATGGTTCCGGCCTTACAACATTTGGCCATGAGCTGGTGGAAAAAATGAATGATATAGGTATGCTCGTTGACACTAGTCATTCAAATGAGGCGACAACGCTTGATACGATTAATGCGTCCAAAGAACCAATTATTATTTCCCATACATGCTGCAAGGATTTATTTAATCATCCACGTAATATGCCGGACAGGATATTGCGCCGCCTTGCAGAAAAAGACGGACTTGTCGGAATCACACAAATGCGTGGGTTTATGACCAAGGACCAGAATTCGCAATTTTATTATGATCACATCATGCATGCAATTGATGTGTGTGGTATTGATCATGTTTGTATCGGTTCTGACCGTGATCACCGCAGACTTACGATGACGGAAGAATATATCGCTGAACTTATTGCGGAGGAAGGCCATATTAATGCGGAAGAATACCCGCTTTATTTTGAGGATCTAAACGGACCGCGTCGAATGGAAGTGATTTGGGATAATCTTAAAAACCGCGGACTTTCCGAAGGGCAACTTGAAAAAGTGATGGGTCAGAATGTCTATAATCTTTATGAAAAAATAATAGGGTAAATAATGAACAGACGTGAATTTATGATTGGCGCATCGGCGCTTCCGCTTATGGCTGCGCTGCCGAATATAGCGCTATCACAAAGCAATGACCCAAATTTTACCCCGGCTCTTGTTGGGAAGCCGTGGGATCCGAAGCGTAACGCTTTGGTCATTGATGCGATGGGTGAAATTCGTGACACTTATACAGACGAATTGATTGAGGAAATGCTCGCGGCCGGAATGCGTTCTATTACAGTGACCTGTGGGAATCCGCGTCAGGATAATCTTTCGGTGGAAGGAGGGTTTCAATCTGCGCTCGAAGAAATGTTGTGGTTTGACCGTCATATTGATGAAAAATCAAAATTTTATCTTAAAGGTACGACCTCAGCAGACATTGACCGTGCGCGTGCAGAAGGAAAGATGGCTATTTTTTATCTGACGCAGAATTCGGATCATTTTATGCGTGATCTTGATAATGTTGATGTGTTTTATGGGGTTGGGCAAAGGTCATGTCAACTTACCTACAATTACCAAAATTACGCCGGATCGGGTTGTATGGAAAAGCATGGCTCGGGCGTAACGGATTTTGGTGCGAAACTGATTGAAAAGCTCAATGACATCGGCATGATTATTGATCTTAGCCATGCAAATGAGCAAACAACCCTGGATGCCATCGAAATATCAGATAGGCCAATTCATATCTCTCATACGGCATGTGATGCGCTTAGAGAAGACTCGCGCAGCATGCCGGATGACGTATTCCGGAAACTTGCTGATAAGGGCGGTGTTGCCGGGATTACGCAAATAAGGACCTTTATGACGCTTGAACGTTATGGAATGGTAGAGCTTTATTTTGATCATGTCATGCATGCAGTTAATGTGGCTGGGATTGATCATGTCTGCATCGGATCGGATAGGGATCATCGCCGTTTGGTCGTAACGGATGAATATCTGGCGGAAATGCAGCGCGAGCAAGGCCCACGGTTCGACATCAGGCGGGTACCGCTTTATTTCGAGGAACTTAATTCCCCGCGGCGTATGGAAGTTATCTGGGATAAACTTCTCGAGCGCGGGTTAAGCGAGGATGACGCAGAAAAGATTACCGGAATTAACGTCTATAATTTATACAAGGAAATATTAGGCTAACACGAAGGTGTAGAAACAGCAAAGGGCGCAGCAATTTATGTGGAAATCTCTCTTGAAACCGCGGTCATGGGTGGCGAAATTATTACTGGTCATCGTCGTCGCAGGGTTTTTCGCCCTTGGGTTCCTTGGATATATGACGCCGATACAGGAATTTCTGGATTCAGATGCGCTGTCATTTCAATTGGGTGACAGACGTTTTTCCGCCTATCTCATTTTACGTGCGTCGATTATCATCATATCATTATTCTGGATCGCAGGTATATTTTCTGATTTCGGAGAAGCGCATTTAAAAAATATTCAGAACATAAAAGCCAGCAACAGGGCGATTATCGTCAAAGCATTTCAGATGCTTGTCTATTTTATAGCGTTCTTGATGGCTCTCGATCTGCTGGCGATTGACCTTACGGGACTTGCAATATTCAGCGGTGCCATCGGTATTGGTATTGGCATCGGCCTTCAGAAAATCGCATCCAATTTCATTAGTGGGTTAATTCTTTTGTTTGAAAAAACGGTGGTTGAAGATGATCTGATTGAACTGGATGACGGGACTTCAGGGTTTGTCAGACATACTGGTGCAAGGTTCACGTTGATTGAAACCTTCGAAAGCCGGGAAATAATGATCCCAAACGAGGATTTTATCACCAACAGGGTAACCAACTGGACCTATAGCAATACATTGGGGCGGCTGGATATCAATATCGGTGTTTCCTATAAAAGCGATATAAAAAAAGCATATGAACTGATCCTTGAAGCGGCAAGGGAGCATCCAAGATGCAGCACGCAAAGGGAACCGGAGTGCTTTTTAACGGATTATGCGGACAGCGCCGTTTTGTTTACGCTGTATTTCTGGGTTGATAACATCATTGAGGGCCGCATCAGACCCAAAAGCGATATTTTGTTTTCCATATGGGATAAATTTGAAGCCAACAATATTGAAATACCGTTCCCGCAACGTGATGTGCACGTTAAAAATATTGAGGATCTGAAATGAGCGATACAATTTTAGGTGCCTATGAAATTGATGGTGCGGGTGGGGGTACGGCTATTAATGATGTGAAAATAGCCAGTCAGAAGATTAAAGATGAGCAACTCGCGTGGGTTCAATTGGATCGAAGCAATCCAAAAACCAAGGATTGGTTAAAAAGCGAACTTGGCTATCTGGATAATTTTGTGGTCGAAGCGTTGCTCGCGGAAGAAACCAGACCGCGTGTAACCGAAATCAACGACGGCGCTATCATCATATTGCGTGGTGTAAATCTGAATAAAGATGCAGATCCGGAAGACATGGTTTCAATCCGCCTCTGGGTCGATAAATTTAGAATTATCAGTGTGCAGAAAAGGCAGTTGAAAGCGATCAAAGATGTTGAAGAGAAATTGAAATCAGGCACTGGCCCAACCGACGCCGGGCAATTTGTTTCTATGCTGGTATCCAGATTATTTGAACGTATCGAACCCGTGATTACAGAACTCGATGAAAAAACCGATGATGTGGAGGAGCAAATTCTTGAAAAGCCGAACTTATCATTGCGTGAAAACATTATCGACATAAGAAAAAAAGCGATTGTACTTCGTCGTTATATGGCACCGCAAAAAGATGCGATTGGCCAACTTAGGGTGTCAGATCTTCCATGGGTAACAGCGAACACCAAAAGACATTTGCAGGAAAATTATGATAGAGTTTTACGGTATGTCGAAGATCTTGACGCTATCCGGGAACGGGCGCAAATTGTTAAGGACGAACTTGCAAATATCATGTCCGACCGACTGAACAAAAATATGTATATTCTGTCGGTTATTGCGGCAATATTTCTGCCACTCGGGTTTTTAACCGGACTTCTTGGCATAAATATAGGTGGGATGCCCGGTGCGGAAAATAGCGAAGCGTTCTGGATATTCTGCGGAATGCTTGTCGCCGTTGTTATAGCCCAGGTGCTTGTCTTCAAAAAAATGAAATGGTTTTGAATAAGGTTGCCATCGAAAATAAAAAGGATTGGCGGGTCAATTACCGTTTTTATTTTATGTTGCCTTTAAATAGCCTTATTATGACTAGAATGTCATTCCTATGAGACAGGAGATTATTATGAATAAGTATACAACTTTTTTAATGACTTCCCTTATTGCCATCGGTTTTACCATGTCTTCAGCATCTGCATTTCAAGCCGCTCCGCAATCTGCGGAAAAAGCAAAGGAAATGATGGAGAAAAATGCAGATAAAGGGGAATCTGCTGAAGCTAAAATGAATACAAAGGCGAAAAAGGCGGAAGGACAGGCTAAGTCCAGTGCGGCAAAATCCAAGCCTAAGCCGCCGAAAAGAAGGCAAAATTAAAGGTCAGTGAGCCCCAACCAACATAGTTTGGGGCTTAATTTTTTATAATGCACCGGGATATTTTGGTGCAATGCTTGCAACATACATGTCAAGATCATATCGCGCTGCTTCCAGGTCCGCTTCCATTTTCGGAAGATCCGATTGAATACGCCCTCTTTCTTCGGCCATATTTTTAAGATCAAGAGCGTAATCGATACGTTCCTGATTGGTCATATCCTCTGCAGTGGCAAGGGTTACCGTATTGGCCGTGATTTCTTCGTCAAGTGTTTTTAAGTCCGCATATGCCGATGATACGGCCCGCTCAAGGTCCATTAGAATGGCGCGCCTGTCCCGAAGCCCGCGCCCATCCTGAAGGGCATTAAGAAACGCCGGCTCAAGGTTTGCCGGACAGACATTCTCATAACGATTGCCACGACTGCCAAGGTCAAATCCACGTCGGGGCTGACAAAATGCTTCAAGACCCTGGGCTCGGCCCAGCAGATACTGGTCCATATTTGGCGCAACACCGTATTCGGCGCATGCTTCACTACGCTTGGCAAGCCATTGTTCGTTGCGACCCGCGCTGCCGTCTTCGTAACCCACGGTACGCCAGTCAGCGACAAGGCATTGGTTTTCATTCATCATCTTTGCGCAACCGCCAAGAAAAAGAATGACCGGTATGATCATAATAATCAGATAACGCATATTTTTCTCCAATTTGGCCGTAGTTTCGCAAAGTTGGGTTAACAGCAGGTAAAATAATAGACGTATTTTTATCTTGCCCCACCGCGTCGCGCTTATTTATATTTACTCCGCATGTATACAAAACTAGGGAAGGCAGATCATGAAATCCGCTCTTAAATATTCGGCATTGATACTTGGCATAATCATTACAACATCCTGTGCCGAAAATGATACGCAACAAAATGATGATTCAGGTACTGATATTTATCTGAATTCCACCTTGATAATTGATGAAATACCGGGGCGTATCAATCAGGATGAAGATTTCCCCCCAGGGCGGCTTACACATATTGACGCAAACGGTGAGATTATATTCGAAACCAATATGCTTAAGATGCCTTATGATGCCGTCCGCATGGAAGACGGCAGTTATTGGGTTAGCCTGATCCGTGAAAATGCGTTATGGCGGATCAATAAGGACAGTAAGGTTCTGGCTGTGATATTGGTTGGCGGATATCCATGTGCATTTTCGGTGCTGCCAAATGGTAATATTCTGGTTGCCGGGTGGGACGATGATATTCCTGGGTTTGTTAGGGAATATAACCAGCAGGGTGACCTAGTATGGCATCTTGAAAACCTGAAATGGCCATGGAAAGCAGAAAGACTGGAAAATGGAAACACTTTGATTGCTGACGCGGGCTTAAACAAGGTTTATGAAGTAAATAAAGAAGGTGAAGAAGTTTGGGCCGTAGACGGACTTGGACCCGAAAAGAACGAACTTTTCGATGGTTTGGGGCCTGTTTATGTGCAGAGAATTGATAACGGGAACACGCTGGTTTCGATACGGGCGATCAGTAAAATAGTTGAGCTTGACCACGCCGGAAATACGGTTTGGGAAGTGGGGGATGAGATTGTCAAGACACCTTATTCAGCGGTCAGACTGAAAAACGGCAATACCCTTATTGCCGATGGTGGAAATCACCGGATTATTGAACTTACGCCGGAAAAGCAAATTATCTGGCAACGGGATGGCATCGGATATCCAGCTAAAGCATACCGGGAAGAATAGCATTCCTGTAGCTGCGATAATTCGGTTGACGTCTTTAGAGAATATTTAAGCTTTTCAGATACAGTGCATGTGGGTAATTTTAGGAGCTCACGATGTGCCGATTTGTTGGATATAAGGGAAACCCCATTACCATTGCGGATTTACTGGTTAAGTCTGAAAATTCGCTTATTGTTCAATCGATTGATGCCAAGGAAAGTGTCAAGCCGGTAAACGGGGATGGGTTTGGCATCGGCTGGTATCCAATTCATGATGATCCTGAACCGGGTGTCTTTACAAGCATTGAACCGGCATGGAGTAACAGAAACCTGCTTCGACTTTCGGAAAAAATCGTTTCCCGTTGTTTTTTCGCCCATGTCAGGGACGCAACCATCGGCATGCCGGTCACTCAGCTTAATTGCCATCCATTCAGGTATGGTGATTATCTCTGGATGCATAACGGTATGATCGATAGTTTTAAGATCATAAGACGCTATCTGATGAAGGATTTGTCAGATGATGCTTTTAATCTGATCGAAGGAAATACGGATAGTGAATTCAGCTTCGCATATTTTCTCAATCAAATTGACTTTAAAAAGGGCCTTTCACTCGAAAATCTTGCAGCGAGCATGATGAACATGGTTGAGACCCTTAAAGGTGCGTTAAATCATCTTGAAATTAATGGACCTTCTATGTTGAATTTCGCGCTTACGGACGGTGAAAATATCATTCTGACGCGTGCAACAACATGCGATGATCGCCAGGCACCATCACTCTATTATTCGGAAACACAGGATGCTATTGTTTTTGCCAGCGAACCACTTTCAAAAGTGCGGGATTCATGGAATAAACTTCCAAGCAACTCGGTGCTGGTTATTGATAAAGATAATTGTCTTGAAATTCTGGATTTATAGATACCTTAATCTGCAGCCCAAGATTATGTGACTTTCGTCAGGAAATCCTTTCAGTATCATTTAATTGTTTGACACTTCACCGTGCCAAAACGTAGTGTCGATTTCAAATGAAAACCGGTACAACAAATGATAAAGCACCTTATATTGTGGTGATTGGCGGCGCAAATATGGATATTTGCGGCAAACCGGTCAGTTTGCTGATAAATGGTGATTCAAACCCGGGAACAATTACCCTTAGCCCGGGTGGGGTCGCCCGTAATATCGCAGAAAATTTGGCACGCCTTGGAGTGGATTGTCATTTGCTTTCTGTAATCGGTCAGGATCAATTCGCAGATCGCATATTTCACGAAGGAATTGAGTCAGGCATTAACATGGATGCGGTTCTGAGAATTGAAAATGAACCAACCTCCACGTATCTTTCTGTGCTGGATGAGAGCGGCGATATGTCGGTTGCTGTTAATGATATGACCGTTATTGACTATTTAACACCGGAATATCTTGACCAACATATGGGGCTTGTTAAAAACGCGGCGGCGGTTGTGGCGGACACAAACATGCCGATTGAGACATTCAACTATTTGACGTCAAATATGGGCGATCGAAATTTGATTGTGGATGCTGTTTCTTCGGTGAAAGCCGAACGCATAAAATCATATTTAAGTTCTATCAGTATACTCAAGGTGAACAAGGTAGAGGCACAGGCGATGAGTGAAATTATGAGTGCTGATTTGGAAAAAATCGCAAACTGGTTTCACGGACAAGGTGTGGATAGTATTTATATAACGTTGGGGCCGGATGGGGTATTTTACAGCGGTGCTGATATCACAGGGACGCAAAAGCAAATAAAAGATGTGCATGTGAAAAATGCCAATGGTGCCGGTGATGCGTTTGTGGCCGGAGTAGCGTACGGGACGCTTACGAAATGGAAAATGGACAAAGTGGCGAAATTCGCTATCTGCGCTGCAACAGTCGCGGTCGCGCATAGTGAAACGATTAACCCGACCATGTCAGTGGCAAGGATAAATAAGTTAATGGAAACAAATTATGAACTCTAAAAATAGGTATCTTGATATTTTACCGGAAATCGCATCGGCGCTTTCAGGGGGAAAACCTGTCGTAGCGCTTGAATCAACAATAATATCTCATGGTATGCCATATCCGAAAAACATTGAAACAGCTAAAAGGGTGGAACAGGTCGTCAGGGATAATGGCGCAATACCAGCTACAATCGCGATCCTTAAGGGAAGGTTGAAAGTCGGGCTTTCGGATGGTGAACTTGAATATCTTGGTAAAGCTGGCACAGACGTGATAAAGGCAAGTCGTCGGGACATACCATTTCTTGTGTCCGGTCAGAAGGACGGTGCAACAACTGTCGCTGCAACGATGATTATTGCTGCCATGGCGGGCATACAATTATTTGCCACTGGCGGGATTGGCGGTGTTCATCGTGGCGGGGAAAATTCAATGGATATTTCCGCGGATCTTGAGGAACTGGCCAATACAGATGTCAGTGTTGTTTGTGCAGGAATTAAATCAATTTTAGATATCGGCCGTACATTGGAATATCTGGAAACGGTTGGCGTGCCGGTTGTCGGCTATAAGACAGATGATGTGCCCGCGTTCTACGCCAGCAGCAGCGGATTTAAAGTGGATTACAGATGCGATAATCCGCTTGAGATAGGCAAAGCTATTAGGGCGAAATATGATTTGGGTTTAAATGGTGGGGTGTTGATTACAAACCCGGTGCCGCAAATTTATGCACTTGCGCCTGAAGAAATTGAGAAAACTATTCATGATGCCATCATTGAAATGGATAATCGCGGAATAACGGGAAAGGATACGACGCCCTTTCTGCTTGCACGTATAGCCGAGCAAACGCAAGGTGAAAGTCTGGAAACAAATATTGAACTGGTACTTAACAATGCGAAACTTGCAGCTGATATTGCTGTAGCGGCGAGTGGTTTGCGGGGGTAAGGAATGGCTCATATAGAACTTTTCGACAAGACAATTCCTACGGTGGATTTAGGCGAATTCCTGAATGGGGCTCCTGCCGTTCAAAAAAAGGTTGCGTCACGTGTTGATCACATCTGTAGAGCAATCGGGTTTCTTATTATTGAAAATCATAATGTGAATAATGATGTCATTGATGCTGCGTGGACCGCGGCCGCAGAGTTTTTTGCTTTGCCGGAAACAGAAAAATACAGTGCGCAGACAACAGATATACATTGTCCGCGCGGTTTTACACCGGTCGAAGGGGAAAGCCTCGCAAAAACACAGGGAGAGGACGCGCCGCCCGACAGAAAAGAAACTTTTAGCAGTGGTCCAATTTCACCTCCTGAATTTCATCCTCATGGTGACGATTTTGATTTTTTCTATGGGGCAAATATATGGCCAAAAAAACCAGAAAATTTCAAAGAGGCCTGGTTATCATATTATCATGCGATGGAAATATTGGGGGCGCAGATAATGGAACTTCTTGCATTGGCACTTGAAGTCGATAAAGATTATTTCAAAGAGTATCATACACATCACATTAGTGCGCTGCGCACCCAGAATTATCCGTCATTATCCCGCAAAATTTTACCGGGACAATTAAGGGCAGGTGCACATTCCGACTATGGTAGTGTGACCATCCTTAAACCTGATCCTGACGTTGACGGACTTGAAGTCAGGTCCCCAAATGGCGACTGGATCAAAGCGCCGGTGGTGAAGGACGGTTTTATCATCAATATTGGTGATCTTCTGGCGCGTTGGACCAATGACCGTTGGGTTTCAACCCTTCACAGGGTCGTCGAACCGGAATCGGCGCAGGGAGAAAACAGCAAACGCCGCCAATCCATCGCATATTTTATGAATCCGAATTTTGATGCTGAAATTACAGCCATTCCGACCTGTGTCAAGGATGGGGACAGGGCGAAATATCCGCCTGTGAAGGCAGGTGATTATCTGATAGACAAATTCAAACAGTCAAATTAGCGCTCATAACGTTCCGTAAATACGGTCGCCTGCATCGCCAAGGCCAGGGACAATGTACGATTTTTCATTCAGCCTGTCGTCGATGGCCGCAGTATAGATGGTTACATCCGGATGGGCTTCATTGAGCGCTTTTATTCCTTCCGGCGCAGCGAGAAGACATAAAAACGTTATCTTTTTTGCGTCAGCCTGTTTTATTCTTTCCAGAGCGGCGATTGCTGAGTTTCCGGTGGCCAGCATTGGATCAACCACGAGGTTAAATCGTTCATCCAAATGGTTTGGCACTTTGAAATAATATTCGACAGCGTGTAGATCCTTGTGATCGCGGTAAAGTCCGATGTGACCGACTTTTGCAGTTGGAATGAGCTCGAGTAGCCCTTCCATTAATCCGTTACCGGCCCGCAGTATAGAATGGATGCACATTTTCCGTCCCGCGAGTTTGGGTTGGCTTGTTTTGGCAACGGGTGTTTCAATTTCCACGTCTTCTGTTGGCATATTTCTGGTAACCTCATACCCCATAAGAAAACTTATCTCCCTTAGAAGTGCCCGAAACAGTGGCGGCGGTGTTTCCTTGTTTCTCATGATCGTTAGCTTATGTTGAATAAGTGGGTGATCAATCAGGATTGCGCCGCTCATATAATTGCTCCAAAGATGTATGTTTAAAATGATATTTTTGTTTTCAATTTTCATCACCTTAGCACCAAAAAATATGGAGAGAACAGTGAAAATTTTTATGTTTTTTGCGAATGATTATCAAAATTGCGACGAAATGAAATTATTCTGCGATAAGACGGCGCAGGTACATCTTGTTCCTTGGCGTAATATGTTTATCTGAAAAGCATGGTTGCGATAATTGCTGCCAGATGACCTTAAAATAGAACGTTAAAAAGGAAGAAAGATGACAACTTTAATAACAACATACAATTTTATGGACCTAATGAAAGATAAAGGACATGTGCCGTTGCCCGCTGAAAATTCATTTATTGAAGAACTGGAAAACAGCCTTAACAGCATTATGGAATTTATTGGTGAAACCGCTGAGGACTATGATTTTATCGACCTGATACAAGATAAAGGATACGCGTTAAGCCCTGTTTTGTCTGCAAGCAATGACAATCAAGCCGGTTTACTTGAAGCGTCTTAAATTGTTCGTAATGTAGTAACATCATTGTTACCACTGTCCTGATATTATTATGATAGAATTGCACAAATGACTCGTAATAATAAGTTGGGAGATGTTAAGTGCAAGATGCGTTCACAAGACGTAAGTTTATTAGCAAAACAGGCATTACAATCGCGGGAGCAGGAACGGTAGTGGCGGGTGCAACCGGCAATGCTGCATGGGCAACCGCGACGCAGGAGGGACAAATGTCACAGAATGCAATGGCAGGAAACGATGGTTCCGCCCCTGATGCCGTAAGTTTTGGACAGTCATTATCGGGGATCGGCATCAGTTTGCTTGTGAGCAATGTTGCGGCGACAGTTGAATTTTCCAAAAAGATTCTCAAGGCGGAAGCGATGTATGCAGATGATAGTTTCGCCATTATGAGACACGGCGAAAATGTCTGGATGCTGCATCATGATGGCACCTATCACAGCAACCCCATGCTTGAGCTGGTAAAAGGACAGGAGGGGCGCGGACGTGGCGTCGAACTAAGGCTTTATGATCAGGATCCGGACGAAGCGGAAAACGCAGCAAGAGAAGCGGGATACAAAGTGCTTTACGAAAGTTTGAATAAACCACATGGTCTTCGGGAATGCTATATTCTTGACCCGGATGGATATTGCTGGGTACTCAGTCGTCATTTAAAAGAAGGCGAAAAATAACGGCTACTTGTTGTTGACGGTCGGGTGACAAAATTATATTATAGAGTGTTAATTTATGGTTCTTTTCAACCCATATGTTAATTTTGGGGCTTTAATATAAAGAATGGCCTTTCTCTAATGGTTGAGGATGACAAAAAAATAGATTTTTCCGCATCGGTACATGAAATTCACATATCGGAAGACAGTGTTGGTTTTGATTGTTATTTTTTTGAGATTGACCAGCGTCCCCCTAAGGGTATTGGAAAAATACTTGAATTTTATAATATTTGGCATGGCGCAATTCAAAATAATGAAATGCCGTCCTGGGAAAGCTTTTCCATAACGGATTTGAAGGGATGGCATTCGAAAATGCGCCTTATAAAGTGCGGGGAAAAGTTTGATCAGAAAGATGAAGTCCGTATCGTTGGCGAAACATTTGCAGCGGTATGGGGCAGAAAGTCGTTATCCGAAAATATTCGTGATGGCGCTGTAAAGTCGCCAGAAATTATTCGTAAATTTCATGAATATCTCACCCATCTGTATGACCGAAAGTACGCAGTATGTAGAGGGGTACTTCCAGATGGCGGAATTAGTGCGCGACCTATCTGGTTTATAGATTTACCGCTGGCGGAAAACGGTCATGATGTTACGCATGTCTTAAGCGCGATTGTGCACCAGTAGTAAAGCACGATGAATTTTCATTGATTATATTCATACAACACTATAGAGAAATCGAGCTACACCATTCGGCGAGAGTTGGGTCATAAACCCAACAGAATTGCCATATAATCATCATTTGAAATATGATTAAACAGGTCAGTTCAAGTATTTCTATTACTTAAATAAATTGACTTTTTCGGACGAGAGCTGATGATGGTAAGAAAATTAGTTGTAGGAAATGAAAAATTATGAAAATTGGTATCTTGTCACGGAACCCCAAATTATACTCTACAAATAGACTTGTTGAAGCGGCACAAAATAGGGGGCATGAAGTTAAAGTGGTGGATGTCCTTAAATGTTATATGAATATAACCGCTAATAAACCAACTGTTTATTATAAACCTAAACAATCAAGAGAAAGGCTGGTTTTCGACGCGGTTATTCCCCGTATTGGGGCATCGGTTACAGCATATGGCACGGCAGTTTTGCGTCAGTTTGAAGTTGGCGGCGTTTACTCGATAAATGAATCTATTGCGATCGCCAGGTCGCGTGACAAGCTTCGTGCGCATCAGTTGCTCGCCCGTAAAGGTGTTGGCATGCCCATTACCGGCTATGCCCATGGTGCCAATGCCACAGAAGATCTAATTGAATTTGTGGGCGGTGCACCGGTCGTTGTAAAAATACTGGAAAGTACGCATGGCAACGGTGTTGTCCTTGGGGAGACCAAAAAGGCGGCAGAAAGTCTGATTAATGCCTTTCGGGGGCTGGACGCAAATTTTCTTGTGCAGGAATTTATAAAAGAAGCGGGTGGTGCGGACATCCGCTGCTTTGTTGTCGGCGAGAAAGTTGTTGCTGCCATGAAACGTCAGGGGCAGGAGGGAGAATTTCGCTCAAATCTGCATATGGGTGGAACCGCCACCGTCGTCAAATTGAAGCCCGTTGAACGCGCTCTTGCCGTTAAGGCCGCAAAAACAATTGGTCTGGACGTTGCGGGTGTTGATATCTTACGTTCCGAGCGGGGGCCGCTTGTACTAGAGGTAAATTCGTCACCGGGGCTTCAGGGTATTGAGAAATACACTTCAATTGACGTGGCGGATAAGATAATTGCTTATGTTGAAAATGACAGCCTGAAAGGTCCAAATAAAATGAAGGGTAAGGGCTAAACATATTGAAAAATAAAGTATTACCCCTTGAAATTTCGGGCGTTAACGTACCCGCAGGTAAACGCAAAAAAGTTGAAATACCGATTGCTCAGTTATTTGACACTACTAAAATGTCCATTCCTGTGGAAATAGTGCGCGGTAAAGAAAGTGGACCGATTTTGTTCGTGTCGGCGGCTATTCATGGCGATGAAATTAACGGGGTGGAAGTTGTTAAAAGGTTGCTCGCCAGTAAACGCATTAATTCAAGAATGAAGGGTACGCTCATTGCGGTGCCGATCGTTAATTCCTATGGGTTTAACCGAAATTCACGCTATTTACCCGACAGAAGGGATCTCAACAGGTGTTTCCCCGGGTCAGTTAATGGCTCGTTGGGTAGCCAGATAGCTAACACTTTTATGACGGAAGTGGTGGAAAAATCGACGCATGGCATTGATTTGCATACGGGCGCTATCCATAGAACTAATCTGCCGCAAATTCGCGCTTTTCTGGATGACGATGAAACCAGTCGACTAGCACAGGCTTTCGGAGTACCGGTTTTAATCAATTCGAATATCCGCGACGGATCATTACGGCAATCGGCACTGGATAAAGGTATTCCAATACTTCTCTATGAGGGCGGTGAAGCGCTGCGCTACGAAGAAAAGGTGATCAACACGGCGTTGTACGGAATACTTTCTGTTATGGAAGCTATTGGTATGATCCGTACAAAAGAAAGAAAGCGCAGAAAACGGACCAAAGAAGTCCATACCGCGCGATCAAGTGCCTGGATTAGAGCACCTTATAGCGGGAGCTTAAGAGTGCAGTCAAAGCTTGGTAGCTTAGTCAATAAAGGTGAGGTCTTGGGTGTTATTTCTAATCCTTATGGAAGTGATAAAGCCGAAGTTACAAGTACAAAAACCGGGATTGTCATTGGTATGACACTCCTCCCTTTGGTTAATAAAGGCGACGCGATGTTTCATATAGCTATGTTCAGCGATTCTGAGGCTGTAGAAGAAAGATTGGAGTTTTTTGATGAAATTCTGGAAGAACAGTATGAGGAACGTTAGAAAAAAACGAGTTTTTATAAGGGCCGGACAGCATAATGAGTGATCAAAGAACATCAGCTACAATTGATGCCATAAATGATTATGAAGAAATTCAGGAAGAACTACAAAAAAGAATTTTAACAAGTCCTATGAAGGCAGTTCAAATTACTGCAATTGTGATGTGTTTCATATTAAACATGATTGACGGTATGGATGTTCTGATCGTGTCATTCACCAGTTCTGTGGTTGAAGCGGAATGGGGGTTATCGAAAACACAATTGGGATATATTTTCAGCGCCGGATTATTCGGCATGATGCTAGGTTGTCTTTTGCTGGCACCGTTTGCGGATAAATTTGGGCGTGTAAAATTGCTTTTTCTTTCCACAGCGCTCATTACCATTGGGATGTTGATGACGGCGATTACCAGTTCGCTGGAACAAATGTTGGCACTGCGCTTTATCACCGGGTTGGGGATTGGTGGTATATTGCCAACAATGGCGGCCATTGCATCAGAATTTGCCAATGAAAAGAACCGTAATTTTAGTGTTGGCTTTGTTCAGGGAGGGTGGTCAATTGGTGCTATTCTAACCGGATTGTTCGTAGCATGGGCGGTGCCGCAATTTGGCTGGCGGATAGTTTATGCGGCTGCGGGTGTGGTATCGGCGATTATGCTGCCGCTTATATACTGGTTTATGCCAGAGACACCTTCATTCCTTATAAAGAAACAACCTATAGGGGCGCGGCAAAAAATAAATATGGTGCTTGTTAAAATGGGACATGCGCCAATCGAATCCATACCAGAGAAACCGGAGATATTGAGTGACAAAGTTCCTCTACGTGATTTGTTTAGTGAAAAATTGAGATTACCAACCGTTTTGCTTTGGAGCGGTGTATTTTTTGCCTTTATGACACTGTTTACTCTCATAAGCTGGATTCATAATATCGCGACGTCGTCCGGTATGCCTTTTGAACTTGCGACATATGCGGGTCTCGCACTTAATATTGGCGCTTTCATCGGAACCGTTGGGATAGGTTGGCTTGCCACCTGGTTTCCGATCAATCGCCTGATTTTTATCTATATGGTATGCGCATTTATTTTTATGTCAATTTATGCAAATCTTTCTATTGGGTATGGAGTGATGTTTGGCTTAATTTTGTTCATTGGGATTTCCGCTCAAGGTGGGATAACGGGGTTTTACCCTGCTGCGGCTCGTGTGTATGATGCTAATATGCGGGCGACCGGAATTGGATGGGCCATCGGGATCGGCCGATCAGGCGCCATCATCGGGCCTGCATTATTCGGTATTTTATTTGATGATGGTGTTACCATTCAGAATATGTTTATTATTTTTTCAATTCCTTTATTGCTTGCTGGAACGGCGGCTGTTTTAATTCCATCCGAAAATCTGAAATAGCTCGGAGAAAATCATTGAAATCAGAAGATAAATTTGTGTCAGTGGTAAAAACATTGAATGAGCATCGCGGTGTTACTATTGCTGTCTTGGTTGATGATAGCTTTTCACAAAAGGAAATAGACGAGCACATAAAGCGAGGTATGGGAGCGGCCGAGATAAGGATTGACCTCTTTCAAAATGATGACCTTGCTCACATACATGATCAGATCAAAAAATTCTCTGCAGTGCCGACATTGGCGACTATCAGGAAAATAACTGATGGCGGGAAATGGGATAAAACGGAAGAAGAAAGAATTTCCATTTTCGAGTCCATCATTCCCGAGGTGGACGCTATTGATGTTGAGTTGGCAGAACCAAAAACCCTTGAAATGTTGATGCCTCTATCGTTGCAGTATGGCTGTGAATTGGTCGCTTCATATCATAATTTTGAGAAAACACCGTCTTCGGATGGATTGCAGGAATTAATTACCAACGCCAAACGGGTTGGTGTTTCCGCTGTCAAAATTGCATGTAAGGTAAATAATGTCGAAGATAACGCCCGTCTGGCAGCTTTATTTGATCAGGAAAGTGGCATAGAATTAATTATAATTGGGATGGGCGAACTTGGAATGCCTTCAAGAATATCCTTTCCCGCGCTCGGGTCATTATTAACATATTCTCCATCGGATAAAATTCCCGCATCTTACGGGCAAATTTCCTTTTCAAACATGGTTCAGATATTGAGTGTTATTTATCCCGCCTTTTGCTGCACTAATAATATACGATGATCAGGATTGAGGTCGGGTACATTAAAATTGAATATTAAAAGATTCCAGCAATAAATAATAACAGAAAAAAATAAGTAGGTATAAGCTCACTAACCCCACCACTTTTAATTTAAAACCATGCTGATGGTATTTGATCCGGTCTTTATGTTTAAAAACATCCAGCATTTCATCTCCAAAATAGATCGACAGAAAAGTGCCGACTGCACTTAATATAATAACGCTCCAATATGGATACGGCGTCAGCAAGATTTTTTTAAAAAGCGTGGTAAGAACCGTTTTGTCATAAGCTTCAGGGTTACCTATCAGAGCATAAGTATTTAAGGATATGGCAATTGTCCAAACTAATATTTCGCTATAAAGCATCCGAAATCCGAAAAGCAGTCTAATGGGAAAATCAAGTAGAAACCCTGCGTCGGCAATGGGTGTGCATAAAACAAAGAAACTCCACGTGAGTGCTGCAACAATTCCACCTGTTAGCATACCGTATTCGTAACTTAAATAGGTAAAATAACCAACAAGAATGGCTAGAAGGATTAGAAATTTTAAAAGTACTTCCTTATGTGTTTCAATTTTTCGGAGTTCGAATAATCGGTGTAGTAACATTTTATCCTCCTATTTATAAGGCCGAATAATACATCTGTCATGTGCTTTGGTCCAGATTATGGCATATGAGACTTGTTGCATTCAAATTTAATCGAGTTATACGCTTATCAACTTATCAGTAAATTTAATGATCCTTTTCGCCGCGTCCTTAAGGCGTTCTTCATCACATAAAAAACCAATCCGAACGGTATTTTTAACCGATTTACCGAACCCAAAACCAGGAACAACGGCGACCTTTTCGTCTTCCAGTAACCGCTCTGCGAATTCCTCGCTGCCAAGGCCAGTCGCTGAAATATCAAGCAGTATAAACATGCCGCCGCGCGGTGAGGAAAAGCTCAAATGATTACTTTTTCTTAAGCCGGCGACAAGGGCGTCACGACGCGACTTGAAAAGCATATTGAAGTTGTCGGCGGTTGCCTGGTCCTTAAGTGCCGTGATTGCAGCATTTTGAACGAATTGATTGATCCCAAATTGTGCGGCTTGCATCAGGTCTGTCATTGACTTTATAAAATGGTCCGGGCCAATTGCCCAGCCAAGTCGCCACCCTGTCATGGCGTGGGATTTTGAAAGGCTATTGATTACAATAATGTGGCTGCGGCAATCGACCGCCATATATGGGGAAATATGATTGCCGTCAAAACATAACGACCAATACACCTCATCGGTGATTAGCCAAATATCATTTTGCTTGCAGAAATAGGCAAGTTCGGTCACTGATGCTGCGTTAAAGACTGTGCCAGCAGGATTATTCGGGGAATTAATGATGATCGCTTTTGTCCTCGCTGTCGCTGCATTTTTAATTTTCTCAATGTCCAGCCGATAATCTTCCGCGCGGTCCAGCGCCACGGTAACTATCTTTGCACCACCCGCCGTAACCACCGCAGGGTAGGTGGCATAATATGGCTCAAGCACGATAACTTCGTCGCCCACTTCCGTAAGACACAGAAAGGTCTGAAAAAGTGCTCCTTGTGCGCCATTGCAAACAATTACATTTTTTGCATCGATTGTTCCACCATATAAACCGCAGGCGTGTTCAGCAATCGTTTCGCGCAACTTCATTTCCCCGGAGAGCGGTGCATAATGCGTTTTCCCGGATTTTATAGCATCAAACAATGCTGATTGAATTTCGTCTGGAGTGTCGAGGTCAGGGTCACCAATACCCAAATGGATGATATCTTCGCCGTTGAGTATTCGGCGTGACGCGACGTCCCCAACATCCCATGCGCGCGCGCCGGGGCCGGATATCCGTTTGGTTAGGGTTGAAAGGCGGTTTATTTCCATTGGGTGAATTCCTATTAAATATACAAGTATTAGGAGTATCTTATTATTAAACGAAAGGCCATAATATTATGTGGAAAACTCCAACTCTAATGCCGCTATAAATCTTTTAAGCGCTGGACCCAACCATTTTTGCTTATGGGTGATAATTTGAAGTTTGATTTCCGTATCGAATTTTTTGTTCAAACTAATTTGCGATAGAGAACCCTTCTTCAAGTCACGTTCAACAGTTATTTTAGGCAAAAAACTAATCCCCAAACCACTTTTTACACATTCTTTAATTGCTTCAGCATTGTCAAACCACATAATTGGGTCAAGTTTATGGCCGAGAGCGAGCATTTCACGGGTTATGATATTGCGGTAGCCGCATGTTGGTTCGGTCAGGATAAATGCTTCTTTTTTTAATTCATCAAGTGAAATGTTGGATTTACCCGCCAACGGATGGTCATTATGGCCAATTAACACTATTTCTTCGTCTCTTAAATAAGTGACGTTGAAATCAGGATCGTTAAAGGCTTCTTCCATAACGATCATTAGATCGATGTTTCCTGCACGCAATTCCGAAAGAGCACGGTTAGTTCCAAGATGAGCCTGAAGTTTAAAATTTATATTTGGTTCCCCGTTGCGAAAGTCGCTTAACAGTGATGGCAATAAAAATACACATACGCTATTGGGGGCATATATATCGAGTTCACCGGTTATTTTATTTTGGTTTTTCAGACTTTCGATAAATTCGTCCTCGATTGACATAAAACGATTGGCATATTCGAGAACACTTTTTCCCTCGTCGGTCAGGATTACTTTTTTTCCAATGCGATCAAAAAGAGTTAGTCTCAGCTCATTTTCAAGCGATTTGATTTGGGCGGAGATGCTGGATTGAGCGTAATTCAGATCCTGAGCCGTTTTTGAAAAGCTAAGATTTTTGGCGATAGTGCGGAATGTTTTCAGTTGTCGTGTGTCCATTTATTACAAGCTCATATAATTTATGATCGTTTATATCGATTAATTAAATCTATTATATTCGTTTTACTCGATTAATAATCATTTGTAGTTTGCCGTCAAGTCAAAAACATATATGAAAGGATTTTTAAAATGACGAGTTTAATGACGATGGCGCAGGTATCTGTAATGGTGGTGAATGCCTTTACTTATCAGGGTGAGGGAGGGAACCCTGCGGGTGTGGTACTGAACGCTGACGAATATTCACAGGTGGAAAAACAGGAAATCGCGCGGCTCGCTGGCTTTCCGGAGACGGCTTTTGTATCACGGTCGGAAGTTGCTGATAGAAAGCTTGAGTTTTTTACGCCCAATAAGCAGATAGCGCATTGCGGCCATGCGACCGTAGCGACATTTTCTTACCTTAATCAAATTGGGGAAATTACCAGCCGTAATTCTTCAAAGGAAACCATAGACGGTAATAGAGATATCATTCTGGAAAATGGTATGGCTTTTATGGAGCAAAAACCCGAGTTTTTCAAAAAACTGGATGACGACAAAATTTCGGACGTCATGGCGTCTCTATCACTTAAAGTGGATGACTTAATGGACGGAAATCCACCGATGATTTCAAATACCGGTGTGAGTTTCATTATCATCCCATTAAAAAGTCAGGAAGCGCTTAAGAATATTAAAACTGACCTTGATGTGATAAATGCCATCAGTGAAGAATTTGATCTTATCGGTTTTTATGCATTCAGCACAGATGTCGTGGATGAAGGGCATGATATCACGGCTAGAATGTTTGCCCCGCGTTACGCAATCCCGGAAGAGCCCGCAACGGGAATGGCCGCTGGTAACCTGGGATATTTTCTATACGAACAGATGAATTATAATGCGGATCAGATTGTGATTGAACAGGGGTATTTTATGGACAAACCATCAAAAAGTGAAATTATCGTCAGACTGAATGAAAAGGGTGGCAAACTCCATAACATAATGGCCGGTGGCACCGCGAAAGTAGGCAAAGTAATTACTGTGACCTTAGATCAGCAACCGTAATTTGAAAGCGTTATATGAAGGGTGTCGATTAACATGGCACCTTTTTTTTCGTAATAATTATAATTTGCCAATTTTTGTTACTTTTTGACCTTGCTTACGCTTATGGTTAACGGATATGGTTAATTTGGTAATGATAACAGGGATTCACGCGCATATGAGTAATTTATGGTTAAGTTTGTCTAAACAGGTAACTGCAATTTTATTGGTATTTCTGCTTGGAGGCTGCAGTACGGTCGGTGCATGGCTTGGTGACGATGATGACGAAACCGATATGGCTGAAACCCCAGTTATGGAAGCACCGGAGCCGGAAATGCCTGCTGGTCCGACACCGGAAGAATTGCTGGCGCAAAAAGATCAGGCCCTGGTTGAGCAGGGGATGAGGATTGCAGCAGCGGAACGTGAACTTCAAATGATGCAGGAAGAAAACAGCGTCCTTAAGCAGGAACTCGATACTTTAAAAGAAGAGGCAGAAGAAACACGCGAAATGCTTGAACAGGCGAACGAAAGCCAAATTGCTGCCGCATCACAAGCGGCAAATCTTAATATTCCGCGACCTGTGGCGCCTGATGGCGGGTACGGACTTCATCTTGCGTCTTACGAACTTCGGGAAAGTATTGAGCCAGGGATAGCGGCATTGATAAGACAGAATTCCGCGCTAATGCAAGGCCGTCCCATAAAAATCGCGCAAGCAACGGTGAGGGGGCGAAATTTCAACCGCCTGATTGTTGGTCAGTTCGACAGTCGTAGTGACGCCGAAGCCGAATGTCGGCAAGCGCTTTTGCTGATTAGTTTTTGTGAAGTAGTTGCCTTTCAGGGGGAGGATTATTAAAAGAGTAGTGATTGGTAATTGATATTAAGGAAGTAATTTGTTTCAGAGATTTTGTTTCACCATCTTTTTTTCATTTCTTGTTTCTACGATAAGCGTTCATGCGCAATCACACTATACCTGCACCGGTCCTGTGCTTAACACTCTCCGGGATATTGACCTTAATTCATTGCGAAAAGAAAAACTTGAAGCCCGGTTCGCGCAGGCAATGGGCGGCGCAGATGTCTATGCTTATTATGACAATAAGGATATCAAGGCAATAACCGCTACTTTTTCAAGTGACGCAGGCAAGGCGGACATGAATTTTTATCTTGAAAATTTAGAAAACTACCTGATGGAATATCATATAATACAAAATTCAAATTTTTTTAACGAACCGGACAGCGTAGTGCTAACAGATGAAAAATCTTATTATCATGTCTGTGATGGCGAATTGCTTGCTCCTGCGTTTGGTGGCATCATCAACGATGAAATTTTTGACAATATGAAACTGGTCCTCGATGTGATCCTGACGGAAGAGGGCGTTAAGTGACCCTTTCAACGTAAAATAATATTCTTATTCATTGTAAAAAAGAGGCGCACATGAAAACGACATTATTTCTGTTTTTTCTTTTTTCCTTTCCCGCAATGGCTCAGGAAAAAATACCGGATACCATTGAAGCGGGCTGGATGGGCAAGGCGGTTTGTGAAGTGCTTTATGAAGATGAAAAAATTCGAACCGGTACATGTACATACCCGCCCGGCGTGGGGCAGGACCGTCATAGACATGGCCCATATTTTACCTACGTCATTTCCGGTGGAACACTTCGCGTCACCAACGAAAAAGGAACCTTCGAAAGCACGAGCATTACAGGAAATTCTGGAAAAAGCAACGGAACCAAATGGCATGAGCTTCTGAATATTGGTGATAATACCGTAAAGTTTCTTTTTATTGAGCAGAAATATTAATTGCCGTCATCGGGGTCCTGTTTTCGTTTTTTTTCATATTCATCATATGATGTTTTCAGGCGTGCGAGGCAATCTTCCCGCATATGGCCAATCAATTTGTAGCAATGCTGTCGTTGGGTTTCCTGTATGGTATTGTAGGCGTGTCTGTTAAAACCAGCACACCCGTTGAGGAAAAAGGTTGTTAAGACCACGGATATGATAGCCTCTTTTTTATTCATTTTGGAACCTTTATAATGCACTGTATAAAGTCGCCCTCACGATGTGAATTTACCGCTGTAGATATGTTGTTGTCAATTGATCATTAACTTTCAATGCCGGTCAATTTCAGATATGTCTCCGAACTGATTTAGGCATTAATCAATCGATAACCTCAACCCGGACTTTAGTCAGTCCCGCACCGATGAAGCCAAGTTCCTTTGCTGCGGCGTATGAGACATCAATTATGCGCCCCTTAACGAACGGGCCGCGATCATTGACCCGCAGGACAATTGATTTGTTATTTTCAAGATTGGTAACCAGAACGCAGCTGGGCAATGGAAGTGTAGTATGTGCAGCAGAAAGCGCATGCATATCAAAACGTTCTCCATTTGCGGTTTGTTTTCCATGATGATTTTTGCCGTAAAATGATGCTAGCCCCGTCGCTTCATAGTTGGGGTCGTGTTTTGGTGTATAGCGTACGCCGCGAATAGTGTAGGGCTGGCCAACCTTTCCCGGTTCTATAACGCAGTCGTTAATATTAGCTGTTACTTTAGGAGGTTGCGGCTTTGGTGCCGCGACATTCGGGTTTGATGGCGTCACGGGTACGCGGGTCATGGTTACGTCCGGCGTACTTGAACAGGCGCTGACAGCCAAAGACAGAACGAGAAATGTAATTTTACGGTATAAGCTCATATCAGGATTAAAGCAGTTCTGTGTTAAAGTCCGGTTAAATATTGGCTAAATTTGTAAATGCATTCTCACGTTCACACGAAGTCTATTCACACATAAAGTCATTTTCACCGACCGGGTAACAGCCAACCGGAAACTGGTTGTTTTTCCAGTAACAAAGCATGTTGAGGCTGATCAGATAATCGCGGAAATCCTTGCTTTTAAAAAGCGGCCTTCCAACCGGGCTAAAGATGCGTCGTAAATTTAAGCCGTCATTTTCAGTACCCAGCTTGAAATGTTTTGCAATCCGGTCTCCATCACCAAGCAGATAGGCACCTAGAAAGGCTGATTTCTGGCGGCTTCCTATATCACTGTCAAGAGCTCTTTGCGCTTCGCTACGTAAGTTCGGGTTAAGATGAGCGTCCACATAAAGGGTCAGTTTTTTATCACGTTCAGGGTCCGAATTTTTTTCAAGAAAATCAATATACCTTGTCGCGTCTTCAACGGCGGCGGCGCGCGTGCCGCGCGTATCCTTATAAGCAGGGTCTAAGGCAATGAGAAGGGTGTCAATACGGCCCAGTTCAAACCCGCGTTCATTGACCGCTATATTCTGATACTCTGCGGCCTTTGCGGGATCGCCTTTGGCATGGGTCGCCGCTCCAATGACATTGTAGTTAACCGAAACTATAGGGGCGAGGTCGATGGCTATTTTTATGGCGTTAATGGCCTTCTCTGAAGCGCCGACAGTGGTATAGGTAAGACCGAGCCATAGCCACGCTGTCTCGTTAAGTGGGTTTAATTCGGTCGCACGAATAAGCGCGTCTTCTGCCATTCCAAACTCAAGCCTTACAAGATGCATAAAGCCTTTTGATGCCCAAGCTTGTGATACATTTTCATCAAGCGTAAGTGCGCGTTCAATGAAAATTTCTGATCGGTTCGCCATACCATCAAACGAATAATTAACGCCATCAAACGTTGGAATTACCATGCTGACACCCGCAAGGTCGGCCCATGCTTCTGCAAAGTCGGGGTCGAGCGCCGTGGCCTGTTCAAGGTTTGCTATCGCTTCTTCAAGGTAGCCTACACGATCGTTCGCCCCAAATGTTCCGCGGTTTAAGAATAGCTGATGCCCTTTCAGGTATAGCTCATAGGCGGTGATATTTGTGGTTGGCGCTTCGCGGGTGCCCAGATTTGCTCCTATTTCAATTTTCAGTGCGTCGGCAACGGCAAGGCTGATATCATCCTGAACATCAAAGATACTGGTCAGGTTCCGGTCAAATGTTTGCGACCAGAGATGCTGATCGCCCGCCACGTCAATAAGCTGCGCGGTAACGCGAATGCGGTCGTTTGTTGTCCGCACCGATCCTTCCACGATATAATTGACGCCAAGCCGTTGTGCTATTTCAGGAACGGTCAGGTTTTGCCCTTTTAGTGAAAATGCCGTTGTCCGCGACGTCACATCAAGTCCCGGTACACGCGCAAGAAGGTTTAAGATTTCTTCGGCCATACCATCCGCAAAATATTCCTGATCACCATTTTGGCTCATATCAGCAAAAGGCATTACAGCGACTTTATAGGGTGCGGCAGGGGCTTTTGCGGTAATTTGGTCGGAAGGGTCGTTATCCATAATTGAATTACCAGCGGATAAATATAAAATGCCCGCGATAATCGCCATTGCAATAACGCCGAAAAAGATCATCTTCGAAGGTATTTTTCTTTCATTGTCATTTTGAAGGGAGGCGGACTTGTCCTCTGAAGCTGATTTCACATCGGCGACGAATGAGATACCGCGACCGCGGATGGTGCGGATATATTTTTGTTCTTCGCCGTTATCACCAATAGCTTTGCGGGCAGATTTAATAGAAGTCGAAATGGTTGCTTCTGAAATTATTCTGCCATCCCACAGTTTTTCAATGAGTTCGTCGCGGGTGATAATCTTATGGGGATTTTTGACCAACAAAGTCAGCAGATCAAACACAAGTGGCTCAATGTGTTGTGCAATGCCATTTCGGCGTAACTCGAATTTGTCCTGATCTATTTCAAATTCAGCAAATTGATAAATCATCGTCCCTTAATACCCATTAACCATCTAAAAACTTTTGCCAAAAGCATTTGGAGAGTGGTTCAGTTTAACGCAGAGATCGTTTTACACATATTTGATTAAATATCCACCGTTTCTCCATGCAATCTTCAAGTTTTCCTCAAGCATCTGTTCACATGATCATATAATATTTACTTTGTAGAAGCACGCCTTTTTAGAATAACGATAAATTGATCTTGGAGGCGGCGTCCTTTTATATCTTTTTTACAATAAAAACGGATATTGTTTTGCCGGAAAATCTAATGATCGCTTTCGTCCGTAAATAAGGTATTGAAAGGATACAAGATGACAAAAAACGGCACCGTAATCAGTGTAAACAATCCTATGCAACAAAATTATCAATATGTAATTTCCGCGCCGCAAGGGTGTGAATTCATGGATGGTTTTGAGCCGTTTTATTCCCCTAAGGAAATGCTTGAAAAAGGTGTATTTGAGGGAAAATATCTGAATAGCGCCATGGATGAATATCCAGCCGATTGGTTTGAAAACGCAAAATTAAGCGATCACCCCGATGAGAGCATCAATCTGTTTTCTGTAAAAAGCCGCCAACCCCTTTCCATATGGCGGCAAAAAGGATGGATTATGGATATCGATCCACGGGGCTGGTTTGAATGGTATTGTCGGTATTATATGGGGCGTCGCCTTGTGGATGTTGACGCAATTCAAATAAAAAGGTGGCGCGCTTTCAGAAGGCATGCAGGACAAATCAGGAAATATTGTGACCCGGGGGATATATGGTGTCGGCCGCGGCAACGTCAGGCACTTCTGCAATGGTCGTATGATCCGATGATTTAAAGGTGGGCTATAGGCTCAGAGTAAATCCTTCAGCCACACGGTAAAATCACAATCAGTGGCAAATTCATCCATTCTGTGTGGTGCTTCTTCCTCAAACGGTACCGTGTAGGCGGGTTTATACCCAATTCGCGTATACCAGACTTTCAGGAATTCCTTGCTTTCATTTTTCCAGTGCCGCGGGGTAAGTAGCTCAAGGCGCATTTTTTTAAATCCGGACTGCCGCCCCCAGTTTTCTGCGGCCTTTACAAGTTCGCGGCCAATACCTTTTCCGCGTTGTTGAGGATCGGCGGTCAGCATGCCGAATTCACATGTGTCCCGGTCGCGTTTGGCAATTTTACAGACGCCGACAATTTTACCGCCCGTTTCAGCAATCAGCATTTGTCCATTTTCAATGTTTTTACGGATGTCAGCGGGGTTGGTGCGTCCCTGTGTTGTTGGTTTCCACAAATCGGCTTCCGCTTCGCCGTAAACCCGATTAACAAGTTCCGCAATGTAGCTGATGTCATTATCGTTTATATCGTTTTTGCCGGGATGTTTTATGGTAATGTTCAATATTTTGAATCACTTTTAAATGTTTATTTTAAATATATTATCATGTTTTATTAATGTGAGACATTACCATTGTTTTGGCTTCTTATCATGGAAAAAGCCGCCATTTGGGCCATCTTCGGGCAGGGTTGCCAGCCATGTTATGGTTTCTGTACCATCGGCGGCGGAAAGTGGTGCAGCGGAGCCGCCCATGTCGGTCCTGAGCCAGCCGGGATGAACCGAATTGACCTTTACGTTTTCGGGTAATGAGTGTGCCATATTCATGGTGAGCGCATTTAAGGCGGCCTTCGTCACGGAATAGGAAACTGGCCCGCCAAGCCCGTCCGCAAATGATCCCCAGTCGGATGTGACATTGACGATGCGACCAAACCCACGGTCAATCATAGCGGGCGCTATTATTTGGATAAGATCAAAACAAGCTACAAGGTTGACTTGAATACTGTCATAGAAGTCTTCTTTTTTGGCGGAAAGCACTGACCCATCCCGCAGGATTGCACCATTATTAATCAGAATATCTATGTTATGATTTTCCATTATATGACGTGCCTGCGCGCGCAGGGCATCAGAATTGGATAGATCAATGTGAACCACAGTGATGTCCCCTTCAATATCTGCAGCTGCTTGCTCGCCTTGCGTAACATGCCTGCATCCAAGTAATACCTTATGGCCAAGTGCGGCCATTTCCCGCACGATTTCGAGGCCAAGCCCCCTGTTTCCACCTGTTATTAATGCTGTTTTGGTCATATTTTCCCTGTGCTTGTTTTAATTTGTGCGTAGTTTACCATTAATGAGCATTCATGCAAGGGGGCCAAAAAGATTGGTTGTTATTCGTTTCGTTCGTTCGTAAACTTACCGAAGTTTTTTAAAAAAAAGGTCATCAACAATGAACAGGTTTAAAAAATATGCGGCTGGCATTCTATGCCTGCTTGTCGTACTTTCAGGATGCGGGGAGCGGGAAAGGATAAATATTCTTGCGCCAGATGGGAGCTCTCCATTTTCGGTGATGGATTTTTCTAAAATAACTTCATTGGACCCGCTACCTGACGGGTGGTTTCACCGTACATTCTGGTTTACATCACCAATGGACATATCATTTGGTACCAAAGAAGGACGTCAGGCCATAAAACTGGCAACCGACAACAGCGCTTCAATGCTGTTTCGCCATGTTGATATTCCGCTTGATGATTATCCCAGGCTTGAGTGGGACTGGTATATTGAACAGGGCGTGCAAAGCACCATCAGCGAATTGACCGAAGACGGGGACGATCACCCGGCACGGCTTTTTCTGTCGTTTGAAGGGGTGGACGGGACGCCACACCGCATGGAAATTATCTGGGGCAATGTGAAACTGAAACCCGGGGAATGGAAGCATCTTGACATGGGAAATGGACACTCGTTCCCCCACTATGTCGCCAATTCGGGGCGCGAAAATACCCGACGCTGGCAGGACGAACGGGTTGATATGACTGAACTTTACAATGAACTTTGGGGCGATGCGGCGGGGGCGCGCCTGACCGATATCGCCTTATTCTGTGATACCGATGGCACCGGGGCTAAAAGCATCGCCTATTTTTCAAAGGTGCAGGTAAGCAGGGGCGAATAGCCCCGCTTTTTATTGCCAAGTCCGGGCCTTTGCGTTTAAGGTCGTGGTTCATACAAAATCTTAGGGGATAGGCAGGATGAAACATTTTCTTTTAATCATCGTTTTTACATTTATCACAATGCCGATGGCGGCATATGCGCAAAAGAGCAATTTTGACTGGCTTGATGTATTTGAGCTTGAATATGCCAGTGACCCGCAGGTTTCACCTGACGGTGAGAAAATCATTTATGTGCGCAACTTCATGGATATTATGGAGGACCGGAAACGAAGCAATCTCTGGCAAATTGATCAGGATGGTGACAATCACCGTCCAATTACAACGGGGCTAAACAATAACGCAAATCCGCGTTATTCACCGGACGGTACCATGCTTGCCTATACATCGAATGAAAGCGGGAAAAGTCAGATCATGGTACGCTTTCTTGATAGTGGGCAGACATTTGAAGTGGCGCAATTGCAGAATGGCGCGTCGCAGCTTGCGTGGTCAGCGGACAGCAGCCAAATAGCATTTAGTGCCTTTGTCCCGGGCGAAGATAAAACCTATGCTCCGCTTCCCAAGGCACCAAAAGGTGCAAAGTGGGCAGACAAAGCGATATTCATTGAGGAGCTTCAATTTCGAAATGATGGCCGCGGATATGTGAAGCCGGGTAATACGCATATATTTGTCGTACCCGCGTTGGGCGGTACACCCCGTCAGGTTACATCAGGAGAATTCAATCATTCATCATCCATTTCATGGGATAAATCCGGCGAAAAACTTTATTTTTCAGCAAACCGGCATGACGATCATAAATCGGAAACAAGAAACAGCGAAATATATTCGGTGGACCTTACAAGTGGTGAAATCGAAGCGCTAACAGACCGTTTTGGTCCGGATAACAACCCGGCGGTTTCCCCGGACGGAAAAATGATTGCTTATACCGGTTCCGATGATAAGCGCATGGGGTATCATAACAATTCGCTGTTTGTGATGGATATTGATGGTTCGGATAAAAGGATGCTGACCGAAGACCTTGACCGGTCTGTGGAAACATTCCATTGGGTCGGGGATGAGCTTTATTTTCAATATACGGACTTAGGGTCCACCAAGGTCGCAAAAGTGAATATGCGCGGCAATATGTCCGATATCGCATCCGGCATCGGCGGGTTATCGTTCGGGCGGCCTTACGCCGCAGGAACATTTAACGTCAGTGACGATGGAATGATTGCCATGACCTACGCCACAGCGATGGATCAGGCAAATATAGGTGTGGTCGGCCGCCGCGGCGGTGATGTCCGGCAGATTACCGATATCAACGCCGACGTTCTTGATTACCGTAAGCTCGGTACCGTTGAGGAGGTCTGGTATAAATCAAGCCATGACGGGCAGGATATTCAGGGCTGGCTGGTTAAGCCAACCGATTTTAACCCGGAAAAGAAATACCCCCTTATTCTTGAAATACATGGTGGGCCGTTTGCAGCATACGGGCCGCATTTTTCATCGGAAATTCAATTGATGGCCAATGCCGGATATATGGTGCTTTATACGAATCCGCGCGGATCGACCAGTTATGGATATGATTTTGCCAACCTCATACATCATAATTATCCGGGTAATGATTATGACGATTTGATGAGCGGTGTTGATCACGTTATTGAAATGGGCAATGTTGATCCGGATCACCTTTATGTCACGGGTGGCTCCGGCGGCGGCGTGCTCAGTTCATGGATTATCGGGAAGACGGACCGCTTTAAGGCAGCAGTTGTCGCAAAGCCTGTCATCAACTGGACCAGTTTCACACTATATTCCGATATGTCTTTGAGTTCCGCGAAATACTGGTTCGGGGCGATGCCGTGGGATGATCAGGAAAACTATTGGCGTAGATCACCACTTTCATTGGTTGAAAATGTGACAACACCGACAATGCTGCTTACCGGGGAACTGGATATGCGCACCCCCATACCGGAAAGTGAGCAGTATTTTCAGGCACTTAAACTGCGTGAGGTGGAAGCCGCTCTTGTACGTATCCCGGGTTCATACCATGGGATAACCGCGCGGCCATCGAACCTGATAACAAAAATTCAGCATGTCGTTAAATGGTTTGACGAACACAAATGAGTATAGACGCAAATGACATATTTTGGTGAAGTGGGCCGGGCACCCGTTGTGGCGAAAAACGCGATGGCGGCAACATCACACGTAAAATCAAGCGAAGTGGCGGTTGAAATCCTTAAAGCCGGGGGCAATGCCATGGATGCCGCCGTGGCGGCATGCGCGGTGCAATGTGTGGTGGAGCCGGGTTCAACCGGCATCGGCGGGGATTGCTTTGCACTCTTTTCAAAAAACGGCGGAACGGATTATGTCGCCTATAACGGGTCAGGCCGTGCCCCCGCAGCGGCAACGCAGGAATGGTACCATGAGCGGGGGATTGAGCAGATTGATACCAATTCCCCCCATGCGGTGACGATCCCCGGGGCGATTGACGCGTGGGATCGATTAATCCGCGATCATGGCCGCATGACATTGGGTGAATTATTGCAACCAGCCATAAAACTCGCGCGGGAAGGATATAAAATCACCAGACGGGTTGCGTTTGATTTTAAAAATGCAGAAAAAAAGCTTGGTCGATATGATCATACAGCATCAGTGTTTCTTCCGGGCGGGCGGGTGCCGGAAGAAGGCGATATTCACCATCAATTAAAACTTGCGGACAGCATGGATGCCATTGCTCGTGATGGGCGGGATGTCTTTTACCGCGGTGATATTGCCAAAGATATCGTTGATTATTTGAAAGGCCTTGGTGGGCTTCAGACGATGGATGATTTTGCCCGTGCACAGGGAAATTACGTCAAGCCGATCATAACCACCTATAAAGGGTATGATGTATATCAATGTCCGCCAAACGGGCAGGGGATTATCGCGCTCATGCTGCTCAAGCTGATGGAGCGGATTGATACCGGAAATGGTGCACCGCTTGATATTGACCGAATTCATTATGAAATCGAAGCAGGAAGGCTTTGCTATAACCAGCGGGATGCGTATCTGGCCGATCCGGAGCAATCGGATGTGCCGGTTCAGGGCATGTTAAGTGACGAAAATATTGACCGTCTTTTTGATTTGATCAAAAGCGACCGGGCGATGGAAATCCTGCCAGACCCCGGGATTCCTGATCATAAGGACACTGTTTATATTACTGTTGTTGATAAGGACAGGAACTGCTGCAGTTTCATCAACACTCTTTTTACATTTTTCGGGACAGGGCTTATGGCGCCAAAATCCGGTATTATGCTGCAAAGCAGGGGGGCAGGTTTTACATTGGAAAAGTGTCATCCAAACGTGATCGCGCCCCATAAACGCCCCCTTCATACGATTATACCGGCTATGGTGGCAAGGAACGGAAAAACTGTTATGTCATATGGTGTTATGGGGGGGCAGTATCAGGCATTCGGGCATATGCAGTTTTTAAGCAGATTACTAAATTACGGCATGAACATTCAGCAGGCTATTGATCATCCGCGGTTTTTTCCGGACATAAATTCCGGTGTTGTTCAAGTTGAAGATGAAATTGATAGTGTGTTGATTGAAAAGCTTAAGAAATTTGGTCACAAGCCGGTGCCACAGCACACACCGATTGGTGGCGCGCAGGCGATTAGCATTGATTGGGGAAAGGGTACGCTTACCGGTGGGTCAGATCCAAGGAAAGACGGGTGTGCGATCGGATATTAAGTGCCTGTTATATCACAAATGCAAAAGCCGCAATCTTACTTACAAAATGTCAGTAAAGATTGCGGCATTTATAAATCTGTCACACTATTAATGCGATAAAAATACAGTGTATGTCTGATTGCTCAAAAGTTCTTTAGTTACTCCACCAAAGATTATTTCTCTTAAGCGCCTGTGGCCCCAGGCACCACAAACAATCAGATCGGCATCGACTTTTTTAGCAGTTGCCAGTATTTGATCGCCGATATCTTTTTTCTCTTTCAGGGTAAGCGCCTCAGCATTTACGCCATGTCTTGAAAGTTTCACACATATATCCGCTTCGGGGAGCACTTTTTTTGCATCTTCTACAACTGAAAGTACGGTGACTTTATCAGCTTCTTTCAAGATCGGCAAAGCATCATGAACGGCTCGGGCGCTCTGTTTGCCACCATCCCATGCAACAAGAATATTTTTATATTCAGCATTACCGCCATTTCGAGGGATAACAATGGCGGGAAGCCCGCCTTCGATAATAAAGTCATGCATGACGCTCATGATATCATCAAGACTCTCTGTTTTCTGACTCAGTATTGTTACGTCTGAGGCGCGCGAATGCTGGTTTAATATATCAAGCATGTTTCCCTGTTGCTGATACCAGTCATAGCGAACGCCGGCATGTTTTAACTGCGCTTCGTATTTTTCGCGATACTGTTTTGCTTCCTGTTTCAAGCCTTCTTCATATTGGTTGAAAGCTTCGACAGTATATGCTTGTGTCGGCATTGATTTGAACATATCCCCGGCGGGGGTTAGAACGTGAATCGCAGTGACGTGGGCATCATATTTATCAGCCAGTGCTGCTGCGAGTGCCACGCGCTCTTCAGCACCTGAATCATGTCCGATAGGGACAAGAATTGTCTTAATCATCTAAATTTCTCCCTGATGAATTCTTATTTCTGTTGAATTAATACCATAATATAAGACCGGTCAAAAGCAACCTTGATCCAGATCAATATTTACGAAGTATCACTTAAAAATTCACAGAAGTAAATCGTTTCCGGCGTGTATCAAATTGGGAAGAGCTTAAGGGATGTTGTAAAAAAAAATTACATTCACCAGCAGCTACACTGTTCGTTAACTATATTTGGCTATTGTATTTTCTCAAGATGTGCCGTTTTTTCAAAAGTGGCACGTTTTTTGTATTTGATAGCATAACTTACGGCAATGAAGGTAAAGCAATGCTCTTAAAAAGACTGTTTCCAAGTTCTGGTAGTAAAAAGGCCTGGTTCGCTCTCGCGTATACGCTTCTTGCTTTCTGCCTGATCGAAGGCGCATTGCAATTCAGACTTTATTTAAAAGAGGAGGACAGGTTATCTGACCGACTTCTTGAAGAAGACACTGTCGTTTTTAACGAAGAATTTCAATTGAACCTGTTGCGCCCGAGCAGCGTATCAGACAAGGATAACCAAATAATCAAATCCAATTCATTTGGCTTGAGAAGCCCGGAAATTTCACTGGAAAAACGAGCGAATGAATTGCGTGTGGCCGTGCTTGGTGCGTCGACAGTTATGGGACATACAAATCCGGTAAATGAAGAAACATTGCCCTATCGGATTCAGGATCAACTGGAACAATTAATTCCGAATAAAAAAATCAATGTTATCAATGCCGGTATAAATGGGTTTAGCCTGTTTGAGCAAAAAACAGTATTTGATAAAATTTTAAAGCCGCTCAATATAGATCTATTAGTCTGGTATACAGGGTTTAATGACATAGCCTTTTATTGTACGGGTGTTCCGGATCAAAATGAAACAAATTATAGACTGGTAGATTTCAAACTGCCTAATTGGATTTTGACTTCCGAATTGTTAGTGAAAAACACAGAATTTGTTCGCGAAATTAAGGCGGAGAGCGATAATTTTGTTGATCCTGCGGAATTGGATTTAATGCCATATCGCGAAAGACTGCAAGCTATCGTAGAGGCCGTGAACGAAGAAAATATCCCAATATTGATGGTCGCAAATACACGGGCCTTCAGACGGGACATGCCAAGAGAAAAACAAATCGAATTGGCTGAGTTTTCGCAAAATAAAAGCCTGTGTTTTGATATTGACGGACTTCAGGATGTTTACGATATGCATAACGATGAAATTATAAATGTCAGCAATGACTATAATTTACCCATTTTGAGATTAGATCAGATAATGCCTGCGGGTGACGGCTATTTCGATGACTCCATCCATTTTACTCTAAAAGGAAACGATTTTGTCGCTGATTTGATCACGAAAAAAATTGCGGAAGAGGGTTTATTAAACGCTGATCAGTTTCTGACGAGAAGGGAAGTAAAGTGAGTTTCCAATCTTTTCAGTTTTTTGTATTTCTTATTATCGTGCTTTTTATGGCGCGGGTTGTTTTGGCAAAATATCAAAATTTAAAAAAACTTTTTCTTCTGTTTGCCAGCTACTTTTTTTATATGTGCTGGGACTATCGTTTTGCAGCACTTATTCTCGGCATTACCGCTATCAATTATATAGTGGGTCCGAAGATAGCAGAGGCTACGGATAAGGGAGCGAAAAAGCGTTGGCTGGCGGTGTCACTCCTTTCAAGTTTAGCCATACTGGGTTACTTTAAATACACCAATTTTTTCATCGACAGTATGAATATCCTGCTTACAAACCTTGGATTTTCGGGTGAATTACCACTTCTTAATATCGCCCTTCCCGTTGGTATTTCTTTCTACACTTTCCAAAGTATCAGTTATACATTGGATATTTATCGCGGTAAGATCAAACCCGTTGAAAGTTTTTCCGATTTTGCTCTGTTTGTCGCCTTTTTCCCACAGCTTGTGGCCGGGCCGATTGTCAGGGCCGCTGATTTTCTTCCTCAGCTTGAAGGTAAGCATAAGGAAGAAGATAATGCGATGGAGAGCGGCATTGCCCTTATCGTCAGAGGATTGATTAAGAAAATAGCATTTGCGGACATATTGGCCGTTCACATTGTCGATCCGGCTTTTGCAAACCCCGGAAACTTCTCACCGATTTTTTTATTAATCGGGATATATGCATATAGTTATCAGGTTTACATGGATTTTTCCGGCTATACCGATATTGCCAGAGGGATTGCCCGTGCGCTCGGATATGAATTACATATAAACTTTAATAGGCCGTATAAAGCAATCAGTGTCTCGAACTTCTGGCAGCGATGGCATATATCGATGTCTTCCTTTTTCCGGGATTATCTTTTTTTTAGCGTCGGCGGTTCGAAATACGGCAATGTCTACTTCAATCTGATGATTACGTTCGTTGCCATTGGTATCTGGCACGGCGCCGGTTGGAACTTCGTGGTCTATGGTCTTATACACGGTGGACTAGTCTGTCTGGAAAGATGGCGGCGCAATAGGAGGGCAGATCAGGGAATTCCGGAGCCGGAATATAAAGGCTTCAGGCTTGGTCTTCAGATGTTTTGGATTTTTAATGTTATCGCATTTTCCCGCCTGTTTTTCAGGGGTGGTTCAGTGGAGAGTGCAATGGAGTATGGTACGGCCATGACCAATTTTTCCGTCACCAATACACCATTTGATGTTTTGGGGCTTGGGATGCTTCTTTTGGCTTTCGCACTTCAATATACGCCAACTCATTGGAACATATTTTGGAAAGATATTTACTGCAGAGTGCCGTTAGTTGTTCAATCAATGTTTATGGTAACTTTGACATATGTGCTTATCGTTTTATCCACAGAAGAAGCCCCCTTTATCTATTTTCAATTTTAATGCGTTATTGAAAATTTGAAAATAAAAGGCTTGTGGTGACAGGTAATAAAGAATAAATTTTTCCGGTATATAAAAACCGGAAAAATTTATGAGTGATCAAGTTCTAGAACCCGTATTTGAGTTAATTGAAAAATCAGAAGACAGTCTCATCCGACTTTGTCAGGATCTTATCCGCTTTCCCACCGTGAACCCGCCGGGCAACGATTATCAGGTCTGCGTTGAATATATCGGCAATCGATTAAAAAATAGCGGTTTTACAGTCGAGTATGTACGCGCTTACGGCGCACCAGGTGATAGTGCCGAATACCCCCGTTATAACGTGATCGCCCGTTATGAAACAGGCAGAAAGGGGCCTTGCGTTCATTTCAACAGTCATATTGATGTGGTTGAAACGGGCGATGGCTGGACGAAGGACCCATTTGCGGCTGACCTTATAGACGGGAAAATATATGGTCGTGGTGCGTGTGATATGAAAGGGGGGCTTGCGGCCTCCATCATTGCAGTTGAGGCCCTGATAAAAAGCGGAGTGGAGCTTAAAGGTGCAATTGAAATTTCCGGCACAGCGGATGAGGAATCCGGAGGGCTTGGTGGCGTCGCTTATCTGGCGGAAAAAGGGTATTTTTCAAAAGATCGGGTTGATCATGTTATTATCCCTGAACCGCTGAATGTAGATAGGGTCTGCTTGGGGCATCGCGGCGTATGGTGGGCAGAAATAGAAACATTCGGGCGCATTGCGCACGGATCAATGCCGTTTCTTGGGGATTGTGCTATTCGACATATGGGTGCGGTTGTCGCGGAATTTGAGGATAAATTATATCCGGCGATGGCAGCACGTCACACAAGTATGCCGGTTGTGCCAGAAGGGGCGAAGCAATCAACACTCAACATCAACAGTATTCATGGCGGACAGGAAGAAATAAAGAGAACGGATAACGCAGGCTTGCCCGCTCCATGTGTCCCGGATAGCTGCCGCATGGTAATTGACCGGCGTTTTCTGGTGGAAGAGGATATTATAAATGTTAAAGGTGAGATAGCTGGTATATTGAGCGATCTTGAAACAAGCAGGGAAGGTTTTCGTTACGAAATTCGCGACATGCTTGAAGTAATACCAAGTATGACCGATGAGAATGCGCCTGTGGTAGAGGCTACATCTGCCGCGATAGAAGAAATTTTAGGTAAAAAACCAACATTGGTATGTTCGCCCGGAACATATGATCAAAAGCACATTGACCGGATTGGCAATCTTAAAGACTGTATTGCTTATGGGCCCGGTATACTGGAGCTGGCGCATCAGCCTGATGAGTATGTGATTGTAGAGGATATGTTAAATTCCGCTAAGGTCATGGCACGCGCTACATATAATTTACTTATCAAGGAATAATTTTCTTACCCTGTTCGAGGGATGCCGTCGCCTATCTATTTTTCCTAAACTCTCCAATAGTAAACATCAGTGTTTTGGTGTGGAGTATATTGGGCATCAAATTATAATTTTAACTATATTGTCGGGTCTTACGTTAACACTCAATATAATTTTGGTCCCGGCTTTGGTAACCCTCTTTTTGCATTTCCAACCAATCGGGCATGTGCATGGGTCTATAAAGCTGGTGATCCACTTAAGAGTATTGTTATAAAAAAACAAATGAGCACTGTGGAAGGGAAATCATCTTTTTGTCTGATATCGGCGTCCTGTCCCGAACTGAGAAAAATGCTGGAATGCTGTAAAATAGGCTTACACACAGAATTTTTTTATATTTATCGTTAACCATATAACTATTTGTTTCATATTCATAAAATGATTTTGGCACGGATTTCGCATATAAATAGTTAAAAGTTTATCTTTTTACGTTTTGGTTTTGTTTGAGTCAAAATGGGAAAGTTGAATTTTGAGTATTGAGTATTGAGTTTGATAGGAAGACGAATATGTATGTGGGCTTGGTAAATAGTGTTTGTTGCGTAATTATGTTGTTAATTGGGCTATTGATCGTTGATCATGCAACAGGATTTTCTGACGACAATTATATTCAGGTGGCAAACCTGATAAAATTTTTCAAGTCAATAACATAGACGTTTACTTATTAGGGTAGGGGCAGGATGGGGGGATCCTGCCCCTGAACTTGCCTGTCCTTATAGGGAGTAAGAGCAGACAGTTAGAATCAAATTAAGTATTTCACTTGGTACGAATTCTATACGGAATTGGATTAATAAAATGTAAAAAATTTACATGTTTATTGAAGTGATAATAAATGGCCGTCGTTTCTATGAATCATGGATAAAATTGAGATTTATCCTTTGAACTTTTGTCTCATGAAGTTACTGTATATTTTTCAAGTCTGGAAATGCAGGGTGCGATGAACGGCAATCATACAATCAGCATAACAAGAAGGGGGTTTAATGTCGGAATGTTGGCATCCGGCATTCTGATGACGGGTTCTTTCCCATCATTTGCACATGTGGTAAATTCAGTGAACGCTGACGGGTTAATCCAAATCAAAAGTGATCAAAGAATTTACTTATATTCCGGAGCGGGTCACTTTAATCCCTATGCAGAGCAGAATTTACTGCGCGGGTTAATTGACATCCTGGGCTGTGATGAAGACCAGTTGGTTATTGAGCTCCTTAAAAGCCCCACACATCTTCCAGTCGTACTTGGACAAAACCTTACGCATCTGAGCTTTAGCGTTATGAAGACCAACCTTAGAGCGGCAGAAGTGCTTAGAAAAGAACTGTCGCTGTTGAACCCGATATCGCGTGAAGTAAAATATATCATCGAACCTGGGGTATCGCGTAAAACGGTTCAGATAGCAGAATCCCTTGACCAGGAGGGCATTATCGTCGCGGTCAGGGCATCGGATAATGGACCTTCTGACATATGAGAATTATTCTATGCAGTGTCTTCATGTTTTTTTTGTTCCCGTTAAATATTTGGGCCGACGGTATCAATGTTGGTTTGCAGCTTGAACCTCCAAACCTTGATCCGACGTCGGGGGCCGCGGCGGCAATAGATGAGGTCGTTTATGGGAATATTTTTGAAGGTTTGGTCAGGATTGATCAAAATGGTGAAGTGATCCCAGGGCTTGCCTTATTCTGGGAGTTATCATCAGACGGGAAATCATATATTTTTCATTTGGCTGAAGGGGTAAGGTTTCATGATGGTACGGACTTTACCGCTGATGACGTCAGATTTTCATTTGACCGCGCACGGGCGGCCAATTCTACGAACGCAAAAAAATATATTTTTGCCCCAATTGCGAACATTGATATTTTTGATGACTATACGATCATGATCACGCTTGACCGCGCTCATCCGGACTTCCTTTTTAATATCGGGCTGGGTGATGCGGTGATTGTTGCCTCGGAAAGTGCCGCGACCAATGCGATAAATCCGATTGGTACGGGGCCGTTCAGATTCAAAAGGTGGGTGCGCGGCGACCGGATTGAGCTTATAAAAAACAATACATACTGGGGCGCGCAGGCGCGGCTTGACTGGGCTACATTTAAGATTATCACGGATCCACTTTCGGCTTATACAGCGATGATGGCGGGGGACATCGACACATTCCCAAACTACCCTGCGCCGGAAAATCTGTTTCTTTTTGATCGCGATCCGGCATTTGAAGTTGTTGTTGGATTGACAGCAGGGGAAACCATACTTGCGACAAATAACAAGAAGACACCCTTTGACAACATACTGGTTCGCAAGGCGATTGCCCACGCCATTAACAGAAAAGAACTGATTGACGGTGCGATGTTCGGTAATGCACAAGCGATTGGAACGCATTTTGCGCCAAATCATCCAGACTATGTCGATTTGACGGCGCTTTATCCGTATGACCTTAACAAGGCACGTGGATATCTGCGTGAGGCGGGTTTTCCAAACGGGTTTAAAGCAAGCCTCAAATTGCCACCGCCGATTTACGCCCGCAGGACAGGAGAGCTTGTGGCCAATCAGCTTTCGCGTGTTGGTATTCATCTTGAAATTGAAAATATGGAATGGGCGCAGTGGATCGATCAGGTGCTTAGAAACCGAAATTATGATTTGACCGTCGTTTCCCATGTTGAGCCAATGGATATTAATATTTATGCCAATCCGAATTATTATTTTGGGTATGACAACGCCGATTTTCAAAAAATAATCAGTGATATTGATAAAAACGGAAATGCGGCAGGACGAGCGGCCCTTTACAAGGAAGCACAGAGAAAAATCGCTGAAGATGCGGTTAACGGGTTTTTGTTTCAGCTTGGCAAATACGGGGTCTGGAAACGCGGCGTTAAGGGGATGTGGCGAAACTATCCGATAAGGTCAAACGATCTTCGCGATGTGTATATTGAGGATAATGGATAATGGGTCATTATATTCTCAAACGTTTGTTATCGTTAGTTCTCACACTGCTTGTTGCGACGGTCGTTATTTTTGTGATGATTGAAGTGGTGCCGGGCGACCCGGCTGCATATATGATGGGGCTTTCCGGAAGCACGGAAGCAACGGAAGCACTGCGCTCGGAACTCGGTCTTAATATGGGGGCATGGGACCGATATATTTCATGGATAACAGGGATGATAAAGGGGGATTTTGGGACGAGTTACACCTACCGTGTTCCCGTTTCCGACCTGATCACAGATCGGACACTTGTTTCCGTGCCGCTGACGATTTATGCATTGATTCTCTCAACGATTATTGCAATCCCGGTAGGGGTGATTAGCGCGTCACGGCGTGGCGGTTTTCTTGATACGTTATTGATGGGCGCGGCGCAGGTAGGGGTGGCTATTCCAAATTTCTGGTTTGCAATATTGATGGTGCTTTTTTTTTCAACGTCGCTCAGGTGGTTTTCCGCCGGTGGTTTCCCCGGATGGGATGCCGGTTTTTTAGAATGTCTAAAGGCATTGACGCTCCCTGCGATATCGCTGGCGCTGCCGCAGGCGGCGATACTGGCGCGGGTAATGCGTTCTTCGGTGCTTGAAGTCATGAATGAAGACTATATCAGGACGGCTCGTGCAAAAGGGCTTAGCAAAGGGCAGGCATTAATGCGGCATGGCCTTAGAAACGCGTTAATCCCTGTTCTTACCATTTTGGGATTGCAGTTTTCATTTTTACTGGCGGGCGGGATTATCATTGAAAGTATTTTTTCACTGCCCGGACTTGGTCGGCTGGTTTTTCAATCGATCGCGCAAAGGGATCTTATCGTCGTAAAATCCATTGTAACACTTCTTGTGCTCGCGGTCGTGGTGATCACATTTGTTGTTGATCTTTTATATGCGGCGGTTGACCCACGATTGCGCGAAGGGAAGCGGATGTAATGAAACTACCCCTTAATTTTATAATTGGTGCGATACTGACCACAATATTCCTATGCATGGCATTACTTTCACTTGTGTGGACACCATATGATGTTACTGCACTTGAAATTGCGGATAAATTTCAGGCACCAAACATTGATCATTGGTTTGGCACGGATCATTTCGGTCGGGATGTTTTTTCAATGATCATGATCGGCGCTAGAAACGCTGTGATGGTATCGCTGGTAGCAGTCGGTATTGGCATGTTGTTTGGTGTGCCGCTCGGGCTATACGCCGCCGCCGCGCGCATGAATGGCGGCAATCTGATTGATGAGATACTGATGAGAGGAAACGACCTGATATTTGCGTTTCCGTCACTTTTAATGGCTATTATGATTACCGCCGTGTTTGGCCCCGGCGCAATAAACGCAATCATCGCTATAGGAATTTTCAATATACCTGTTTTTGCACGGATGACGCGGGGCGGGGCGTTGGGACTTTGGTCGCGGGAATATATTATGGCGGCGCGCGTTTGCGGCAAGGGAAGTATGCGGATCAGTTTCGAACATATTTTGCCAAATATTGCCAACATTCTGATTGTACAGGCAACAATCCAGTTTTCTATCGCGATCATCGCGGAGGCGAGTCTTTCATATGTAGGACTTGGCACCCAGCCGCCGGACCCGAGCCTAGGCCGGATGTTGAATGAAGCGCAGACCATGATCTTTTTTGCGCCGTGGCTGGCATTTGTTCCCGGCGGCGCTATTGTGACTATGGTTTTAGGGCTTAACCTGATGGGGGACGGACTACGGGATATTCTGGACCCAAAATTACGACAACGAAAAGCCAGGGAAATGGAGGCGTCAAATGCCGCTTCTTGATGTTCAGAATTTAAACCTTTCCATTCATGGCGTTGAAATACTGCGCGATGTGAACCTGAGTGTTGAACGGGGGCAGGTTGTTGCGATCGTCGGGGAAAGCGGGTCAGGTAAATCCATGACGTCCGGGGCCGTTATCCGGCTTCTTCCCGAAGGAGCGGATGTTACCGGGTCAATCTGGTTGAATGACCAGGAAATCGGCAGTATGAGCGAAAAGGAAATGTGCACGGTCCGGGCGTCTGATATCGGGATGGTGTTTCAGGAACCAATGAGCGCATTAAACCCTGTTGAAACAATCGGCGCGCAGGTAATGGAAGCAATAAACTTTTCCGAACCCGGCTTAAGCCGTGGCGAAGTTCGCCAAAGGGCGGAACTGGCCCTAACCCGGGTGGGATTGCCGGTTGAGCGGTTTCCGCTCACAACATATCCGCATAAGCTTTCCGGCGGTCAGCGGCAACGGGTTGTTATCGCAATCGCCATATCGCAAAAGCCGGCTCTTTTGATTGCAGATGAGCCGACAACAGCGCTTGATGTGACGACGCAGGCGAAGATCCTTAATCTTCTAAAAAAACTGGTTGACCAGGACAATATGGGGCTTCTTCTGATCAGTCATGACCTGGCGGTTGTGGCAGAAGTAGCGGATCATATCATTATCATGAAAGATGGCCGCATTATTGAACAGGGGGGTGGGAAGGGATTTTTTGATAATCTTCAGCATGAATATTCAAAAGCCCTGTTTGCTGCCGCACGAAAACAACGCGAAGAAAAATTTATCAAAGACGGTGAAGATACAATTCTCGAAGTCAAAAAGCTACGTAAGGATTACCAAATTGGCAGAAAGAAGATGCTTCGTGCGGTTAATGATGTCAGTTTTTCGATAAGAAAGGGTGAGAATATTGGTCTCGTCGGGGAAAGTGGTTGCGGTAAATCAACCCTCAGTCGCTGTATTCTGGGGCTCGAGGATTTTCAAGGTGGTGAGATTTATATTGCGGAGAAAAAATTTAACGGTGAAAAAAGACTACGTCGGCACATCAGTGTGGTTTTTCAGGACCCTTATGGTAGTTTTAATCCCCGTCATACGGTCGGGCGGTTGGTTTCGGAGCCATTTTATCTTCTTGATGACCAGCCAAGGCCGGATCAGGCGCGGGAGCAGGTTTGTGAAATGCTTGTTCGGGTGGGTCTTACAGAAGCGGATATAGATAAATACCCGCATGAGTTTTCCGGTGGTCAGCGCCAACGGATAGCGATTGCCCGGGCGTTAATTACCAATCCGGATGTAATATTACTTGATGAGGCAACATCGGCGCTGGATGTTCTGATCCGTGATCAGATCCTCAAGCTGTTATCAAGATTATCAAGAGAACTTGATATTTCGTATCTGTTTATTTCACACGACCTGACGACTGTGAAGAATATAACGGATCGGATTTTAGTGATGAAAGACGGCACAATCGTCGAAGAGGGGCGAACGATAGATATATTTGCTCGGCCCACACATCCTTATACAAAATCGTTGCTTGATGCCAGTCCAGACATTAATAAAGTGATAGCAGCGGAAACAGTTGACAGAACAAGGGAAAACCCAAATGAAAATATCTTTTAATACCGAAGAAATATTAATCGGTGGCTCATGGCGGAAGGCGGAAAATGGCGCAACGCTTGAAGTAATCAATCCTTCAACAGGTGAAGTCATGTGCAAAATCGGCCGTGGATCGAAAAAAGATGTCAATGACGCTGTTAAGGCCGCGCGTGATGCCCTTGACGGGGAATGGGGGCGGATGCCCGCTGTTGAGCGCGGCCGTATCATCACTAAAATTGGTGAGAAACTAAAACAGTATGAGGATGAATTAACCGCGCTGGAGACAAGGGATGTGGGAAAACCGGTTAAACAGGCACGGGCGGACGCCATTGCCATGGCGCGTTATATGGAATTTTATGGGGGCGCCGCCGACAAAGTGATGGGCCACACCATTCCGTATCTTGATGGATATACCGTATATACATTACGTGAACCACATGGTGTAACCGGGCATATTATCCCGTGGAACTACCCGATGCAGATTGCCGGTCGTTGTATTGGCGGCGCGCTCGCCATGGGAAATACATGTGTATTAAAACCGGCGGAAGATGCGGGGCTGACCGCACTTTTATTTGCGCGGATTGCCGAAGAAGCCGGTCTGCCCAAAGGGGTCCTTAATGTTGTTAGCGGTGTTGGCGCTGAAGCGGGGGCCGCACTTGCAAGCCACCCGGATGTGGATCATATTTCCTTTACCGGGTCTGTGGGGATCGGTAAGGAAATACAGAAGGCGGCAGCCGAGAATATTGTGCCCGTGACACTGGAGCTGGGCGGAAAATCCCCGCAGATTGTTTTTGATGATGCTGACCTTGATGCGGCGATACCGTTTTTGGTTAATGCCGGTATTCAGAACGCAGGGCAGACATGTTCCGCCGGATCACGGATTATGGTTCAGCGCGGTATTTACGAAGAAGTGATCAACCGTATGGCTGAAAAAATTTCCGCGCTCAAAGTGGGTCCATCAACAGACGATCTTGATGTCGGGCCACTGGTCAGTGCCAAACAAAAAGACATCGTTGATCGATATATCAATGCGGGAACGCAAAGCGGCCTAACCATCGCGGCGCAGGGGATATTGGTTGATAATCTGCCTGAAAAAGGCTGCTATGTGAAGCCGACATTATTCCGTGATGTGCCACCGGACAGCAAATTGGCGCAGGAAGAGATCTTCGGCCCGGTACAGGTGGTAATCCCTTTTGAGAGCGAAGCAGAAGCTATAAAAATAGCCAATGGGACCGAATACGGTCTTGTTACCGGCATCTGGACGGAAAACGGAGCGCGGCAGATGCGCATGGCCAAAGCGGTTAAGGCGGGACAGATATTCATCAACAATTACGGCGCGGGCGGCGGTGTGGAATTACCGTTCGGCGGTGTGGGTAAATCAGGCTTTGGACGTGAAAAGGGGTTTGAAGCCCTCTACGGTTTTTCCGTGCTCAAAACGGTTGCGGCCAAACATGATTAAAGTAATAATTTAAGAAAGATGTATAATATTATGCGATTAAACGAAAAAATAGCAATTGTAACAGGTGGCGCTTCCGGTTTTGGCGCAGGGATCGTGCGTAAATTTTCCGCTGAAGGCGCAAAAGTAATTATCGCTGATTTGAATGGCAAGCTTGCCGCGGAACTGTCCGGTGAGCTTGGTGATGGCGTCGTTTCCCGCGAAGTGGATGTTTCTGACGGAAAAAGCGTTGGTGACATGGTGGATCATGTGATGGAAAAATACGGGAAAATTGATATTCTGGTCAATAACGCCGGGATCGGCCATATCCCACAACCGCTTGATCAGTTATCCGAAAGTGATTTTGACCGTATTTTTAACGTTAATGCCAAGTCTGTGTACCACACAGCGCATCATATAGTCCCAATCATGAAAAAGGCGGGTTCAGGCGCGATATTAAATGTTGCGAGTACCGGTGGGGTTAGCCCAAGACCAAATCTGACCTGGTATAACGCGTCAAAAGGATGGATGATCACGGCAACACGCGGCATGGCGGTTGAGCTCGCGCCATTTGGTATCCGGGTAAACGCCATTAATCCCGTGGCGGGGGAAACGCCTCTTTTAAAAACATTTATGGGTGAAGACACACCGGAGATAAGGGAAAAATTCCTGTCCACCATTCCGATTGGCCGTTTTTCAACGCCGGATGATATGGGTAATGCGGCATGCTTCCTTTGTTCCGATGAGGCGGGTATGGTCACCGGGGTTGCCATGGAAGTTGATGGAGGACGGTGTATTTAGAATTCGTTTTTAAATAAATGGGGATACTATTGTAGTCATAACATAAAACAAATTCAGGGGAGGATATTTGATGATATTATCAAGAGAAGGCAAAAATATAATTTCCCATATTGGATATTTTTTACTTAAATCATTGTTATTAATCGCTTTTGGGGTGATTTCACATCATGCAATAGCGCAAACGTCCACATTAGAAAGGCCCAATGTAATTATCATCAATGCCGATGATATCGGCTACGGTGATTTAAGTTCATATGGCGCGACCAAGGTCCGAACTCCGAATATAGATAAAATCGCGGAACAGGGGATCAGCTTTACCGATGCCCATTCTGCCTCCGCGGTCTGTTCGCCATCCCGTTATGGGTTGATGACCGGGCAGTATCCGGCCCGGCAGGAACATCTTTGGGGACCGTTGATGTTGAAGGAACCGCTTTCCATTGACACAGACCAGATGACAATTGCCCGATTAATGAAAGAAGCGGGCTATAAAACCGCGATTATCGGAAAGTGGCATCTTGGCTTTGGTAGACGGGAAGAACTGCTTGATTGGAACAAACCACTGAAGCCGGGACCGCTTGAGCTTGGGTTTGATTATTATTACGGCGTTCCGGTCTTAAACAGCCACCCACCGTTTGTGTATGTGGAAAATCATCATGTGGTCGGCCTTGTCCCCGAAGACCCGCTTGTATATGGCAAAATGTCAACGGCGCGGGAATTTGATGAAAAATTTGAACTGGACGCCATTGGCGGCGGCGAAGCGGCCCACGCGCTTTATAAAGACCGCGAAATCGGCACCAATTTAAAGAACCGCGCCATCAATTGGATCCGGGAAAACAGAGAAGGACCATTTTTCCTTTATTTCGCGACAACAAATATTCATCATCCTTTTACCCCTGCGCCGCAGTTCATTGCATCAAGTGATGCGGGACCGTATGGCGATTCAATCCATGAGCTTGACTGGATGGTGGGGGAAATTACAAAAGCACTGGAAGAAGAAGGCCTTGTCGATAATACCCTGCTTATTTTTACAAGCGACAATGGCGGCATGTTCAACCGCGGCGGCCAGACCGCATGGGAAGCGGGCCACCGTTTAAACGGCAAGCTTCTGGGAATGAAGTTCGGCGCATGGGAAGGGGGACATCGGGTGCCGTTTATTGTCCGCTGGCCTGGTGTTGCGCCAGCGGGTAAGAAATCTGATGAACTGATTTCCAATGTGGATATGCTGGCCACGCTCGCGGATATTGTCGCCCGCGATTTGTTGGATGATGAAGGGCCCGACAGCGTCAACATGATTAACGCGTTTAAGGGGATTGAAGGCGATAAACCGATCCGGGAAAGCCTTGTGATCAGTCCGTTTCAAAAAACACACCTGACCATCCGCAGCGGTAAATGGGTTTATATCGGCGCGCAGGACGAAGGCGGCTTTGGTGGTACGCGCATCGGGCAGCATATGTTTGCTGGGGCCGCGGCGGTTGGTTTCACAAGTCAGGAAAACAGCGACATTGAAAACGGGAAAATCCGCGCCGGCGCCCCGCCCGCACAGCTTTATAACCTTGAAAATGACCCATACCAAACAACAAATGTGTATAACCACTTCCCGGATGTGGTGCGACAAATGAAAGCTTTGATTGAAGAAACGATGCGGGATTCATAATTTAGGGATTGAAAAAATGACAAATAAAATTAAGGGTAGTTGCTTGTGTGGCGCAGTGACATTCAAAATCAGGGATGATTTTCAGGCATTTAATTTCTGCCACTGTGAACAATGCCATAAAACCACCGGGGCGGCGTATGCAGCCAATCTGAAAACGGCGCCGGGTAATATTGAATGGCTGAGCGGTAAGGAGCTGATTAAGCAATATGATGTGCCGGGCCGGGAAATAAGAACCGTGTTTTGTTCAAATTGCGGATGCAATGTTCCTTATGTCAACCACAGTCGCACCTGGCTGATTGTTCCGGCGGGATCGTTGGAGACTGCGCCGAAAAATACAGGACAGAAACAAATCATTTTTTGGCCCGAACGCCATGAATGGTTTGATCACATGGGCGGCATTGAAAAATTTGATGGATTTAGGGAATAAGTGGCTTTAAAATAAACAAAAAAGGATAAAAGCATGTTCAAACCGGGGCCGCAGAATTTAATCACCGATGTTGAAGGAATCAGTGTCGGAAACGCAGAAGACCAAGGTGTACGCACGGGAACAACCGTGCTTTATTGCCCCAATTCGGTGACCGGCGGTGTTGATGTGCGCGGCGGGGGGCCGGGCCTTCGGGATGTGGAGGTGCTGAGCCCGGAAAATCTGGTCGGGCGTGCGGATGCGGTTGTGCTTTCGGGGGGAAGTGTTTTTGGCCTTGCCGCCGGGGACGGGGTCGCGAAGGTGTTATCGACGCAGAATGTCGGCTTGAAATTCACGGAAACAATGCCTGCTGTGCCGATTGTGGTCGGGGCTATTCTTTTTGATCTGGTTAATGGCGGGAACAAGGATTGGGGCGTTGATACGCCCTATCATGATCTGGGAATTGCCGCGCTTTCAGATGCACAAAAGCGAAATGGCGGGGCATTTCCACTTGGTAATTCGGGTGCGGGTCTTGGTGCGCGTTCGGGGAATAAGGAAGGCGGATTGGGCTCTGCGTCGCTTGATATGGGTGGCGGGCTTATGGTCGGGGCGCTTGTGGCGGTGAACAGTGTTGGAAGCGTATATATGCCAGACGGCAAGACATTCTGGGCGCAGCCATTTGCCATCGGTGGTGAACTTGGCGGGCAAAAGGCAAACCCGGATCAGGAACCGGCGATAAAGCCGTTGCCGGATGATGGGAAAATGGGTGGTTCGCGACCGGGAACCAATACAACAATTGGTGTAATTGCCACATCGGCGAAGCTTACATCCGCCGAATGCAAGCGGATTGCCATGATGGCGCATGACGGGTTTGCGCGGGCCATACGCCCGGTGCATACGCTTTCAGACGGGGATACTATATTCTGCATATCCAGCGGGACAAAAGAAATACCGGAAGGACCGACCCGGTCAAGACGTCTTAGTGAAATTGGCGCTGCCGCTGCGGATGTAATGGCACGGGCCGTTGCCCGAGGTGTTTATGAAGCACAGTAGGCGATTTTCAGTCGCATAAAACCCCATATTTTTGCCAGAAATTGAGTAAATTTTTAGACTAAATTGACGGTTTAATTAGTCATTGATTAATGATTTAATTTTATACTTTCCCCCATATTGAAACAACTCTGGTGGGACTGATGTTAAACCGATTATTTTCAAAGACAAAACTTAAATATTCCAATCTGATAAAAAATCAGAAAGGAAGTATACTTGTTCAAACCGCTTTAGCGGGCACTGTATTTGTTGGAATGTTGGGCGTTGGTGTTGATCTTGGTCGGGCGTATCTATATAGAGCGCAGCTTTCGGGAGCATTGGACGCTGCGGCCCTTGCCGGGGCAAAGGCATTTCATTCTGCATCACGAGACGCTGAAATTCAGGCATTTTTTGATAGTAATTTTGATTCTACTTTCATGGATGGGACGGTTGACCCGCTTGTGATTACTGAAGTGGACACAGCAACAAAAACGTTGGACGTATCAACGTCCGCGGAGGTGAGTACCGTATTTATGCGTGTATTCGGTTTTGATACCGTCGATGTTGCGGCGAGCGCGGAAACCACAAGTAAACAAACCGGTCTACAGCTTGTCATGGTGCTTGATAATACGGGGTCCATGCGTTCGAGTGATAGTGGAACAACACGGATTAATGCACTTAAATCGTCAGCGAAGGCGCTCGTCAATAACCTTTTTGGTGATGACGCCACAAATGACAAACTTGAAATTGCTGTTGTACCTTATGTGACGACAGTGAATGTAGGGCATTTACTTGATTCAAGTTATATAGACACCTCGACCGTTCCGGCAAGTTATACATATCATGCAACAGCATTGGATAAGTGGAATGGATGTGTTGAAGCACGCAGCACCACTAGTGACCTTAGTGCGTCGAATGCTTATGACGTAAAAGTGGAGCACGAGGGTGAAGATTGGGTGCCGTTTTTGTGGCGTCCGCATTATGACAATGTTTATGATCTTTCCGATTTGTCCGGCCCGAACGGTGAGGATTGGCCGGCACCTGATTATCAACGTGCTGGTGGTTATGGCGAAAGCACCAATCATGATGGTGGTCCAAATATTAACTGCCCGGCGCCAGTTATGGATTTCAGCTCAACAAAAGCAGATCTCACCACTTATATTGATAGTCTTTATTACAGCTATAACCGTGGCGGTACCATTGCCAATATCGGCATGATCTGGGGATGGCGTATGTTACACACGGGATCACCATTTTTTAATGATATTGCCTATGACGATGACCAAATGGTCAAAGCAGCTGTGCTTATGACCGATGGCGAAAATTGGATTATTTCTTCCGGGAAAAACAATAAATATTACGATGAACGTGACCGCAGCAACGACAATGATGATAATTGGGATGATGACGGTGACGGAAACTGTCCTGGTTGTAATGGTGTTTATGACTGGGATGATGAAGACTTTGGTAATGATCGACTATATAACGGTGATTATTCCGCATACGGAATTCGTGATGAGGGGCGTCTAGATGGCGCTACATATCAAAATGCCACTACGACGGCTATTAATAAACGTCTCGCTTATGTTTGCTCGGCAATGAAAGGTATGGGTATAACCATTTACACAATCACTTTTGGAAGCGGAGCGACCAGCTCGACGCTGCAAAGTCTTTATGAAGGATGTGCAACTGACTCAGGGAAGTATTTCCATGCACCAGATGCGGATGAACTTGATGGTGCGTTTGAAGCGATCGCCAATGACTTGGCTGATTTGAGATTGAGCAAGTAGGGGGGAGAGCCCCTTTACAAACGAATAAATTTAACGCCCCTGATGGATTGATTTTTCATCAGGGGCGTTAAATTATAAATAAAGTGGGAAGCTTTATCCGTTCCAAGTAGATTAAAGAAATTTTAAGAACAAACGCCGGGTGAAGTACCGTCAGCGACGATATTTTCAATTGTTCCGCGCCGCGGGCGGAAATAGGCTTCGTAAGAGATTTCACCGTCAAGTGGAAGAAAACCGACAATTGGTACGAAGTCATATTCAACTTCCGTGATGACAAGTATCTGGGAGGTAGTGACAATCGTATTTGAGGGTATGTCACCGGCAGCAACAACAGCGCCGTCTGAACCATAATTTGAACTTGAAGGATTGGGTCCGTAGCAACGTTGCCAGGCGACACTATATGCGTTTGGCGGAGAACCATCAACACCTTCTCCGACAATAGCAGTGATTGTTGCTACACCGTCTTGTCCGATATTAAAAGGCTGACTAACTTGATCAAGTGCAAGCATCATATCGTTTACCTGTGATTCCGTTAGTCCCTGATCCATCTGTGTCATCAGGTTCGACATGGTATAAGCCGCGCGCGAGACGCGTTGGTGGGCGACAAGATAAACGGCAAGATCAGTACAGGCTAACAATAATGCCGCCAAAACGGGTGCTGCAAGTGCAAATTCAATTAGCGCGATACCTTTCTGATCAGATTTCAGCGACCGAAGGTTTGTCCCGCGGTTCCGCAGGCTTTTTTTCAGCTTTTTGTATAGATTTGCTTGTTTCATAAGTTTCTCTTCATCATTTTTGGAAGATTATGGACATGCCAGAACAGTTGAGCTTGGCTCCCAAGCGACCCCACCATAAGGCTCGTTTCGAACAGCTGTTGATGTTGAAAGTTCGATTGTTTCGCTATCTGAAAAGGCATCAATGAAGCCATGCATCATATAAGGGAGGTCAACTGAGATTTCCATCACCATAATGTTTTCTTCACCGCCCGCGCCGTTTGCGCCCATGTCCGCGTCCCATGTGGCGTTGGAATTTACGTCGGTATAAAATTCACCATTATTGCAGGCAAGATCTCCATTTTCATCCGTAAACGGCTCTTGTTCGCCGATATCGGAAAAACTGTCGTAAACTTTCATGGAAATGGTTACACCGGCGTCAACGCCGACTGTGTTAAGAGAGTCCTTCACATAGTCCTCAATATAGGCGTCTACGGTGGCATACCCGTCTGGTATATTTCCGGTTATGGAAATACGGGTTGATTCTGTAACCGCTCCTTCGAGTGCAGCATAAACCATCAAAATACGCCCAATCTCCATGGATCCGAATGTAAGCATAAGGAAAACCGGAGCGAGCAGCGCATATTCCAGTGTGAATGATCCCACGTCGTTTTGAACAATTTTTTTTAGGAATTTACCCAATTTCTGTCTCACCATAGTCCTTCATGATTTAGACTCTATTTATATATAGAGACAAAATACTATAATGCGGTTAAGGGGGTGTTAAATAACCTATAAAAAAAGGATAAATTTTTACTTACTTTGAGCCTTTAATGTGAGAAAAATATGGGGATGTCCTGATTGGTGAAAAGTGTCTTGGTTACGCCGCCAAAGATGACTTCGGTGATACGTTTATGGCCCCAGGCACCTGCTACGATCAAATTAATATTCTCTTTTCCCGCCAGTTCCATGATGCGTTCAGATCTGTCATAATGCTCCCCTTCGTTAAGACCTTTTGCTTCAATTCCCATCCGGGCTAGCATGGCACAAATATCTTCTGTTGTGTTTTTGGGCTTTCTTTTTTCCGAAATGGAAACAATTGTAACGTTTTCAGCCATTTTCAGAAGAGGGATCGCATCGTGAAGTGCACGTGTTGCCTGTGCGCTGTTATCCCAGGCAACCATGATGTTTTTTCCAAAATCCTTATCGAGCCCTGATGACGGTACCGCCAATACCGGGAGTGAGCTTTCCATGATGAACCTGGCCATTGTCCCCATGATGTCGGTATAGGTGTCTTCCCCCTGACTGACAATTGTCAGGTCACAGCTCCGCGAGGCCAGTTTTAAATAATGCATGAAATCGCCTTCTTCCTGGCACCATTCATAGTCATCATAATTTTTTTTCATATAATCAAGAAAATGTTTTTTCCGTTCGGCAGCCTTGTTTTTCTGGGTTTCCCAGATACGTGTATAAAGATCGTAAGAATAATAGGCATAAGGTGTGAGCTGTTCGAGCGATTTCAGGGTAGGGATGACATGTAGTGCTTTTACATGCGCATCGAATTTTTTTGCCATCGTAACCGAAGCTTTTATTCGTGTTTCAATTTCTTCATCATTGCCAATGGGTATTAAAATGGTTTTAAACATTGATGAGCTCCCTATTTAAATTCAACCGTGCCGTTTAACGTCCAGAGAGTTAAAGGGTAGCGGTAGTCAAGGTATTGGAAATTGACCCACGTCAAATAATGTTACTTTTAAAGGCTTATGGTAAATGCTCTTAAAATTAGGAATATTTAAGTTTACAACTTTACCAAAAAAGTTATTTTAAGGGGCGAGGGGCTTTAACGGGCAAATAAAACAAAATGAACAGTATAAAGAAGATACTTGTCGCAAATCGTGGCGAAATCGCCATTCGTATTATGCGAGCAGCGACTGAACTTGGCATAAAAACAGTCGCAATTTATTCACATGAAGACAGGCTGGCACTTCACCGTTTTAAAGCGGATGAAAGTTATCTAGTGGGCGAAGGGCTTGGGCCCGTCAAGGCTTATCTTGCGGGGGATGATATTCTAAGGATCGCTAAATCGGTTGGGGCGGATGCAATCCATCCCGGGTATGGTTTTTTGTCGGAGGACCCCGAATTTGCCGATAGCTGTCGCGAAAATGATGTAAAATTTATTGGTCCGGACGCACAGGCAATGCGTGACTTGGGCAATAAGGTGGCCGCACGCAATATTGCAATCAAGGCGGGTGTTCCTGTTATTCCGGCGACCGAGCCGCTCCCTAAAGACATGATCAAGGTACGCGAATTTGCCGAAAAAATAGGTTATCCGGTGATGTTAAAGGCCAGTTGGGGTGGCGGCGGCCGGGGAATGCGTGTAATCAGAAGCGCAGATGAGCTTGAAAATCAGGTCAACGAGGGTCAGCGGGAAGCAGCAAGTGCGTTTGGCAAGGACGAAGTTTATCTGGAAAAAATGATTGAACGCGCCCGCCATATTGAAGTTCAGGTTCTTGGTGATATGCACGGTAATATCGTGCATTTATTTGAACGCGATTGTTCAGTTCAACGTAGAAACCAAAAAGTTATTGAACGGGCACCGGCGGCCTTTATGAAAGAAGATGAACGCGAGGATCTATGCCAGCTTGGGTTAAAAATCGCGAAATCAGTAGGCTATTACAATGCCGGCACCGTTGAATTTCTTATGGATGTGGATACGGGTAAATTTTATTTTATTGAGGTAAACCCGAGGATACAGGTAGAGCACACCGTAACCGAGCAGGTGACGGGTATTGATCTCGTGAAGGCTCAAATTCTTATTGCTGATGGTGAGAAAATTGGCAGCAAACGATCAGGGGTGCCGAAACAAAAGAACATTAAACTCAACGGGTATGCACTTCAATGCCGCATCACGACAGAAAATCCGGAAGATAATTTTGTTCCTGATTATGGCCGCATTACAGCATATCGTGGTGCAACCGGCTTTGGTATCCGGCTGGATGGCGGAACGGCTTATTCAGGTGCGGTGATCACTCGTTATTATGACAGTATGCTTGAAAAAATTACTGCTTGGGCGCCTGACCCCGATCAGGCCGTTGAACGAATGAAACGGGCACTGCGTGAATTTCGAATTCGGGGTCTGGCAACTAATCTTAATTTTCTTGAAAATCTGATTAATCATCCGACGTTTCGAAATGGCAGTTATACAACAAGATTTATTGACGAAACGCCGGAGCTGTTTGCTTTCAAGCCGCGCAAGGACCGCGCGACAAAACTGCTGAATTTTATTTCTGAAATAACAGTGAATGGAAATAAAGAAGTGAAGGGAAGAAAAGTCCCTGTGGCAAGTCCTACCCCAAGAGTTCCAGCACCCTCCAAAGGCCCGATACCGGAAGGTTCGCGGGATATTTTTAAGCGTCTTGGCGCCGAAGGTTTTGCAAAATGGATGCTTGATCAAAAACGCCTTTTGATGACTGACACGACCATGCGGGATGCGCATCAATCGCTTCTAGCGACAAGAATGCGAAGTTATGATATGGTAAAGATTGCCCCGGCATATGCACATATGATGAGTGACTTGCTGAGTATTGAATGTTGGGGAGGGGCGACGTTCGACGTTGCAATGCGATTTTTAAATGAAAGTCCCTGGGAACGTATTAGGGAAATTCGTGAGGGCGCGCCAAACATTTTGACGCAGATGTTACTCAGATCATCAAACGGTGTGGGTTACACAAATTATCCGGATAATGTTATCAAATATTTTATCAAGCAGACTGCAGATGCGGGTATTGATATCTTCCGGGTGTTTGACAGCCTCAATTGGGTGGAAAATATGCGGGTTGCGATGGATGCGGTTATCGACAGCGGTAAAATATGTGAAGGTACGGTATGTTACACAGGTGATATCGACGATCCGGACAGAGCAAAATATAACCTTAAATATTATGTCGATATGGCGAAGGAACTTGAAAAAGCCGGGGCCCATGTGCTTGGTCTTAAAGATATGGCGGGACTTCTGAAACCGGCAGCGGCCAAAAGGCTTTTTACCGCGTTGAAGGAAGAAGTCAGCATCCCAATTCATTTCCATACACATGATACAAGCGGCATTTCCGCGGCGAGCGTCCTTGCCGCGGCAGAAGCAGGGGTTGACGCGGCGGATGCTGCGATAGATAGCTTTAGCGGTCTTACTTCGCAACCTAATCTTGGATCAATAGCGGCGGCATTGAAGGCAACTGGGCGAGATACTGGGCTCGTCAATGCGAATATAAGGCAAATCAGTGATTATTGGGAACTGGTCCGTAAGCAGTATTTGGCTTTTGAAAGTGATATTCGCTCTGGCGCGTCTGAAGTGTATTTGCATGAAATGCCGGGCGGGCAATTCACTAACCTTAAGGAACAGGCCCGAAGTATGGGTCTGGAAGAACGCTGGCATGAGGTGGCGAAAACCTACGCTGAAGTAAATCAGATGTTTGGCGATATCGTAAAAGTTACGCCGTCATCAAAGGTTGTAGGTGATATGGCAATTATGATGGTGTCATCGAATCTCACACGGGAAGACGTAGAGAACCCGAATAAGGATATTGCGTTTCCGGCAAGTGTCGTGAGCCTTTTTAAAGGAGAGCTGGGACAAACTGTTGGTGGTTTTCCAAAAGCACTTCAGAAAAAAATTCTGAAAGGTGAAAAAGCGCTTACAGAGAGGCCTGGAAAAAGTTTACCAGCGGCTGATCTGGAGCAAAGCAGAAAAAACGCTGAAAAAGCGTCTGGCGCAAAAGTAGACGACTTGGATTTGGCATCATATCTGATGTATCCAAAGGTTTATACGGATTTTGCCATGATACGTGAAAAATACGGCCCTATAAGCCATCTTCCAACAAATGTATTTTTCTATGGTATGGAACCGTTTCAGGAAATTATGGTTGATCTTGAGGCGGGTAAGACCCTGGTCATTGGGTGCCAGGCCATCAGTGATGTACATGATGATGGTACAGTCGAAGTTTTCTTTGAATTAAATGGGCAGCCGCGTGTTATCAGACTTAGGAAAGCAGATGCCACAGCGGCAGTGAAAGAAAACAAGAAAGCCGATAGCAGCAATGACAACCATATAGGAGCCCCTCTGCCGGGCATGATTTCCAATATGGCCGTAAAACAAGGGCAAAAAGTCACGACCGGGGATTTATTATTATCCATTGAAGCGATGAAAATGGAAACCACACTGCATGCGGAAAAAGATGGAATGGTTTCAGAATTACTGGTTAGTGCTGGCGATCAGGTGGAAGCAAAAGACTTATTATTGGTTTTAGCGGATAAATAATTAACAACTATAATTAAACAAATTGCAAGCTTGCATAATAATATTAAGTTGCGCTAAAGTCTGGGTAGGGTAAGGAAAATGAACGGGCAATACATCACATGACGATAGAGAAACGTGCGCGGCATAATAAAATAAATTATATTGAATTTACCGCATCTGATTTTGACAAAACGAAGCATTTTTTTAATAAAGTGTTTGGTTGGGAATTTACTGATTATGGACCGGATTACACTGCATATGAAGGACGGGGGTTTGATTGCGGATTCCATCGTGCCGACCTGTCGTCTCGAAGCGAAAATGGTGGTGCACTTCCCGTTTTTTATAGCGAAAATCTGGAGGAGACCGAACGTAAAATCAAGGCAGCGGGCGGCGCCATTATACGGGAAATATTTTCGTTCCCCGGAGGGAGACGTTTTCAATTTCTGGAACCAAGTGGCAATGAACTTGGTGTTTGGACAGATGTTGATGAAGACGGTAATCTAATCAAGATTTCCTAGATTCCAGTTTTTTAAGGCGAAGTCGGTTATTTTGCTTCTTCTTTTAGGAGGAGATTTTTTATAATTTCCGCCTGGGGGTGTTTTTCCCCAAGTTTTTCCACAACCATGCTATGAGCCTGCTTATAATATGTGATTGCTCTCTGCCGATCGCCCATTTTTGAATAAACCGATGCAATGTTATTCAAAACGCTTGCAACATTCATATGATCTTTACCAAATTTTTTCTTATCAAGTTCAAGCGCCATATGAAGATATTCAAGTGATTTGCCAAAATTCTCCATTTGCATCGCCATGTAAGCTGCATTGTTAAGGAAGGTGGAATTGGTTGGATCAAGTTCAATGGCTTTTTCCAAGTGTATATAAGCCTCTTCCAGGTCATTTTTCATTATTGCGATGTTAGCTTTGTCATGCTCGGCAACGGACGCGGCGATATCTTCAGGACTTGTTTGCGCCGTTGAAGTCGATACAGTAAGTAAAAACATGATCAGCGAGTATAATGATTTTGGCATTTTGATCCTTCACAAAAAATACAATCGTTTTATATCAGCTTGCAAAATATGACAATGTTTATGATCTCCATTCAGAAAATTTTAAGCAATTGGAATTAGCATGGTAAGAAAATAGGGTATATTTATGGCGCGCCATTATTCATTAAATAAATTAAGTGGTTTTTCCGAAGAAGATGAGGAAGTTGCACGTTACCGTAATATGGCGGCACGGCTTGAAGCAATTGTTGACAGCCAGCCGGACTGTGTAAAAATTGTAAGTAGGGATTATAAGCTTGTCGAAATGAATTTTGCCGGCCTTGAAATGATAGATGCAAACTCTATTGATGAAGTGCGGGGGGCGAACGTTTTGGATATTGTCGATCCTGAATATCATAACGTATTTAAAGCAAGCGTTGATGCCACTTATGCTGGCGAAGCGCTTGAATGTGAATTTAACATAACCGGACTTAAGGGGTCAAAACGTCGGATGAGCCAACGTAGTGCACCGATCTTTAACAGCGATAATCCAAACGAGGTTATTGAGATGGTTGCGGTAACTCGCGATATTACCGCGCAGTATGACAGTTTGTTATCTCTTGAAGAAGCTAAAGTAATGGCTGAGGAGGCAAATAAGGTAAAATCCAATTTTCTCGCAACCATGTCACATGAATTCAGAACGCCGCTTAATGCTATTCTGGGGTTTAGTGAGATCATTAAATCCGGAAGTTTGGGGAAAATAGAAAATCCAAAATATGAAGAATACATCAATGACATTCACAGTAGCGGTAAGCATTTACTTGATTTGATTAATGATGTTTTGGATATTTCGGAAATTGAGGCGGAAAAACGGGTTATTCTTAAAGAAGAAATTGATCTAGAGGAAATAGCCTTACACTGCTTAAATACGGTTAACATACTGGCAGAAAAAAAGCAGATTATGATTTCCGTAAATATTGCTGCCAATTTGCCAAAAATTTACGCGGACCGGCGTTCATTAAAACAGATTTTTATCAATCTTCTCTCCAATGCTATAAAGTTTTCTCATGATGATGGTATTATCGTGCTGAACATCCACGAGGACGGTAAAACCGTGAAAATTTCGATCAAGGATGAAGGCATAGGTATTTCCAAAGAAAACCTTAAAAATATCACGGATCCGTTTTTCCGCGGACAGGCCGAGGCGGAAATTGCGGCGTCTGGCACGGGGCTCGGCCTTTCAATTGTAAAGTCGCTGCTTGATGCCCATAACGGTTCGCTTGAAATCGTAAGCCAAGAACATATCGGCACTACTGTTAATGTATGCTTTCCGGTTTACGGCACATAAAGTACGCAGTTTAGTTAATCAACTGACCACACCCCCTGCAAATATTCATTAAAACTAATTTTATTTCGAATGGTAAAGAGAATTTGATGGAAAATTGAACTTATCGGCGCGACGGTGCCGAAGCACCAATGGGTAATGATTTAGGTAAGATTATGATTGAGATAGCAGCTTTAATGATACTCAACTCTTAATTAGAGCGGTCCTTTTGCTTTAAATTACTATTTTGTGCACCTAGAGAGGCAGATGTGAAGCAAAAAATAAATTGAGTATTTAAGTTTTACCGGAGTTATGCACAAATATGGAGGCGCGGACCGGAATCGAACCGGTATACACGGATTTGCAATCCGCTGCGTAGCCATTCCGCCACCGCGCCTTAAGTTCCCCGTAACTGAGATGAGAGTGTTTCGCATACTACACTTCTTATTTCAAGAAATAATTGAGGCCGCACTGTATTAAATAAATCGGATTAGGAGGAGTTGCGTTGCTTGAACTGTGTCCGGAAAGAGAATATGGTTGTTTGGTGAGAATAATTATAATTATATTGACAGGTGTGACAGCGATGATGCTGTCCGCCTGTGGCGGTCAGAGCTGGTATGAGACCTCCTATCGGTCAGTAGTTGACCATTCTGTTAACAGTCAATGTGCCTATATGCTTGCCCCTGATGCGAAGCCACAATTGTTTCTGACCAATGCTTTTCAGGAAGATCTCAAGATATTTACTGACCAGAAGTATATTGTTGTTGGTGAAAGTTTCTTTACCGGCCCGCTGGAAAAAACTAAGAATGCGGTCGCAGTGGGTGAAGAAATTGGGGTAACCCATGTATTGCTAGAGGCGGATTATTTGTATATGGGCAGTAAAAAGGCTTATAAATTTTATAAAAACTATGACTACTTACCAGTCCCAATGCAGCGAAACGGAGTCTACTATTATGGTTATGAAGCGGTTCCAAATCCTATATCCGTTCCATATCAGAAAGAAATTCCCATTTATAAACAACGCGCCGTTTATCTGGTGAAATTAAAATAATACGCATTTATTTAGCGACGTTCATCGGTTATCATATGCATAATATACTATGCTCGGGACAGTCATGACAGTTAAGAAATTTGAATCGGAGTTTGAGATCGAGGAGAAGATCGAGGTTCTTTTCCCGCTTTTTTCAGCCGAAGGAGAAAAACTCTGGGTGCCGGGATGGAGCTATATTCCAGTTACCGGTGGCGAGAAAATGCATGAAGACTATATGTTTATGACGTCGAACCACGCATACGCCACAACAAACGCCATATGGCTTGTAAAGAAATATGAGCCCGAACGGTATTTTGTTCAATTTTATAAAGTGGAACCGGAAGATAAAATAGCGGTTATCACCGTAAGCTGCGCATCCATATCTTCCATGCGGAGCAAGGTGACTGTAGAATATAAGTATGTGGCGCTTTCCGATAAAGGCCGGGATTTTATTGCCGACCACGGGCAAAACGATTTCGAAACATTTATCGGACAGTGGAAAACACTACTTGAAACGCATTTTGGAAAGGCGTAATTCCTCTCTATTATTCAGTATTCATTCAGGAATAATGTACTACCCTAGCGGTAGATGCATAATTCTGTGAGGGACACAGAAATGAGGTTCATTATGAGATATATACTCCCGATCTTGTTGGCTTTGATGCTTTCAGCTTGTGGTGCAGGACAATTTGGATCTTCCTACCGATCATATGTTGATCCAAGACTTTCCCCAGACCTTGTTGCACTTAGCGAAGAGGGTGAACCGAATTTGATCCGTTCGAATGATCTTGATCGTGATGTGCGTCTTTATCGGGAGCATAATTTTGTTGTTGTAGGTGAAAGCTCTTTTAACGGTTTTCAGGAGAGCCCAAATAATGCCGTTAAAAAAGCCCGGGAAGTAGGGGCAACCCATGTCATTGTTTCTTCGGAATACACAGATACACAGAGCCAGCTTGATTACGATTATCAGGATTATTACCGTACCTATTATGTCAACCGGATAAGAACCGTAAATGGTGAACGTGTTGTGACAAGGGAAGAGGTCACAGTTCGTGATACAGTTTCGGTACCTTATTTGAGATATTATGATAATTATGATCAGTGGGCCGTTTATTTGGTGAAGTCTAACCGCATTCCGAAACTAGGATTAGTTATGCGGGATATTTCCACGGATGAACGATCGTTGTTTGGGCGAAACACAGGAGCTTTTGTTGATGTTGTCTTATCCAATTCGCCTGCATTTCTTGCAGATATTGTAGCTATGGATGTTTTGGTAGCTGTTAACGGGATAAAAGTAACCAATACGGCTCATGCGGAAGAGATGATCGAAAACCTTGAACTCAGTGGAAAGGCAATTGTTCTTACAATTTTGAAGGATGGGAAGCAAAAGGATATCACATTTAACGTTGCTGAGAGTGTTGAAGATTAATTTGTAAAGGTGTTTTTAGTGGCAGTCCTGCCTGATGCGTGGCATAATCGGTAAAGTTGTTCATATATTTTGTAATTTTCTGTAATTATCTTTAGTTTTAATAAATTTTTACCGCGTTCCCGGACTTAATATCGGGCATGATGCGCAATCATTTACCGTTATATCTGTAATTTTTGATATGACTTCAAAAGCATTCTTTTTTGTTTTTTTGGTAAAAATATGACGTATATCAAGTGATTAGAAGGAGTTTGAAAAACCAAAACTTGAATTAGGTGGGTAATGCATGGTGCTTTTGTGCTATTGATGTAAAACTGGTTATTATTTTTAGAAAATTCTGCGTAATTTTCATGCACTTTTAAGTAGAAAAAAAGAAAGTTATGAGATTGAAAAATGCCTTGATTTAGCCATATTTAAAACATTAATTTGATTATACTCAATAGCGACTGGAATTTATTGAAATTATGATGGTGTAATAAACCGCGTTCGAGGCGGTTAACGGAGATTTACTTTTGCATTTTGAATTGGGGAAATATTTTATCGTTACTGGCGGGTATTGCAAAAATTCGGGTCTGACCAATAAATCAAGAAGGGGATTGCTATTTCTTTCAGAAGACGGAATCAATTTTCACATCGCCGATGAAGAGGAATTATTCCACTATCAGGAAGACCATCCCATTCTTAAAAAGAAAAGCTGAACATGAATTTGTTCTCATTTAAATCTAAATTTACTTTTTTCTAAGGTTTTCAACTTAAGATCAGGAAGGACAGTAAGTATAAAGGATTATTCAAAGTGGGACTTAACAGAAATTTTGGTAAAAAACCCATTGTATTTGGTCGCAAGAAAACGACGAACACGGGCAACGCGGGGGCGGGAAATGCTGATCCCCAGAATGATGATACACTTGACATGCTTCTTCATTATGCGAAAGCGGGGATGGAATATGCTGAACTATCTTTACTTCAGACACCGGATCTGTTTACCCCGGAGGAACGGGCGGCGTTCGAGCAAAATAAAAACATGCTGGAGCAGGCGCCATTCCTCATCGACACATATAAATCAAAAATGGTAGAATATGATGCATTACATAAAAAAATGCTCGGCATCTTAAAAAAATGTGAAGAAATTGTTGCCGTAGGTGATGAACAGGCAAAGACGGAAATCAAGGGTGTCCTGAAAGAAGCTAAGGTATTTACCTATACGGACGACGGCGATTTGGTGCTGAAAAAAGACGTTTCCTGAAGCAGCGCTAGCGAGAGAAAGCCGCATGAAGAAGCAGCCCATTATATTTGACTACAAACCATCGCGCGGCGTTCCGGATAATGGACCAGTCGTTGGGGAGCAAATGATGGACGTACTTTTGCATTATGCCCAGAGCGGGATTTCAGAGGCGGAAAAAGTAATGCGCGAGCGACCAGAATTATTTTCCGAAGACGAGATTATGGATTTTGCAGCCAATAAGGTCGTTCTTGCCAAAGCGCCGGACATATTGGAAGATTATAAGAAAAAGGTTCGTGAATTTGAAAAAATGCACGAAACAGTCCAGGGCGTCGTCACAAAGTGTGAACGGATTGTAAGGAACCATGAAATTAGACAAAGTCATGATGAAGACAGCTACGTTGACCCTCATAGCCGCAAAGCAAAAAAAGAGCGCAGTGATGTTAAACTTGAAGCGGGGATGATCCGATATACCGCGGATGGCGAAGTTATGGTCAGACCACATAAAAAAGTGGTTATTGAGTTACCGAAACACGGTAAATACTAATTTATGAAAAATAATGGCATTCGCAATAGAGTGTTAAATCAAAGCCTTATCTTTCTTTGGATGAAACCTCCGGTGACAATTAAAATCAGCAGAGAACGGGATAGAATGCCAAAAATATCACCGGAGGCTTCTCCTTATGTATGAACGTTCGGGATCAAATTATCAAATCACGATTATTAGAATGAGATCAAACGTTTGTGAAGTTATGTGAAGGGGGCTGAGCGTGCTTGTTTAGTCGCTCGCCGGTAGGCGGGCAGCAACTTTTGTTATAAAGTCGGAGCGAACGAGTTCGTTTATTTGCGCATACAGAGTAGCCGATTGTTCATAATGTTTTTTTGCAGCGCTATAGTCATTTTCACGTGCTTCCAAGTGAGCGAGTTGCGAAAGAAGTTCCGCAGCACGAAGTTTTTGATTATCTTGCCGGTAAAAATCAAGAGCTGAATTATAAGCTTTCTTCGCTTCCAGATAGTTGCCATCTTTAGTTTCAAGATAGGCGAGGCGTTCATATAGAAGGCCCAGTACAAGTTCACTGCCGGTTCTGATATTGGTGATAATAGCTTTACTTATGGCACCCTTCGAATAATTTTGGCCATTCAAGGTCGGAAAATCGTAATTGTAGGATGTCATTTTACCGGTTAGCTGTATGGGATCTCCGTTTGGGTTGTTGGGATCAAGAGCAAAATATTGCTGGCTTGGAGTAGGACGGCTATCAGCCTTCCAAGCATCCAACCCGGTAAAGGCTGTTATTAAAATTACCAATGTACCTATGAGAATTGCAATATTTTGAAATATTTTCAAACTGGCATCCCTTTGTTTTAATAATTACCACTATAGAACAGTTTCAAAAAGATGACAAATCGTGAAAACCAAAGTGCTTTCAGTTATTTGTTTACTATGCAGGCATCTGTCGCGCCGGCAGGAAGGAACGGGAGTTCGAAATCATCAATGTTATCGATGCCTGATTCAAGCTTTTGTTCAAGCCGGTTTAATTCTTCCTCAAGGGCTTCAAGAATCCTTTCATCAGATGCATTTTTTGTTTTTTCTTCCAGTGTTGCTCTTCTCGTTGCAATTTCTGCTTCGAGTTCCGGTTTATGTACGGTGTCATAGTCGGCTTTATATTTTTCATAGGCAGCATCACGGTGTTCAACATTAACGCGAGCAACACAATTGCAGTCATAAACGGAATTATTGATGTTACAGCGATTATAGTTTTCATTAAAATACGCATGATCACGGGCATCAATTCCTGTCAGATCAGGCCCGGACGGTGTGCTGTTGTCGTCGCATGCGCTCAGCAGACCTGCTGCTATCAGACATCCAAATAACTTTAATGACGGTCGATTCATTTTAATGCCCGGTTATTTATGTTTCGCTGACCAGTATTTTAATTAACTTGTTTAGTATTGGCAACAGCGTATTTGAAAAGTGCTTCATAGCTTGACAAACGAAAAAATTAATATAAAACAATAATAAATATATCTTAAGCAATCATATTGGATTAAATGATGAAAAGCAATATCGAACATGTGAGACACATCAGTAAGGTAATGAAAAATATTTCAACATTGGTTTTATGGGCTGTTCCGGTCTCTTTGATTTTGATCTGGGCAAATTTTGACACTGCGCGGTCTTTCGATTTTTTTCATCGTCTGCCCGATAATTTAGATCATGTGGGTGCGGTTAATTACGCTGGCGGGCTTTTGGTCAGTGGACTGGTAGCATTGACGGTCATAGCAGCAGTTTATCACTTGCGTGAGTTTTTCGCGTTGAGCAGCGCGGGTAAAATGTTCAGCCATGCAAGCGCGCTGGCGCTTCATAAATTTTCAAAATATATAATTCTTTATGCCTTTCTCAGTATTCCTGCGGAAACGCTTCTGAGTGTCATTTTGACTATGAATAACCCGGTTGGGGAAAGAGTAGTGTTAATCTCGCTCCAGACATATGATATTACGGTAATTTTTCTCTCTCTTGTGCTGTTTACCGTTTCCTGGGTGGTGAAGGAAAGTGCTGTGATCGCTGAAGAGAATGCGCACTTTGTATAGGAAGTATCATGGCCATTATTGTAAATCTTGATGTGATGCTGGCCAAACGAAAGGTGAAATCGAAGGATCTTGCCGAAGCGGTTGGCATTACCGTGCAAAACATATCTTTACTTAAATCTGGAAAAGTAAAGGGGATCAGATTTAGCACCCTGGAAGCGATATGTGATTATCTGGATTGCGTACCCGGTGACATACTTGAATACCGCCGGGAAGGGGATCAGTCAGATTGAGCCCTAAAAGCTGTTCTCATGCCGAACAGCTTACGCTTTTTTAACATAAAGTACCCGAGCGGCCCAATCGATCGATTTATCATGCATGGGGGGGGCATTATGGCTTTCCAGGTGATAAAGTCCGGGGGAGGAGCCACGCGAAAGCCTTTTAATGTAAATCGGGCCATCGCTGACTTTTATAATGCATTGACGGCCCAAACAATCATCCTCGTCAATATCCATGCCGTTACGAATGTAAAAAATAATGTCACCATCTTCATAAGCGGGGTACATGCTATCGCCGGAGACTTTCACTGCGACAGCTGTATCATTTAGGCCGGGGGGTGTTTCAACTTCCTCCATTCCGTCGCCGTGGGCATAATCATCGTAGGGGATGTTAACACCGCCTGCGCCCACATAGCCAACAACATGGGTAACACGTGGGCTTTCAAACAGCTTATCGGTGCCCAATAAGTAATCGGTGGTGCACTTAAAATAGTCGGCTAATGCACGAACGTGTTCGTGTTCCGGTTCATCAATGCCGCTTTCCCAACGTGAAATGGTTGATTGTTTTACCCCCATAATATTTCCAAGTTCTGTCTGATTTATGTTTTTCAGGTTTTTGCGCATATATTTAAGACGCTCACCAAACTTTTGCTTTGCTGTCCTGTCCATTTCATTTCCAACCCCCGTTGTTAATACGGTCACCGTATATGCTTTGAGCGGATATTTTAACGGATAAATGCGTATATTATTGTTGACATTATATGCGCAATACGTATATTTAAAATATCAAAGTGAATGAGTAAGCGATTCTCATCAGGTCCGAGCCCGAGCCGATGAATGTTGGTTAAAGCAGCCGTTTAATGGATTGTTCGGGGAAGCATGACAATTTTACGGATTGTTCACTTTGTGCAAGAGCGATGATGGCGGGGAAATGCTCATTACCTGTTTTCGCGGTTCGTTCCCTCCCGCGAAATTCCCTTTATGCCATATTTGCTCCGGTAAAGTTCCGCCGGAATTTTACCACCACATGAGCGGGCGGGTTATCTCTCCCTGTTTCCCGTCCGCTCAACTTTTTAATCAATATTGGAGTAAATGAGATGGATAACCCGAGAAATTACGATGTAAGCGAAAAGGTGGA
>JAUIDN010000005.1 GCA_030428615.1 Alphaproteobacteria bacterium | reverse complement strand
CATTCAAAAGACGTTGATGCTGAAGAGAAAAGAAAAGTAAAAAACTATAGTTATAAGTTAATGTGTAAAAGTCGTCCTATTTTTATGGCAGTGATTGGGACGTTACTTCGGTTAGTTAGAAACAACAAGAATTGAAATTGCCGGTTTATGTATAACGATTAATAACTATTCAACGGAGTGTCTGCGTTCGACCCAAAGCGGACGTTTGTTAGGCGTAAATTTATTCTTTGGCATCAATAAAATCAAGAGCCCTGCGTAAAATAGAAACATCAATTCGTGCTTCTTCATATTGGTTCTGAATTTCGAGATACTGTGTATCTTTTATACCCACCGAATTGTATCTCTCTTCTACTTTCCTCATTGCTTTTGCTGATTTATTTTTAATATCAGATACAAAAGAGTATCTATGTTCAAACATTCTTTCTATGAGTTCTGGTCTAGACAGCTTATTCACTTTGTCCGTTATTAATTCCGGTTTGCAATTAATATATATAGCTCCACTAAATATTTCAGAGTAAACACGAGCGCTTACACTTGCTACTTCTCCACCTTCTTGTTGCCCGGATACATATAATCTATTTGTATCTATGTTATATAATTTCATGAGATACTGTAACGACATAACGCCAATTATATTCCATTTAACATGTCTGCTAGCTTTGCTTTTATGCTGGTTCTTCGTCGCAATCCAAATCAAGTTCTTTTCTTCTAGTAGGGCTTGCCATTCTTTAGAAAGTTGTGGGTCATTATCCCTACTATGATAAACAAGTACTCCAGGTGGAGAATTGAAATCATAGTTAGACGGCACAAAAACTTCCCAACTAAATAACTCATCTTTTTTGAGAAACTTTGAATAGCTAGTCGCTAATTCTTGCCCGAGTGTGTCGACGCTAGTCGCTTGAGCATTAAAAAGTCCTTTCTGCAACCTGCCTTCATTTTCTTGTGCATGTGTATTTGTGAATAAGAAAAGAGATTGCAAGCACCCCGTAATCAATATTTTAAGGAAAGTTTTATACGACTTAAACTGTTTCATGATGTCCCCATAAAAGATAGATTGTGCCAACCTTATCAAAAATGTCAAGCTAGCTAGTTGATGTTCTTTATTAGAGGGACGCGAATGGCCGCTTTGGGTCGGGAGCGGGCACCCAGCGCTCATTTCAATTAATGATTTCTGATAGCGCCCTTGTGGATCATGAAATGCGGGAGTATATTTGATAGTCCCGTTATCACATTTGGGTGGATCATGAAAAAATTCAAACATTATCTGGCTATCACATTGGGATCACTTCTTGTGATCTTTGTTATTCAGAACCTGGCGGCCATTGAAATAAATTTTCTTTTCTGGTCATTTCAAACGCGTCGGTTTTTAATCATCGCGTTTTCGTTGCTCACCGGCGTGCTCATCGGTATGATTATTGGTGCCCGAAATAAACCGGACAAAGGTCAGAACAAGGACGAGGATTAGGCACGTTGGGAGATAATATGGAAGAAGCCGTCGGTATTATTGAAGCATCATTGATGAATGCTGCGGGGCTTGTCCCGCAAATCGCCATTTCAATTATTGTCTTAATCGTTATGTTCCTGCTCGGGCGTCTGGCGGGAAATTTACTACTGCGGTTTTTAAAAACCAGTACGCTTTCAAGGACACACAGAAATTTTTTTCGTAAAATTATAATCTGGGTTTTCGTGCTGGTGGGGGTCTCCATTTCGCTGAATATAATGAATTTAAACGCTGCATCCATTGGGCTTCTGACAGGTGGCGGGATCACCGCTTTGGCATTTGGGATCGCGTTCAGAGACATTGGTGAAAATATCCTCGCCGGGATATATCTGGCGTTCAGTAAACCGTTTAAGATGGGGGATTTGGTCGCCACGGGGGATCTTGAGGGTGAGGTCCAGGAAGTTGAGTTACGCCATACACACATCCGCACCTATGACGGAATTGATATCTTTATCCCGAACGCCCAATTATTCAGCCAACCGCTTTTAAATTATACGATGGACGGGCTCAGAAGAATTAGCTTCACCGTCGGGATTGATTATGATGATGATGCGGCGGCGGCGTGTCGTTTAATGATGGAAAGAATACAAAATGTAGAAAATGTTCTGCCTGATCCGCCTTGTGTTACAAGTATTTCCGGATTTACCCCCCAATATGTAGAGCTAAAGATATATTACTGGATCAATACATTTAATAAAGGGGTAGATTACTGGCATGTGAAAAGTGCGGTGATGGATGAATGCCGACTGGCGTTAAAGGAAAATGGTTATACATTCAGCTCAAACGTTCAGACAGCAAACACGGTCAAGGTTGTAGGCCCGATTGACGTAAAAAGCAGTCAGGCATAAATCATAACCCGAGTGTGCCCCAAAAAAACCCACAAGTACTTTTATTGCAATCAATCTACATCCGAAGAAGTAATTCCGCGCTGTTTGGTCGGGGGCGAATGGTCGGTATCAATATTGCCGACGAGTGAATGCAGCTCCGCTAAAATCCGTTCCAGTAACGATGGTTCATTGCTTAACATGCCTTCTTCTTCGGCGACTTCCAATTCGCAGGCATCATATTCCCAGCGTCGCAGAATTTCAATTTTCTGCTTCTTTGTTAAATCTTTGCGTTTCGTTACGCCTTCCGGATTTTCAAATACGGCACTTGGGTCCAACTTCGCTTTTTCGCAATCAATGGGTTTGTTATTCATGGCAATGTTTTTTCTTTATAATTACCCGCATTGGGCCTTATGGCGCAGGATATGATCCGCAAGAACACATGCCATCATCGCTTCGCCAATAGGAACAGCGCGAATGCCAACGCAGGGATCATGGCGTCCTTTTGTCAGGATTTCCGTTTCATTACCCTTTGCGTCGATGGTTTCACGCGGGGTGAGGATTGATGAGGTTGGTTTTACCGCAAATCGCACAATCAGATCCTGCCCCGATGAAATGCCCCCTAAAATTCCGCCGGCATTGTTACTTTTGAAATGCGGATTGCTGCCTTTTATGCGGATTTCATCGGCATTCTGCTCCCCGGTGAGCGTGGCGGCATTCATACCTGCACCAATTTCAACGCCTTTTACCGCATTGATGCTCATCATCGCGGCGGCAAGATCGGCATCAAGTTTACCGTATATCGGTTCACCAAGCCCGGCGGGAACACCGCTTGCGCGCACTTCGATTACCGCGCCGATTGAACTTCCGGATTTTCTTATCTCGTCCAGATATTTTTCCCATTCAGGTACCATGTCCGCGTCGGGACACCAGAACGGGTTTTTGGAAATCTGATTATCGTCCCAATTTTCGGGATCTATTTTCATATTGCCAATTTGAACGAGCGCACCAGTGATTTTAATATTATTTCCCAGAATCTTACGGGCGACCCCCCCGGCAGCGACACGCATTGCCGTCTCGCGTGCGGATGATCGTCCACCGCCACGATAATCGCGGATGCCATATTTTTCCATATAGGTAAAATCGGCGTGTCCCGGTCTGTATTTGTCTTTAATATCGCCGTAATCTTTTGAACGCTGGTCCTGATTTTCGATAATCAGGCTTATGGGCGTTCCGGTTGTTTTTCCTTCAAAAACACCGGAGACGATTTTTACCTGATCCGGTTCCTGACGCTGCGTGGTAAATCGGTTCTGTCCGGGTTTTCGTTGATCAAGATATTTTTGCAGATCCGTTTCGGACAGCTCAATTCGCGGCGGCACACCATCAACCACGCAACCAATGCATGGTCCATGGCTCTCGCCCCAGGTGGTTACCCGGTAGAGTTTCCCGAAACTATTATCCGACATAATTTACTCTTCCTTATGAAGGGTGAGGTCAGGGGTATCTTCCCGTTTCATGCCCATTACATGGTAGCCAGCATCCACATGATGATTTTCACCAGTTACACCTGAAGAAAGGTCACTGATAAAATAAACGCCAGTATTGCCAACTTCTTCTATCGTCACATTGCGACCCATTGGCGAATTAAGTTCATTCCATTTCAGAATGTAACGAAAATCTCCGATACCAGATGCAGCAAGCGTTTTGATCGGTCCTGCTGATATGCTGTTCACCCGAATATTTTTTGGACCCAGATCACGTGCGAGATATTTGACACTTGCCTCAAGGGCTGCTTTTGCAATGCCCATAACATTATAATGCGGTATAACCTTTTCAGCACCATAATAACTAAGGGTAATCATGCTGCCACCGTCAGTCATCAGCTTTTCCGCACGTTGAGCGATCGCGGTGAAGGAATAACATGAAATTTCCATGCTCATTCTGAAATTTTCCGGTGAGGTATCAATGTACCGCCCTGTCAGTTCAGCTTTGTCCGCGTAAGCGATGGCATGAACAAGGAAATCAAGTTTTCCCCATATTTTTTCCAGGGATGTAAAAACATCATCAATTGACTGAGGATCGGTGACGTCGCACTGTAGCACAATATCTGACCCTACACTTTCCGCAAGCGGACGAACGCGTTTTTCAAGGGCTTCCCCCTGATAGGTGAAGGCGAGCTCGGCACCTTCATCGGCGGCTTTTTTTGCTATTCCCCACGCGATTGAACGATTGTTGGCGGCTCCCATAATGATGCCGCGTTTTCCTGAAAGGAGTCCTTTTTTTTCAGCCATTTTTTATTCCTCTGGGTAACAGTTCCCAAATGTTTTATAATGATATTTTTTCCGATATCAAATTTTACTTAATCCTACACAATTTTGCATCAAATTCAATCACTTGGCGCTTTTTTTTCCAAACGCTCCAATCGCCGATGGTAGATTGAAGCATTGATTTCCGCTCCGAGGATGAAACCGACGCTGATAAAATAAAAAAACATAAGGGCAATTATGGCGCCGGCAAGGCTTCCGTAGGTAACATCGTAGTTGCCAAAATATTTAAGGTATAGCGAGAAACCATTGGCAACAATCATCCACACAATTATCGCTGCCAAGGCCCCGCGGGAGACCGGTGCTCTGATTTTTAAGCTGCGCGGCCTTAATACATAATAAGCCAGACAAAGCGCGCCAAATATAAGACCAAAGCTGATCGACAGCCTGACAAGGTTCCAAAGAAAGTTCCAATCGGCATCAACCGGGCTGAATTTTATGATCGCCTTCCAGATGACGGGACCAAAAACCAGCGCTGTCATGCCCAGAATAATACTGGTCGCCGACAAAATTACCAACAGCAGCCCTTCGGCCCGCCGCCTTATATATGGTCGTCGCGTCACTGTGGAATAGGCCCGGACGATGGCAAGCCGCGCAGCATCAATAGCGGACGAAGAAACCCACAATGCGCCAATAATACTGAAGGTCATTATCCCGCTGCTTGAGGTTGAAACCATTTGCTGGATCGGCGCGCGTAAAACAACAGCAACATCCGGCGGCATATTTTCGAACATATAGGCAAGAGCGTCGGTACCAGCAGTCGATTGACCGAATGTACCCGCGAGCGAGACAAGAAAAATGATAAAAGGAAACAGGGCCAGCATACTTAAGAAGGCCAGATGCCCCGCCATGACCATTCCGTCGTGTTTATTAAAATTTGCTACTGCTGTTATAAGAAATTTTGCAAAAGCGACGGGTTTTTTCATCTATATCAAATGTCCACGAATATTTTTGACTTCTGAATCTTTGCTGTCAGTGGACCATTTTTTGATAATTTTTTCAAGGTTTGAATCTGCTTCATCCGGCAGCATTATCATCAACTTCACAAGTTGGTCCCCGGTCTTCTTCGTTTTTGGGTCTGCCGCTCCTTTACCTTTCAAGCGCATGGTTTTTCCAGAGCTTGAATTTTTGGGAATGGTTAAAGAAATTTTGCCGGAGATGGTTGGAACGGTTACTTTTGCGCCGAGGACCGCCTCTTCCAGTGTGATTGGAAGTTCCATGATAATATTGTTATCCGAACGTGTGAAATAGGGGTGTTTTTTTATATGAACCTCAATTAAAGCATCGCCGTTTGGTCCACCACCCATGCCGGGACTTCCCTGGCCCTTTAGCCGGATTTGTTGTCCTTCCTTCACATTTACGGGTGTGTTTACGTTAAGCGTTTTACCTGTTTCGAGCTTAATCTGCTTTTTGCTGCCACGTACCGCATCCAGAAAATCAATGTCAATCTTATAGGTTCGATCTTCACCACGTCTACTGGGTTTTGGTCTTTGCTGCGTTCTTGCGCGTCCACCACCAAAAAGGCTTGAGAATAAATCTTCTGCGTCGAAGCCCGCACCAAAAGCGCCAAACCCCTGACCGCCGCCACCAAACGGATGGGCACCACCACCAGCGTGCTGCTGATAATTGGCGAAACCTTTTTCGCTTCCATCCGGATTTATTTCACCGCGGTCATAGCGTGCTTTCATTTTCTCATCGCTGAGCAGGGCGTAGGCCGCCGAAACTTCCTTAAATTGTTCGGCGACTTTTTCATCGCCCGGATTTTGATCCGGGTGAAGCTTCATGGCAAGCTTGCGATATGTTTTTTTCAGATCTGCTGGGCTGGTATCTTTTGATACGCCAAGTACTTTATATGGGTCTTTCATGCTCACATTCTTAATTGTTAACTATTTTCCATGATCCATCGGGCTGGCGGCATGCTGTGCCATAGGCTGTTTCTGCTTCACCGCCTATTGTTACCGTTTGCTGATATTCACGACAATATTGACCATCCGTGTTATTATAAGCCGGTTGGGGCGTTACGCTACCGCTATTTCCGCTATCAGGATTATACCACTGTGCTGCGTTACCGGAGACACCGGTTTCAAGCGCATTTTGTGTTGTCTGGTACATTTTTTGCTGGTCCGCCTCATCAAGGTCCCGGCCGATTTCGCGGCCGATATAGGCACCAGCCAATGTTCCTACAGCAATGCCTACACCACTGTCATTTGTCACAGCGCTACCCAAAAGGGCACCACCTACGGCGCCAAGTAACGTACCGCTGTCTTCTTTGGTGCAAGAGATCAGTGACAACGATACGACCAGTGTCAAAGCAACTTTTGACAAATTTTTTACATTCACCACAGAATTATCCTCTATCTTCAGTAATAAATTTTCTCTATTATCTAGCATATAAATAATGATTAAATAAAGCGTTACAAGGTTTGATGTTATGGAAGACCCTTTTGAAAGATTTGCCGAATGGTTTGAAGAAGCCCATAAATCGGAGGATATGGCCGAAGCCATGTCAATTGCGTCAGTGGATGATCAGGGACGGCCATCGGTTCGTATGGTACTTCTTAAGGATCACGGACCTGAAGGTTTTACATTCTACACCAATCTTACGAGTCGTAAGGGCCGGGAAATTGCGGAAAACCCGAATATGGCCTTTTGTTTTCATTGGAAAAGTATGGCCAGACAAATTCGCATTGAGGGCGAAGTCGAACAGGTGAGCGATGAAGAGGCGGATGCTTATTTCGCCAGTCGCGCGAGAGACAGTCAAATCGGCGCGTGGGCCTCAAAACAAAGCCAGCCAATGGAAGGAAGGTTTGAATTTGAAGCGCGAATTTTGAAATATACATCAAAGTTTGGATTAGGAAAAATTCCAAGGCCGGACTTCTGGTCGGGCTTCAGATTAAAACCGCGGCGAATAGAATTCTGGCAGGACCGAAAATTCAGGCTTCATGATCGCCATATTTATGTTCGCAACAATAGTGGGGGGTGGGATACAAAAACCCTCTATCCATAATGAATAAAAATATCGACAAGAAGCAGGCGGAGATACTTTTAAAACGGGCCACTTCTGCATCAGTAAGTGTTGCTGTTACACTTATTGCCTTGAAAACATGGGGTTATATAGAAAGTGGCTCAGTAGCGATATTTGGAACACTGCTTGATTCAGTAATGGATAGTCTGTCGTCGATCATTATTTTTGCGGCCGTGCGGCTTTCCCTTGTTCCTGCGGATGAAGATCACCGGTTTGGACATGGCAAGGCGGAAGCCATTGCGGGTCTTCTACAGGCATTTGTGATCACCACCACATCGTTCTTTCTGCTGTATGAAGTTGTTGATAAAATCCTTCATCCTGAGAAAATTTTAAAGGCGAACCTTGGGATAGGCATTATTCTGGTGTCAATCTTGCTAACAATACTGCTCGTCGCCTATCAAAAATATGTCAAAAACCAAACGGGTTCTGTCGCTATTGCGGCAGATGAAATGCATTATTCCGGTGATATTCTTCTCAATCTTGGTGTTGTGGCTTCACTTGTGCTTGGAGGATGGTTTGATGTCACGTACGCTGATCCCGTGTTTGGTGCCATTGCGGCATTTTATCTTCTGTACAGTGCCTATGAAGTATTCAATTCCAGTACAGATGTTCTGATGGATAAGGAAATGAGTAACGAGGACCGTGATACCATTAAAGCGATCGCCATTTCCAATGCGCGTGTTGTTGATATACATGAATTAAGGACCCGAAGATCGGGGTTAAATATTTTTATTCAATTTCATTTAGGATTGGTGGAAGGCATCAGCCTTTATGAAGCACACACAATATCCGATCAGGTTGAAGAAAAAATCATGGAGGCTTATCCTAATGCCGAAATATTTATCCATTTGGATCCGATAGAAGTAATGAGGGAAAATGATAAAAATTTACGGTATTAAAAATTGTGATACAATGAAAAAGGCGTTCAACTGGTTTAAGGACCATGAAATTGAATATCAATTCCATGATTATCGGAAAGACGGCATTGATGAAGCGCTGGTAAAAAACTTTGTTGATGAACTGGGGTCGGAGCTTGTCCTGAACAAGCGGGGGACAACATGGCGTAAATTGCCGGATGATATTAAAGATAATCTCGATGAAACGGGGTTTCTTTCGCTGCTTGTGGAAAATGAAGCGATGATTAAACGCCCCATTATTGATGTTACGGGTAAATATTTTGCAGGCTTTTCAAAGAAGGACCAGGAGCAGCTTGAAGCGTTGCTGGTAAAATAGTTATTTACTCTTAAGCGATCTGTGTTACTGTTCAAACGTATTAAGAATCATTATTAACTAATGAGAATAAAATGTCTGACACGGCAAATAGCAAAAAGACTATTGTTTTAACGGGTGCCAGTCGTGGTATCGGGCACGCAACCGTAAAACGATTTTCAAGTGCGGGTTGGCGGGTGATTACCTGTTCGCGCCATGCTTTCTCAGAACATTGTCCGTGGGAAGCGGGACCGGAAGATCATGTGCAAATTGATTTGGGTGATCCGGAAGGTCGCAGTGAGGGCATAAGGGAAATAAAAAAACGCCTTGGTGGTGGGCCGCTTAATGCATTGGTGAATAATGCCGGTGTTTCTCCAAAGGGGGAGAATGGGGAGAGGCTAAATACCCAAAACACAACGGAGGAAGACTGGAAACATGTATTCGAGGTTAATTTCTTTGCACCCATTCTTTTAGCCCGCGGTCTTCATGACGAACTGGCCATTGCCCGCGGCGCTATCGTGAATGTGACATCAATTGCCGGTGGCAGGGTGCATCCGTTTGCGGGCTCTGCTTACGCAACATCAAAAGCGGCACTGGCGTCGCTGACCCGTGAAATGGCCGCTGATTTTGGGCCGGATGGTATTCGCGTGAATGCCATTGCCCCGGGAGAGATTGACACGTCAATCCTGTCACCAGGCACAGAGGATCTTATCGAAGATATCCCGATGCGCCGTCTCGGAAAACCGGAAGAGGTTGCGAAGACAATTTATTATTTATGCACTGAAATGTCGGATTACGTAACGGGTGCTGAAATACACGTTAATGGCGGTCAACACGTCTAATCCATAATTTAGGGTAATGATTTTGGTTCTGTGCTTCTGTGGTTAAGGGGCGGGTAAAATTGCGCCATTAAAGAACCACCTAACATCAATGCGCATCCGATGAAGGCTTTAGTACCCAATGTTTCGTTGAGGAAGAAATACCCCGCAACGGCGGCAAATACCGCTTCGGTACTGAAAATAAGCGCCGTTTGTGAAGGGGGCGTAACTTTTTGCCCGTAAATCTGTATCGTGTACCCGATTGCGATGGCAATGGCGCCGCTCATAAAAATATAAAACCATTCAACGCCTGACGTGATTAACAGCCGTTCATCCATAATGATCGCTGATAGCACACTTAATATTCCACAAACGAAAAACTGTCTTATCGCGAAGGCAATCGGGTGGTGACGATGGGAAATATGATCGATAATAATCAAATGAGCTCCCCAGAAAAAAGCGCTGATTAAAATAAACAGATCCCCTTGCTGCATATAAAACCCCTCCATTCCCGAGAGAAGATAGAGCCCGCTACAGGCGATCAGGATTGCCAGCCAGATTTTGTAATTATATTTGTGACCGATAAAAATTCCGATCATCGGCACGAACACAATGTAAAGACCGGTAATAAAGCCGGTGTTTGATACGGTGGTGAATTTTATGCCAATTTGCTGAAAGGCAACTGCGCAGTACATAACCGCACCAGCCAGGAAGCTGCCGATTAACATGTGTCTTTTATCGGACCCCTTCATGATTGAAATATTTCCACGACGAAAATACCGGATCGGCATCAAGCAAATACCGGCGAGAAAGAACCGCATCGCATTAAAAATGAACGGGTCCATGGTATCCATAGCGTTTTTCTGGAAAACGAAACTACCACCCCAAAGTGCGGCGGTGCCAAGCAGGAGCAAGTTTGATTGAGCGAGTGTCATGGGATGCCCCCACCTTTTAAATATTCGGATGTGTTAATTCAAACTCTGGCAAATGCAGTTTGAAATTGAGGTGAGTATGCCAGCTTAACGTATATAATCAAGCCCAATATCAACAGCAGGTGCGGATTGCGTGATCCGCCCTACAGAAACATAATCAACGCCCGTTTCCGCAATGGCTTTTATGGTGTCGATGGTCACGCCACCTGAAGCTTCCAGTTTCACACGGCCTTTATATTTGGTGACGGCTTCTTTCAGCAGATCAAGTGACATGTTATCAAGCAGAAGTCTGTCTGCGCCGGCGTCTACGGCTTCTTGTGCTTGTAGTAGCGTATCGCATTCGACGGTAATTCCGATTGTGCTGGCGGAGGTGCCAAAATTTCTTGCTGCTTTTACTGCGGCCTTCACGGATCCGACGCTGGCGATATGATTATCTTTTATTAATATCCCGTCATCGAGGCGCATCCGATGGTTTTCGGCTCCTCCCAGTCGGGAGGCATATTTGGCCAGCTTTCGGTATAAAGGAATGGTTTTCCGGGTATCCAGCAGTTTGCAATCCGTATGTTCAATTTGTTTTACATATTTCCGGGTAAGGGTTGAAATGCCGCTTAAGTGCTGAATAACATTTAGCGCAGAACGTTCGACCGTCAGGATGTTACGGGCATTGCCGTCAAGCTTCAGGATGGTGTTTCCTGATGCGATTTCCGTCCCGTCCTGCACACGGATATTAATATCAATGGCACTATCGACTGTTTGAATAATTTTGGCGGCGATATCGACGCCGGCGATGACCATTGGTTCTCGCGCATTCATTTCGGCACTTAATACTGCATCAACCGGTATTGTTGCCTGCGTTGTTAAGTCCCCGTTTCCCACATCTTCGTCAAGGACGGCGCGGACAAAATACCTTAGTTCTTCTTTATAAAGCGGCATATTAAAAGGCCCGCCCGGATTTGGGCGGTGTCGGCGCTTGCGCCGGTGACATTTCCAGCATTTTATTAAGCGGCGCAAGTGCCTTGATGCGGGTTACTTCATCAACTTCTATTGTCGGGCCAAGCGTATTAAGACAATTATAAAGTTTTTCAAGCGTGTTAAGTGCCATGTACGGGCATTGATTGCAGTTACAATTTCCATCTGCGCCCGGTGCGCCGATAAATGTTTTATGAGGGGCTCTTTTCTGCATTTGATGGAGAATGCCGGGCTCAGTTGCCACAAGGAAAGTGTCCGCCTGATTTTCAAGCACGAATTTAAGAATTGATGACGTTGAGCCCACATGGTCAGCGTGCCGTAAAATATGTTCCGGGCATTCGGGGTGCGCAGTCACGGGTGCCTCCGGATATTCCGTTTTCAATTTTATCAGTTCTTTTTCCGAGAAGCGTTCATGAACGATGCAGCTACCGGGCCAGAACACCATTTCACGGCCGGTTTTTTTTGAAAGATAAGCCCCCAAGTGACGATCCGGTGCCATCATTATCTTCTGATTTTCAGGAAGCTGGTTCAGGATATATTCTGCATTTGATGAAGTGACGATAATATCTGACTGTGCTTTGACCGCCGCGGAACAGTTAATATATGTCAGACAAATATGATCTGGATATTCCGCGCGGAATTTGGCAAAATCATCCGGTGGGCAGCTGTCTTCCAGTGAACAGCCCGCTTCCATATCCGGCAGCACAACTGTTTTTTCCGGGCTTAGAATTTTGGCTACTTCCGCCATGAAACGCACGCCACAAAAAACAATCACATCAGCGTCTGTTGCTGCCGCCTTTCTTGAAAGGTCAAGGCTGTCACCAACAAAATCAGCTAAATCCTGAATTTCTGGATCCTGATAATAATGAGCAAGAATTACCGCATTCTTTTCTTTTCGAAGTCTCTCAATTTCGCTTAAGAGATCGGTTTTCGGCTTCGTGTCACCAGCGCTTAATGGAATAGACATTGTAATATTATCGTCCAGTCATGATTATTGATGTCATCATATTGTAATATTCTTTATGTAGGGCTTTGTTTGCGCTGTTTCAAGAATAATCCGTTAATTCGAATGGAGTAATCAAAATTTGCAGAGCAGACTTTTAATAATATTCATTTGCTTTATTGTCAAAATTACATAACGTGTTTTCGACTTTTAAATTAAAGAGTTTAAACCGATGCCAGACCATGATGAACATTTGGTGAAATACAGTGTTGCCCGTCGCTTTATCATAAAGCTCGGTGTTATCGCGCATGGTTATGGGCCATCGGCGGCCCGTCTTGAAAGCTATCTGACACAAGTAATTGAAGCTCTAGGCTATCATGGCGTCTTTCGGTCAACGCGCGCGGAAATCATGTATGCGTTCTGGAAAGACGACAAAATGGATCAGATTATTCATGTGGAGCGTGTTGAAAAAGGCAGCTTCAACATGGCGAAGCTGGCGCGGGTCGGTGAACTTGTGGAAGCGGTGGTTGACGGCAACATTTCCCTTCATGATGCATATGATCTGCTGGAAGAAATTGAAGCCCTGCCAAACCCCTGGGGGCCCGCAGCGAAGGCCGTAGGGTTTATGTTTGTCGGTGTCGGTTTCGCGGGCCTTATGTCGGGAAATCTTTTAGATGTATGGCTTTCCGGCGCTTTATCGTTACTGGTTTATGTAAATGTTTATTTTGCCCATGATATCGGCGGGCGAATTCTTGAACTACTGCCCTTTTCGAGTGCTTACCTGATCGGTGTGCTGGCGGCGATTTTAAAAATATTCCTGCCGGAAATCAATGTTTCGGTTGTGGTTCTTGCATCCATTATCAGTATTATTCCGGGCTTTACGGTGAGCGCGGGTATCGTTGAAATTGTGAGCGATCATGTGGTTTCCGGCAGTGCAAATCTGATTGCGGGGGTTATGTATTTGCTGAAACAGTTTTTTGGCGCCTGGTTCGGGCTTGCGACCATTGATATCCTTATCCGTGGCAACCCGATTGACCCCGTCCCCAGTGAAAGTTTGGGCGTATGGATGTTTCTGCCACTGCTTTTCATCGGTCTTGGAATTGCGTATCAGTCATTGATCCGTGATTTTCCCTGGGTGATTTTATGTTGTCTTGTCTCCTATTTCGGTGTGATTTTTGGTAACAGCTTTGATATTCAATATCTGGGGACACTGATGGGTGCGATTACGGCCAATATATATGGAAATCTTTGGGCACGAAAATTTAACCGGCCGACTTCAATTGTTCTGGTTCCGGCTATAACGGTTATGGTGTCCGGTTCTGTGGGTTTTCAGGGGCTTCTTATTGCTGCAGGCGGCGAAAGTGACCGGGGTATTGATCAATTTTTACAGATGTTCATTGTGGCCTTGGTTATTTCTGCGGGACTTCTTATTGCGAATACAATTGTCAGACCAAAAGTGACGCTGTAAGCTTAAAAACAAGAATCAATAAATAAAAAAATCGGGAGAATAAAATGGGGATCAAATCCGCTTTGCTAACTTATTGTATGGCCGGTGTTGTTGGTGTGGGCTTAAGCGCAGCGCCGGCCAATGCCGTTGACGGTATTATTAACGAAGATAACCTTAAAGGATTGGAATACCGCGAAGTCGGACCATACCGTGGCGGCCGCGTGACAACGGTTGTTGGGGTGATTGGTGATAATCAGACCTATTATATGGGATCAATGGGTGGTGTGTGGAAGACGGTGAACGCAGGTAATACATGGGAAAATGTATCGGACGGGTATTTTGGTACGGCGTCCGTGGGGTCGGTTGATGTGTCGCCAACCGATCCGAATGTGGTGGTTGTCGGGATGGGCGAAAGCCCGTATCGCCATGTGGCATCAAGCTATGGTGATGGTGTCTATCTGTCAACGGATGCGGCGAAAACATGGAAACATATTGGTCTTAAGGATGCGCGGCAGATTTCTTCGGTGAAGGTTTACCCGGGCGACCCGGATACAATATTGGTTGCGGTTCAGGGCAGCCCGTGGGAGCCGACGGAAACACGCGGTATTTATAAAACCACGGACGGCGGAGAAACATGGGAGAGAAAACTTTTTTCCAATGAAACCAGCGGGGCGGTTGATATGAAACTCGACCCAAATAATCCGCGTATCATTTATGCCTCCCTCTGGGATCAGGACCGTAACCCGTGGGGCATGCGAAGCGGTGGACCGGGTAGTGGTCTTTACAAATCGATGGACGCCGGTGAAACATGGGAAAAAATCAATGAAGGGCTTCCGGATTATTTGGGTAAAATGGCGATTGCCCCTTCCGCGGCCCAGGATGAACTGGTTTATGCGTTAATTGAAGCAGGGGATGACGAACGGACCGGTGAAAATAGCGGGCTTTATAAATCCGTGGACGGCGGCAAAAACTGGGAACAGGTGAGCGATAACCGTCAACTGGTTTCCCGGTCATGGTATTATATGCATCTTTATGCGGATCCCAATAATGCGGATACGGTTTATTCGCTTAATGCGCCGTTGATGAAATCAACGGATGGCGGGAAGACGTGGTCGCGGATTACAACGCCCCACGGCGATCATCATGGTCACTGGATTAACCCGGATAACAGTTTAAACCAGATTAATGCGAATGACGGGGGTGCAACGATAACATTCGACGGCGGCAAAACATGGTCAAGTATCCATAATCAGCCGACCGCGCAGTTTTACCGTGTCAACACGGATAACAAATTCCCTTACCGTATGTTCAGTGGCCAGCAGGATAATTCATCCGTTGGCATTGCCAGTAAGGGAGTGTCCGGTGATATGAGTGAAAATGCCTATATCGCGGTCGCGGGGTGTGAAAATGCACATGTCGCCATGGACCGGGATAACCCGCGTTATATGTATGGGGGATGTTATCTTGGTCAGTTAAATGAATTTGACAGTGAAACGGGCATTCGCAGAAATGTGGAACCATACCGCGAACTTGGTTTTGGTGTTAACCCCAACCAACGACGTTATCGCTGGAAATGGAATGCGCCGGTCCTTGTATCAATGCATGACCCTAAAGTAATCTATCATGCCAGTAATGTTATTCATAAATCATCAGACCGCGGCGTGACATGGGAAGATATCAGCCCGGACCTTACACGTGATCAGGAAGAATATCAGCAAGCCCATCCCGACACCATTACCCGCGAAATTACCGACAGCTATAATGCGCTTCTTGCGGTCACTGAAAGCCCTTACGATCCAAACGTGATATGGGCTGGTTCCGATGACGGGATGCTTTCCAAAACGGAAGATGGCGGTGCGACCTGGGAAGAAGTAACGCCAAACGGTGACAATGACGGAATGATCAATTCAATTGAAATATCGCCGCATGACCCCAACACCGTTTATGTTGCGGCTCCCCGGTACAAATATGATGATCATCGCCCCTATATTTTTAAAACGACCAATAATGGCCGAAGCTGGCGGAAGATTACCAAAGGCATTCCGGAAGGTGCGTTTGTCCGTGTTGTTCGTGAAGATCCGGTTCGCAAGGATATGCTATATGCCGGCACCGAAACGGGTCTTTATATTTCACTTGACGGCGGTGCCAATTGGCAATTATTCCAGCGCAATCTGCCGGTCGTGCCGGTCACCGATATACAGGTAAAGGGTGCGGATCTAGCGATTTCAACGCAGGGGCGATCCTTTTGGGTGCTTGATGATTTGTCGCCGCTCAGGCAAGGCGCGGAAGACCGTGATGAGGATAAAATATACCTCTATAAACCTGAAGTGGCCTATGACGCGCGGGTCGGCAATATGACCCTTCAGGCTGTGATTTACTATACGCTGGGTGAAGAGCCGGACTTAAAGGAAAAGACCGTTAAAATGGAAATCCTTGATGTTGATGGAAATGTTGCTCGCACATTGACCAGTGATGAAAAAACCGGACATGATGGTGGTGGTTCGGCCAGCGCCTATCATTTGCCGGCAAATAAAGGGCTGAATAAAGCAACCTGGGATTTCAGAGGTGAGAATTATTCTGAAATCAAGGACCTTTATGTTCTTTCCGGCGGTGGTGATAACATTACGGATGGGGCAAAACAACGCCCGGGTGATTACACCGTCCGCGTAAGTTTTGACGGTGAAGTGATGGAGCAGCCGTTAACCGTGAAATATGATCCGCGTATTGAAGTTACAAATACGCAACTGATGGAAAAATATGGTCTTACAGACAGGATTGATGCATCCCTTCGTGATTTGACGGATAGCCTGAAAACAGCACGGGATATAAGAAAACAGGCGAAGGCCCAAACCACGGATGGGGGCAATGATGAAGAACTGAAAAAAATGGCGCAGGATATCGTTGATGCTGTTGATGCGTGGGAAGCAAAAGTGGTCAGTGTCGACCGGACTTATTTTCAGGATACGCTGAACTGGCCGGATATGGTGTTTGCTGATCTTCAGGACATCTACCGCGTTGTCGACAGTATTGTGCCGCCGATGAATCAAAGAATGGTGCAGCGGTTTGAAGATGTTGACGCGCGTTGGCAAGCATTGAGGCCGGAATATCAGGCTATTCTTTCTGGTCCGGTTGCTGACTTTAACAGGATCTATTTTAGTAAGCGGGATAGAATAATTCTCGCCGGAAATTAAATGTTTCTGTAAATAACATACAAAGAGCGCCCTAGCGGCGCTCTTTGTTTTTGGCTTATAATATTGATCTCTTTTTCATTATGGATAATTACAATTAACTCTATTTCGTAACCTGTTGTTTACTAACTGTCGTTAGTATTGAAGGTTCAAAAAAACAAGTAGGGTTACAGGTATGATAGACATCAAACGTCTTCATAAAATCATGGAAGAAAAGGGCAGCGACCCGGATGTTACAATGCATGATCTTGTGCGTGAAGTGCTTAAACGCGATTATGATCTTGATGATTACAGTCTTGAAAATATTTCGCGTCCTGTTGAAGAAGATGGTGGATCAACCGTTCATGAAAATCTGAAACAGGTCGAAATACAGTTTAAGAAATTTCAGGATCAGGATGATCAAGCCGAATTGACAAAAAAATACGATAAAGAAGCCACCCTGTTTGAAACCATTGAACTTCTTAAAAGCAAAGCTCAAAATGGTTGGACACATTTAATCAAAAAACGCCCCTCCAACGAAAACTAAAGGGATACTATATTTTCCGCTTTCTTCTTGAACTCCGGCCTAATTTATTTAGGGTAGAGATTAAAGAGGGAGAATTTAATGGAAAGTTACGGTTTTTTATCGGTGATACCGCCCGTGTTGAGCGTTTTTCTGGCTGTATATACCCGGAACATTATTCTATCCCTCGCTGTTGGTGCATTAAGCGGCACTTTAATTCTCAATGCTTATAATCCGTTTTTCGCAACCGTTAGTCTGATGCGTGATCATGTATTCGTCCAGGTTGCCAGTCCCTCCAATTCACAGGTTATTCTGATCACGATGATTATTGGCGGTTTCGTAAGGATGCTGGAAGAATCAGGTGGTGCTAAGGCTTTTTCCGCCGCGATGGTCAAATTTGTTTCAAGCCCGCGTAAAGGTCAATTGGCAACATGGATGGCCGGTATCAGCGTCTTTTTTTCCGATACCGCGAATTCATTGATTGTTGGCCCGCTTTTTAGGCCGGTATTTCGCGAACTCAAGGTTTGTCGGGAAAAGCTCGCCTATATCATTGATACAACGGCCGCTCCGGTGGTCATATTGATCCCGTTCGCAAGTTGGGCGGTCTATATCATGAGTTTGATTGAGAACGCATATTCAAATATGGGTATTTCCGGAGAACCGTTCGAAGTGCTTTTGAGTGTCTGGCCCTATCAGTTTTATGCCTTCCTGGCGCTCTTTGCGGTACCAATGATTATTTCAACCGGAAAAGATTTCGGTCCGATGGCACGGGCGCAGGCGGAATATTTAAAAGAGCAACAATCGACATCATCGGAACCGGGAAGAAAAGAGGAGGACAATCAAAGTCTGCTTATTGTTATTTTACCATTTGCAATCATGATTGTAACACTGGCATCTATTCTTGGTTATTATGCGGCAACGGAAGGCGTGAAAAGCGTTCATGTGAATGCGGGTCTTTGCCTGTCTTATATTTTTTCTTCAATGGGGTGCGCCTATATTATGAAGCGCAATCAAGGTACCTCTTTTGATGAATCCATGACGCTGTTTTTTAAAGGGATGGGCAATTTAATCAGCGTTTGTGCGATTTTGGCACTGGCCTGGGCGTTAAGCTCAATATGCAGGGAACTTGAAACCGGACAGTATCTTGCTACCCTTGTCGGTGATAATCTTGATCCGAAATTTTTCCCGATTGTGGTATTTTTCATTGGGGCGATGATGTCATTTGCGACCGGGTCATCTTTTGGCACTTTTGCAATATTGGTGGCAACGACGTTACCGGTTGCACATATCTTAAATGCCGACCTGGTTCTTACCATCGCCGCCATTTTAAGTGGGGGGTTATTTGGGGATCACACATCGCCGATATCTGATACCACGGTGCTCGCCTCAATGGGGGCTGATTGCCCGCACATCAATCATGTTTCAACACAGTTTCCTTATGCGCTGATAGCAGGGGTTGCAACGATATGCTCATTTTTTCTATTGGCAATTTATCAGACCCCATATGTGGTTCTGATTATGATATTGTTGCAGTATTTTGCTATTCGCGCGTTGATGTACCGCTATGGCCGTTAGAAAATAATACTTTGCAATCCTCAAGGCTTCCTCTAGGGTGAATGAAAGAGAAAAGGGGAAGGTTTAATGGAAAGCTACGGTGTTTTATCCGTATTGCCACCGGCACTTAGTATTGTTCTGGCAATTTATACAAGAAATATTATTTTTTCACTGTCGATTGGTTCTTATTGCGGCGCGTTGATCATTGCCGACTTTAACCCGTTTATGGCTTTTGCAGAGCTTATTGAAGAACATGCTTTTATACAAGTATCTTCCGGATCAAATACACAGGTCCTGGTGGTTATGCTGACTATCGGTGGTTTTATTCATTTGCTTGATAAATCGGGTGGATCGCGCGCGTTCGCATCCGTGATGGTGAAATTTATCGGCAGCCCCGGTAAAGCGCAACTCGCGGCATGGACAACCGGCCTTAGCGTGTTTTTTACAGATAGCGGTAATGCATTGATTGTAGGGCCGTTATTTAAACCGGTATTTCGCGAGCTTAAAATTTGTCGTGAAAAGCTCGCTTATATTATTGATACGACTGCGGCCCCGCTCAGTATTCTCGTACCGTTTGTCGGTTGGGGTGTTTATATCATGAGCCTTATTGAAAATGCATATAATGACGTTGGGATTGAAGGCGAACCATTCAGCGTTCTGTTAAGTGTTTGGCCCTATCAGTTTTATGCCTTTCTCGCGCTTATATCGATACCGATGATTTTAACAACGGGGAAGGACTTTGGACCCATGGCGGCCGCCCAAACCCGTTATAATAAAGCGTTGATAGATGGCACACTTGATGATGAGATCGCGGAAGAGGAACATGAAGAAGAGCCAAAGTTAAGTACAGTGTTATTACCGATTACGGTTATGTTGGCTACAATGGTCGTCTACATAGGATATTTTGCTTATATGGAAGGTATCAAAAGCATTCATGCACGTGCGGGCATTTGTCTTTCCTATATTTTTGCGTCACTCGCTTGCGCGTACCTGCTGAAAAAACATCAAAATAAATCATATAATGACAGTCTGAATATGTTTGTTCGCGGTATGCAGAAACTTGTTTTTATTTGTTTTGTGCTTGTACTCGCCTGGACGCTGAGTTCGCTGTGCCGTGAATTGCAGACAGGGGCCTATCTGGCCACACTGATTGGCGATAGGATTGAGCCAAGCTTCTTTCCGCTTATTGTATTCTTCCTTGGCGCGCTGATGTCGTTTGCCACCGGTTCGTCGTACGGGACTTTCGCCATACTGATGATTATTGTAGTGCCGATTGCATATACGCTTAACGCACCAATGATTTTAACCATCGCTGCCGTTTTAAGTGGCGGTTTGTTTGGGGATCATACGTCGCCAATTTCCGATACCACGGTGCTTGCGTCCATGGGGGCGGGGTGCGCGCATATTGATCATGTATCCACCCAGTTTGCCTATGCCGCATTAAACGGTGTGATGACCATGCTGGCGTTCATCGTCGCCGGCTTTTATCAAACACCTTATATTATTTTCTTCATTATGATTGTGCAGTTTATAAGTATTAAGCTGATGATGAATATGTACGGCCATGATAGCCGTGGCGAGGATTGATGAATTTAATCTGTTTTATTTAGCTTTACTGCATTCTCCATACTTTCTACACTATAAATACATTATATATGCAGCTTTTCTTCAAGCACCATATTTTTTGGTACGGTATCTAGTCCCCATTAACGGAAACTCACAAGCAGAGTTTGATTAACGTAAACAAAAGCAAGATTCGAGGAAAAGAAAATGGGTAAAATTTATGATAATATTGTTGAAACAATCGGGAATACACCCGTTGTGAAGTTAAATAATATTGGGCCGAAGAATGTAAATATTTATGGTAAACTTGAATATTTCAATCCACTTGGCTCCGTTAAGGACCGCTTGGCGCTGGGTGTGATCACCGCCGCTGAGAAAAGCGGTGAATTAAAACCAGGGCAGACGATTGTTGAAGCAACGAGCGGCAACACAGGTATTGCGCTTGCAATGGTGTGTGCACAGCGTGGTTATCCGCTGGTGATTACGATGGCAGAAAGCTTTAGTGTAGAACGGCGTAAATTGATGCGTTATCTGGGGGCTAAGGTCGTTCTGACACCGGCATCGCAAAAAGGATCCGGCATGGTTGCGAAGGCAGAGGAGCTGGCCAAAACCCATGGGTGGTGGCAATCAAAACAATTTGAAAATCCGGCCAACGCGGATATTCACGAAAAAACAACCGCTGTGGAAATATTGGATGATTTTTCTGAAATCGGTCTTGATTACTGGGTGACGGGCTTCGGGTCTGGTGGAACATTGAACGGGGTTTCACGTGTCTTAAAATCAAAAAGCCCGGATACAAAAATTATAGCGTGTGAACCTGATAATGCCCGTCTTTTGGCAAGTGGTATCCCGCAATCAAGAAACGCTGACGGGACAAATAAGGAAAGTCATCCAAACTTTCGACCCCATCTTATGCAGGGCTGGACGCCGGATTTTATTCCAAAACTCACCGAGCAGGCGGTTCACGATCATCATATTGATGATTTGATCGCCGTTGATGGGAATTTCGCTATGGAGTGCTCCAAAAACCTTGCTCAAAAGGAGGGTGTTTTTGTTGGTGTCACGGCTGGTGCCGGTATGGCTGCGGCACTTGAAATCGCCAAGACGGCTCCGGACGGGTCGAATATTCTTGTGATGCTTCCTGATACCGGTGAGCGCTATTTAAGCACCCCGCTTTTTGATTGGGTTGCGACGGAAATGACAGAAGAAGAGGAAGAAATTTCAAAATCATCACCGAATTACCGCTTTGATGTCGCGCCCGCGCCCGCGCCTGATAAAGAGAAAGAGGCAGCACCCGAACCGGAAGCAGTAAAAGAAGTGAATGAGATTATATCAGATAAAAACAACCCTGTTGTCATATTCGCACTTGAGTGGTGTGAATTTTGCTGGTCCGTAAAAAAGATGTGCGCGGCTTACGGCATCAATTATAAAGCGATTGATATTGATGCGGCCAAATATCAGGAAAATAACCGCGGGAGCAAATTGCGTGCGGCGCTTAGAAACAAAACAACATGGGATACGTTTCCTCAAATATTTATTGACGGCAAATTTGTCGGTGGATGCACAGATGTTTTTGAGGATTGCAAGGATGGAAAACTGCAAAAAAAACTTGCAGAACTTAATATTGACTACGATGATAAGGTAAATAAAGATCCATACAGCTTTCTTCCGGGGTGGCTTCATCCGAGGTAAAATTTTTGAAACTAAACACAGACAGAATACATGACCGCATAGCGGCGCTTGCTGAAATCGGAAAAACATCCGAGGGGGGTGCGCGTCGCATTGCGCTTACCGACGAGGATAAATTAGGCAGGGATTTACTTGTTTCCTGGATGAAGGATGCAGGCCTTGATGTTGCAATCGACAAGATCGGTAATATTTTTGGTACCCTGAAAGGGGAGCAGAATGGATCTCCTATCATGATGGGGTCTCACATTGATACTGTTGGTAACGGTGGGCATCTGGATGGCTGTTACGGGGTCATTAGCGGACTTGAAGTAATAACCACCTATGTCGAGAATAATATTACCCCCAAACTTGATTTGTGTGTTGCTATTTTCACCAACGAGGAAGGGGTAAGGTTTCTACCTGACATGCTTGGCTCACTTGTTTATGCAGGTGGGATGGGCGTTGCAAGTGCACATGATATTGTTTCGACTGACGGTCAGACGCTTCTGGAAGAACTTATTCGGGCCAATTATCTTGGAACAATGGAATGTGGTTCGGTGATTCCGCATGCGTTTATTGAGCTTCATATTGAACAGGGTCCGATCCTTGAAAATGAAAATATTTTTATCGGTGCAGTTGAAAATGTTCAGGGCATATCCTGGACCGGAGTAACTTTCAGGGGGCAGGCAAACCATGCTGGCACGACACCGATGCATATGCGAAAAGACGCGGGGCTCGCGGCGGCGCGTTTGATTGTTGCTGTAAATGAAATCGCGGAATCAATTGGTGATGGTCAGGTTGGAACAGTAGGGGTGATCAGCCCAAAGCCCAATCTAGTCAATGTTGTGCCCGGTGAGGTCTATATGACTGTTGACCTTAGAAATAGTGATGAGGAAAAACTGAAAGCAGCGGAATTTATGCTGAATGAAGTGATAGAATATATCTGCGATGAAGACGGCGTGCGCGTGGATATGGAGAAACTTGTCCGATTTGAACCCGTGAAATTTGATGACCGGCTTGTTGATCTTATTGCTGATGTGGCGAAAGAAAAAGTAACGTTTTACAAGCGGATGAATTCCGGTGCTGGACATGACGCCCAGATGATGGCCAGAATTTGCCCATCGGCCATGATTTTTGTGCCTTCAAAAGACGGTATTAGCCACAATCCGAAAGAACACACTTCACGTAAACATCTGGATTCCGGCGCTGAAGTATTGCTGGAAACAGTAATGAGGTTGGATGACGGGTATCTGGGCTAAGTTGGATTTCACGAACAAATGAAATCAGTGCTCTCCGTAGGCTGGCAAATATCCGGCCAGCCGTTTTCCTGCCAATAGTCGATCAATCCTATCTCCCGCATATAATTTTGAACGGGTTTCTGATTAAGAAGTGGTCTAAATGGCGGCCGAAATAGATGAGCCATTATAGTGATGACATCGATATTATTTTGTTTCACGTATGCTATGAATGTTTCACCGTCAAGAAGCAAAAGGGCTCCAAATATCGCTTGAAATCCGTCCTTCTCCATATCTTCCTGAAGTAAGCTGGCGGCGTCTTTCTGTATTGAAGGATCGAAATAGGCGTCAACGTAAACGGTAAGGTTCTGGTCCTGTGATTGGCCAAACCGGGTAAGAACACGCCCGTATTCTTCCACCACTTTTTTCCTGTCTTTGTCGATAATGGCGATTGCGGCGCGCTCAATACTGGCAGGCCACCAGCCGGTCGCGATTGAAGTTTCAATAGAATTTCTTGCTTCTTCGATATTCCCGAGCATCAGGTAATTTCTGCCCAAGTTGCCATGGTTGAGCGCAGACCTTGGCGCAATTTCAAGGGCCTTCTTACACGCATTACTGGCGTCAATAAAAAAACCAGTTGATGTATAGCTTGACCCCAGCCACATCCAGGCTGTTTCATTACGGGGGTTTAACGACGTTGCGCGCTCAAGAGCTTCGCGTGCTTCGGCCCATTTTAATTCCTTGATATTTAAGTATCCCTTGATGGCCCACCCTTGGGCAAGGCCGGGCTTAAGCTTAATGGCCTTATTGGCGGCATCCAATGCGTTAGCGTCTGCAATTTTATCATCCATAATCGAGCCGTAAGAGTTGACTACGGTATAATTTGCAGCAAGGTCGGCCCATGCTTCGGCGAATTCTGGGTCAATTTTGACGGCTCTTTCCAGATATTCAATTGCCCGTACTATATTTTCGCGACTTCGCTCCAGAAACAACTGATGTCCCTGAAGGTAGAGCGTATAGGCTTCCATATCCTGTGTTGGGATGTCGCGGTGGAACTCCTCTACAATCAGCCGTGGTTTTAGTGAATTGGCAACGGCTGCGCTTATTTCGTCCTGAATGGCAAATATATCGTTCAATTCACGATCATAGGTATTGGACCATAGATGCGTATCTGTCCCAACCTCTATTAATTGAGCTGTTACCCTGATCTGATTGCCGGAATTTCTAACCGACCCATCGACAATATAATTTACGTCGAGGATATCCGCAATTTCCAGTACTGATAAATTTGTTCCGCCAGTGAAAAAGCACTTGTTCGTGACGTCACCTTGAGCCCGTCTATGGTTGCCAGAAGGTTTAATATTTCTTCTGCGATCCCATTTGCAAAATATTTCTGATTACTTTCAGTGCTCATGTCCGCAAAAGGAAGTACTGCTATTCTATAGGATGACTGAACTACTTCAGGATCATCTTCTGTGCCAATGTCGCTGGAGTTTCGATTAAAATAAAGAATAATTGCGATAAGCAAAAGTCCGGCAATGGCCGCATACTGAAGATAAGGTGGTCTGATGGGGATTGATTTTCGGGCTGCCGTTTGGGAATCAGGTTCTTTCGACGTTACATTGGCTAAAAGTTCAATGCCACGACCGCGGACTGTCTTGATATATTTTTGATGATCACCACTATCACCAAGGATTTTTCGCGAAGATTTTATACAGCTTGTTATGGTTGCATCGGAAACGATGCGACCGTTCCATACCGCATCAATGAGTTCTTCACGGCTTACAATGCGGTTTGGGTTTTTGGCTAAAAAGTGAAGAAAATCAAATACAAGCGGTTCTGTTGAAAGGACTTCTCCGTTCAAGCGGACTTCAAATCTATCAAGATCAATTTCAAAACCGTCAAATGAATATATCATAGCCGTCCCAGAACATTTGTCCTAAAAACGATACACTAGGGGAAGTTGCTAGTCCATATAGCATTCAAAATCATTCTCCCCGGAAGGGCGGCAGAAATAGGGGAAGCTGTTTTTTTGCCAATAATCAAGCAAGCCGATTCTGATTAAATAATCCCTGAACATTTCTTGCTTAAAAAGCGGTCTGGCAATCGGGTTATAGATCCGAGAAAGGATGAACCCTTTATTGGCGAAAGTATTTTCAAAATCATCAATGAATATTTTTGCGTCCTGTAGCATGTAAAGACCAAAGGTTGTATCAATACCTTTTTTCATATCCGCCATTAGAAGTTTGGCTGCATCAGCTCGCAGGTTGCTGTCGTAATAGGCATCAATATATGTGTTTACTTTTGCTTTTAGTTCCTGATCAGATATTTGATCGTAATTTTTTAAAAAACGTACCATGTGATCAAGTGCCTGATCACGGTTATCTCTCCATATTGCGACAAGTGCTCTGTCAATACGGCCTGCCTCGAAGCCTAAATCATTTATAGCCCTGTCCATTGATGGTAGCGCCTCGTTAAGTTGCCCTCTTGCATGCAATAACATGCCAAGTGCACTGTGGTTGATCGGCACAGAGGGTGCCAGTTCAATTGCGCGGCTTATAGCTTCGATCGCTTTACCCTGATTTCCGACGGCGGCGAAATGAAGTCCCTGCCATAACCATGCGGTCGCATTATTTGGATTCAGGTCTGTTGCGCGAATAATCGCTTGCTCTGATCGTTCGAAATCCAGATGACTTAGATAAACAAGACTTTTAACCGCCCAGGCTTGTGATAATTGCGGGTTAATTCTGATTGCCCGGTCAGCGGCGTCGGTAGCGAGTGGTACAACACGGGCAGAAGAATAATTCCTGTCATAGTAACTGGGCATAACAATATAACTTGTGGCTAGGTCGGCCCATGCTTCAGCAAATTGATCATCCAATGCGACGGCCTGCTGCAATAAACCTATCGCCCGTTCGATATTGGCGATATTGTTCGCAACTCCCAGTGTGCCGCGGTTTAAAAAAATCTGGTGCCCCTGAAGGTAAAGTGCATAAGCTTCCATATTATCCGTTGGCGCAGCACGGCCGATGCTGCCGCCAATAAGTTCTACTTTCAATGCAGCTGCAATTTGCTGGCTGATATCATCCTGAATGGCAAATATATCATCCAACTCCCGGTCATAATTTTGTGACCAAAGCTGGCTGTCACTTCTGGTATCAACGAGCTGCGCTGATATTCGGATACGATTACCAGCGCTTCTTACAGAACCTTCAACAATATAATTAACGTTTAACCGCTTTGCTATTTCCGGGACAGATAAATTTTGTCCTTTAAACGAAAATGCAGTTGTTCTTGAGATCACATTCAACTGATCAACGGACGTGAGAACATTAAGCACTTCTTCGGATATTCCATCACCAAAATATTCCTGATTGCCACCAGCGCTAAGATCAACGAAGGGCATGACGGCGATGGTATATTCGTCGGTTACTCTTTTCGGTGCGTCACTGTTTGAGGAAGTAAATGTTGTGGGGCTGCTTTGATACCTGTTAAAAAGCATAAGTCCGATCACAAAAACAAGAGCAGCAATGGACAGGTAGATCGCGATCTGTTTTGTAAGGTGGGATGTAGGTTTTCTGATGGTATCAGAAAAGTTTTTTCCTTCGCGTTTGTTCTCAGTATCCACGTTGCCAACAAATTGGAAACCTCTGCCGCGCGTCGTTTTGATGTATTTTTGATGTTCGCCGTCGTCGCCAAGAATTTTTCGTGCTGATTTAACGCAACTTGAAATCGTTGTATCTGAGACAATCCGTCCCTGCCAGACTTCTTCAATTATTTCCTCACGCGTTACGACACGATCTGCATTCCTTATAAGGAAATACAGGAAATCGAAAGTCTGCGGCTCTATATGCTGAGGCTCGCCGTTTCGGCGCAACTCAAATTTTTCCTGATCAACTTCAAAGTCATCAAAACGAAATAGCATAATAATCCTCGAGAATATTTTGCTAATATATATCAACGGTGATAATGCGTCCAGCGGCAATAACCCCCTGTTTTCTTCACTTCTTCATCTTCTCCCCAGCTATTCCCCACGTAAATTTTATCTATTTACATCAATTTTGCATCTGCTCTTCAAGCAGGGGTTTTACCAAAGACCTATAAGGATCAGCGTGAAAAAACACGAAAATATTAACTTAATGAGGATGCGAAGGAAAAAACAATGAATATGATAAATAAGGTCATTGCGGACAGTGAGTTCGATACCACAGGGCGTTATGCAAAATGTATTGAAAACTCAAAACGCGTAAATTGGGACATTGACCAAGATGTAATTCGTGGGCGTCAATTCGACATAAAACAAAAATTTCTGCCCGACAGTCTTTCGAAGGTCGCGGACATTGGAGGGCTTAGTGACGGTGACAAACTATTCCTAAGTCAAATTCAAGGGCGAACCTATGCGAATATTTTTGGATTGGTCGAACGCTTCATCAATACGAAGATACTGGAAATTGGACAGGATTATAATTTTGGCGACCAGATTGCTTTGGAAGCATTGGTTCGTTTCAGTCAGGAGGAATTAAAACATCAACAGCTTTTTCGCAAGATAGATGAAATGTGTGATGATGTAATGCCAGAAGGCTACACATTTACAGCACAACCAAATGATGTTGCCCATGCTGTTCTGAGTAAATCAACCTGGGCAGTGCTTGCGCTTACATTGGACATAGAATTATTCACACAAGCTCATTACCGCGACAGTATCGAACCGATGGACAACTTATCGCCGCTTTGGAAGGATGTATTCCTTTTTCATTGGCGGGAGGAAAGCCAACACGCCATTATTGATGAACTTGAATGGGTTCGTCACGATAAAAGCATTACAGCGGAAGAACGTGAACAGGGCGTCACAGAATTTATTGAACTTGTCGCCGCCGTCGATGGCATTCTCCAGCGTCAGGCTGAAGCAGATGCAAGCTATTTTGCTTTGGCGTGCGGTCGCGACGTTTCTTGCGAAGAAACATCACGCATTGAGAAGGCAACATTAGCAGCATATCGCTACCAGTATATTTTTTCCGGTGCATATCATCCGCATTTCGGAAGGGTGCTCGGCAGCATGATTACCCCGGCTCAGGCGAACCGTATTCAGTTAGCGCTTGAAGCAATCAAATAAATAGAAATCCAAAACTCTTCTCAAATAACAGTACCTATCAGTTAAAGGACAAGAAAATGACAAAACTTAAACAAAAAAAACAAACTTCAGTTATGGCCATTCTATTTGGCTTTATATCTTATCTCTCATTTTTGGTGGTATTTAATTACCACATCGCGTTTGTTGGTGACATCTTTGTTCCAATCAGTGTTGATGCAGCGCGTGAGGGATCACTTTTTTCATCCATCCTGATTGATATTGGCTTGGTTGCCTTGTTTGCTATTCAGCATACCATCATGGCTGATCCGACATTCAAAGCATGGATTACGAGGTTTATACCGGCATATTATGAAAGGCCGCTTTATGTGGCTTTATCAACAATCGCGTTGGCATTTTTAATGTGGCAATGGCGCTCCATTGATATTGTTGTATGGCAGGTTGATGCTCTATGGGCGCAGTGGATTATTTGGGGTCTGTTTGTCGCTGGTTGGTGTATCCTGTTCCTCGCGACGTTCCTCATTGATCATTGGCATCTATTTGGCCTTAAGCAGGTTTTAGGGCGCGATTATGACGGGATCATCCGTTTTGTAACACCATCCCTTTATAAGCTTGTCAGGCACCCAATGATGACGGGTTATTTCATCGCCGTCTGGGCTATTCCTACGATGACTGTCGGACATCTGGTTTTCGCCGCTTCAATGACCGCTTACCTGTTGGTTGGAATTCGTTTCGAAGAAAAGAAATTGGTTCAGGAACTTGGTAGCCGGTATCAGGCATATCAACAGAATGTACCGGCACTTCTGCCCACTTTGAAAAAAACGGGCCGTAATCCCGCTTTAGACACTGAATAGAATAAATCGTGAAAGATTAGAAAATGAAAAATCCTATCGAAGAAAAAAGGTTTGAAAGCATTTCTGATGAATTTATGTATGAAATTCAAGATGTTGTTGAGCTTTTAACTTACGTTTTTGGCGAAAAGACGAATAAACATAGTATCATTGATCTAGTGAAGAATTATGCCAATAGACCGGCAAATGATAATTGGCCCATCTATGAAAGCAAATGCAACAAGGTCGGTGAAGTGAGTGCCAAATAAAAATAACAATGGGGCCGGAGAAGCGCTATTTAAAAAGGCAAACAACACAACAATATACGCTCATTAAACCTTTAAGGCGGCAAGCTTAATGCTTGCCGCTTTTTTTGTATAATGCTTATCGTGGATTGGCCAAAAATTCCGATAATTTTTTAAGTCCGTCCCGCAATATATCTGTGTTGTTGGCGTAACCGATCCGCACATAACCTTCCATATCCATAGCGCTTCCCGGTGTCAGCAGTACACCGGTTTGTTTAAGCAGTCTGATACAGAAATCACGCGAACTCATTTCAAGATGATATTCCAACAATGCCGTTGTCCCTGATTTCGGTTTTACGTATGAAATCAGAGGTTCATTTGACACCCATTCATCCAGTGCTTTTAAATTTGTTCTTGTGATATTCTGGCTTCTGGTGATAATTTTACCTTTATTTTCAAGGGCTATTGCTGCAAAATGGTCATCCAGAACACCAACGCTTATGGTGTTGTAGTCCCGGTGGATGGATACTTCCTCTATGACTTCTTCGGGACCCGCAATCCAACCCAGACGTAATCCCGCAAGCGAGAATGATTTTGACATGCTGGATGTGCTTATTCCCTTTTCATAGATGTCCGCTACAGATTTTGTGTATCCGTCGCCTTCCTGGTCAGTGCCGCGGTAGACTTCATCACTTAGCAGGTAAGCATCACATGTCCGGGCAATGTCGGATATTTTATTTAGCATGTCTTCGTTCATTAAGGCGCCCGTAGGGTTATTGGGATTATTAATCGCGATTAACCTTGTTTTCGCACTGACGAGGCTTTTAAGTTCATTCAAGTCCGGCAGGAAGTTATTTTCTTCTTTAAGTTTCAGAACCTTAACGTTAGCACCATAACTTTCCGGGATTGAATAATGTTGTTGATATATGGGAACGATAGAGACCACTTCGTCATCAGGCGAAACAAGTGTTTCATAAAGCAGGGCGTTTGCGCCAATCGCACCATGTGTAACAATTATATTTTCGGTTTTCTGGTTATCATAAAGTGTTGCGATGCTGTTTCGTAATCTTATTGAACCCCTGATGTCACCATAGGTCATTTTAAGCGGGAGAAGTTCCGCGAGTATTGTTTCCTTTTTTCCTGTTATTTCAAGAAGTTGGTCTACAGTGAGCGATTCCACGCAGGTTTCTGCCAGATTATAATCGCAGTTATTCTCATGGTCATTCATCCAGATTTCAACACCGAATTCTTTTATTTTCATGATATATCCTTTTCTTCTAAAATAACTGTCCCACATAAAGGAATGCAGAAGCCTGTCCGCCGTCCCCAATTCCACCCCCTAAGTACACGGGGCCAAGTAATGTGTCCGCACCAACAAAAAGACTTGAACTCCATTTTAGGTCGCCCAGACTAATATCGGAACTTCTGTTCCACGCATTTCCGGCTTCTATCGTACCACCAATATAAATCGGGGTGCCAGCTATATTCCTTGCGTCACCCGAAACCCTTCTGTAGTAGATTAAGGTTGCCACGCCACCGTGGTTTCCGGTTATCTGTCCAGGTGCATAGGCCGTTAATGCCAAAAATCCTCCCAGTGAAAATATGTCAACCTCATTGGGGCTTCCATTAAATGATGTGACGGCCCTCGCGCTAACTCCAATCGTGTTTTTTCCCCAAGAATAGGGGGCATACATTGAAGCTCTCATGGAATCGATTCTACCATCTCCACCAAATAATGACAGACTATTTTCATAAACGACATCCACTGCTAAACCTGACCGGGGAAATTCCACAGCGTCAAGTGTATCGGCTGAAAATAAAGCTGTCAGATAGGTTCCATCCACATTTATCTTTACACTTTCCGGGAAACCGACGCGACCGACTATGGATGAATATGATTTCTGAAGTCCAACACGAAACGTCGCCCAGTTTCCAAAATTTCGCCCAAGCCCTGTTTCGAATTGCGCCGTTGAAATTCTCACCTGATTGACTATTTGGTCGCTATTATTGGCCAAAATGTTTCTATTATATTTGATACCTGCGGCGTCACCGTAAACATAATATTTCCCCTTATAATCAATAGGTTGATAAATTTCCGACGCTAGTCCAAATTCTTCGCCGATTTTAAAAAGGGCTTGCAGTTCCCCTCCACGTTCATTTATCGCCAGATTTGTAAAACCGGCTGCGAGCTGATAGCCACTCTCGCCTTCGAAATTATCCTGTAGGGCCAATCCAAAACGAAAATAATCCTCACCATTTTGGCGTTGTTTTGCTATTATTTCCAAGCCGTGTTCGCCATTTTGGGTAACGTTACTGTAGTTTACTTCGTCAAATAACCCGAGCCCATATAATCCGGTCAGATCTTCATTGAGTTTTTTACGATCAAGAGTATCGCCCGACTTCGCGGTGATATGTGACATGATAACTTCGTTTGAAATATCGCTATCATTTTTGACCCGGATGAAGTCAACCTGCTCATTCTCGACGACCTTATGTTTTTTTGATTTAAGGTAGGTTTGCCATTGTTCACTATCGACAGAAAATCTTTTTAATCTGGTGAGTTCCCGCATTGCGGCTTCGCTACCAAGGGGGATCGAATCCAATGTTTCACCAAAATTGATCATACTCATTTTTCCCAGATCCGGTCGGATCAGAACGTCCTGGTCATTGAGTGTTTTCAATTGTTCGTTTGCGGCGTGGTGCGTTTGGATCATTGTGATCTGGTCTAATACCGATGCAAAGGTATTCAGCTCCTCTTTTTTGAGCATATTTTCAGTTACATCAACAACGATCACATAATCTGCCCCCATTTTGCGGGCGATATTAATTGGAATATTATTAACAATACCACCGTCAACCAAAAGTGTGTCTTTATATTCGACAGGCGGGAACAGTGCGGGGACGGCCATACTTGATACCAACGCAAATGATAAATCACCATCACGCAGGATTACCTCTTCACCTGTTTGAAGATCTGTTGCTACAGCCCGAAAGGGTATCGGAAGACTGTCGAAATCTTTATAGGTTGATTTGTCACCAACTATGTCTCGCAACGTCAAGCGTAAATTATTCGGATTTATCAGACCGCTCGGTAAATTGATCTTCCAATTTTTTATTCCCAGTTTGAATTTAATCAAAAACCCGCTGTCATCCTGTTTGCGACGGAAAGATTTTTGCCTCCGCGGTGCGTCGTTCGAAAGTGTTGCTTCCCAATCAATGTCCTGTAAAATATTTTCTAATTCTTCAGCAGAATATCCGGATGCGTATAGTCCGCCGACGATCGCGCCAAAGCTGGTTCCGGCGATCATGTCAATGGGGATCCTGTTTTCTTCCAACACTTTCAGAACCCCGACATGTGCCGCACCACGTGCGCCGCCACCTGATAATACGAGACCTATTTTCGGTCTTTTCTCGTCATCGGTTTGCGCTTTTGATGCAATAGCCATTAATGGTGCTAAGGTTAGGGCGACTATGAGCTGAATATATATAATAATTTTGTTCATTTTATAATCTAAACAGATCTCACGATTCTGGTAAATATGTTACCATTCGAAAGGTAGATTGTTTTCTGCTATATTGCGATAAAATAATATCAGGGAATAGTCAAATGTCGGATAATGTGAAAAACAGGATACTCTCAATTGACGTGTTGAGGGGGCTTGTAATGATCTTAATGGCACTTGATCATGTACGGGATTTTTGGTCATTTACAAACTTTTCTCCGGAAAACCTTGAACAAACCTATGCGGCGCTTTTCTATAGCCGCTGGATTACACATTTTTGTGCGCCAGTGTTTGTTTTTCTATCTGGGGTCAGTACCTATCTGCATATGACAGCAAAAGGGATGGAGAAAAAACAATTCTCGAAATTTCTTATAAGTCGTGGGGTTTGGTTGATATTGGTTGAGGTTACCTGGATTAGTTTCGCATGGCAATTATGGACTTATGACTCCTTTTACTTGCAGGTTATCTGGACCATTGGTATTAGCATGATTTGCCTTGCCGGGTTTATTCATCTTCCGAAGAAGGTGATCCTTGTAATCAGCCTCGTCATGATTTTTGGACACAATTTACTGGATGGTGTTAAGCCAGAAATATTTGGTGATTTTTATTGGCTGTGGAATATTCTGCATAATCAAACCTATGTTACGACACCCTCACTTCCGATTAGGGGTTTTCTTGCGGGTTACCCCTGCATACCTTGGATCGGGGTGATGGCTCTCGGTTACGTAATGGGTACAATATTCACAAAGCCTGTGGAACAACGGCATAAAGATTTGCTGAAAATTGGTGGCGGTACAGTCATCTTGTTCATTGTGCTTAGATTTTTGAACATATACGGTGATAGCACGCCGTGGGAAATACAGGAACGTGGATTCGCATATACGGTTATGTCGTTTTTAAACACAGAAAAATATCCGCCATCATTGCTGTTTTTGCTCATGACGCTGGGGCCGTCACTTATCCTTATGCCGTATATGGACAGAATGACCGGAAAAATGGGTGATTTTTTACAGGTTTATGGGAAAACACCATTTTTGTTTTATATTCTGCATCTGCCGCTCGTTCATATATCGTCCTATATTCTTTACTACTTCTATTACCGGACGGACAGTTCTTCATTTCGCAGCCACTCGTCCTGGTCAGCGGCTTATGAGCCAAGCATGCTCAGATGGTATCTGGTGACAGTCTTTATTGTTCTGTTGTTTTATTTCCCGTGTAAATGGTTCGGCGAATACCGCCGAACCCACAAACAATGGTGGCTTAGTTACCTGTAGTATCATTTATAATTGAATACATAACCTGTCCACCAACCATCGTCATCAACACTTTGGTGTCTTTAATATTTTCCGGTGCAATTTCGAAGATATTATCACTTATGACAACAAGATCGGCAAGTTTACCTGCCTCTATTGTACCGAGGTCGTTTTCCTGAAATCCTGCCCATGCATTGTTAATTGTATACGCCTTAACCGCTTGTTCCACAGTAATTTTCTGTTCCGGTACCCAACCATCAGGGTTTTTACCATCCAGTGTCCGGCGTGTTACCGCCGCGTAGATGCCACTGAGCGGCTCAAGCGGTGCAACCGACCAGTCAGAGCCGAATGTTACGGTGGCCCCGGCGTCGAAAAGTGACTTAAAGGGGTAGGTGCCCGCAAGACGCTCTTTACCGATGCGTTTTTCCGCCCATCTACCATCGTCAATGGCGTGATAGGGTTGTACCGATGGGACAACACCAAGTTCCGCGAATTTCTTGATTGCGTCCGGTGTCAAATGCTGCGCGTGTTCGATGCGGGCACGGTTGCCGGAAACGCCGATTTCATCAAACAGTGCTAAAATCTGATCATTTGTCTGATCACCAATCCCGTGCACCGCCAACTGGAATCCATAAGCGTGGGCTTCTGCAAGGCTTTTCTTTAGAGCATCCATCTGCATCAGCGGAAACCCGTTTGTATCGGGCTCGTCCGTGTAAGGCTCATAGAACCATGCAGTTGTACTGCCGAGTGAACCGTCAACAAGTTCTTTGACCCCTCCGAAACGCAGCCATTCGTCACCCTTGCCTTCGTTCTTTATCATTTCCGCGAGTTTGTGACGGTTAGATATATGGGGGAAATAATAGGCACGGATCTTCAGGCGTCCGTCCGCTTTAGCTTTTTTGAAAATTTCTATGTTATCCCAGTTGCTCATATTGTGAACCTGCGTGACGCCATTCTCCAGGGCTTCCTTAATCCCGGCGTCGAATGTCCGTGCTGCCTGCTCTTCTGACAATGCGGGCATGACCGCCCAGACTGCATTCATTGCATTGTCTTTAAGGACGCCTGTTGGTTCACCATCTTCATCACGGACAATTAATCCACCTTCGGGGTCCGGTGTGTCTTTTGTTATACCCGCAAGCTTAAGGGTGGCGGAATTGGCCAATGCCATGTGACCATCAGTGCGCTGAAGGAACAATGGTTTATCCTCGGTAAATTCATCAATCCAGTCTTTATGAGGCAGATTGCCTTCCCATGCTTCGTGATCCCAAAGTCCCCCGGCGATCCATTCCCCCGCGGGTGAATTTTCCGCATAGTTTTTGACGGTTTCGATAAATTCCTGAGAACTTTTTGTGTATTGGGTTTTAATACCAAGCAGGGAGGCAGAGCCATCCATGAAATGGGTGTGGTTATCAATAAAACCTGGGACAACAAGTTTTCCACCCGCATCAATCATTTCATTGGCAGAATATTGTACTGCAAGATCGGCACCTCCGACCGCTATGATGCGGTCTTCATCAATCACGATTGTTTCGGCCCAGGGTTGCGCGTCGACCCCTGTCCAAACGTTGGCATTTGTGATAATTTTGCTGACCTTTTCTTCAGGTTCGGGTGAGGCGCATGCCATAACAAGAAAAATGCTCAGGCTGAGTGATAATTTCAAGATACTATTCATTCTAAATTGTCCAATTGGTCTAAACTATTCATATTAATTATTTTTTCCAAGCTGCCTTCGCAAGGCCATCTCGTCTTGGGTCGGCGGCGCCGGTCCAGTGTCCACCTTCTTTGGCCAGCGCATGAACGCCGCCGAAATAAGGGTCATATTGGCTGTCCGATACACCGTAAGCCGGTCGCCGGATACTATAACCATACTCGGCGATCCCCTTCAAGAGATCATTGGAGATGTTCGGACCTTCGATATAGGCACGGTCCTCAGGCACAACATGTACCCTGTAGGCGTCCACAGCTTTTTTGACATCCTTATCCACATCAATCCAATAGCTTGCTACCTGCGCAACAGCGGAAATAATACGGGCGCTCGCGGGACTTCCAAGAACCATTACCGGCTCGCCGTCTTTTTTCACAATCGTTCCTGTCATGGAACTAAGCGGCATTTCATTTTCTTTAAGGACATACGGTGACCCGTCATCCTTAAGCCTGAAAGACTGCATGTAATTGTTGTATAAAAAGCCAAGTTCAGGATGCACCGTCAAGCCACCAAAATAATTATCGATACTTTGAGTGATGGCGATGGCGTTGCCTTCTCCGTCAACCACAGAAAAATGAGTGGTTTCACCACCGGCCTGTTTTTTATACTGTTCATACATTCGCGCCGCTTCTTCTTTTGAAAGCTTTATGCTGATGTCGTCATCATAGTCATAGAAACTTGGCACCGGGTCATGTGCTCTTGTGCCATGGCCAAGGCGCATAGCGTTGAGCAAAGCGATCTTTCTCTGCGCGTTATCACTGTTTATTGCTGTTGGCGATGATGTTTCAAGTATGTTTAATATCTGAAGCATGATCCAGCCACCAAATGGCGGTGGCAGGGAGATGACATCATACCCCCGGTAGGTGGATTTAAGCGCCGGAACAATTTTCGGATCCGGGAAGGTGGCAAGATCTTCATAGGTTATCCACCCGCCGTTTTCGGCCATATCAGCAGCAATTTTTTTTGCAATATCGCCTTTATAAAATTCATCTGCGCCCAGCCTAGCAATTCGGGAAAGGGTGTCGGCCATTTTGGGTTGGCGGAAGATCTCACCAATTTGATAGGCGGACCCATCAGGCTTTAGAAATATTTCCGCGGCTTCCTTCTGTTCTTTTAATCCCATGCCATAATGACTAAAGGCCCGGTATCTGAAAGGGCCGACGACAAAACCGTTTCTGTAAAGCTCAACCGTCGGATTTACAAGTTCCTCCCAGCTAAAATTGCCACTGCCATAATTTTTATGGGTGAATGACAGGACCTTTAAATTTGACGGAATGGTTGATGCCGTTCTGCCGCCAACCAATTGATCCCTTGTGACAGTGTCGGGAATATTCGCCGGGGATAGGGTGGTTCCATGAATAACAAATGGTTCGCCATCCTTCGGCTGTACCAGCATTACGGTTTGCCCGAATACGCCGGATCCAGCGGGTTCGCTTGCACCAAGAGCCAGAGAAACGGCAATTGCCGCATCATAGGCGTTCCCCCCTTTTTCAAGAATCTCGACGCCAACATTGGTGGCTTCTGGTGATGCTGAGCTGACATACCCGGCAAATTCCCGGTCTTGGGAATAAGAAGGGTTTATGACGCATAGCATCAAAATAAATAAATAAAAAACTGCTTGTTTCATAAGCATAACTCCCCGTTCTGATTATGCTTATTTATCAACTATTCCTATTCGTAATGCAATGCATTAACCGGATTTGTTTTGGCGACGTTATAGGCGTGGGTGGCGACCGTAAACCACGAGAGCATAAGCCCGATTAGTCCAGCCAGCAGGAGAGCCCCATACGGCAGTTCAATGCGATCATCAAAAAATTCAAGATATAAATCGGATCCCAGATAGGACAAAGCGAGCGCAAATGGTATTGCCCAAACCACCGGCTTTGAAAATTGCCAGATCAGAAGGTTGATGATCTGCGACTGGCTGGCGCCGTGGACTTTGCGGATACCAATTTCTTTTGTCCGCTGTTCTGCCATAAACGCTGATAGGCCAAAAAGTCCTATCAGTGCGAGTAAGAATGCAAAAAGTGCAAAAGCGGCAAGCGATTTGGATGCCAGTTCCAAAATGCCGTAAAGATCGCGAAATATTTCATTAAGATAACGTCCCCGAAACGGGTAATCGGGTATAACACGCTTCCAGGCCGCTTCTATGGATTTGATAATTTGAGGCCCTGCCGTTACCGATAATTTTATTGACGCTTCCCTATATCCGTCCGGCTGGATAAGCATGACGAAGGGGTTAATTTTATTATGGAGACCAAGAATATTTCGGTTCTTTACCACACCGACGATAGTATATGTGTTTATTATATTGTTCCCCATTTCACGATAAAATTCCTTGCCGATGGCATCTTCCGCGCTGCTGAAATTTAGATTTTTTACCGCCAGCTCATTTACAAGGACGTTAAAATTATGACTTTCACTCGTCTTGGAGTCTGACGGGTTTGTCTTTGATAGCGTTCTGCCGGTAATCAGGGGGATATTATAAGTATCGAGAAAATTGTGATCTATGATCAATTGATCAATGTTAAATGCGTTTGAGAAATCATTTACAATGGTCGATGCCGGAAATAAATAATGTGTTCCTTCGTAGGGCACCTGAGAGGAAAGACTGAAATTCTCAACGCCTTCTATTGAGCTTATTTCATTTCGGAGTATTTCCTGTTTTTCGGCAATCTGTTCAATATCAAATCCTTCAAGCGTATAGATTTGAGTTTTAGGGAATATGTGACTGCTTTCTTCTACTCTTTTATTTTGTGAAATAACCACAAGCACCAGGGCAAGCATAAATACCGAAATTGTAAATTGAACGCCGACCATAATGCTTCTTATTCTCGCGGAAGAAGGCCCTTTTGTACCTGAATCGCGCAACGATTCAATGGGGTTGGTTTTCATAATAAGGTAGGCAGGATAGCAGCCGGATAATATGCCGACAACCATTGTTGTCGCCAAGAGCCACGGCAAAGCGGCCATATAATTTAATGCCAAAACTTTCCCCGTCGCCAGGTTAAAAACAGGAATGATAAATTCAAGAAAACTTATTGCGAGCAGCATTGCTAATATCGCGGTTGTGACGCTCTCAACCGTGAACTGAATTAAAAGTTGTGCGGGTCCCGCGCCAAGTGTTTTTCGCAGGCCCACTTCCTGTGTGCGTTTCATGGATTGCGCGGTCGCAAGGTTCGTGTAATTGACACAGGCAATGATAAGCACCAAAAGTCCCAGTGTTTTAACGGTTCCAAGTATTGGCAGTCCAATTAATCTCCAATGGGACAAGTTTGCTTCTTTTATTGGCTGAGCGAAAATGCCCGAGATGAATTGTTTATGTTCCGCGTTGAAATGTCGGGCGTAAATACCGTCCAATCGCTCCTCAAGCCATTTCTGATCAAGATTTTCGGGCAATAAGATGTATGTTAAATTGGTAGGATGCATTTCGTCCCAGTATGTGTCGGGCTGATGGTCGGTGAGGCGTTCCATTGCATCCATTGAGATGATTATTTCGAGCGGCACATCTTCGATGAAATAAGAATTGAAGTGAGTGTTCGCTGGCAGATCCCTGATGACCGCTGTGACGGTGAGGTCATGTTGATGATCCAGTGTTATGGTTCGTCCAATTGGGTTATCATCGCCGAAATATTTATTTGCGGCGCTTTCAGTTATCACCATCCCTGTCGGGTTAGATAATGCGGTGCTGTCACCCACGATATAGTCAAAATCAAAGATCGTCAGGAGTTCGGGATCGGCGAAACGCAGTTTTTGATAATAATTGTCTTCACCTACGGAAAATAGGAGTTCTGTGACAAAGGTTCTGGCGGAACTCTCAATTTCCGGTAATTCCGCTCTAATAAATGGCAGTATCGGCAGTGGAATGGCATTCATTTCATCGATGCCTGCATTGAATTCCGGCTTAAACGATATCCCTACCGTATAGAGCCGCTCCGAATTTTCATAAAAGCTATCATGAGTATATTCATACTCTGAAAGAAGTCCGCTAAAAATATAAACGGTAAGCCCCAGAGCAAGACCAATTATATTGATCACCGCGTAAAGCTTATTTCTGGTTATGTTTCGAATGGCGGTTGTTACATAATTTCCGAGCATTCTTCCCCTTTTCCTATTCGTAATGCAATGCATTCACCGGATTTGTTTTGGCAATATTAAAAGCGTGCGTGGCGACGGTGGCCCAAGAAAGCAACAGTCCGCCAAGTCCTGCGCCAATCAGCATCCCATAAGGAAGACTGATCCGTTCCGCAAAAAATTCAAGATATGCGTTCGAAGCAAAATAAGCGAGCGCCAGCGCCAGGGGAGTGGCCCAGATTACCGGTTTGGAAAACTGCCAGATCAGAAGCTGTATGATCTGATTATTGCTGGCACCGAGGACCTTGCGAATGCCGATTTCCTTGGTTTTTTGCTCGGCCATGTAGGCGGCCAATCCGAATAAGCCGATGGCAGCGAGGAACAATGCAAACAGGGCGAACGCGGCCAGCGACTTTGTCGCCATATCGAAAATCATGTAGACCATTTGGAATGTTTCATCCAGGAACTTACCCTGCATGGGGTAATCGGGATAAACTTCCTGCCACACTTCTTCGATGTCGCGTACAACGCTTACGGGCGCATTGGCGGAAATCTTGATTGAGGCTAAACGATAGGAGGCATCCCGCATAAAAAAGAAGAATGGCTTGATACTGTTAAAAAGCCCCAGAATATTGCGGTCGGCCGTAACCCCAACAATGGTATACGTTGTGATGCCGCGGTCTCCCTCATCTTCGTAAAAAACCTCGCCGATGGCATCTTCAGGGGATGGGAAACCGAGTTCTCTTACCGCAGCTTCATTAAGCAGAACGTTTACGCCACCCCGTTCCCTGATGTGGGTGTCCATGGCAATATCGCGTGAAATATTTCGTCCGGCGATTATCGGAATATCATAGGTGTCTATGAATTGATCATCTATATTCAACTGATTGAAATTTACCGCAGCGCTGAAATCATTAAGTACCTTTGAAGCCCTTATGGTCGTGTTGTTCTGTTCGTAAGGCACTTGCGAAGAAAGTGTGAAATTTTCCACATAAGGCACATTCACCATTTCATTTCGAAGGACTTCGTGCCGATCAGTCATCTGATCGACATTAATACGGTCGAGCGTATAAATCTGATCTTTCGGGAAAATTTTACTGCTTTCCTCGACCTGTTGGTTTTGGGCATATACCACCAGAACGGACGCCAGAATTCCAACGGATATTGTGAATTGAAGACCAATCATGGCACCGCGAATCCAGCTCGCGCCCCGCCCTTTACGCGCGGAGTCCCGTAGCGCTTCGATTGGGTTTGTTTTTGTGATCAGGTAGGCGGGATATGCTCCTGCCAACACCCCGACAGTAATGGTTGTCATCATCAGCCAAGGTAGCGTCTGCAAATAGTTGACGGAAAGAATTTTCCCGGTGGCAGAATTAAATAAAGGGATTATGGCTTCAAGAGCGGCAAGGGCAATGATCATGGCAACCATTGTGATCGTCATGCTTTCCACAATAAATTGTGTCAGTAGTTGAGCGCGTCCGGCTCCCAATGTTTTACGAAGGCCCACTTCACGCGCACGGCCCATGGATTGTGCGGTAGCAAGGTTTGTGTAATTGACGCAGGCAATGACAAGCACCATAAAACCCAGAACCTCAACAACCGTAATCACGGGGATACCCAGCATGTCCCAAATGGCGGTATTGGCGTCTGTCATTGGCCGAACAATAAAGCCGTCCAGAAAATTTCGCTGATCTTCAGGCGTATGGCGCTCAAATATGCCGTCCATCTGCGTCTGCAACCATTCCTGATCAAGATTAGGTGGAAGCAGGACATAAGTGAGATCACCCATTGAGGTGCTGGTCCAGTTGGTATCTGGCACGAACCCTGTAATGCGTTCCATCGCGTTCATCGGGGCGAGAATTTCAAGTGGTCGGCTCATCACAATTTGCGAATTAAAATGTGAATTTGCGGGCACATCACGAATAAGGGCAGTGACAGTCAGATCATGTTCATGATCAAGGGTGAGTGTTTTGCCGATTGGGTTTTCGTCACCAAAATATTTTTCCGCTGAAGATTCGGTGATAATGATTCCTGTTGAACTTTCCAACGCGGACTTGTTGCCCTCAATAAATTCAAAATTAAATATTTCCAACAGCTCGGGATCTGCAAAACGAATATTTTGATAGTAATTATCTTCACCGATACTGACCAGAAATTCACGTAATTTCGTTCTGGCAACGGCCTCTACCTCACTCAATTCCGTTTTTATAAGCACTCCGACGGCGCTTTGAACACCGTCGACTTGCCCAATGCTCATATTTGCACTCGCGTTGACGGCACCGCGGATTGTGTAAGTGCGGTCTGAATTGTCAAAAAAGGCATCATGGGTATATTCATATTCGGATAAAAGACCGCCAAACAGATATATCGCTAGCCCCATAGCAAGGCCCAATATATTGATCACCGCGTAGAGCTTGTTTTTAAGGATGCTTCGAATAGCTATTTTTACGTAATTCCTGAACATATTATTTCTCTTTTCTTATTTTTATTCATTTTTAAGCGAATATATCGGATTTATCCGCGCCGCAGCCCAGGCCCTGATTGACGTTGTAGCGTATGCCAGAATGAATGCCACGACGCCCGCCAGAAGGTACGGCATTATTGTCATTTCAATACGGTAACTGAAGCCTGTTAACCAGTCGTTCATGAGTATCCAGGCCGCAGGCCAGGCGATTATGTTTGCGATTATCACAAGTTTGGAAAGTTCCCAGGAAAGCATCATGACAATGTCAAGAACGGATGCGCCGAGCACCTTGCGAATGCCGATTTCCTTTGTCCGGCGATCCGCAATAAAGCTTGCAAGACCATAAAGACCAATACAGGCGATCATCGCCGCCAGTCCGGCAAAGCCGATAAACATCCTGAAAACGCGACCTTCCACTGCGTAAAATGAGGCGTAGTCTTCCTCCAGAAAGGTTCTGCGAATAGGGTAGGAAGGCACATGTTGCTGCCAGACCTGGTCGACCAGTTGGGTTGCTTTATCCAAATTGCCGTCACTGGCTTTGATGACCATATTATTGCCGCCTCCTGTCATTAAAAATGAAAGGGACGCGGGTTCAGATCGCACTGAACTATAATGTGCATCCTCAACAACACCAACAATATTTAAATTCATTCTATAGTCGGTGCCACCGAAGGAAAAAACACTGTATATTTGTTGTCCCAAGGCATCGTTTGCATTGGTCCATCCCGCTTGTTTCGCAGCCGTTTCATTTAAAACTATTCCGCCGGAAACGGTTGCGTTATCCGGGCTTATACTGGGTAATACATCCCCCAAAAAGTCTTCGCTTAATGCTCTTCCTGCTGCAAATTGCATCCCAAGTGAATCGAAATAACCATCGGACACACCAACACGTCTTGTGTTGATTTTAAAATCGGGGCCTTCATCTTCTTTCAAATAAGTGCTGCCATCGGAAAGATCACGGGTGGGAATAACTGATCCTCTTGAAACGGCCGTAATTTCCGGATTGGCAAGTAGCTGGTCATGCATAATATTATATGCATCACGTGCCTCGTCATTGTTCAGGCGTACTGTAATGACGTTCTCAGGTTCATATCCCAATGGTTTGTTCAGGGCAAAATCAATTTGCCTGTTTACAATTCCGGTCGCGGATAATAGACCGATTGCGATTGAAAACTGCAATATGACCAACCCTGCTCTAAGCTTGGCCGACCCGACCCCTTCGAATACCCGGCTGCGGATCGCCTTGGCAGGAAGAATTCCCGATACAAAAAGTGCCGGGTACAGACCGGAAAGTATGCCGACGAGTATTGAAACAAGCAGCAAACCTGAAATAAAACCCAAACTATAGATTTGGTCAGCAACGAGCGGTACACCAAGCATGGTTCCAAAAAAAGGTGCAAACATTTCGACTATCACAAGCGACGCGATGAGTGCGATTATCGACATTACGGTGGATTCGATGATAAATTGCGCCGCTATCTGCGAACGGTTGGCGCCAAGGACCTTTCTGACCCCAACTTCTTTAATACGGTTACTGCTTTGTGCAATTTGCATGTTAATAAAATTGAATGTCGCGATAACCAATGTCAGGATGGCGACAAAACCGAATATGTTTATATCGGACCGTTGACGGGCGGGCTTTGATAATCCGGTCACAGTGTCTCTTACGGACATTTCATTTTGTAATTCTGTTGTAAAATGAATGTCGCTTAATGGCTGAGCAATAAAACTTATACTTTCTCCAAATTCCTGATTGATATTTTCACTTATATAAGTATGTGCGTTTGCAGCAAAGACATCAGCTGAAACATTTGGGGCTAGTTTTATATAATGATAAAGCTGATCAGAAAAATTTCGCTGCCATATGTCAGGATCATTCCACACTGTTGGTAACATTTCCATATTTACAAATATGTTGGATATCTGGTGGCTATTGCTTTTATTGTTGCTGATAATTGCTGTTATCTGAAAATCATGTTGACCATCCAGTGTGATTGTTTTTCCAATTGCTAGCTCGTCCGGGAAAAGAACATCTGCTGCCGCTTGTGTTATGATAGCGCCATTTAAGTTGCTTAATGCTGTTGCTGGGTCACCGGCGTAAAATTCGTAAGGAAACATGCTGAAAAAATTTGGATCGACAAAACTGATGGTTTGGTATTGTTTATTTTCACCGATATTCAATAATCTTTCGGATAACGTTATGCGCGTTACCATTTCGACGTCATTGGGAAAGGCATCGGCAATGACGGGTGATAATGGGTTAAAAAATGTCGCAAATCGAGAGCCAGATGATTTACTTTCCCAATTGAGCCGATATACACGGTCATGATCAGCGACGGTGCTGTCAAAAGAGGTCTCATGGCTTACAAACAGGATGATAAGGATCGACACTGCCAGTCCCACTGCCAGCCCTGCGATATTTATAACACTGTAAAGCTTGTTTTTGATGATACTTCGAAAAGACATACTTACATGGTTTAATAACATGATATTCTCCTATTCATATCTAAGGGCTTTTATGGGGTTGGATTTAGCGACGCGAATACTGTTCCCAGCAACAGTGACCCATGCAATTAGAAGAGCAACGCCACCTGCCGCGAAACAAAAACCAATTATAGTCAGCTTATCAATACGGTAAGAAAAATTCTCCAACCAGCGGGACATAATATAAAATGAGAGAGGCCAGGCTATCAGGTTTGCGATCATGACGGGTTTGGAAAATTGCCATACCAGAAGCTTTACAACATCAAAAACGGTTGCTCCCATCACCTTGCGGATACCTATTTCTTTTATTCTTCTGTCTGCCGTGAAACTGGCTAGGCCATAAAGTCCCAAGCTTGAAATGATAACAGCGAGACCAGCGAATAATAAAAATAGCTGCCCTTGATCCTGATCAGATTTATATTGTGCGGCGATTTTTTCATCCAGAAACTGCGGATTAAAGGACACCTGAGGGAAAAGATCAATCCAGATTTCTTTTATATCTGCAATTGTTCTTTCCATATTACCGGAGGAAATTTTGAGCGTTAGCTTATTATAAAATTTTTGATCGATATAATAAAAGGTGGGATTGATTTCTTCTCGGGTGGTTTGAAGATGAATATCCGGAATTACGCCAACAATCGTGAAGGCCACTTCATCTATTATTCTTTTTCCGATTGCATCCTGAGGGCTTTTAAATCCCAACTTTGATACCGCTGATTGATTTATAAGGATGTTGCTGTCTTTCATATCTTCGTCGTAATAGACGGCGACATCATCACCCCTGTTCCGGGATAGGTTGCGCCCTGCGACCATGTTGATACCATATGTAGATAAGTAATCATGATCAATGCTTTGTACCCGCAGCAAAATTGGATCGACGGATTGTCCGCCCACATTTCCGAACCCGAGTATAGGGACAAGTCGATCGGCAGGGACAGATGAAGTAAGCGTTGCTTGCGATACATTAGGAAGCGCAAGAAGGCGGTTTTTGAGAACCTGTGATTGTCCGATTACCAAAGGGTCATTTATGCTATCCAGAACGATTAGGTTTTCCTTGTTGTAGCCAGCATCACGGTCCAGACTATATTCAAGCTGCGTATATACCACGAGCGTAGTTACAATGAGCGAAATACAAATCGTAAACTGAATAATCACCAATGCAGTTCTGAATTTTATGGAACCGACGCTTTCGGATTTTCCAGTGGTTAATATCCTACTAGGGTGGAATGACGACATAATAAAGGCCGGATGTGCACCTGCACCAAGCGCAACGAAAAATGTGAGTATCACGAGCAATCCCATCATTACGGGAGAATGAAGCACACCTATTCCCAATATTTTATTGATCAGAATACTGTAATAGGGAAGGGAGACTTCCACGATGACTAACGCAATCAGGAATGCCGTGAATGCCATAAGAGCTGCTTCAGTCAGGAACTGAACAATTATATCCTTTCTTGCAGCGCCCAGAACTTTCCTTAGAGCGACTTCCTTTGCCCTCAGACTAGCGCGCGCAGTGGACAGATTCATGAAATTAAAGCACGCAATGATCAGGATCATAAGCGCTATCAGCGCGAATGACATAATCGTGGTCATGCTGCCTTTGGGTTTGATGCGCGCTTCCGGTGCGCCTTTCAAATGAATATCTTCAAGAGGCATAAGATTAAGCTGCCAACGTTCACTCGGAATGACACGGTCATTGGGTCTTGGCGCTCTTCGGTCTAGAAATGCGGGAAATTGTGACACAAGGTTGACCGGGTTTGCTGAGCGGTCCACTTTTACATAGATGTAAGTTCCGATATTAAACCAGTCATCCAAGATTGACTGATCGCCACTTTCTTCGTCCTTTGGAAATTCCGAATAACTTAACGGAATGACCAGATTGAGGTCGAAATGCGTAGTATGAGGCAGGTCCTTTAAAACGGCAGATACCCTGTAATCACGGCCGTTGCTCAGTGTCAGGCTGTCTCCGACAACATTGATCTCGCCAAAATATTTTATGGCCATTTTTTCGGACAATATGACTTCTGCAGGGTCATCGAAAGACTGATCTACAATGCCTTGTGCGAGTGGCAGGTCGAATATTTGAAAAAAGTTACTGTCTACGAATGCTATTTGCTCGGCAATATAGTCATCACCTAAGCGAACGTTTCTTTTTTCATAACGCAAGCGGGATGCCAGCTCCACTTCAGAAAAATCCTGTTCAATAAATGGTTTGAATGGCCCCATGGTTGCTGCAAGCTCAAATGTTCTTGTGCCGGGCGGAAAGCTGGTAAGTTCAACGCGATAGATATTTTCACTATCCGGAATCCAACTGTCAAAGCTTAGTTCATCCTTTATAAAAAGCATGATCAGGATACATGTGGCAAAGCCAATAGCAAGCCCAAGAATGTTTATTGCGCTAAACAGTTTATGTTTGTAAAGATTACGGCTCGCACTGATCATGTAATTGGCAAGTTTCATTATTCATACCTCAAGGCTTTGATAGGATTTGATCTAGCAACGCGAATACTGTTTTCTGCGACAGTAGCCCACGCGATAAGAAGCGCGGCCACCCCGGCGAGGGCGCAAAAACCAATGATGAAAATATCTTCAATTCTGTAGACAAAACTTTCGAGCCAGATTGACATTGCGTAGAATGATATTGGCCAGGCAATCAGATTTGCGATTATCACGGGTTTCGAGAATTGCCAGACAAGTAGTTTAATGATGTCGAAAACGGTGGCGCCCATGACTTTGCGTACACCGATTTCCTTGGTCCGTCGTTCAGCAGTAAAGCTCGCTAATCCATAAAGACCAAGACAGGCTATGATTATGGCAAGTGACGAAAAGGCCGCAAACATTGTCATTTCCCCCTGTTCTGATTGATACTGCTCATCCAACGTGTCAATCGCGTGGTCATATGCAAATGGGATGCTGGGGACTTCTCGTTCCCAAATGGCGCGTACCTCATCAACTGTATCGGCCGGACTGCCGTTAAACCGGATTGTAATATATTGCGCTATTTCCGTTTGAAGCTCAAATATTTCAGGCCTTATTTCTTTCTTCAGACTATCAAGGTGCAGGTCCGGCACGACACCAATAATCTGGTATTCGCGTTGTAGGTTTTCACCATTCTCCCCGATACCACGATAAAGAATTTTTCCAATTGCTTCTTCGGGGCTTGTGAAGCCAAATTTACGCGCTGCGGTTTCATTTATAATCAGAGAGCTGGTGTGGCCGCGACCTGCGCGTATTTCACTGGCTTCCGCGCGGCGATCATTTTTGTTTATGTCGTAAGAACGCCCCGCGAGAAGTTTGATGTCGTAGGTTTCAAAATATTCATATCCTACCCATCGCACACCGATTAAGAACGTTTCCGTCATCGGCATTTCCGGAGTGCGCATACCCGTGTTGTTTTCCGATTGAACGCCCGGCGCTTCATTTGACCAAGTGACACGGGAAACGTTTGGCAGACGCCTATATTCATTGACTAGGGTTGAAAGTTTCTGGCTTGCGGCCTGCCGGTAAATGTTTTTAACAACCAATAAATTTTCTTTGTCAAAGCCAAGATCGATGTTTTTAGCATAAAGCATTTGTCCGTATACGACAGCGGTGGAAACGAACAGTGTAATTGAAACGGCAAACTGAAATATTACAAGAACAGCCCTTAATTTAACCGATGCGCCGCTTTCTGAAGACTGGTTAGCTTTAAGGACACTTGCGGGTCGAAATCCGGACAGAATTAAAGCGGGATAAATACCGCCTAAGATACCGACACTGACAGCAAGCACGATAATAAGGACGAGGTCAGTAGACGCATAGTTGATATAAAGTTCTTTGCCAAGGATTTCGTTGTAAATTGGCAGGGTCATTTCAACGATTGCTAACGATATAAATAAGGCCAGACAGGTAATAAGAACGGACTCGCCAATAAACTGGAAAATCAGGTCCTTTCGTGAAGCGCCCATAACTTTACGGAGACTGACTTCTTTAGCACGCTGGCTTGCCCGTGCGGTGCTTAAATTCATGAAATTTATACTGGCAATTATAAGGATCAGTACAGCGACAGCGGAAAAAGTCAAAACCGTATTTATGCTTCCCCTGTCACGATATTCACCAACACCCTGTGCCCGCAGATGCAAGTCTTGGATATTCTGTGAATTTAATAGCACAAAACTGGAGACTATATCGCCCCCTTCGTCGCGTGGGAAATTCCGGTCAATAAATGCCGGCATTTGATCATTTATGGTTTTGATGTCCGTGCCAGGTTTAAGCGAAAAATAAAGGTGTGAATTCACAGAAAACCATTGGTCGAACATCCAATCCTGCTCTTTCCATTCTTCTTCGACGATTGAAACCATGGCGCTCACGTTAACCTGACTGTTGTCTGGCATATCTTCAATAATGGCGCCTACCCGGAATTCGCGTTCATAGACGTCCGCATTGATGGTTAGGGTTTGGCCCATTGCATTGCCATCGGGGAAAAATTTATTCGCGAGGGTTTGGTTTAAAACGATGCTGTTTTGGTCGTTTAACGTATTTTCAAGATCACCGGCGATAGCTTTGAAGTCGAATATTCTAACGAAATCAGGATCAACGAGGCTTAAAATTTCTTCAAAATATTGGTCGCCTTTGATTATGGTCGTTCGCTTATTCGATACACGCGCGGCTTTTTCCACTTGCGGAAAATCCTTTCTTAAAGCGTGGATTATTTTTCCGGCAGCCATCGTAAATATCATTGGCGCGCGTTCCGTGGGCAGAAAGGTTTGATGCATGCGGTAGATATTTTCAGAATTCGCCCAAAATTTGTCATAAGAACGCTCATTACGGACAAAAAGCGTAATTAATATGACCGCTGATAGTCCGATGGCCAGCCCCAGTATATTAATGGCACTGAAAAGTTTATGATTGTAAATGTTGCGCCAGGCGGTGGTGAGGTAATTGGAAATAATCATCATTCATACCTCAACGCATTTATGGGATTGGCACTGGCAACCCGAACACTGTTCCCGGCAACTGTTCCCCATGCAATCAGAAGTGCAGCAATGCCAGCAAGAAGGCAGAAACCAATGATGAAAAACGCTTCTATCCGGTAAACGAAATTTTCCAGCCAGATACTCATAGCGTAATAAGAAATTGGCCATGCGATAAGATTTGCGATAATCACGGGTTTCGAAAATTGCCATACCAATAATTTCACAACATCAAAGACACTGGCACCCATAACTTTTCGAATGCCGATCTCTTTTGTTCTTCGATCTGCAGTGAAACTGGCAAGTCCATATAGCCCCAAACAGGCAATCAGGATCGCGAGAGCAGAAAAGGCAGCAAACATATTTGCCTGACCCTGTTCCGCGTTATATTGCCGGGCGACGGCCTCACGTATAAAGCTGTAGTCAAATGGGATACTTGGAATTTCCTGCTCCCATAAACGTCTTACATTTTCGACTAATTCTTCAGGATCGCCAGAAAATCGTGCAGAAATTGCATTTCCGTAATCTGCATGGATTTCATAAATTTCAGGACGAATTGTTGATTTTAGACTGTCAAAATGAATGTCCGGAACCACACCAATAATTTCATAGGTCGCTGTAAGGTTTTCTTCCGGTTGACCGGCACCAGCAAATATTAATTTTCCGACAGCTTCCTGTGGAGATCCTAATCCCAGCCGTCCGATCGCGCTTTCATTGATCATGATAGAGCCGGTGTAATTAATACCGTTTCTCAAATCATCTGTACTGACGTCTCTGTCACCGCGTTCGCGGCTATATTCTCGTCCAGCAATGATGGGTACATCATACGCATTGAAATAATCATACCCGATGCCGCGGCTTCCGATGAGAATACCATCTTCATTGCTTTGTCCTTCGACATGGACGATGGTGTTGTTCTGGTTTGCTCTCCCCGGGGTAAAGTCTGACCAGGTTACGGCTGAGACGTTTGGCATACGTTTTATTTCTTCCACGAGCAGGGGCAGTTTTTTCTGCACAACATCACGTGAGATTTCATGAACAGCAAGCACATTATCAGTGTTGTAGCCAAGATCCATATTCTTGGCATATAGCATTTGCCCGTAAACGACGGCGGTGGAGACAAACAATGTAATTGAAACTGAAAACTGTAATATAACCAGAGCATACCTTAATTTGACAGATGCTTTGGTTTCCGCCGATTTGTTGGCTTTTAGATTTTCGGCGGGTCTAAAATGTGATAAGAAAAATGCCGGATAGGAACCGCCAAGAATTCCTACGGATATGGCAAGAATAATAATATACAGAACGTCACTTGAACCGTAATCAATTGAAAATGTTTTATCCAATATTTCGTTATACTTTGGTAATGCTATTTCAACGATGGCAAGCGCGATCAGAAGGCCAAAGAAGGTCAGAAGAACGGATTCACCCAAAAATTGAACAATCAGGTCTTTTCGCGAAGCCCCCATAACTTTACGTAGGGAGACTTCTTTGGCACGTTGGCTGGCGCGCGCTGTGCTTAGGTTCATAAAATTGATCGCGGCAATGATCAATATCAGTGTTGCGACTGTGGCAAAAATCATTACCGTATTCTTATTGCCGCGATCCTGATATTCACCATCCCTGGATGGTGCAAGATGAAGATCCTTGACGTTCATCGTTGACATGATGATCAGGTCAGAATTTTTCACATTATCTCCGCCAATGGGGATTTTCGGAAAATTTCTATTTACAAAAGCGGGTAGTTCACGGTTGATACTTTCGATATTGGTTGTATCGGAAAGTTTGAAGTATAGTTGGGCGTTTGTTGAAAACCAGGCATCGAACATCCAAGGTTGTTCTTTCCAGGCGGGCTCATCAATGGTGATAAGAGCTTTAGGGATAACCTGGCTGTTTTTAGGCATATCTTTAATAACAGCAGCAACATTATAATCGCGTTGAAATGACCCAAAGTCGAGCGTTATGATTTGTCCAACCGCCTGTTTACTTCCAAAATATTTATTAGCCAAAGTTTCATTCAATACAATGTTATCAAAACCAATAAAGGCATTGGTCAGGTCCCCGGAGACAGCGTTTAAATCAAATATTTCTGGAAAATCCGGATCGACCAGTGTGATATCGTCAACAAAATATCGGTCGCCGATGATGACGGTTGGTTCTCTTTGTGAAAGCCGGGATGCATGTGTGACCTGCGGAAAATCTTTTTTCCATGCATGGATCACCGGGCCTGGTGCCATGGCGAGTTTCATCGGATCACGGCCAGGAACATTGAAGGTAAGGTGCACACGATACATATTGTCCGCATTTGACCAGAATTTATCGTAGGAGATTTCGTCCCGCACAAATAATGCAATCAGGATGCAGGAGGCCAGACCGATCGCCAATCCCAATATGTTAATTGCGCTGAATAGCTTATGTTTATAAATATTGCGCCAGGCGCTGACAAAATAATTTGTAAGAAGCATAATTTCTTCCTGAGTTGGGGCCCTACTCCCATTCCCTTCAAACCGAAATAATATTATGCACGCATGCTTTCGGTAACCACATGCCCATCCAGAAGGTTAATCGTGCGTCTTGCATAATCCGCATGAGAGGGACTATGTGTCACCATAACGATGGTGGTGCCTTCTTCGTTCAGCTGTTGGAGCATTTCCATAACTTCCTGTCCGTGCGCGGTATCAAGGTTACCAGTTGGCTCATCAGCAAGGATCATGCTTTGATTGCCGACAACGGCACGTGCGACGGCGACCCGTTGTTGCTGACCACCAGAAAGCTGGCTTGGCATATGCTTAGCGCGGTGGGCTATCCCAACCTTATCCATAACAGCGGCAACACGTTCCTTACGCTCAGAAGCCGGAATATCATGATAAAGAAGTGCCAGTTCAATATTCTCCGCGACTGACAATTCATCAATCAGATTGAAGCTCTGGAAAATAAAACCAATATGCTGTTTTCGGATGACGCCAAGCTGCGCCTCTGAATAACCGGCGACATCTTCGTCCTGAAAGAAATAATGTCCACTTGTCGGGGTATCAAGCATACCGATGATATTGAGCAAAGTTGACTTGCCGCAACCGGATGGCCCCATGATGGCAACAAATTCACCGTGCTCAATTTCAATGTTGACATTATTAAGAGCAACCGTTTCGACTTCGTCCGTGCGATAAGCTTTGGTCAGGTCTTGTAGTTTTAACATTTTTAGTCCTTTTGTTTTTAATTATCAGTTTTACTATTCTTCAGTTAACTTCAGGCGATCCATATCCATAAAGCTTGTGTAGGGTGAGGTGATCACCCGTTCACCAATCTCAAGGCCGTCTATTACTTCAATGAAGTTGTTGTTTTTTCTGCCCAGGCGGATATTTCTTTTTACAGCAAAGCTGTTATCGTCGCTTACAACAAAAATCCAGCTACCACCTGTATCCTGATAGAAAGCGCCGTTTGGAATAAGCAGGGCTTCTGTGGAATCACCCAAGGTCAATTTTGACTGCAATGTCTGACCACGGCGGATGTCTTGCGGTTGTTCCTCGGTAAAAACCATGTCTATTTTAAACTGGTTGTTTTGTACGTCGGGGTAAATCTTTTTAATCCGCATCGGGAATTCTGCATTATCGCCCGGACGTACATAGACACCTGTCTGACCAAGATCGACACGGTTTAGGTAAAATTCATCGACCTGTACTTCCAGTTTGAAATGATAAGGGTCATCAATTTGACCAATGGAATCACCCCGACCAACTGTTTGTCCAAGCTCCAAATCAAACCCTGAAAGCTGACCTTCAATCTGAGCTTTCATATTCAAATTGTCGAGACTGGTTCTTGCAATCGCAAGGTTTCGTTCAAGATTCTGCGCATCAAGACGGGACATTTCAAGTTGTTGCTCCTGCATGCGCGCGTCGGTTTCCTGAGTTTGTAATGTTATTTCACGCAATTTTATTTTATACTCTAAATCTTCTTCCGCTTCATCAAGCTGGGTTTTGGTAAAGTTCCCACGTTCATAAAGGATCCGGTATCTTTCAACGTTTCTGGTCAATTTTTGAATTTCATAATCCAGTGTTGTAATATTTGTGATGTGGCGTAGTCTGTTTTGCTCAAGCTGAAGCTCCAAGGTTCTCATTGCGTTAAGTTCTCCCGCGACGCGTGCTTCATTTTGAAAAACTTCAAGCTGCAATGTCGGATTTGACAGTTCCACCAATTCCTGCCCCTGTTTCACGATGGCGCCATCTTCCACAAGAATTTTCTCAACGCGCCCCCCTTCGGTTGCAGAAACAAATACTGTTGTAAGCGGCGTTACCTTACCGCGGATCGGGATATAATCCTCATAAATACCGCTGGTCACGGTGGAGACAACAAGTCTGCTTTCTTCCACCCGGAAAGTGCGTCCGCCCGTTGCACTTTCGATAACAAGATACAGCATTATGGCGACAATCAAACCGCCACCCCCCCAAAGGGCCATTTTAAGTGGGCTTCTCTTTTTCTCGATTTTTCGGTCCATGCCGGTTCCGGCGTGAGCGCCTGCGGGCTTATTTATGTTATTGTCCATTTTTGTCATTTTATTCGCTTACATTTATTCTCGTTTAAAGTGGTTTTTTAGGGCACGTTAATAATATTGCAAGGAGCGTGCCAGAAATAAAATCATTAGTATTCAATAATTTAAATCTTTACTGTTCGAAAACGAACAGTATATACTGTTCATTATTGAACACTTGTGTGCGAAATTGAACAATATAAAAATAGCAGGTTTTATTGATGGAAAAACGCGGTTCCATACTGATTGTCGACGACGATGAAGATATTCTGGTGGCGGGTAAATTATTGCTTAAGCGTCATTTTGCAAATGTGGTGACCTTAAGCCAGCCGAACCAGATAGCAGCGGAAATGAGAAAACAGAATTTTGACGCCATTTTGCTTGATATGAATTTTGGTCCCGGTGAAAGCTCGGGCGAAGAAGGGTTCTACTGGCTCGCGGAGATTTTGAAAATAGATCCAAATGCCGTTGTCATAATGATTACAGCGCATGGTGGTGTAAATATTGCCGTTGAAGCAATGAAAATGGGAGCAACGGATTTTGTTTCAAAACCGTGGCAGAATGAAAAGGTTGTGGCCACGCTCTCAGCAGCAGTCAAACTGCGCAAAACGAGAAACGAGGCCGCGACCTTGAGACAGGCCAACAGAACACTGGTTCAGGACCGCGGGGCGCAGCGGCTTATCGGAAATTCAGATGCCTTGAAACACATTCACAGCATGATTGAACGGGCAGCGCCGACGGATGCCAATGTACTAATTGTTGGTGAAAATGGTACCGGTAAGGAATTGGTGGCAAGAGAACTGCATAGTTTATCAAATCGTTCCGGCGAAATTTTTCTGAGCGTTGATATGGGAGCCATCAGCGAGAGCTTGTTCGACAGCGAATTATTTGGTCATAAAAAAGGATCGTTCACAGATGCAAAAGAGGACCGTGTCGGCCGTCTTGAAGCCGCTAATGGCGGGACATTATTTTTAGATGAGGTTGGCAATCTTCCGCTTCATCTTCAGGCAAAGCTCCTTACGGTTCTTGAACAGCGAAAAGTAACGCCAGTTGGCTCAAATCAACCTGTTTCAATTGATGTTAGGGTAATTGCGGCTACAAATTTGACGCAAAAACAGCTCAACGATGAAAACCGTTTTCGGCAGGATTTACTGTTTCGTCTTAATACCGTGGAGATTGATGTTCCTCCGCTTAGGGAGCGGCCTGACGATATTGAGGATATCGCCAAATACTATATAAAACTTTATTGTCGCAAATATGATAAAGCATATAAAAAGATGTCCCCCGAAGCCCTTGCAGCCATTAAAGCCTATGATTGGCCCGGCAATGTAAGAGCATTACGGCATGCAGTTGAACGCGCTGTTATTTTAAGCCAGGGAAACACGTTTACCCCAACTGATTTTGCGCTCGAAAATCAGTCCGTAAATGCAGGGGAGCCTGAAAATAAGCGTAACGGCGATGCGGCGAATAGTGAAGCGGAACTGGCGTTGCCGGATGACGATCTCAATCTGGAAAAGATGGAATATTTGCTGATAGAGCGTTCCCTGAAAAAACATCGCTACAATATCTCCCACGCGGCAAAGGAATTGGGGCTTACCAGAGCGGCACTCTATCGAAGGATGGAGAAGTATGGGTTTTAAACGCTTCAGCCTTCTGTTGACAATCAGGTTGGTGCTTCTTTTCATCACGGTAACAAGTCTCGCCATTCTCGTTATTAGTCCAGGGTTTCTGGCCGCAAGTCTTCTGATTTTTCTGATTGCTCTTTTTCAGATTTTCGAAATTGTCCGCTTTGTAAAACTCACCAATGACGACCTGACAAGATTTTTGGACGCCATGCGATATGGCGATTTCGGGCAAAAATTTGATCATGCGGGAATGGGCGCCGGGTTTATTGAACTTGGTGAAGCCATTACCGATATTCTTGAGCGTTTTCGCCAATTTCGCGGTCAGCAGGAAGAAGAACTCAAGCATCTGAAAGCATTGATAGAACACGTCCCCGTTCCGCTATTGTCGTTAAAAGGGGACGGAACAATTCTGATCCATAATAATGCTGCCCGGCGTCTCTTTGGTGCCGCTCATGTATCGCGGATTTCAGACCTGACCCAGTTTGGAGAGGAGTTTAGAAAGAACCTTGTGACCCTTGGGCCGGGAGAACGGCACCTCGTCACGTTTAAGGTGGATGATATGGAACAGACCTTGACAGTAGGGGCAACACAGATTGTGACTGCGGGAAAAGTTGAGAAAATAATTTCGCTTCAGGACATCCAAAGCGAACTTGACGTAGCGCAGTTGAAGGCCTGGCAGGATCTGGTTAGGGTGCTTACGCATGAAATCATGAATAGTATAACGCCGGTTTCCTCATTGGCGAAGACATCAACAGATTTGGTTGATGACGCGATTAAGAAAATCGAAGGACAAAAAGAACTGGTTGAAGAATTAACCGACGTTCGTGACGCCGTAGATACAGTGGCGCGCCGCTCTGATAGCTTGATGCACTTTGTGCAAAGCTATCGACGGTTAACAAGACTTCCACCGCCGGAGAAAGAACAGCTCAACGTTAAAGAAATATTCGAAGATGTCATAAGAGTTGCTACAATTGACTGGGAAGATAAAGGCATTGAGGTTGAAATGAACGTTTCGACCGATGGGCTGGAGATTTCCGCTGACCGGGAAATGCTTGAGCAGATGCTGATTAATATGATGAAAAACGCTGAACAGGCGCTTGAGAATATTGAAAATCCCAAGGTTAAGCTGTCGGCAAAACTGAATAAGCGGGGCCGCATAGTTATTGAAGTGTCAGATAACGGCCCCGGGATATCAGAAACGTTGGCCGCAAAAATATTTGTTCCTTTTTATACTACTAAACGGGACGGGTCTGGCGTGGGGCTTGCATTGACGCGTCAGGTCATGATAGCTCATGGTGGTTCGGTCAGCCTTTCAAAAACGGATGGCGGAGGCGCCACGTTTATTTTAACTTTCTAAACCGGGAATTCATTTTGTCTTCTTTTTCAATCAGTTTTAAAAACATATATAAGAAATATGGAACTGCAGTTGTCCTGAATGATATTAATCTTAATATTGCTCAGAATAAAACAACGGCATTGGTTGGGGAAAGCGGAAGCGGTAAGTCAACCTTGTTGCAGATTGTGAATGGTTTGACGACACCCACCTCGGGTCAGGTAGAGATATTCGGAGACAAAATAGATTATGATAATCTACCGGCGTTAAGAAAAAAAATGGGCTATGCGGTTCAGGGCGCAGGTTTATTTCCCCACTTAACGGTCTTTGAAAATATTACTGTGATGGCAAAACTGGAAGGATGGAGCGATGAAGAAATAGAAAAACGCGCTGATTATCTAATAGAGCTTGTTGATTTACATGAAGATTTGCTCGCGAGATTTCCGCATAATTTGTCAGGTGGTCAGCAGCAACGGGTTAGCCTGTGTCGCGCGATGATGTTAAACCCACCTTTACTGCTTCTTGATGAACCGTTTTCTGCCCTTGATCCCATCACCAAACAATATATTCACACTGAATTTGCCAAATTGCAAAAAGCGGAGGCACGTTCAATACTTCTTGTTACTCATGATATGGAAGAAGCTGTGAAGCTTGCGGACCATATCGTTATCCTGAAAGACGGAAGGATTGTCCAGAATGACAAAACGGAAGACATTAGAAATGAGCCAAAAAACGAATATGTTGAAGGATTGTTGAAAGATGTTATCCATTAAACCGAACTTAGCAAAATGCTTGTTTCACTGTTCAGGATACCGTCAATCATCCTTACCTCGCGTAGCACCCGGTCAAAATCATTGAGCGTTGCGGTTTGAATTTCAGCGACAAGATCCCAGGAACCATTGGTTGTATGAAGGGTTTGAAGCTCCGGCAGTCCGCGTAATTTTTTAATTACTTGTGAAGTCGATTTACCAATAACTTCGATTGTCATAAAGGCGCGTATGGCATCATGTTCATAATCTTCACGTACACGTACGGTGAAGCCGTGAAGAGTGCCCGATTCCAATAAACGATCAAGCCTGTTTTGTATGGTTCCACGGGACACCTGAAGGATATCAGCCAGTTTTGAAAGTGGGGCTCTGCCATCGCTGCGCAGAAGTGAGATCAATTCCCGATCAAGGTGATCATATACGTATTTGGCGTTTTTGTTTTTCGGTTCAGACATAGCTCAATGGTTGATAATTGACGATTTTGATAATGTATACTGTCAATATTACAGAAATACTATAATATTTTATAAAAAAATGACATTGTTTATAAAATATTGAATTGATATTCTTAATTATTAATTAGGTCTCAGCTTTTAGGAAGAGGACATAATCATGACTAAATTGACACCAGATGACCTGAACCTGGTTCCATTTGTCAGTGTTGATCACATGATGAAAATTGTACTTGGCATTGGTGTTGAAAATGTCCTGACGGGAATTTGCGAATATCTTGAAGAAGATTTCAAACGTTGGGAGCTTTTTGATAAAACGCCGCGCATTGCATCGCATTCGAATGAGGGCGTTATTGAATTAATGCCGACCAGTGACGGGCAGGTATATGGGTTTAAGTATGTAAACGGTCATCCGAAAAATACTAAGGAAGGATTGCAAACGGTTACGGCCTTTGGCGTATTGGCGGATGTTAATACGGGCTATCCGCTGCTTCTTTCTGAAATGACCATTTTGACGGCGCTGCGGACAGCAGCTACTTCTGCGATGGCGGCAAAATATCTGATGCCGGAAGGTTCAAAAACCATGGCAATGATTGGAAATGGCGCGCAGTCTGAATTTCAGGCGCTTGCGTTTAAGGCAATCTGTGGAATTGATAAACTGCGCCTTTATGATACCGATATCTCGGCAACTGACAAATGTATTAGAAATCTGGACGGTCTCGGATTTGACATTGTAAAATGTGACAGTGAACAGATGGCGGTCGAAGGATCAGAAATTATTACGACGGTGACTGCGGACAAGCAGTATGCAACAATTCTTACCGATAATATGGTTGGCTCTGGCGTTCATATTAACGCCATCGGCGGTGACTGCCCGGGCAAAACCGAACTTCATAAAGATATTCTCCTGCGTTCGGAAATATTTGTTGAATACCCACCGCAGACCCGGATTGAGGGCGAAATTCAGCAGCTGCCTGATGATTATCCGGTAAAAGAACTTTGGCAGGTCATGACCGGTGAAGTTGAAGGACGGACAAACAATAAGCAAATAACACTTTTTGACAGTGTTGGTTTTGCGATTGAAGATTTTTCAGCCCTTCGCTATATCCGCGATCAGTTGGAAAGTACAGGGCAGTTTCAATACCTTGACATGCTTGCGGATCCGGATGATCCACGGGATCTGTTTGGTATGATTTTGCGGGCGGCTCTACCGGCCAAGCAGGACGGCGAATAATCATGGATAGGCGAAGTGCTCAGGCCCCTGCTTCTGTAATAATGATCAGGCCGCATCACTTTTCACCCAATGAGCAGACGGCCAAGGATAACGCATTTCAGCAAATAGACGGTATAAGAAGCTCTGAAGAAATCGCAAGAGATGCTTATACTGAAGCGACACTGGCAGCAGAAAAGCTGGAGCAAAAAGGCATTAAAGTCCATATCTTCGAAGACGAGGGAACAGAAACACCGGATTCCGTTTTTCCAAATAACTGGTTTTCGACGCACCCCGGTGGTCACGTCGCCATTTATCCTATGTTTCCGGAAAACAGAAGGCTGGAAAGACGATACGACGTTATCGAAATGCTTAAACGCGAATATAGGGTTCAGGATATCATTGATTATTCCGGACTTGAACCGGATGGGCTTTTCCTTGAAGGCACGGGCGCGATGGTGCTTGATCATATTGACCGGGTGGCTTACGCGGTCCGTTCAAACCGCACCGATCCAGTGGCACTTGAACGATTTTGTACGCATTTTAATTATGAGCCGATGGTTTTTGATGCCCTTGATGAGAATGGCAAAGCGATATACCACACGAATGTATTGATGTGTATTGCCACTGATTTTGTTATGATCGGCCTTGATCTGATTACTGATCCACCGCGGAGGAAAGAAATCGTCGAACGATTTGAAAATTCCGGTCGCGCTGTGATCAGTTTAAGCAATGAACAAATAGCAAAGTTTGCGGGAAATGCGCTTGAGCTGCAGGGCTCCAAAGGGCGTATTCTCGCGCTCTCATCTGTTGCGTTAGGGGCTCTTGATAAAGATCAGATCGCAATCATTGAAAAAAGTTCAAAATTAGTTCCTATTGATATTCCGACAATTGAACTGGCTGGTGGATCGGTGCGCTGCATGCTCGCGGGTATTCATCTTCTGCCGCGTTAATTTGACTTGAATCCCCAAATGTTTGATAGTGAAGGTCGTCAGATAATGAAAAATCAGGGTGCTGTCAGATCTTTTCGACTTGGATAATAAAAATTCGTGTGTTGGCTATCGCGCTTATTTTGCTTTTTAATCCCGTGGCTTTCGCGGCCGGTGGTAAAATGGTAATTGGCAGTAAAATGGATAGCGAAAACTATCTGCTGGCTGAAATAATGGCTCAGTTACTTGAAAATGAAGGTTACGAAATTGAACGCAAATTTGGTTTTGGTGGCACGCTCATTTGCTATAACGCACTGCGCGAGGGGGAAATTGATATTTACCCCGAATATACAGGTACAATTTCACAGGCTATATTGACACCCGAAGAACGACCAAGTGATAGCCGTTCACTGAATAACTTCGATGAAATATTAAAACAAAAAAACCTGGATTTGTTTGCAGGTTTTGGCTTTAATAATTCATATGTGATAGCGGTCAAAAAATCACTTGCTGCACAAAGAAATATCAAAAACATATCTGATTTGAAAGCGCATTCCGATCTTATTGCCGCCTTTAGTCATGAATTTTTGAACCGGGATGATGGATGGGAACAGCTCAAGGCCATCTATTCACTTGATTTATCACCAACAGGGATTCAACACGGATTGGCCTATAAGGCCATAGACGAAGGATCAATTGATCTCACGGATGCTTATTCGACAGATGGTGATATCGAGCGATATGGTCTTGCCCTTCTTGAAGATGATTTGAACTTTTTTTCGAAATATTATGCCGCCTTACTTTCAAGGACGGATTTTCCCGCAAAGGCCAAAGAAGCTTTATTGAGACTTGAAAATACCCTGACCGATGAAGAAATGAGGGCGCTGAACGCGAGAGTCGTGATCGGCAAGCAATCTTTTGCAGCTGTCGCAGAAGGTTTTCTTAAAGGACGCGGATTGATTAATGCAGAAGAAGCAACGGACAAAAATACAGTGATTGATGCGCTTATCGAAAATACGATAACCCACATAAAACTGACATTGATTGCCTTATCAATCGGATGCATTGTCGGACTTGGCAGTGCATTTCTTATTTTTCGGTCACAAAAAATTTCCCGCTATGTCATTTACGTCACGGGTTTGTTGCAGACTGTTCCATCAATAGCGCTTCTTGCACTAATGATCCCCCTTCTGGGGATCGGCGAAGTTCCGGCTATTACGGCATTATTCCTGTATTCATTATTGCCAATATTGCGAAGTGCAATAACAGCGCTTGCAACGATTGATCCTGTTTTAACCAATGTTGCACGCGCGATTGGTATGTCTAAATTTCAACAACTGAGATATGTGTTATTTCCGCTGGCGTTACCCAATATTCTGGCGGGGATTAAAACAGCGACTGTGATTTGCATTGGAACCGCAACGTTGGCCGCTTTTATTGGGGCTGGTGGACTGGGTGAGCCCATTGTGACCGGACTCGCGCTCAATGATACTAACCTTATTCTTCAGGGCGCTGTTCCCGCGGCGTGTCTTGCTATTCTTGTTGAAATTTTATTTGAACTACTTGAGAAGCATATAATATTGGATCATATGCGAAATGCTAATTGATTACTTTAAGAGCCGGACGCTCTTTTCGTGAAAGATTATTTTTTCCTCTTTAAAAAGCTTGCCGAGAGCTTTTTTGAAATTGGATTTACTGACATGAAAAACGGCGTTGATTTCAGCGGGAGAACTTTTATCAGTAAGATTAAGCCGCCCCCCGTTTTCATTGAGAAAATCCAGAATTGTGTCGGCTAGCTCTTCCCGTACTTCATACGCCAATTTTTGAAGAGTGATATTGATTTTCCCGTCTTCCCGCGGCTCTCCAATATATCCTTTAATCCAGTCACCTACTTTCATGGGCCTCACAATTTCGTTTAAGTGGATCAATCCCAGATGACTTCCATCAATCACTGCCTTGTATCCAAGGTCACTCCGGCTGGCAATCAACAAATCGACCTCTTGGCGCACCTCAAATGCGTCATCATTGCATTCTTCAAGATAACGGCTTAGGCGCGACGATGCGGCGATCCGGCCCGTTTTATCAATGAAAATATAGACAACATATGATTTTCCAATCTCCATGGGTACTCTTTGTTCTTTAAAAGGCACCAGCAAATCTTTGCTAAGCCCCCAATCAACAAAGGATCCGAATTGACTTTGGCCAACAACGTTCAAATAGGCGCATTCCCCTACTTCTGCGAATGGGGTTTCCGTTGTTGCGATGGGCCTGTCTTCTGAATCAAGATAAACGAATACGTCCAGATGTTCTCCGACCGCCCATTTTTCTTCGCCCTCGGGAAGATATCGTTCCGGTAGCAGGATTTCTTCATCACCACTCTGTAAATAAACGCCGAAATCCACGTGCTTGGTGATTTCCAGCGTGTGGTTTTTACCAATTTCAATCATGTTTTATTTTTTAAACTCACTATTTTTAAGTTCCGGACGCCACCACCAACTGGTTTTCAAACGCCCCCGGTCCATAAACCAGTCATCCAGTTTGAGAGCAAGCTTTTTAAAGGGGCTTTTAGCAAGTCTAAGCCACGCACGGTGTCTTAATTTTGAAAAATCACGATTATAAGGACAAGATCTGATGCATATTATACAGTCTGTATTTTGATTGCACCAGAATTTAAAACATTTCTCGGCGGATGGGGTCCACTTAACAACACCTTTGATATTACTTTTGCTGTGAACATGATTGGAGGGTGCATCAAACGGGATGGCCTTCGGTGGGCATGCCTTTGCGCATCGGTCGCATATACTACAAAATTCTTCGACGCCTAATTTCTTGGGCTTGTTAATGACCAGCGGCATATCCGTAAATATCTTTCCGATGCGAAAGCGGGGGCCATATTTTTCATTAATGAGCATTCCGTGGCGACCAACTTCCCCAAGGCCAGCCTGAAGCGCCAGCGGTATACAAAGGGCGCTGTCATTTAATGTTGCATAGGCGCGGTAGCCCATATTACGAATATATTGTGCCAAAGTAATAATTGCCACCCCGTCAAAAGTATAACCAAGCCCTGTTGCCGCACCGGATAGGGCGGACGGAACTGTTTTAATCAGATCACGGTCCATTGGCTCTAATGTGACGATAACATTCGGTATATCGTCTGGGATTTCCTGTGGTTTCTGTCCATTTCCCTGCATGGAAAAAATGGATTTATACATCCAGCGTTCATCATATTCGCAAACACCCAAATCACCAACACCGCAAAATCCGGCCACTTTTCTTAAGTCTCTTGTCGCCTCTTCCGGGCTTTCGAAAGGGTACGGTTCCGGCCAGCCTTCGTCATGTGACGTATAATAGTCCCAAAAGCCTTCTTTGCGTATTTCATCCGGTTTTTCTTTACGGAACTCGCCGGACTTTTCGATGTCACGAATAACGTTATTTACGTGCCACGCTGCATTTCGAAAGGCATAATCTTTCTGGCTGAACCCGTCCGTTTTTCGTGCCTTTGCATAGGGCATATAATACCCCTCAAAAAATTTGTCTGACTTTGTACTCTTTATTTCGGGGTCCCACATTGCGCGGCAATAAATATCAAATTTTTGTTCAAATCTTTCAAAATTATCACCGACCTCGACACCGGTCTGGGCATCAATTGGTCGCGAATTAGAGGATGTTTTAATTTTCTGATTTTTCATTTCTTGCCGATGTGTCGAGCTGTTTACATGCAGACGTTATACCGATTTTCACTTTGCATCAAATAAATATAAATGCCATGTTGTACACTATTTTGTAAAAGGGGATAGATGGTGATCAGTTTTTTTCAAAGATATTTACTGCCGGGATTCATATATCAGTCGGTGATCATTGCTGGTGGTTATGCGACCGGAAGAGAAATTGTTGAGTTCTTTTTTGCCCCCGGACCAGCAGGCGGGTTGCTTGGTATTATCGTTGCTATGACTATCTGGAGCGTGACGTTGGCGGCGTGCTTTGAACTTGCGCGTGTTACGAAAAGTTTTGATTATCAGAGTTATTTCAGCCAGACACTTGGCCGTTTCAGTGTCCTTTTTGAAATTACATATATGCTGCAAATTATTCTTGTTCTTTCGATTGTCGGTGCCGCCGCGGGTGAATTACTCTCAGCAAATTATGGTGTTGAGGCGATATGGGGGACCATGACAATGATGGCGGCGGTCGGCGTTCTGGTTTTCTTTGGCTCAAACCTGATTGAGAAATTTTTAAGTGTCTGGTCGATATTGCTTTATATGGCTTATGGCGCTTTTGTCATATTATGCATTAATATTTTCGGTGACAGGATCGCAGCCAATTTTATGTCGGTTCCCATCGGTGAAGGGTGGTTTTCCGGCGGGCTTAGTTATTCCGGTTATAACCTCGCGACAATTCCCGCAGTTTTATTTTGTATTCGTCATATTAACACCCGGAAAGAAGCGATTAGTGCGGGATTATTGGCGGGACCCATTGCCATGATCCCCGCGATATTCTTCTTTGTTGCAATGATGGGATACTACCCCGAGATAGTCGAACAATCCCTTCCGGTAAATTATCTGCTTAATATTCTGGATGTTCCGATCTTCAAAGTGATCTTCGAGATTATATTATTTGGTACATTTATTGAAACAAGTACGGCGATGATCCATTCCATAAACGAAAGAATCGCTGTTTCATATGAACATAGAAATAAGAAAATGCCCCGTTTGATGCGACCTGTTATTGCATTGGGCATATTGTTCACGGCTATTGTTCTTGCAACGAAGTTCGGCATTGTAAATCTGATTGCATCAGGATACGGGACTTTGACATGGGTGTTTATCTTATTGATCATTCCGCCACTTTTCACTATTGGTATATGGAAAATCAGAAAGAGCAAAACCGAGTAATTTATACCATGAAAGTTACTATAATCGGCGCCGGAATCATTGGTGTAACCAGCGCATATTACCTGAACAAACAGGGCTTTGATGTTGAAGTGATCGAACGTCAACAGGGCCCCGCCCTTGAGACAAGCTTTGCGAATGCGGGGATGCTGACACCATCAATGTCGGATCCCTGGAATTCCCCCGGTATATTTTGGAGTTTGTTAAGAAATATCGGTCGCGCCGAGAGCGGGTTTTTACTCAGATTAAAAGCAGTGCCATCCCTTATTGGTTGGGGGTTAAAGTTTTTGGCACATTCCAATCGGCGAAAATACCTTAATAATATGCATGTCAGTTCGGATTTGTCGTGTTATTCCCTACAACTTTTGAAAGAGCTCAGGGATGAATTGTCGATTGACTATGATGGTATCTGCACCGGATCCCTGAAAATATTCCGAAACCCGAAAAGCATGGCAAAATATGCGAAATTAGCGCGTGAACTGGGCCAACACGGTATGCGTTTTCAAATACTTACTCCCGAAGAGGTTCTGGAAATAGACCCATCACTTGAGGCCATTTCCGATGAACTTTGCGGCGGTATTCATTATCCGGATGACGAAGCGGGTAATGCCCATAAATTCAGCGTTGAACTGGCGAACGTTGCGGCCCAAAATGGCGTAAAATTTTTCTATGACGAGACTGTCGAAAAAATAGTCAGAAACGGAAAACTGATAGATAAAATAGTCACAAGCAGATGCGAACGTGTTTCTGATATTTATGTTATCTGCGCGGGTAGTTTTTCTGCGTTGTTTGGCGGTGACATCGGATTTGATATTCCTGTAAGACCGGCCAAGGGATATTCGCTGTCGGTATCAATGAATGGTTGGAATAAGGGGCCAAAAATGCCGATTGTTGATGATGATTTTCACGGGGCTATAACCCCATTGGGGAGTGTTTTACGTATCGCCGGAACCGCGGAGCTTACGGGTTTTGATGATAGATTAACCAAAGAACGCCTTGACAACTTATACAGTTTTCTAGAAGAAATTTATCCCGATTTCGCAAAATCCATTGATCGAAGCGCGGTCAGAGAATGGTCCGGTTTTCGGCCGATGACGGTTGACGGCGTGCCAATTATCGGCAAGACGCCGATCAATAACCTTTTTTTAAATACGGGCCATGGCCCGCTCGGATGGACCATGTCGGTAGGGTCCGCCAAGATGTTGGCAGATGTTGTTTGCGGCGCTGAAACCGCTTTAAAAGAAAGCAATTACAGCATTGAACGCACTTAATACGACGTCCATTCCAAATATCATGACCAGAACCGTGACCGAAATGGCAATTGTTGCGATGTATTTTGTACTGATGCGCCATAATGTGAATTCTTTGCTGCCATAAGCGAAGCCGAATTGTTTTTCGGCCATTTCATTGGTCATTGCCCATCCGGCGAATAGGCCGATCATCAGCGCATTGATAGGAATAAGAACATTTGCGACCGTGTAATCCATAATGAGAAACAGGTTCTTCCCTTCATATAGCGGAATAAAATCCAGTGGACGGAAGTTGGCAAGAACATTAAAGGACAGCACCATGAACATGCCAATGGACCATGCGATCATCCCTGAACCCCAGGCCATTTTGATGCGCGATTTTCCTTTATCCACAAACCATGCAACTATTGGCTCCAGCATGCCAACCGTTGAAGAAAAAGCAGCGAAGGAAAGCAGTAAAAAGAAGAGTGTACCAAACAAAATGCCGCCGGGCATTTGACCAAACGCAATGGGTAACGTGGCAAAAATCAGACCGGGACCTTCACCGGGTTGTAGACCATATTCAAAAACGATCGGGAAAATGGCAAACCCTGCGAGTAAAGCAACCAGCGAGTCCGCGATCGCGATTATACCGGCAGATTTAGAAAGTGATACATCATCAGGCAAATAAGCGCCGTAGGTGATAAGCCCGCCAACCCCGATCGCCAATGAGAAGAGCGCTTGGCCCAACGCTTCCAGTATTGCCCGTGGTGTCAGTTTTGAAAAGTCGGGGTTTAATAAAAACTCGACAGCGCCCGCTGAATCACCAGTGCTCATGGCGTAAATGGCGAGAAAGACGAGAATGATGAATAACGCGGGTAGCATGACCTTCACCGCTTTTTCCAGACCATTCTTTACACCCATCGAAATAACGGTGACAGTCGTAAACAGGAAAAGGCTGAACCAGAGTACTGATGAAAGGACGTTGTCCTGCGCCTCTTGAAAAATTGCACCCGATCCGGCGGCATCAACACCTGTGAAATTACCCAGCGCCGCTTTAAAGATATATTCAACTGACCATCCGGCGATCACGCAATAATAAGAAAGGCCGAGAATGGGGACCAGAATACTGACCCAGCCAATAATTTTCCAAATTGGGTGGTGTCCTCTTTTAATCAACCGGTTCATGGTCTCCACGGCACTGAGTTTGCCTTCGCGGCCTATAGCGAGTTCGGACATAATGAGTGGCACACCCAAAATAAAAACAAACCCGAGGTAAACCATAATAAATGCACTACCGCCATTTTGGCCGGCAATATATGGAAAGCGCCATAAATTTCCCAGACCAACAGCACATCCTATTGCGGCCATTAGGAAAGCGGACCGGGATGTCCACGTTGCTTTTCGCGTAACAGTATCACTCAATTGAAATTCCCTACCTTTTGTTTTAAATCCGTAATGACACGGCTTATCGTTGGGTTCCCCGGCAAAAGCTTACTCAGATTTTCTGCATATTTCAATGCTTCTTTCCAGTCTCCCTTAGCCCGGTTTAAGTCAAGAAGCAAAAAGATGATATCCGGATTGTTTTTGGTTACACGGTTCGCATTTTTTAATACCGATATTGCCTTGTCGTCTTCTCCTAAATCCTTTAATGCGACGGCATAGACATATGCATAACGTGTATTATCGGGGGCGTACCTAACGGCCTGATCCAGGTAAGGAAGCGCTTCTCCTGCCCGCTGTGTGCGCACCAGATGCAATGCTTTTGAAAAATTGAGGGCGGGATCATCAGGCATCAGGGACAATCCCCTATCCACAATCTGGCCGTTCATGTTTTCATTCCCTTGAGCTCGGAATAAATCCGCAAGATTAACGTAACTGGCTGAGAAATAGGGATCTATTTTCTGGGCGCTCAAATATAATTTTGTTGCTTCCTCAATCTCACCATTTCTTTGATGAAAAAGGGCGAGGTTATATCGTCCCTCACCACGCCACATTGATTGCTCTGCCGCTTCCAGATACTCGTTTTTTGCTTTATCGGCGGCATCGGCATTTCCAATACCATTAAATGCTTCAATCCTGATGGCTTTATATTCGTCATCAAGCAGTGGAGATAATAATGTTTCTCTTTGTGCGGGTGGCAGGAACCCCGTACTTCGAATAGCGCCAAGACGGATTAGGGGTTCCTGTGAGTTGAGACCGGCGCGGACATGTGAAAGGGTATCTTCGTTGGGATAGTGACCCAGTAATGAAAATGCACTCGCGCGAATAATAACCGGCATGTCCTGATCATAAATCAATCTTTTCAAATTTTCTTCTGCGCCAATTTCGTTCATCAAAACGTCATTCAGTATCTCACCGTAATGGGCAGGGGTGCCGGTATTTTCCCCATACCAGTTTTCAATTGTTTGCGACGCCTGCTGTGATGTCATGGTCGCATGGCAGGATGTACAGGCATCTGGGCTTGCAGTTTTCTGGTTTAAGTCCGGGCGCGGGATGCGGAAACTGTGATCATTCCGTGCGTCAATTTGCATAAATGTGGTCTCTGGCATATGGCAATTGACACACTGCGCGCCAGTCGATCCGATTTTATGGTTGTGGTGATCCGGCGTATCGAAATGAGTTGGAAGATGGCATTGCCCGCATAAAGCGTTTCCACTAGCCTTCAATTCCAGACTGTGAGGGTCATGACAGTCGCTGCAGAGCACCCCTTTTGAATACATTTTGCTTTGCAGAAATGATCCCCAAACATAATCTTCCCCTTTCACCTGGCCATCTGGAAAATATTCTGGTGGCTGAATAAGTGTGGGCATAAACTGATCAAGGAATTTTGCATCAGCCCTAAACCCGTCTGTAATTGGTGCGCGTCTTGAATGACATGCGGCGCATACCTCAATTTCTGCTGATGGCCTTGGCTTTCCCGACCAGAGCGCACTCTTGCTTGCTTCTATGAATTCCCAGCCTGAATCGTCGGATGGGGTGTTAAAGTCGCTATAGTCGTCTTTTGAATGACAGGAGGCACAGGATACATTAGCGGATTGCCATGATGTTTTAAATTGGTCAGTCTCGGTATTATAATTTCTTTTTAACCCGGTAGAATGGCAATCGGCGCACATCCCATTCCAGTTTTGCAGTGGCCCCGTCCAATGAAGGCGGTCATTCACGGCGATGTGGTCGTCACCATAAATATGAAACCAGCGCTGGCCACCGCGTTCGGCGTCACGACTGTCCCAGGAAAAAGGAAGAACCTGATATTTTCCATTTTCGGTTTTGACCAGATATTGCTGTAGCGGTTCGAAACCAAACGCATATTCAATCTCAAATTCTTTGGGAATGCCGATAACATCTTCGGTTCTGACCCAATAGCTCCCGCTCTTTTTAAAGAATTCCGTCCTGATACCGTTAATGGTTATCTCCGCATCGTCAAAATTCCCAAGTATGTTATCCGTGTTCGCGACAAGCATCGATTTCTGATGGTGGGATTTTTCCCATTTTTGCCATTGTTCGGTGTGCGCTGGCGAAGCATTGGTTTGACCGCGCGCCCATGAATTTCCTGAATATGGCACGACCATTACGGCGGTGGTGAACAATAGCAATATTGCTGCGATGCAGATTATTTTGAAATTGTGTGATATCATTTGATGTTAAAATTATGCTATACAGCGTCATAATACTATAAAAATATATTTACGAAACTTCGGGAAGATAAATGAGAAAAATTTACGCCTTACTGATTTTACCTGTCGTTTTAACGGCTTGCGCGGAAACTGAAACTGCGCGCGAACAAAAGGAAGAGGGCGCGGTCAGGCCGAATATCCTGCTTATTTTGGCTGATGATCTCGGATATTCTGATATAGGTCCGTTTGGTGGTGAAATATCAACACCAAATCTTGATGAATTGGCAGCTGGCGGTGTTAAGCTGAGTAATTTTTATGCCGCCGCAGCTTGTTCTCCGACCCGGACGATGTTGCTGGGTGGTGCAGACAGTCATGTTGGTGGCATGGGTACGATGTATAATGACCAGGCACCAAATCAGTTGGGACAACCCGGTTATGAGGGGTATATGAATATGGACGTGGTAGCCGTATCTTCGCTGCTTCGTGATGCGGGCTACCATACTTATATGGCGGGTAAATGGCACATCGGTTATGAAGAAGATCAATCACCAAAAGCGAGGGGATTTGAAAAATCATTTGCGCTTCTTCAGGGCGGAGCAGGCCATTTTGATGATGCACCGATGACGGTTGACCACGATACATCCTGGTTCAGGGAAGACGGAAAAATGGTTTCGCTCCCGGAAGATTTCTTCTCCAGTGAATTTTATACTGATAAGATCATTGAATATATCAGTTCCGGGGAGAATGACGATCAGCCCTTTTTTGCTTATCTTGCCTACACGGCACCCCACTGGCCGCTTCAGGCACCGGATGAATATCTCGATAAATATAAAGGACGGTACGATGAAGGATATGGTGCGTTAACGCAAAAACGCCTTCAAGCCATGAGGGAAATTGGTTTAGTCAATGATAACGCTGCCGCACCGCAGCCCGTATATCCCGAAAGTGAAAATTGGGAAAATATATCAGACGAGCAGAAGAAAATAGATGCCCGGGAAATGGAAATTTATGCCGCGATGGTCGACAATATGGATTTTCATATTGGACGGGTTATAGATTATCTTGAAAAGTCAGGACAGCGCGATAACACGATTATTATCTTTATGTCCGATAATGGTGCGGCAGGTTTTGGCCCCGGTATGAATAAGGCGTTTCCCCAGGAATGGATTGACAGCACCTTTGATAATTCTTTCGGTAATATGGGCAAGATAAATTCGTATGTTTTTTATGGCCCTCATTGGGCTCAGGCGGGTTCAGCACCGTCGCGTCTGTTTAAGGGCTTTTCTACTGAGGGAGGTATCAAAGTCCCCGGTATCATAAATTATCGGGGAAAACTTGGTGATCTTGAGGGCACGCTTAATGATGAATTCATGACGGTCCTTGATTTACCTGTTACGTTCCTGGAGTTGGCGGATACTGAGCATCCCGGCGCTCAATACAAGGGGCGGGACGTTCAACCTTATATCGGGACATCATTGGTTCCGTTTTTATTCGGTGAACGGAAATCCGTTCATAATGAGAATGATACCGTTGCGTGGGAGCTGAATGGCAGGATGGCCGTCAGAAAGGGTGATTGGAAAATAATCAAGCTTCAAGCGCGATTTGGTACCGGTGATTGGGAACTTTTCAATATTAGGGAAGACCCGGGCGAAGTTCATGACTTAAGTACGGATTATCCGGAAAAGCTTGCGGAATTGGTAACAGTCTGGGACAAATATGCTGCAGATAACGGCGTTATCATGCCTGAGTAAGCTCATTTATGGTGTAATTTGAACACAGGTATTGCTGCCTAGTGACCCACCGTTAAGTTCCGTACCATTAACGACGTAACATTTGACCTTTGGGTCTTCATAGGTCACTTCGTTATGTTCGAGTACCACATCTGGAACATTTATTTTAATGCCTGTTGATTGGTTCCTTACCGAACCCTCAACGCGGAATTTATTATGTACGACAGTAATTTTATTGATAGGTGTGCTGCCATTTTCCTTGTTGGGTGCTGCAAAACCAATCGCATCTTTTTCCGCTTCAAGGGTTCCTTCATTCCAGCCGACAAGGGCATCGTCAGAACTTGTAATTCCCATTAAAAGATTGCCGGTGTATTTACCGACGTTCCCTGTATAAGTAAGATTTGGAAAGCTTTCGGTTCCCCAACTATCAAGCCTGCCATCATCGACAGGAAAGCCCCAACAGCCGAGTTCAGATGTTCCTTTTTCTTCCTCAATTACGTTATCAACAAAGAAAAGGTTTTCGATATAGCCATGAACAACTATCGCCCCTCTTGAACAGCCGCCACCGTCTTTACCGTTACGTGGGGCATTGCTGTATGATTTGTTGCGTTGAAACACATAATTTTTGGTGTCGGTCTTCCAATGTCCGGCCAGATAATAATTGTGGGCACCACCGAAGCCGCCATTGTTCATTGCTGTATTTCCATCAATAAAGGTATGATCAGAAACACCCCCGAAAATAAACCCAGAACGATTCCAGTATCCCACGGAATTGACAACAGCAAAATGCGTATTATTTACGCCATTTTCGATACGACCTTCACTTATATTAAACCCTAAAGCAAACTCCGTTATTTCAACATCATTGAACACAACATAATTAATGCCGTCCCATACGCGTGCAAATTCGCTTTTGGTGATGCCGTATCCACCACCGGTAAATTTAATGTCATGGAAGTAAAGATGATCTACCCCTTCCATAAAGATACCACCATCTGGAAAAGTAATAGACGGTTTCGCGCCGCTTCCATAGCTTCCAAGATAGGCATATTCCGTAAACCTGTTTCCAACAAAACGGATATTATCGATAGTCCACTCACCACCCCGACATAACAATACCGCCTTGCCCTGCTTATATACGGATATGGCTTTTTCAATTGATTGATAGGGGTCTGATTCCGTGCCCGACCCATCGTCATCACCGTTGTTACAGACGTAAATAGGATTATTGATTTCAGGAACCTTTACCCAATCCGGCCATACTTTCGGTAATGGCCTGGTAAAGCCATTCGGTGTTTCAAGAGTGGTCTGCGCATTTGCGTAACCTGAACTAAATACGGAAAAAATAAGGAATAATACTGGCAACAAACACTTGATGCGATTTTCCAACTTATTTAACACGAGAATATTATCCATGGGGTTCCAAATAACAGGTGTAAGAGAACTTAATAATCTGACATTGTATAACAGTATCATGTGAACCAATGATTAACCAGTCCTTAGAATATATCTGCAAATGGTATTTTTTGTTATTGTTTCAAGGTGGTAATTTGTTTTTCGAGCTCCTGCAGAAAATTCGAGCGATCCGATTTTGTAAAGCTGGCATTATATCCTTTACTCTCACCCGTTTCTCTTAAGTGCGCGTTTAATTCCCGCATTGCCAGGGCCATGCCAATATTATCAGCAGAAAATAACCTTCCAGTAGGACCAATCGCAACAGCATCTTTTTCCAGGCAGCGTTTGGCAAGCGGTATATCTGCGGTGATAGCGATATCATTTTTGCCAATCTTGTCCGCAATCCAGTCGTCAGCGGCATCCGCGCCTTCGGGTACGACAATTTTTTCGACCAATGGCCCTGCGTCAATGCGCATCCATTGATTGCTCACAAGAAAAACTTTTGTACCATGTCGGTAAGCGACCTTTAATATTTCTTCTTTTACAGGGCAGGCATCTGCATCGACATAGATGGAAACGGTTATTGTATCTTCCTTTCGAAAGTTGGATTTTTGTTCGTCTTTCGTTATTATTACCATTACAGTTGAAAAATAGATAAAAAAAATAAAAAGGGACATCATTTGAGTCGTAAGAAAGATATCCAAGTAGAAGAATCCGGTCTGGAAAACCAGGTAGGTCATTTGTTAAGACGTGTATTTCATAAAGCCAGAAACAGGATGCAGAAAAAAATTTCTGATACCGGTTTAAGTCCGATGCAAACAGCCGCTTTAACCTGCCTGAAGAAAAAAGGGCCGACATCGCAGAATAAACTGGGTCGCAGAATTGGCATGGAACCGGGAAATGTTCACGGTTTGGTGGATCGGTTATTAAAGAAGGGAATGATTACGTCCAATTATGTGGATGATGGGCCTGGTCTTCATATTCTTGATCTAACAGCTGAGGGGAATGAAGTTGTCGATAAGGTCATTCCACTTGGCGATGAAGCTAACAAAGAAACGTTAGCCCCCCTTAACGCAGAAGAGCAGAAAAAATTTCTTGAATATTTACGACGTCTACTGTGATTTTATAAAATTGACTATCAATATTTTAATGTTATTATAATAGCAGTAAATAATCAGGGAAAATAAACATGGCGGAAATAGTACTTGGATTGTGGACCTCCCATGGTCCGACATTGTCGACAACGCCTGAACAATGGTTGATGCGGGTAAAGGCGGATAAAAACCGACCTTCGCATCCTTATAAACTTGGAAATTATTCATTTGATGAATTAAAGGACCTTCGCAATTCAGAAGACCTTGCAACACAGTCATCCGCCGCACAAAGGCAGATCAGACATGATCGATGTCAGAAAGCGGTAAAGGAAATGGCAGACATCTGGGCGGATGTCAAACCCGATGTTGCCGTCATCATGGGGAATGATCAAAAGGAAATCTTCACAGATCAGCTTATACCGGCTTTCACCGTTTTTAGGGGAGAAACCCTGTTTAATGAACCGGCAAACGAGGCGCAAATAGCGCTTATGGCACCGGGTATCCATGCGGCTGAATCCGGGCATAACCCGCCGGAATATAAGGAATATCCGGGACTTCCAGAACTGGGAGACCTGATCATCAGAAAAGCAACCGAAGCTGAATTTGACGTTACGCAAATGAACGAAATTCCAAGACATGAAAATCATTGGTCATCCGGTGTGGGGCATGCCTTTGGATATATTTATCGCCAGGTAATGAGAGACAATGTTGTGCCGAATGTTCCGGTGATCACAAACACTTTCTTCCCTCCGAACCAACCAACGGCCAAACGTTGTTATGAATTTGGCCGAGTAGTTGGCGACGCCATAAGGTCTTGGGAAAGTGATCTCAGAGTAGCAGTGATTGGCTCCGGCGGGATGAGCCACTTTGTTATTGATGAAGAACTGGACAGGAAATTTATCAAGGCGATATCCGCGCGCGATGCTGATGCTTTAATAAATCTTGATGAGGGTTACTTTCAGACCGGCACGTCAGAGCTGAAGAACTGGATTTCCGCAGCGGGTATTTTGTTTGATACTGATCTGAGGGGGGATATGATTGATTATGTACCCTGTTACAGATCTGAAGCCGGCACGGGGACCGCAAACGGTTTCGTTTATTGGCGTTAATGGAGGAGAAAAATATGGATCAGGCAGTAAAGCGCGCGTCGAAGCTTGATACGGCGACGATAAGTGATGCGCTTGATAAGCTCGGTATCAAGGGGCAATGTCTTGGTATTAAACCACGGGATCACAGCTTTAGAATGACGGGGCGTGCCTATACCATTCTTTACGGCCCTGCGGATGTTGAACCGGGTACGGTTGGGGATTATATTGATGACCTTGAACCCGGAACGGTTGTTGTTCTGGATAATGGAGGGCGCGAAGATGCGACCGTTTGGGGGGATATTTTAACTTATCTGGCCCATAAAAAAAATGTGGCCGGTACTGTCATTGACGGCGCTTGCCGCGATGTTCATTTATGTCTTGAACTTGGGTATCCCGTTTATAGCCGCAGCTATTCGATGCGGACCGGCAAGGACCGCGTACAGGTCGATGCTACAAATGTACCGGTCAATATCGGAAATGCAAAAGTGCACCCCGGTGATCTGATGCGTGGTGATAGCGATGGGGTCATTGTGATCCCCAGGGAGCGCGAAGAAGAAGTTCTTGAAACAGCGGAAGCGATTGAAGCTGCAGAGCAAAAAATCCGTGCGGCCCTTGAAAAAGGAATGCGTCTTGACGAAGCCCGTGAAGCCAACAAATACCACAGCCTTCAAACGCGGGAGGAATGAATGCGCCCACAAATGGAACAGATAAAGAGGCTCGGCGCGTTCGGCACAGCGACGATCCATGAAGCAGCGGGGCAAATTGGAGCACTGCCCGGGTATATCAAACCAATTTCGCGGAATATGAAATTAAGTGGTATTGTATTTCCGCTTCATTGTTTGTCCCGCAGCAATATAAATATGCATGAAGCAATTTACCGAGCCCAACCAGGAGATGTGCTTGTTGCGAGTCTGGATGGAATGCCCGATGCAGGTTATTGGGGGGATATACTGACCTGTGCTGCGCAGCACAGGGGTTTAAATGGTCTGGTGATTGATGGGTGCGTTCGTGACGCGGACGATATTGACAAGCTTGGTTTTCCCGTCTTTGCCCGTGGTCTTAATATTCTTGGTACCGGGAAGGAAAGGGGGGGAACGATTGGTTCGCCTATTTCCATTGGCGGTATTGAAATCTGCGCAGGGGATGCTATTTTTGGTGACCGTGATGGTCTGGTGGTTATACCTGCTGCACGGATTAACGAAGTGATCGATGCATCTGAAAAGCGTGAAGCCAAGGAAGAAGATGTTCGAAGGCGCCTAAAAGCAGGTGAAAGCAGTTTGGAGATTTATAAGTTTCCGTGAATGATGCTTAAAAAGGGTATGACAGATAATGACAGATATTGATACACGGGAACTCAGGAACTGCTTTGGAAAATTTGCCACCGGGATCACGGTTATTACCGCTGTGGCCCCTGATGGTACCAAGCTTGGTTTGACAGTGAATTCATTTAGCTCATTGAGCCTTGATCCGCCAATGATACTCTGGAGCCTTGATAAAAGATCCAACAGTCTGGATGCGCTCAAAAATGCTTCGCATTTTGCGGTGAATGTTTTGGCATCTGATCAAATGGATCTTTCAAATAAATTTGCAAGCCCAAGTGATGAAAAATTTGCCGGTGTTGAACTTATTGATAGCAAATATGGTTTGCCGTTACTGGCGGGGGCCGTCGCGCATCTTGAATGCAAAAATGTAGAAACACATGATGGTGGAGATCATTTAATTTTCATCGGTCAAGTGGAGCATTTCAATATTGGTGATCGAAAACCGCTGCTTTATGCCAATGGTCAATACGCAATCGCGGCAAGGCATCCCGCGACGAGGCAGGCGGAGCCGGATGAGGCGGCGCGCTCTTCAAGTGATGATTTTATCATACCACTCCTGCTACGTAGTTATTGGGAAATATCAGATCCGTTTTATCAGGAACTGCAGGACGAAGGAATTCCGGTCGCCCATGCGAGAATATTGGTTCACTTAAGTCATACGCCGGAGCTGACGGTGAATGAACTGTCAAAAGCAATACGTGTCGATATGGCATCGGTGGCAATGTCCGTGACTTGGTTGTGTGATAATGGTCATCTTACCAGACTGGAAAATGACAAACTGGTTATATCAGAACAGGGGATGTCGCATTTAAATACCGTTCAGTGCCGCGCGGAACGTTTTGAACAGGAAGTCCTTGACGGATATACTGATCAGGAAATTGAAATGCTTAAATCCATGTTGCGTAAATTAATTTATCGTCGGGAAATATAACTGCATTTGTGGGATCGGTTTCAAGTATCCTCTGCGGTGATTTTAATGTTAAATGGTTTGATATTACAAGGGAACAGGCCTGACCCCTTCGTATGCCTGTTGCAGCATTTCGCGAACTGATTTTATGTCAACCTGTTTCGGGTTGTAAGGTGTTGTGTCAACTGTTTCCCGCGCGGCGATGTCCAGATCACCTTCCTTCATACCCAGTTCTTTCAGGCTTTTTGGGGCGCTGATTTTTGTGGTAAAATCGTATATTCCGCCGGATGCACTGTCTGTTCCCATAACTGTTTTTATTATGTCCATTGCGTCCGGCGCCGCTGTTTCGTTATAGGCAACCGCATAAGGCAGTATGACGCTGTTACTTTCACCGTGGGGGATGCCGTGATGGCCACCCAACACATGACAAAGTTTGTGGTGGATGGCAATGCCGGCAAGTGTGACGCAATGGCCGCTCAGCATACCGCCGTAAAGCACCTGCTCCCGCGCCTTAAGATCGTTTGGCGTGGCGATACTCGCAGGAATGCCGGCGGTTAATGCTTTAATGCCTTCAACAGCCATCAAATCAGAAATTGGGCTTCTTATTTTTGCGTAGAGCGCTTCAACACAATGAGCCAGGCTATTCATCCCAATTGTCGCAGTGTGATGCGCATTCATACTTGTGGTAAGAACGGGATCATAAATAGATGTTTTGGCGATTACCTTACGGTCACGGCCGGTTTTCTTTTTATTTCCAATGAGCATTCCGTGAATAGGCGTGCTTTCCGAACCACACGGGGTTGTCACCACAACGATAAATGGTGCATCCGTTCTAAGGGTTATGGCCTTACCAACGCCAATGGTTGATCCCCCGCCAATCGCGACAATCAGGTCTGCATTTTTCTTTTCAAACATATCAAGCGCGGACATGGCGATATTTTCCGGACAATGCGGCTCCACGCCGTCAAATATTCCGACACACATCTCACCAAGTGAAACTATGACGTGTTTTGCCCGCCCCACCATGTTTTTTGTACAGACAATCAGAACTCTATTTCCGCCAAGCGCGGTGACTTCTTCTTTCAACCTTAAAGCTGAATTTTCGCCGAACACAACCCTGCTTGGGACGGGTTCGTAATCAAACTGCATATTCTCTTTCCTGTGCTTGACAGTGGGTCAGTGAACGTTATTATAATAACAGTATAATTGCAATTAAAAAGGCGGACCTACAATGAGTGATATGCTATTGGAACGGTTAAAAAAAATGGATAGCTGCGCGGTTTCAGATGCCATGGACAGTGTTGGGCTTCCCGGGGAAGTGACTGGTATAACCAATCAAACCACAAAAAATAAGATTGTGGGGCGGGTGCTTACAGTGAAGCTGGGCACAAAGCCGCCTGCGGGCGGATCGGTCAGGCATCTTTGTTCCGGCGCCATCGAGGCCGGTTCTGCGGGCAACGTGATTGTTATTGAACAAAGTACGGGGCTGGACGCTGCGGGTTGGGGCGGTGTTCTCTCCAACGCGGCGCAGTATAATAGTATTGAAGGCGTGATTGTTGAAGGGCCAGCGCGTGACATTGATGAAGCGGCGGGGCTTGGCTTCAGTGTCTATGCACGTGGACATACCGCGAGGACGGCACGTGGTAGAATATATGAGCAATCTTTTAACACGGAAATAGAAGTCGGTGGGGTAAAGGTGAATGAAGGCGATATTGTCATCGCAGATGGAAGCGCCGTTGTGTTTATTCCAAAGGATAATGCTGAAGATATCATCAAAATAGCGGAAAGGATTGTTGCGAAGGAACAATTAATGACCGAAGCCGTGCGGTCCGGCAAACCGGTCGGTGAAGTGATGGGGTCCAATTATGAAAATATGCTCGACGACATGGGCAAATAGAGATGGATAAATCAACAAGAATTCTCATCGCTGGCGCGGGAATAGGGGGATTGGCCGCCGCGGCATCCTTGCTTAAGGATGGCTATAATGTCCGCATTTTTGAACAGGCGCCGGAACTTGGTGAGATTGGTGCAGGCATTCAATGCAGCGCTCCCGCCGTAAAGGTATTACACAATCTTGGTCTTGAAAAAAGGCTCGCTGAAGTTGCCGTGAAGCCGAAAGCTTTTGAATTCAGGCTTTATAACACCGGAGAAGTTCTTCACCGGGTTCCTCTTGCGGAGCAGCATCTGCAAATGCATGGGGCGCCTTATTACCATATTCATAGAAGCGATATTCATCAAATACTGGCCGACTGCGTGTTGGATCAGGACGCGGATTGCGTGACACTTAACGCGGAAGTCACGGGGTTTGAGGAAACGGATGACGGGATATTCTTATTGCTCGCCGATGGGCGGCGAATAGAAGGGGATATTGTAATTGGTGCCGATGGCATTAAGTCAGCAATCCGTGATCAGATTGTCGGTAAGACACCGCCAGATTATACAGGCCAGGTTGCGTGGCGGGCGACCGTCCTCACCGAACGGTTGCCGGGAAATTTTATGGATATCATCTCCGCGATCTGGTGCGGCCCAAAAAAGCATGCAGTTGTCTATTATCTCCGTTCCGGCAAGGTTTTGAATTTTGTCGCCTGTGTTGAAAATGACAGTTGGCAGGAAGAATCCTGGACCGTTAAAGCGGATTGGCAGGAACTGAAGGACGATTTTGCCGGATGGCACAGAGACATTCAGACCATAATTGATAATATTGATAAGGATCAGTGCTACCGCTGGGCCCTAAATAATAGAAAACCGATTTATAATTGGAGAACTGACCGTGCGGTCATTATGGGTGATGCTGCCCATCCGACATTGCCTTATATGGCGTCGGGTGCCGTAATGGCGATCGAAGATGCAGCGGTTTTAACCCGGTCAATAAATATGAACGAAAATGTGCCGGATGCGCTTGATATGTTTCAGCGAAACCGTGTTGACCGTGCCGCAAAAATTGTAACGGGCTCCACAGAGCTTGGCGACCTTTACCATTTATCGAACAAGCGGGAATTTGAAGCCGGGTTTAAAAAACGCAATGTCGCAAAAGAACGCAATGAATGGCTGTATGCGTACGACCCCCTTACAGTGGAACTTGTTTAATCCTGTTGTTCCTGATTTTTGAGCCAGGTTCGATATTCCGGTTTTACCCACATTAACGATGCCGCAGCGATCAGGCTAAGCAAGATACAAAGATAAAATGCATTATCATAGCTGCCGCTGGTTTCATATATTTGGCCGATAACATACGGGCCAAGCGCAAAGCCGGCTGACAGTATCATTGTCATGGTACCGATGGTTCTGGCGAGGATCGCCGGGCCGAATGCCTGCCGGCAAAGATAGGGGACATCAACAATCGTGCCGCCGTGGGAAATGCCACGTGCAATGCAGAAGAATAGCAATGTTTCCATACTACCAACCGGAAAGGCTAGAAGCGCGCCCAATCCGATTGAAAGGTAACATATAATTACCCCCTTGATGGCGAGCTTGTCGAATATCCAACCGAAACAGACCTTGCCAAAAAGGCTTATCGTCATCAGCAGACTAAATCCATAACGGGCAAGGTCACGTCCAAGTCCTGCATCCTTGTCAAGGAACTCAACGGTGTGCTGTAAAAGACCCTGATCGACGAAGCCAATCAGGAAAACACCAACGCTCATGGCGATAAACGTTGTTCCTTTAACGGTTGCGGCAAAATCAAGAAACTGTTGCGGAAGATCTTTTATGGTTTTGTTTTTGCTGTCTTCCGTGCCTTCGGTTTTAAGGCCCATATTTTCCGGGAATTCGCGCGCGATAAACATGAAGAATGGCAGCGCGATAAACCAAATCCCGGCACTCAATATCGCGACGGTGGTCCTCCAGCCATACTCAACCAGCAATGGTTCCATGACGAAAGTAAGGGTTGAACCTGCCGCGGATGTACCCAGCAGCGCTAGCCCCAAGGCTAAGCCAAGACGGCCCTGAAACCATCTGGAAACAATAACCTTGACCGTGATCACAAGGCTGATGGAGCCCACGCCAAGGAAGAACCCTATCACGCCAAGATGCCATAGCTTGTCAATGAATATGAACCCGATCATCGTTAGACCAACCAGCATGCTGGTCAGAAACGCTGTTAGCCGGACACCAAATCGTTGAATAAATTCGCCAATAAAAAATGCAGCAAATGCACCTGAGATAAATTTGACACTCGCCAGAATAGTAACGTCGCTTCTGTTCCATCCGAATTGATCGGTCATGGGGCCATAAAGCAGTGGCAGCATCACTGTCGGCACACCAAAAATAAACATGTGACAAAGGAAGGACGCAAACACAACCATCCACCCATAATAAAACGGTGCCGGGCGTGTTTTATTTGTGAAATAATGCTCTAATATGTTCACAGACTTTTGGCCTAAAGGAAGTTGTTGGGGAAAATCATTGTTCTCCACATATGGGCTGACGGACTGTTGTCATAGCCCAATCCTTCCTCCGGCTGTTTGAAATGACGACCGATAATGTCTTCAAAATCTTCAATTTCCACGGTGACGTTAGGGTCAAATGAATAAACGTCATTTATGGTGATTTGGCGGGCTGTCATGTACCATTTGTGATTTCTGGCATATTCCGAATCCGCCGCAACATATGGCTCCGGTTTAAAATCCGGACCGAAATAACGAATGTAGGCTTCCGGGTAAGTATAACCCACGCTTTCGTCGGCATAAAACCTGAGTGACTGATGATATTTGATAGCCCAAGACACTTCTTCATCAACATAGGGGGCGACAAGCTGTGCTCCCCAGTAGCCGTGATCCATGCGAAGCAGTCCGCCGACCGATATGTCGTGAAGTAGGCAGGCCAGGACGACTTTTTCCGGAAGGCCGTTAATTTTAGCAAGTCGCGCGCTTTGAAGCATATGCTGCACCGAACCTAGACGTTTTTTGTAAAATTCAATCAACGTCGGTTTGTCGGACATTCTTGGTAGACGGGGGTCATGCCCCATCATGAAATATTTATCGCGTTTGACGCCTTTTTTTATAGGTTCGCCTTCTCTGCCATAAGTGGTGCACAGGCCAGGTTTGACAACAATGCTGTCCAGTTCTTCACTCATCGCCTGTTCAAGTGCGTCGGCCTTTTCCGAAGACGACATTGCCGCCAGTGCTGTTGCGCCCCCTACGGATGCCAGGAATTTACGTCTATCCATTTTTACCTCACTATATTTAACCCGCTATTATAGTAGCAAATTATTTTCCAGTTCAATAGAGCTTGACTCTGATTCTTACTGGGTATTATTATAATAACACTAAATTTGATAATGTAAAGGATTAGGGATGATAATTGATTGCCATGCACATGTTAGTGCACCCGCAAAGTTATGGGCGTATAAAGCAACACTTCTCGCACATAGGGGATCGCATGGTCGGGGTAAGGTTGTAATTTCGGATGATGAACTGATCGAGGCCCTTCATACGCCGCATATGGGAAAATATGGCCATCTTCCGTATCTGAAAGAAGTGGGTACCGATAAACAATGTATATCCCCGCGACCTTTTCAAATGATGCATTCCGAAAGCCCGGCGAAGATTATCGACTGGCTTCATGAAGAAGTAAACAATGTTATATACCGCCAGACACAGCTTTACCCCGATATTTTTATCGGTGTTGCCGGACTTCCTCAGGTGGCGGGTCGTCCGATCGAAGACTGTCTTGCGGAACTGGAAAGGTGCGTGAACGAGCTTGGTTTTAAAGGGTGTCTGCTGAATCCAGACCCTTATGAAAATGGCGGGATGGAAGCGCCGGGAATGGGTGATCGATATTGGTATCCCCTGTATGAAAAATTATGTGATCTGGATGTGCCGGCGCATATTCATAGCTCCGGCTCCCGTTCGGAGCGGACACCATACTCCCTGCATTTTATCAATGAAGAAACTATTTCCGTATCACATTTATTAAAATCAACCGTTTTTGATGATTTCCCGGACTTAAAAATTATTTGCTCGCATGGCGGTGGTGCCATTCCTTACCAGCTTGGCCGGTTTGATTCGGCGTCCACCCGCGGTAAAGGTCTGCGCTTTAAGGAAAAGGTAAAAAAACTTTATTACGACACCGTTCTTTATTCCGAAGCGGCGCTGGAGCTTTTGATAAAGGAGATTGGTTCCGAGAGACTTTTGTTCGGTGCCGAGTGCCCGGGTGTCGGGTCAAGCGATAACCCCGATACCGGCCGACCATTTGATGATATTAAACCTTATATCGATGGTTTTGACTGGTTAAGCGACGATGAACGTGAAGCCATATATTCTGAAAACGCGATCAAAGTATTTAATCTGGATAAATAGGAAGACCCATGGATAGCAAAGTAACTAATGACAGTTTCGAAAACAAACTCAATATGACTGCTGGTCGTGGACACGGCATTATGACGGGCGAAGAATATCTTGAAAGTCTACGCGATGGGCGTGAAGTATGGGTACATGGTGAAAAAGTCGCTGATGTAACAGAACATCCCGCGTTTTCACGTGTGGCCCGCGAGATGGCCCGGATTTATGATCAACAGCATAACCCGGATCGGCAGGATAAAATGTCATTTGTGAATGAGGATGGCGTTCGCGTTTCTTACAGTTATTCATTGCCGAAAAGTTATGATGATTTAATAAAACGACGTGATAACACGGCGATTTGGGCGAAAGAAAGCCTTGGCATGTTCGGCCGCTTTCCGGATTTTTGTGCGGCGATTGTTGTAGGCATGTATGATGCGCGTGATGAAATGGCGAAGGTCGACCCGCGTTTTAAAACAAATATCGAAAATTATCTGAAATATGCCAGCGAAAATGACCTCTCACTGTCGCATGGACTTCATGATCCGGCGATGGATAAATCAAAGCGGCCAAAGGAAGATCCGGACCGTTGCGTGCGGGTCATTGAGGAACGTGAGGACGGTATCATTGTCCGTGGCGCGCGGTTTGTGACATTGGGGCCGCTAACGGATGAAGTGATCATTGCACCAACACAGACTCTCCAGGAAGATGAGCCGGAATTCGGCCTGTGGTTTGCGATGCCGGTATGCGCACCGGGAATCAGGCAGATTTGCCGCGAGCCCTACACAATGAACCGTGATCCACGGGATCATGTGTTATCCACCCGTTTTGATGAGCAGGATGTTGTTCTAATATTTGATGACGTGTTTGTGCCCTGGGAACGCGTGTTTCTGGCCAATGCCCCAAAGCAGGCAAATATATTGTTCAGGTCCCGGGTGATGAAGTGGGCCGCTCATTGCAGCGTTCTGCAATTGCTTGAACGGCTTGAATTGATGATCGGTGTGTCTCATCTTATGACACAAACGGAAGGGAAAGGCGGTCGCCAACTCATTGATATGGAACTTGGGGAGCTTGTTACCTATAAGGAAATTTTCAGATCCATTATCCGAACAGCGGAAGTCGAGGGCGGATTGACACCCGGTGGTCATTTCGCCATTCAACCGGTTCCCCATCTGCGTGCCTTTATCGGTATGGTTTCAGAACGTCTGGTAAGTATTATAGAACATGTAACAACCAGCTCGGCATTATTCGTGCCAAGCGCAGAAGATATGGATCAACCCGAACTTCGGCCATTGATCGACAGATACTGGCGCGGGAAGGGCGTTGATGCAGCCTATCGTCAACGGCTTTCGAAGCTTGCATGGGAACTTACGGGGGACAGTTTCGGTGGAAGGCAGCAGCTCTATGAGCGTCTGCATTCCGGCTCGCCGGAAGTGATTGTTGCCAGCGTTTATAAAATGTATGATAAATCAGATGCGATAGCGATGGTTGAAGCTGCACTGGCATATGAAGGCTGAAAGGGATAATTAATGGATGAGGCGCGCAAGGCGGAACTAGCGAACTATAGTGACAAAATCGGAGAAGGTAATCTTGTACCGCTTTGGGACCGGTTACGTTCATTGGTCACGCCGGAGCCAAAAAGCCCGTGCCAACCACACCTTTGGCGTTATGATGCAATCCGACCTGTTTTGCTTGAGGCCGGTACCTTACTTACCGCGAAAGAAGCGGAGCGCCGCGTGCTAATTCTTGAAAACCCCGGTATGCCGGGCGAAAGCAAAATAACGACATCTCTATATGCTGGTATTCAGCTTATTATGCCGGGTGAAATTGCCCCTGCTCATAAACATTCGCAGGCGGCGTTCAGATTTATTATCGAAGGAAACGGTGCCTATACGGCCGTTGACGGTGAAAAATCCTATATGAGCAAGGGTGACCTTATTCTGACCCCCAGTGGCCGCTGGCATGATCACGGAAATGAAAGCGACGAACCGACCTTTTGGTTGGACGGCCTGGATATCCCCATTGTGCAATTCCTTGATGCGTCTTTCTTCGAACACCATTCTGACGATGAGCATCCACATGTCATAGAGGACGGGGATAGCGTCGCGATGTACGGAAGCGGAATGATGCCCGTTGACTTTGAGGTGCAGTCGCCAACTTCGCCAGTGGTCAAATACCCTTATGAAAGAACGCGCGCTACATTAAACAAAATGAAAAAAGCGGGTAATTTGGATCCCTGCCATGGGTTAAAGCTGATGTATGTAAACCCGGTTGATGGAAAATCCGCGATGCCAACCATGGGTGCCTTTATGCAGCTATTGCCTTCAGGGTTCGAGACGTCATCATACCGGTCAACCGACGCGACGGTGTATTCTGTGGTGGAAGGAAGAGGCAAAACGAAAGTGGGTGAACGGGTATTTGAATGGGGCCCAAATGATACCTTTGTGGTGCCCAGCTGGCATCATCACCAACATTTTGCGGGTGACGAATGTGTTCTCTTTAGCTATTCTGATCGTCCGGTTCAGCAGGCATTGGGTCTTTGGCGTGAAGATCGCGGTAACAGATAAAAAAATAAGCAGGAGTTTTAATCTATGGGCTATGTATTTGATGCACCAGATGTTTCAAGTGTCGCTATAAACGGTAGTGATGACCGCTTTCCGGTCAGGCGGGTATTTTGCGTTGGGCGAAATTATGCCGCACATGCCCGTGAAATGGGACGTGACCCGGACAGGGAGCCGCCGTTTTATTTCATGAAACCCGCTGATGCAGTTGTGGATAACGGTGCCTCCGTTCCGTATCCACCGCAAACCGGAAACCTTCACTATGAAGGGGAATTGGTTGTGGCTATTGGCAAGGAATGTAAGGAAGCCACAACGGATAATGCACTTGATTTCGTTTTTGGTTATGCGGTTGGAAATGATCTTACAAGACGGGATTTGCAGCTTGACGCCCGTGAAAAAGGACGACCCTGGGATACCGGCAAGGGGTTTGATCATTCGGCGCCTTGTGCGGCAATTCATACGGTTGATCAGGTTGATGATATTGAAAATGCGCGCATCTGGCTATCGGTTAATGGTGACATCAAACAGGATAGCAGTATTAACAAATTGATCTGGTCAATACCCGAAGTTATCGCAAACCTGTCCGGACTTTTTACCCTTAAGCCCGGCGATCTGATCTTTACCGGAACGCCCGAAGGTGTTGGGCCGGTTGTAAAGGGTGATATTATTAAAGTTGGTGTGGATGGTTTAAGTGAATTGGAAACAAAAATTGTCTGATATAATTTTACATGGAATGTGGCGAAGTTCAGCGTCCTATCGCGTGCGGATCGCTCTTAACCTTAAAGGGATGAAATACACCCAAAAGAATTATAAACTTATGCAACGGGAACATAAAACTGAAGAATTTCTGGCCAAAAACCCGCAAGGTTTGATCCCGGCGCTCGAGGTGGATGGTAAGGTCATTACCCAGTCTCTTGCTATTATTGAGTATCTTGATTATCTGGAGCCGGAAAACAGGTTGTTGCCGCTTGACCCGGATGAGCGCGCCCGCGTTCAGTCAATAATATATGCGATTGCCTGTGAAATACACCCGCTCAATAATTTGCGTGTCCTTAACTATCTTAAGAATGATCTTAAGCAGGATCAGGATGCCGTTAATTCATGGTATAGACATTGGATTGCAGAAGAATTTACCGCCCTGGAGAAAAAATTGTCACATGATCCGGCGACAGGGAAGTTCTGTCATGGTGATGTGCCCGGAATGGCGGATTGTTTTCTGATACCGCAAATTTATAATGCTGAACGATTTGAGTGTGATCTTTCACCATACCCAACGATCATGAAAATTAATAAAACCTGCCTGGAACTGGATGCTTTTGATCAGGCAATCCCGGAAAAACAGCCTGATGCGCTTTAGCGAATAGGAGTTTATATGGGTAAAGTTAATTTTGAAAAAGCAATACCCATTGTTCGTCGCACCAATGGAAATAACCCGTTTTCTCCATTATTCCATGAACGGATGACCGCAAAAGCAAAATGGTACTTTTTTATGAGAACCAAAGTGTTGCCGACGTTGATATATTGAACGGCAAAAAAACAATCATGAGTTATCTGATGAACCCGGTTCTAAAACTCAAGGACAATGCGTTTAGAGAGCGATAGATTTTTGACGCCGCCTTGAAGGTGAAGTGTTCAACTCCGCATTGAAATTACCTTCCACATTGATTGATGTTTGCCGGGTTTGGTAGAATTTAAGGTTTCAAACCCTGAAGTAAGGTATTTTTTAACCATTTAAAATTAAGGTATTGGGTTAAGGAAACAGGTAACCAAAACGTTGCTGTGTAATGAATACTTATGGTTAACTCGCTTAGACAGTTGTTTAAAACAATAGGGCTAAAGAGGGCACTGCTGCTTACGTTGGTGTTAAGCGTTTGTTGTATTTCCGGTTTTTTTAGTATTCATCTATCTCATAAATGGGAAAAGGAGCGCCGCTTAAGTTCTTTCAATGAACTTGCTGAGATCTACGGAGACCACCTTACAAGTGAGGTTAAATCTATGGAAGCGAGCATTCCTGGTATCAGCGCATATATTGATGGTAAATTATTACCGTCTAAAAGTAATTTTCATTCATATGTATCGAATGGGACTGCTCTTTATGAAAAAGCGAAATTTTTTGGTTTGGTGCTTGAGGTTCCTTTTGAAAAAAGAGCGGATATTTTTACTGCTGTGAAAGTGGCGAATGGCAGATTGTCTATTGAGGAAGAAGTCGGATTCCTACACCCCCCAGATAATGATCAAACGTATTATCCACTAATATATGTGGATACCGGCAAAACTGAGAAAGCCGAAATTGTGAGCGCACTTCAATCGTTGCAGGGGAAAAATTTTCTGGGCATCCTCAATAAATTTGAAATTGTATCTTCGATACGGAGCGAAGGTGCTGTTCTTTCAAACTATTTGCCATCTTTAACGGGAGAAGCAGATGATGGAGCGTGGTTTTATATGGCAATTCCTGTAGATATCCTATTGAATGTAAGAGACCAAACCAGTGTTAGTGGCTTCTTTTTTGTTGCTATGGACGTGTCTGTTTTTATTGAGGTTGCGTTACAAGACCTAGCGAGCCAAAATCTGGTGTTTTATTTAACCGGGGCGAATGATAATGATGCGTCCCTTGGCAATCCTGTCATGAAGTTTACAGATGGGTTAGTTGAGGCTTTGTCATTTGAGACCGCAAACTACGCTCTTTCCCGGGCTGAAATGCGTTATGATGAAGTTGTTGATCTCTCGCGCGGAGTTTGGCCTTTTTCCATAATTCCGCGTGAAGGTGCTTTTGTACTTCAATGGAAACAAGTGATAACCGGATATATCGCTGCGGTGGGTTTAATAATGTTTGGGTTGCTGGCCTCCTATTTCACGATAAGTTGGAATGCTAACCTTGAAGTTCTGGTCAAAAAAAGAACAGAGCAATTGGAAAATATGAGAAAAAAGGCAGAAGCCGCCAACAGAGCGAAAAGTGAATTTCTGGCTAATATGAGTCACGAGCTCAGAACACCGCTCAATGCCGTAATAGGGTTTTCTGACATTATGAAGTCTGGCATGATCAAGGATGATGCTATCGAAAGTTACCAAGAATATGCCGGAAATATTAATAAATCAGGAACCCATCTGCTTGAAATTATCAATGATATTCTTGATCTGTCCAAGGTAGAAGCAAATAAAATGGAGCTTATGGATGGTGAAGCCCACTTAATTGATATGGTAAGTCCTGCACTGTCAATCTTAAGTCAGCAAATTGCTGATAAGGAACTTCAGCTGATAATGGATAAAAAGAAGCTTGAGAGTATATGTATGAAAGTTGACGAAAAACTCTTTAAACAAATTCTTCTAAACCTTTTATCCAATGCAATCAAATTTACGAATAAAGGCGGAAAAATAAATATCGACGCAGATAGCTGCTCGAAGAAAGGTATAACTGTCATCGTCAAGGATAATGGTATTGGGATGAATGAGGAAGACATTCCAATTGCCATGACGCCTTTCTCACAAGTGGATGGAGGACTTAACAGGGTATATGAAGGAACAGGCCTTGGATTGCCACTTGTCAAATCATTTACAGAATTACACGGCGGCACATTTGAGTTGTTAAGCCAATTGAATTTTGGAACTTCCGCAATCGTAAGGTTGCCTAACTTTAGGGTAATTGCCTAATATTATCCTCTTTCACTCAGTGGTTTCTTTATCTCTGGTTTGCTCCAACAGCCAATCTCGCAGTGCATTGACAGGTGCGTAGGATGTGTGTGTTTTTGGCGTAATCAGATAATACCCCGCGCTATTTTTTAGTGGTGTTTCCAACAATATTTCCAGCTCCCCGCGTTCCAGTTCCGTATTGATCAGAAAATGGGGCAGCAGCGCGACACCAAGCCCGGCAACGGCGGCCTGCGTGACCATTGAAAACTGTTCAAGAACCATTCCCCGGTTGGCGGGCGGTGTGATATCGTTTTGTTTAAACCAGTCGGCCCAGGCGTTTGGGCGTGTTTCCAGATGAAGAAGGGGCATGCGGGCGATCTCCGTCGCATCCTTAATCATATGATCCCCGATAAGTGATGGTGCCGCGACCGGAACAGCTTCTTCATTCATGAGAAATGTACCATCCGTGTTAGGCCAGTCAGGATGGCCAAAATGTATGGCGGAATGCAGGTTTTCATTGGAAAAATCAAAGGGAGACAGTTTACTGGTGAAATTCACCGTAATTTGCGGGTTTTTTTCAATAAAATCCGGAAAGCGCGGCATCAACCACCGCATACCAAAGGTCGGCAAAATTGCCAGGTTTAGTGTCTGACCCTGCGTATCGCTTACCGCGTTAAGGGATGCATTACGTATGGTCCGAAGCGCGACCGCAATTTCATCGGCGTAGGTTTCACCAACTTCCGTTAATTTGATCGATTTTTTAACGCGTTCGAATAATTTGACGCCGAGCTGCTCCTCAAGCGCGCTTACCTGTCGGCTGATTGCGCCCTGTGTCAGGCTTAGTTCCTGCGCTGCGCCGGTGAAACTGCCGTTTCGGGCAGACGCTTCAAATGCCATCAGCATGCTGGTGCTGGGTATAAGACGTCTTTGGCCAAGCATTTAATGCCTCATTCATTACAAAAACTCATAGATACGTGAGTAAGAATAAGTTGTCAATATGGCTATTTTTATTTAATTTAACAGAAATTTTAGTTTACAGTGACATATTGAAGTGAGCTTTTGTAATTGAAACCAGCTTACTACATATTTGAAAATAGCCGTGGAGGGCGAAATTATGAATGTTCAAAACCCAATCAGAAAGAAGCATGTGCCAACTGAGCGCGAAGCAGATTTCCTCAGCAAAGTTGAAAATGCAAAATATGACCGCAAAATCGTTGCCGGTCTTCAAAAATTCATCGACGGAAAAGTAGATGATGATATGAAGGATTTCTACAGTAAGGAAGAAATCGAAGCCATATCAGCATTGAAGGGTACGAATAAAGACATTGAAGCCCGTATGCCGGTTAAAATCACCCGTCATTATTTTGAACGTGCGCGCAACAGTGCACCCATTAAAACATTGATTAAGGCAAGTCCTGCTGAAACATTTGACCTTGCGGGTTCTGAAGACCCCGGCAAGCAAATGAGCTACAGCCCGGTTGAAGGACTTATTCATAAATATGAACTTGGCCTGATCTATGTTGCTGGTACATGTTCTGCTCACTGTCGTTTCTGTTACCGTGAAGAACTTATTGCCAAGAAAGAAATTATCCGTGAGGACGGTTCAATTCAGGCCAAAGGGCTTGCGCAAATCCCTGAGCTTGTTGAATATATTGTTGAGCATAATAAAATCGTTGAAGAAAATGGCGGGCACCACCCTGTTACAGGTCGTGAAAAACTTCGTGAGATACTGATGTCCGGTGGGGACCCAATGGTTCTGGCCAACAAGGGAATTGCTTCCTGGTGGGCGGCTCTTTCTGAAGCTGGTATCGAAAGCATTCGCCTTGGAACAAAGGAACTTGCGTTCTTCCCTGACCGTTTTGATGACAGCTTCTTTAAAATGGTTGATGATTTCCATGAAGCTTATCCGGAAACACGGTTACGTTTTATGATTCACTTTAACCATCCAGATGAATTTTTGCTCAAGGATGAAGACGGTAATTATATCGACAAGCCCGGCGGTGGTCTTGAGTGGGTGCCAAGCACCGAGCGTGCAATCAAAGAATTCGGCAAACGCCGTTTCATTACAGTTGATAATCAGGCACCGATTATCAAGAATATCAACAATGACCCCGATGCCCTTCGCATCATGCAACGTGAACTTCGTCGCAACAAAGTTGAAAACCACTATTTCTTCTGTGGTCGTGACATTGTTGGTCATAAAGCCTTTAACGTTCCGATTGAAGAAGCGTGGAATATTTTGAATAAATCCCAACGCGGTCTTTCCGGCGTTGAAGCGCATGCCCGTCTGTCCATTACTCACTATTACGGTAAGACAGAAGTGGTCGCTGTAACCAATGAACCGATGGAAGGTGTCAAGGGCGGCGAAAATGGTGTTGTGATCTTTAAACTTCTTCGCTCTGCTGAAGATGCACCGAAAAAAGGTCAGGTTGCAATTGTTGGTCGTAACCCCGATGCTATCTGGTTTGACGGTTTCAAGGACCGTGTTATTTATGATGAAGCAGGATTGTTCAGTATTAAAGCTTAAACATCATAAGGACATCAGTTTATGATAAATAAACAAGTGAACTCTGTTCATGACGCGGTGGCGAACATACTTGATGGCGCCACCGTCATGATCGGCGGGTTTGGTGAAGCGGGAAGCCCCATTGAACTTATTCATGCGCTGATCGACCACGGGGCAAAGGACCTTACTGTGGTGAATAATAATACGGGATCCGGTCATGTTGGTCTGGCGGCGCTTATAGAAAACAAGCGTGTAGCCAAGATGATCTGTTCCTTTCCGCGTACAGCAAATTCTACTGTTTTTCCTGAACTTTATAAAAAAGGTGAAATTGAGCTGGAACTCGTGCCGCAGGGAACGCTTGCGGAACGTATTCGTGCCGGGGGTGCGGGAGTGCCAGCCTTTTATACGGCGACGTCTGTGGGGACGCCGCTTGCGGAAGGTAAGGAAGTTAGAAATATTAATGGCCGCGATTATGTTTTGGAATACGGCCTTACCGCCGATTTTTCGTTGATCAAATGCCTTAAAGCGGATCGCTACGGAAATCTGATTTATAATAAAACGGCCCGCAATTTTGCCCCTATTATGGCAATGGCCGGAAAAACAACAATCGTGCAAACTAGGGAATATGTTGACGCGGGTGAAATTGATCCTGAAATTGTTGTCACACCAGGTATTTTTGTTGATCAGGTTGTGACAGTAGCGAACCCCCTTCACGAATCAGAACTTGTCGCCGCTGAGGAGGTTTACCCATGAACGAACAGGTAATTGGCTGGAACCGAGAGCAAATGGCTGAACGTGCTGCACAGGATATCCCAAACGGCGCTTATGTGAACCTTGGTATTGGGATACCGGAAAAAGTTGTCCGTTATGTACCCGAAGGCCGCGAAGTAATTTATCATACAGAAAATGGGTTGCTTGGAATGGGCGATGCCCCGGAGCCGGGAAAAGAAGATCCGGAACTTATCAATGCTGGTAAAAAACTTGTCACGGCGATACCTGGTGCCGCCTATTTTCATCATGCAGACAGCTTTTCAATGATCCGCGGTAATCATATTGATATTTGCGTTCTTGGTGCGATGCAGGTGGCGGAAAATGGGGATCTGGCAAACTGGTCAACAGGAAATCCGGATGCGATTCCCGCAGTTGGTGGCGCCATGGACCTTGTTGCAGGTGTTAAAACCATTAATGTCATCACGCAACATTGTACAAGAAACGGCGAACCGAAACTGGTGTCCAAATGCACATTTCCCCTCACAGGCGTTGGGGTGGTAAGCCGCATTTATACGGATCTTGCGGTAGTTGATGTCACCCCGGATGGCTTTAAACTTGTGGAACTCGCCCCAGGCGTGGATTTTGATTATGTTCAGGAAAGAACCGGCTGCACATTAAACGCAGCGTAAAGGAAAAATAATGTCAAAAAGCTCAGAATTATATGAACGCGGTCTTAAAGTAATGCCAGGCGGCTGCAGCCGTAATACGATCCTTCGTAAACCTCATCCGCTTTATGTGGAAAAAGGGGAAGGTTGTTACGTTACCGACATCGAAGGCGTGAAGCGTATTGATTTTGCCAATAATATGTGTTCGCTCATTCATGGGCATGCTCACCCAGAGGTCGTAGCAGCGGTTAGCGAACAATTGGCAAAGGGGACAGCTTTTACAGTTGGGACCGAAGTTGAAATTGAATATGCAGAACATCTTGTCAACCGCAGCGCTTCTTTTGAGAAAATGCGGTTTGTCAATTCCGGTACGGAAGCGGTGATGAGCTGCCTTAAGGCGGCGAGGGCGTTTACGGGACGCGCTAAAATTGCCAAAGCGGAAGGGGCTTATCACGGTCTTTATGACTATGCGGAAGTAAGTCAGACGTCGAAACCGGAAAATTGGGGTGATGCCGACAATCCGAAAAGTGTTCCTGTCGCCCACGGTACGCCCAAAGCAGCCCTCGAAGACGTGGTTATCATACCTTTTAACGAACCCGAGCGTGCAATTAAAATTCTCGAACAAAATGCAGATGATATCGCCTGTGTGCTTCTTGATGTGATGCCGCACCGTGTTGGCTTGATTACGGCCAATGATGATTTCGTCAATGCGATTTATAACTGGACACGGAAAAATGATGCTCTTCTGGTTTATGATGAAGTGATCACCTTCCGTTCGAATTATGGCGGTGCCCAGGAATGGTATGACGGCGTGACACCGGATCTGACCGCTATGGGTAAAATGATTGGTGGCGGTTTCCCGGTTGGTGCGCTTGCGGGACGGGCCGATGTTATGGACGTGATGAACCCGCTGGCGGAAAAGGTATTATTTCCGCACTCAGGTACATTTTCCGCGAACCCAATCACGATGACTGCGGGTTTGAAATCGATGCAAATGTTCGACCAAAGTGCCGTGCTGCGGCTTAACAAACTGGCGAATTATGCACGAAACTCAATATCTGAGGCCATAAAAATAGCAGACGTTCCGGCGTGTGTAACAGGGGCAGGGTCGATGTTTCGCATCCATATGAAACCGGAAGCTCCAGTGAGCTACCGGGATGCGTATGTAACACCGCGCGAAGCGGCGCTGACCAAAACGCTTCTTGATCATTTGTTTGATGATGGCATTATGATGATCAATACCTGTTCCGGCGTTTTATCCACGGTTATGACCGAAAAGGAAATAGACCGATTGGCTGAAGCAGTACTCGGTGGTCTGAATAAAATGAAAAACCAGTTTTAAGAAAGAAGTTCCATGAAAGACGTTTTTATTTGCGATGCAATCCGTACGCCTGTTGGTCGTTATGGCGGGGGATTGGCGGCTGTTCGTGCTGATGATTTGGCGGCGATCCCACTTGCGGCTTTGATGGAACGTAATAAAAATGTCGACTGGGCCGCCGTTGATGACTTAATTTATGGGTGTGCGAACCAGGCCGGCGAAGATAACCGCAATGTGGCTCGTATGGCCACGCTTTTATCTGGACTTCCGCAGGAGGTGCCGGCGACAACTGTAAACCGCCTGTGTGGTTCCGGCCTTAATGCTATCGGGGTCGCGGCAAATGCGATTGCGGCGGGTGAGGGCGAATTAATGATTGCGGGTGGTGTTGAAAGCATGTCGCGATCACCGTTTGTTATGGGAAAAAGCACTGCGCCGTATGATCGTTCACATGAGCTTTATGATACAACGATGGGCTGGCGCTTTATCAATAAAAAACTCGATAAGGAATACGGCACTGATGTAATGCCGCAAACGGCCGAAAATTTGGCTGATGAGCATAAAATCAGCCGAGAAGATCAGGATAAATTCGCGTTCTGGAGCCAGCAAAAAGCAGCCGCGGCGATCAGCTCCGGTGATATGGCATCTGAAATAGTCGCCGTCACAGTGCCACAGCGCCGAGGTGATCCAATCGTCGTGGATCGTGATGAACATCCGCGGGAAACAACGTTAGACAAAATGGCAACTCTTCGGCCGATTTTTGAAGGGGGGAGTGTCACTGCCGGGAACGCATCTGGTATCAATGACGGCGCCGCCGCAACATTGATCGCGTCGGAGGAGGCAGCAAATAAACATGGTCTGAAACCGAGGGCAAGGATAATTGGTTCGGCCGTTGCTGGTGTGCCACCAAGAATTATGGGAATAGGACCAGTACCAGCAACAGAAAAGCTGATGGCGCGCGCGGGTCTTACTCTTGATGATATGGATATACTGGAACTCAACGAAGCGTTCGCCGCACAGGTTCTTGCCTGCACGCGGGCTATGGGGATTGAAGATGATGACCCACGCATAAACCCACAGGGGGGGGCTATCGCGCTTGGTCATCCATTGGGGATGAGTGGTGTTCGTCTTGCAACAACTGCCCTTTATCAACTTGAGCGCACAAATAAAAAGCGCGCTTTATGTACAATGTGTGTTGGTGTTGGTCAGGGCATTGCCATGATTATAGAACGGGTTTAATGATTATTATACCGAACCAGTAGGCGTGTTCCGTTATTAAGGTGCTTTTTCGTGATGATTTTTGATTTTTCTTTCAACAGTCTTAGAAAAGTTTCTTCGTTATAGTCGGGAAAGATATCCTGTCTTAATCTCAGCAACTTTCGCACCATGGGATCTTCTTTGCTTGGAAATTCTATAACACCGCAGGGGGCCAGCTTAAGAAGCCAATCCAATGCCATGTTAAGGGGAATATTCCTTCCAATTACAATGTGATGAATGAATGCCAAGGCGATCAATGCATCTGCATTCGATCTTTCAGTTAGCCCCTTTCGTTCATTTTGCGCCCACCCCTGATTAGGGCTTGGATTAGCGGCATCCAGCCAAAGAGGCGTAAAATTTTTTGCATCCTTTTCAAATCGTTCAAAGGCAAAATCCAGGGTAGTATGATCAAAATCAAAACCAATTACCTGGTCGGCCCCTGCTGCCAATGATGCATTGGAATAATTACCGGTGTTACACCCAATGTCAAAAAGTAGGGCAGGTTTGACCCCTTCCACCATATCCTGAACAAACGCCTGCTTTACGCGTGCATCATCATCTGTGTAGGTATTGTCGTTTTCATAACTTGCCCAAACTGTATTAGTATTAGGACCTTCCAGTTTGCTGATATAATTTCTAAGTCCTGTGAGAATGCCAATAAAGGCCATTTTTGAAAGCTTTGTTTGTTTCGCTTTTCCTTCCGCGGCGGAACTGTTTAGGGCATTTTTTTGCAATTTTGCCTGAAGGATGACGTGGGTGAACACCGTCCAGGATAATTTCTTTGAAAAAGGCAGTATCTTTGCGGTTTCTTCAGCTGCGATGCCTTCCAGGGATCCTCGAAATAAAGCATTTGGGGCAAAGTCCGCGAGCGACCAAAGCAACAATGGATTTAAAAATTGCGAACAGAATTGCTGATGTCCGGTCCATATGTCACCTTCGTTATAGGGTTCTATAGACAGGTGATCTATAAAAACGGGTTTCGTACCCTGAAACTGGATGTTGTAGGCGCTCGCATCAATTAGGGTGAACCCTCTACTCAGCAGATCGATATGCATATCAAGATGCAAGAGAGCTGCTTTTTTGTGTGCTCTGAATGACCATTCATAGGGGTATGAAATAAACTTTATTTTTGGGTGTTTAATAACATATTCTACATTTTCACCCAAATTTGAAAATGCAGAAATATCGACTTCGGTATGAGGAAGAAGATATCCTTTTTCTTCAAGCCATGCGTAGATGCCAGCTTCCTTGCATTTTTCATAAATCAATGCTTTTGGTTTGTTTATGGTTCTATAAACTTTATTGTCGTTTATGAAAACCTGACCACCGGGATCACGGAACGACCCCGCATCAAACTGCGGTAAATTCATTCATGATCCTCAACGTCTGGATCATTTCCTTTGGAAAAATATTCTTTTACGTTGGCGAGGACGCCTCGCCCAAACATCATCATGGCAGCGATACCACCGATGATGGATTGTAGCAGAATGCTGCCTGTTCCCGGATCGAGATAGGCATATGCAGGCTGGGTGCAGGCGATTGTGATAGCGATTAAAAGTGTTAAATGCTTCAACTTACGATCCTTATTTCTGAGTAATGATCAATTAAGTTGTAGGTATCACGATATTATCAATAAATTATTAAAATTATTGCCTGATACTAGCCGAAAATTTTATTCAAAGGGTTAAAATGAATAAAGAAAACGAGTTAGTCAGCCATCTGGTCAAATTCTGTAACACAGCGGGTGGTGCGGCATTGGTCGGGTTTGTCGTAATTTTTGCCGGGTTGGTAAATTTCACTCAGTTCAACCATTATCCATTATTTTCGCTCGGTATTTTGTTAAATATATCGATATTCCTTGTTGTGTCGGTTTTGATGGCGGCCATATATGACTATTCGCCCCAATCGATTAAGAACTTTTTGGTTTTTTTACTGGGTGTTTTCGGCCTAGGTCTTTATGGGCAGACAATTTGGGGGTATTTGTTGTTACTTATTCTTTATATGACCGCTAAGAATAAGCTGCTCGTAATATATGCTGTTTTATCAATTTCGATTCTTGTCACCTCACCGATTAAGTTCTTTTTAGCATCCGGGAACGCACCGTCACAAGAAATCCATAACACCAGTGATGAACCCTTTATACTGCACCTCGTAATGGATGAATATATTGGTTTAAAGGGGCTTGGCTCTTACGCGATTGATACAAGAGATGCCAAAGAAGAACTAAGGAAAATTTATAATAAGAATGGGTTTAGCGTTTTCGAAGGCGCTTATAGCAAGCAGGCTGTAACAGTTAACTCGCTTCCAATTATTCTAAATTTCGGCAATGAAAATATTGGCAACAACGGATTTATGAATGAAATATCGTTAACCGAAAACAAGTATTTCGATCTACTTGAAAATAAGGGGTATAAAATCAGGGTTTTTCAGTCAGACTGGATAGACTATTGTCAACACCCAGCGGTAATAACATGCGAGACGACGTTAAGGTCGGGCCCAATGCCTGCATATATAGACCAAGCTAACCTGACCTTATTTGAAAAGGCATGGGTTGCCGGCTATCCGTTTTTATCAAACTCGCCGTTGGTACGGATGCTATTTACGGGGTTGGATAAAGCGGTACTTCTTTTAAATAAATATGACGTTGATGTTAATCTCATTATGGCAGCGGGTCGCCATCAGCTTATTTCTCCTTATGGTCTTTCAACGCTTGAACAACTGAATAAAGCTTTAGCTGACGCGCGGCCTGGTCAAATGTATTTTTCCCATGCGATATTTCCACACAGTCCTTATATTTTTGATAAAAATTGCGATTTGAAAACTTATGATAAGTGGGCGGATCATTCGCGCTTCACCGGCACAAGAGAGCATAGGGAATCCGCCAATATTGAACAAAATTTTTGTGCAACTCGGCATCTTGTGGAATTGGTGCATACGCTTCAGAATTCAGCTGTTAAAGATAATTTCATTATGATTGTCCATGGGGACCACGGTTCAAGAATTACAGAAGTCGTTCCCGAAATAGAAGGGATAGACAGGGCGTCGGAAGACGATATTATCAAGAGCTTCTCCACTTTATTTATGATTAAATATGCGCAGCCCGAACCAATGAATATTGAGGGAACATTTTCAGTGGATAGTTTGTTGGGAAAAATAGCCAATAACGGTTTTTTACCGGTTGGCGAAACTTGGCTCGAAATGAAAACACCGATGGTTCACATTAACGATGACAAGTGGCAACCCCGGACAAAGATACCTCTTCCGGCCTATAAATAACATTAGTGTGGCTTTTAGGGAAAAGCTCTTGCGTTAAATGCTATCGAGGGCCTGATTAAAATCAGCGATAATATCTTCGATATCTTCAATACCCACAGAACAACGGATTAAGGTTTCAGGGATGCCCAGTTTTCGGCGCCCTTCTTCCGATAATTCGACATGGCTTGTGGTTCGTGGCGGACCGACAATGGTTTCAACACCACCAAGATGTGCTGCACGGTGGGCAAATCTTATCTGGGGGAGGAAATTACGAACGGCGTCAAATCCCCCTTTAAGTGAAAAGCTCAGCATCCCGCTAAAGCCGCTCATTTGTTCTGTCGCCGTTTTATGGCCCGGATCGGTTTCAAGTCCGGGATAAAAAACCTGCTCCACCTTTGGGTGCTGGTATAAATGATTAGCAAGCTGAAGCGCATTGCTGTTCTGTTGATTAATGCGAAGTTTTAAGGTTTTTAATCCGCGAAGAAGCAGATATGCTGAATTCGCATCCAGTGTAGCGCCATTAATTTCCCGAAAACCGTATAGTTGATCAATAAGGTGTTTACTTCCACACACGATTCCGCCCAGCGCATCCGAATGACCACCAATGAATTTTGTTGCGCTATGAACGACAAGGTCGGCGCCAAGCGCGAGCGGGTTCTGATTTATCGGTGTCGCAAATGTATTGTCCACAACGACAACCGCACCGGCCTTTTTTCCTGCGGCAATTAACCTTTTCAGATCGAGAACTTTCATTGTCGGGTTGGTTGGCGTTTCAAGATAAAGAAGATCACATCCCTTTAAGGCTTCTGCTTCAATTGCGTCCTGATCTTGTGTTTCACACATAGTAACGTCGATATTAAAGCGGGGCAGGTGCTCCATAAACACGACACTGGTTCCACCGTACGTATCTTTCACTGAAACCACGCGCTTGCCTGGTGACAGAAGCGCAAATAATATGCCGCTGATGGCGGCCATACCTGTCGAAAAACTGGTTGCTGCTTCCGCTCCTTCAAGTACGCGCATTTTTTCCTCAAAAACGGCAACAGTAGGGTTTGTGTTGCGACTGTAAATATGTCCTGTCCGTTTTCCGGTTGCGACCTCGAACCATTCATCGACATCATCATGATTGTATGAAACGCTATTAACAATAGGAACCTGTGCAGCGCCTTCGAAGAAAGTGTGTTCTTCCCCCGCCCAAACGGCTTTCGTGCTTAATTTGATATTGTCCCATTTTTTATTCGACACTTTTTATTCCTTTATTTCTTAATAATCCCAGAACCATTTTATCGACAGGTTGTTATCATGGTCAAGGGTTCGTCTCGTGACAAGTGACAGGTTGCGTGTAAGACCAACCTCAACACTTGTCGCTGTTTGCCCGGTCGCGGGCGCTGTGGAAACTTCGACATAAACATTGTCTGCCAGATATTTGCCGCCTGTGATTGTTGTCCCGTATTCGCGCGATGCGTCATTATCTATTGATAATCGGTCTACACCAATAACACGTCTGATACCACCCAATAATCCCTGACCACCACCGTTGGATAATGAATGCACAGCGGACGCGAGCTGCACGGCTTCGATAGCGGTAAGCTGTTCGACAGACGTTCCAAATAAAATCCTTGCCATGACCTCGTTCTCAGGAAGATATGGGGTTGATGTCATTTCGAGGCGGGGATTTGATGCCCGTCCGTAAATCCGCAAATTCGCCACCATATCCGGAAGCTGATGTTCAGCGGCAATTTCGATGATCGGGTCGTTGCTCGCATCACCGGGGAAGGAAAATGTGCCACGGGTAATATTGAATCTTTTGCCGGAAAATTCAAAAAACCCGCGAATTTGTGAAGCCGTGCCACTAATGATCGGCGCTTCTGATGTTCCGGTAACTGTAAGGTCTGCCTTCCATTCGGAATCAAGTCCGAAACTGCGAATAAATAATCTGCCTGGTACATTCAAATTTAGGTCAAGATCAACCGGCCCGATTTTATTTCCTTCTTCTTGTTTCTCGATCTGGACGCCTTCCGAATTTATTTCGGTAACGTCAAGAACAGTTACGGCAGCACTGCTCTGCTCAATTGCGCCGATGTCAGCCGTATCGATTGTGATATCGCCTTTAAGGGTAGTTTCGTTCTGGTTTTTAAGAAATTCCAATATTGATGTTGCGACGATATTTAATTCGGGTTGGCGAACCAGTTTGGCATTTGATGTTTGAAGTTGAATGCTTGCATCATAAGTCAAATCCGGTTCAATGGTTATGTCGGCAGTTGCATTAATCGTTCCGTTCTCACCGTCGTTGGCACCAAATTGGTCCAGTGTAAGATGCCGATCAATTATTGTTGCATTCATGTCAATGTCGTTTGCAACGAAACCGGTTTGCATATTTTCATATCTTCCATTTGCAAGGGAAATTTTTCCGTCGACATCTGGTTCTCCCACGGATCCGCCTAAGCCGAATTCCGCTTTCATATCTCCCGCTAAATCATGATCGACAAGTTTTAGTGTGGGCCAAATCTGCGTTATTTCACCATCCCAATTAAGCAAACCCTTAACCGGAGCCAGTTCATCAATTGAGGCTTCGAAAGTTAGCGGATCAATTGTCAATGGAACTTCTGCGCTGAAGTCGGCATTGAAAATGTCACGTAGAGTTGCTGTCCCTGAAATATCAGACCGTTTTTCGGTAATGGTACCTCTTACTGTAATCTCGGCACCATTATCGTCAATTACTGATTGGTCGCCAAAATTTATGTTTGAAAGGGTAAGGTCAATATTATTGTTAAGAGTGGCTGCTTTTTTTTCAAGGTTCATTGTACCGCTTAACAATCCGGTTAGAGGGATATCGGGAAATAAAGTTCTTAGTGGTTCCAAGTCTGCATTATGCGCAACAATGTCTGAACGCAGATTATCGCCATTCATTTGGACCGTGCCGTCCAGTTGGCCATCTCCCAACTGAATAACGAATGGCGGGAGGGAGACGAATTTTTCCGTTACCTCAATCACCCCGTCATGTTTGAACGTGACGGGTGTCTCGCCTATTGAACCCTCCATGGACGCTGTAATATCCTGACCATTATTATCATTTGGTTTCATATCGCCTGAAACGTCAATCTGGTAGGGCATTGTCTCTGTTCCGGAGGCAACAATCCCATAATGAATACCACCAGTAGTTTGATCGATTTGAACGCTCGCCTGTTCGACCTGAACCGATGGGTGCATTAAGCTCTGCATATTTGCACTCATAGTGATCTTCGGTTCATTTTCGGTGAGCAGCAAATCAGCGTTAATTTCTAAGGATCTAAGGCCGAGAGTGTCACTTTCATCAAGTTGGAGAAGAAGATCATTTATAATGCCGTTAAGGTTCAGTTTCTGGTTATTATTTTCGTCGCTGAAGGTAATGTCTGCCGAGATGTCACCGCGAATGTCGGCTCTATCCTGCACTCCCGCATCTGTTTTCAGGGAGAGGTTGCCGACAATGGGGTGGGATGGTGATATTGAAATATTCCCTGTCGCATTATAAGCCCCCAATGAAATCTGAATATCAGGTACAGTGATATTTTCATCCTGTTTGATCAGTGAAATGTCAGCATTCAGATCACCGAAATTACTTTGGCCCGTGGCGGAAATATCCCCCGTGATATCTGTGAAAACATTATTAGCACTGACCTTTGTCCTAAAATTTGTCAGTTCCAGACCCTGAACGTCAAGTGCGTCAAAGCCTGTTTCAAAATTGATTGATGGGCTGGCAATATCGCCCGATAATACCCCATCAATGTCAATGTTTCCGCTTACGGACGCGCCGCTAATACTTTCAATATTTTCAAGTTCATTTAGGGAGATATTAAATTCGCTTTCATTAATCACCTGTTGCTCGGAAAGTGAAGCGGAACCGTCTATCGAGATAAAATCGGCCTCCAGTGACAGACTATTCAACTCGACGGCGCCTTCCGGGGATTGGGAAAATGAGCCGCGCAAAGCGGGGGATTCACCTAAAATTTCTTCTGCTATTAAGTTATCGAATGCCAAATTGTTGGTTTCGATCAGAAGTTCCGCATTTAAAGGATTAGCTCTATCCAGTTTTGAGGCATCGATATTGAGCGCGATGGTGCCCGATAAACCCTGCTCCATTCCCATGGCGGATGCAATTTGCGATAAATCTGTGGAAACAGCGTTTATGCGGGCGGCGCTGCCGCCGGAATTTACATTATATGATCCGTTCGTCGCGATTTCAAAATATTCATTTGCAACGGCAAACTTGCCAAGGGTGGCGGTATCGTCCCTTTGATCATACGTTCCGTCCAATGTGAGCGTTACGCCGCTTAGCAGCAACGGTAAGATAGGTTGAACGGCACTACCGCTTATTTCCTGTACGTTCCCCGTCAAATGAAGACCAAGCACCTGATCCACTAACGAAGCATTAAGATTGGTGGTTACGTCTACTTCAACCTGATCTCGAACGCCTATTTTTGCGTTTTCGAATGTAAGCATTAATTTAGGATCAGACGCAATATCTGATAAAATTCCGTTTATTGTGAGGGGTTCAACAAATGTTGGTGATATGAATGGTTCAATTTTATCCGCCTTCAAAAGTTCTGCGGATAAATTTAACTGGCTTATGAACCCCGGCTGGTCAGGGAGAAGTGGTCCTTCCGCTTCAATTCTTGCAATATTGTTACCTATAGAAATACTGAATTGTGAATAATCATTATTATCTACAGGTTCAATGTTGATGTCTGTGTATAGCGGCTCAGTTCCCAGCGATGCAAACCCGGCGGGTAGAAAATCGGCAATTTCGGTCTGAGAGGATATTGAAAATTTTTCACCAATTCTTGTGATCCGGGCATGTGAAATATTTTGACTGTCAAGCAGGGCATCAAATTCTCCCGACCAGTTATCAATCGGCCCCTGTCCGGATAGTGTGACATTTAAGTCTTTATCAAAATCCGGTCCGATGAGCGATAAAAAGAAACCTTCTCCGGGCGCGGTTACGATCATATCGATATTTAAATCTGTCCAATCACTTGGATAGGAGGCATCAACTCGCACGGCATCTTCCGACCCGCTTGTATTAATCAGATCAAGTTTAGCAGTCATGCCGTCTGCGTTTGTTAGTTTCAGCGCGCCATCCAACGTAAATTCGGATGCGATATTGGTTAAGGTTTCACCAATTATTATCTCAGACACCGAATATCGGGAAATTTCTATATCCAGTGGTAAGGAGGGTAATGTAAAAACATCTTCGTCATCTTCTGTGGGTTCACCAGATGTGGACGGTGTGCGCTTAAAATCAAGTTTCTCGATGTTCAGGTCGATTATGTGGGCGCGACCAGTTAAAAGCGCCCATGGCTTCCAGCTTGCTTTAATATTGGTCAGTTCAAGCCACATACCCTGTTCGTCAGAAAGGGTTACATTGGCGATATCAACATCGGAAAACAGGGATCCATTGATTGCGCGGATATGCACTTCGCTTTCGGGTGTTTTTAGGCTGCTATTGATTGTATCGGCGATAAATTCGTGGCCCGCATCAGTGTCGATATAAATGAATGCCCCGGCACTCACCAACAATAGGATTCCGATGGCTGATCCGATGATCTTGCCAAACCGACGCCACTGAAGCGCGGCAATTTTTTTCGTCAGGCTAACCATCAAAATGCCTGTCCCAAACTTATGTAAATTTGAAAATCGCTATCCCCCGGGCGTTTATTCAGCGGCAATGCGACATCAAAACGGATGGGACCGAAACCGGTTGCATAGCGCGCCCCTACACCCGCAGAATATCTCAGGTCATTGAATTTTGGTGTTGTTGTTTCATAAACATTGCCGCCTTCGGCAAAAATCACGAAACCCAAATTATTTTCAAATTTCCATCTTAACTCAGTTGCAAATTCGTTCACTGAACGACCACCAATCGGGTTGCCGTCGATGGCCAGGGGACCAACCCCCTGGAAAGCATAGCCACGGATGGAACCACCGCCACCTGAATAAAATCTTTTCGTTGCGGAGAGGGTTTCATTGTCAACACCGATGATGGACCCAAGGCGTGTTCTGAGCGCGAGGATGAAATTTTCTGCCTCCGTTAATGAAAAATAACTACTGGCACGAAATTCCGTTTTCAGGAATTTGAAACTATCATCACCTACCCCAAAACCGGGCGCCGTAATAAGCGAAGCCCGTAATCCACGATTTGGGTCAAGAAGATTATCCGAACTGTCCCACCGAAAGCCAAACGGTAATGAAACAAGAAGGAAATCCCGCTCACCCAGAGCATCCGTGACATCATTATATTCCAGCTCAACATTGGCGAGTAGCGCGAGGTCATCTGTAATCACCCTGTCAATTCCCGCCCGGGCATCAATTACATGGGCGAAGAATGCATCTGTATCCTGCCTTTTGACCGCTCCTTCAAATGAAAGCGTCTGATCAAGTCGCTTAAAGTGCGGAATTTCCAGTAAGCCTGCCAATGATTGCTCTATTTCCGATGCTCTTGCTGTTACCTTAAGCCGTTCGCCGTCACCCATAAAATTCCTGTGTTGCCACGAAACCTCGCCGCCGATGCCTTCTGCTGTGGAGTATCCGGCTGATGTGCCAATGGTCCTGTGTTTGGCTTCAATATGATTGACAATAATCGTTGTGCTGTCTTCGCCAGCGGGTTCGACCTCAATATTAACACCGGAAAACAGGTTTGATGTTATTATCCGGCTGCGAAGCTGGTCAATATAACGCTGCTCATAATAATCGCCTTCCTCCCAGCGAATAAATTTTGTAATAAAATTTGGGTCTACTGACGTTAAACCTTCAAGTTTTACCCGCCCCATGTGGCGTCGGGTGCCAGTCTCAACACCAAATGTGACATTCATTACCTGCGTCTTATGATCGATTATGATGTCACTTTCGATGTCATTGGCGAACGGATATCCGTATTGTGGCAGATTACTTAATATATTCGCTTCTGCCGCAACAACGGGGTCCGCCCTCGCGGGTTCGCCGGGCTTAATATTCATTGAGTCAGTGATTTTATTCTGGATATTTTCTTCCGGTTTTTCGCCGATAAAATTAACCGAAATTTCGCCGTAATGATAAAGCGGCCCTGGTTTAATTGTGAGCGAAATATTGAAATGATTTTCACGACGCAGGAATTGTTCGGATATATCGCCGTCATAGTAACCTTCCGCTCTCAAAATCTGTTGCATCAGTTCGGTATCAGCATCCAGTCTGTTTCTGAGATTGGCGATTGATATAACGGGCTTTGACTTTTCACGCATCAATATCGAAGATGTTAAGAACTGTTGCCGGAAATTTTCAAACCCTGCCTGTTCAAGGCCAACAACATCGAAATCATAGGTTATTTCTTCGGCAGCGAATGTCTTGCTTTGCAAAGCAAAAAAAACTGCCAGAATAAGTATCCACGTGACCCGGATGTGCACTTTTTCCCGGCTACGGTGTCGATATTTTAAGGAATTACTCATTACGATTATTTATCAATGTTGTTACCTTGAAAAATATTACTTCTAAAATTGGGCCTTTTCATGAAGTTTATGTTCCCTTTTAATCTTTTTTAATTGCTGATTAAAGGTTTATCGTTGTCCTTGCAATTTAAACTACGTATTAGAACTGTTTGGCAACTTTTTCCAATATTTTGATATAATAATCAACTGCGGGGGATAAATTTTCACCCGACCGGTAAGTCACACCGGTTGCACTACTCGCGGATTTGAGCTCTACCGATAGTGCAGTAAGCGCAGGGTTGAGAGAAACGACATGAAGCGGCATTGCTGCGATCATATCGGTTTCTGATATCAATTTAAAATTTGTGAGGATTGATATGGACTCGATACTGTTGACGGGTGGCTCAAGCCCGGCATTTCTGAATTCCGCTTCCAACTGTCTTCGAAGGGAAGTTTGTGGCGGTGGTAATATCCAGTCGCAGTCCGCAAGCTGCTGGAAGGTAGGGTTATCAATTTTTGCAAGCGGGTGTTTTTTTCGCACAACAATGACGATGGGTTCATCGTAAAGGGCCTGTTGGGTAAGACCCTCGCGTTCGCGAAATTCCGGAAGCCTGCCGATAACAAGATCAATATCTCCGGTTCGAAGCGCAGGCATTAATTTGTCATTTGTTCCTTCTGTCACGGAGACCGTAATATTTGGTCTTTCTTTCCTCAGGGTTAATATGCTCTGTGGTATTAGCGTTGGCGCCGCTGCCAGAAGGGTTCCCACATTAATATGCCCCGTAATGCCTTGTGATAAAGTTGTTATTTCTTCGCTGGTTTGCTTGATTTGACTTAATATAAGCTTGGCATGTTTAATCACAACCTCACCATAAAGTGTAGGTGTAACTCCCCGTGATGATCTGTTAAAAAGTGAAACCTGCAGGAGATCTTCGAGATCGCGAATATTTTTTGTCGCGGCAGGTTGCGCCATATTAAGCTGCTCTGATGCTTTTAAAATGTTGCGGTGTTGATCGACAGCAACGAGCAATCGAAGTTGTCTAAGCTTCAGGCGATATAAAAGATGATATTCCAATTGTGATGATGACATGGCATAAATCTCTCTGAACGTATCCGTTATATATATAAATGATTATAACAATGATCAATATTATTATTATATAGTTATAGCGATTTATCATAAAGTCAGATGGTATTTAAAACCGGAGGAACACGTGTCGGGCAGAATTTTAAAAAATTATGTTGCGGGTGAATTTGTTGATGGCAGCAATCTGTTTGATAATATCAATCCCGTAGACGGGACACTGGTTTGTCAGGTATCGGAGGCCGATAAAAAAACCGTAGATAAAGCTGTTTCAGCTGCGAAAGAAGCCCTTAAAGGACCGTGGGGGAAAATAAGCAGGAAGGACAGGTGCGTCCTGCTTATGAAAGTGGCCGATGAAATTGAAAATCGTTTTGATGATTTTGTAAAAGCCGAGATTGCCGACACGGGAAAAGCACACAGTCAGGTCAAAAATATTGATATTCCGCGCGGTGCCGCGAATTTCAGGTTCTTTGCCGATCTGGCGACAAAACAGGACGAAAAGTCGTGGGATATGGAAACAAAAGACGGCAAAGGGGCCACCAATTATATCGTTGACAAACCTATCGGTGTGGTTGCTGTCATTTCACCGTGGAATTTACCACTACTACTGATGACCTGGAAAGTAGCGCCAGCGCTTGCCGCTGGAAATACGGTGGTTGTAAAGCCATCCGAAGAAACGCCGTCAACGGCGACATTACTTGCAGAAGTCATGGATAAAGTCGGTGTACCAAAGGGTGTTTTTAATCTGGTGCATGGCTTTGGACCGGGATCGGCGGGTGAAGTTATTGTTTCCAATCCGGATGTTGACGCGGTGACTTTCACAGGCGAAAGCAGTACGGGTGTCGCAATTATGAAAAATGCGGCTGTTGGTTTACGCCCTGTTTCATTTGAACTTGGCGGTAAGAACGCGGCCATTATTTTTGCGGATGCGGATTTTGAGAAGGCAGTCGCCGGGACAATCAGGTCTGCTTTTTCAAATTGTGGTCAGGTATGCCTTTGTTCGGAAAGGGTTTATGTCGAACGCTCAATATTCAATGATTTTGTTGACGCCTTAAAGAAAGAGGCCCAGGCTATCAAAATCGGCAGACCCGAAGACGGGTCGGACATGGGGCCGTTAATTTCCAAAGTGCATCGAGACAAGGTCATGGCTTATTTTTCGTTAGCACTTGAGGAAGGCGCCACTCTCATAACCGGGGGCGGGGTACCGGAATTCGGGGACAGCAGAGACAACGGTTTCTTTATTCGCCCGACCATTTGGACAGGCTTGGCCGAAGATGCGAGATGCATGAAAGAAGAAATATTTGGCCCGGTTTGCCATATCACACCATTTGATTGTGAAGGGGATGTAATAAGCTATGCAAATGACAGCGTTTACGGTCTTGCAGCCGCGATCTGGACGACGGATATGGATAAAGCGAACCGTATTGCACGTCGGTTGGAAGTGGGGATTTGCTGGGTGAATGAATGGTTTCTGCGTGATCTTAGCACGCCGTTCGGTGGGGTAAAACTATCTGGAATTGGTCGCGAGGGTGGCATACACAGCCTTGAATTTTATTCGGAGCCGCTGACCATTTGTGTGAAACATTAGAGGACGAAAATGAGCAATGTTATAATAGGCGATAAAGCAAAACCCCTGGGAGCTTATCCACATTACAGACGCGTCGGCGATTTTATTTTTATCTCCGGAACCAGTTCGCGCCGTTCGGATGACAGCCATGAAGGGGTTGCAATAAATCCTGATGGAAGCGTAACCCTTGATATCAGAAAACAGACCCGTGCTGTTATCTTAAATATTGAAAAGACGCTGGAAGCCGCCGGTGCGACACTAACCGATCTGGCGGAGATCACAACATATCTTGTAAACATGGATGATTTTCAAGGCTATAACGAAGTGTACGGCGATTTTTTTAAAGCGGAAAATGGACCAACCCGAACAACCGTTGCCGTTCGACAACTTCCGCATCTGAACCTGCTGATAGAAATGAAGGCCATTGCTTTTGCACCATTACGGGAGAATAAAAAATGACCGTTTATAAATACTCGAAACCATTTAATTTCAATAAATGGATCGAAGATAATCGTGATAAATTGCGGCCACCGGTTGCCAATAAAATGGTCTTTGAAGGAACCGACATGATTGTCATGGTCATCGGCGGGGGTAATACACGAGTTGATTTTCATGATGATCCGGTTGAAGAGTTTTTCTATCAGATAAAAGGCGATATGGTTTTAAAAACATGGGAAGATAATCAGGTGAGTGATGTTGTTATCCGCGAAGGGGAGGTTTTTATGCTGCCTCCTCATGTACGCCATTCACCACAACGACCTGATCCTGAATCCATCGGCCTTGTTGTTGAAGGGAATAGGGCCAGTGATCAGCTTGACGGGTTCGAATGGTTCTGTTTTGACTGTAATCATCTCGTGCACAGGGTCGAAGTTAAATTAAACGACATTGTTGCCGATCTGCCGCCTCTTTTTGAAGCATTCCATCAGAATATCAATGCACGCACCTGTAAAAATTGTGGTGTTGTTCATCCGGGCAAAGGCAAGCCGCCTGAAGGTTGGGTAAAGCTTTAATTATGAAAACCATCGATATACATTCGCATTTTTATCCGGATAACATTGCTGACATGGAAACACGGTTTGGGGATGGCATCTGGCCGGGCTTTCGTAAAATATCTGACGAAAACGGAATGATAACATTTGATGGCGGGGATTACCGGCCAATTTATGATGCCTGTTGGAGTCCAGCACGCCGAATTGAAGAACTGGATAAGCACGGGGTTGATATCCAGATTATATGCGCGACGCCAATATTGTTTGCCTATTCGAAACCGCCGCAACAATCGCTTGAATGCGCTAAAGTAATGAATGATACAGCGCTTGAGATGTGCTCTCACAATACTGGCCGCTTGAAAGCCATGTGCCAGGTGCCTTTGCAGGACATTGATCTGGCCTGCGGCGAAGCAAGTCGGGCAATGGCTTCGGGGCATGTTGGCGTACAGATAGGAAATCATGTCAATGAAAAAAACCTTGATGACGAGGGCCTGATCACTTTCCTTCAGCATTGCGCTGATATTGGTGCGCCTGTGCTTATTCACCCTTGGGATATGATGGCGCCGGAACGGATGCCCAAATATATGCTGCAGTGGCTGGTGGCAATGCCGGCGGAAACGCAGCTTTCAATTTTATCGCTTATTTTATCCGGCGCGTTTGAAAGATTGCCCCGAAAACTGAATCTTTGTTTCGCCCATGGCGGTGGCAGTTTTGCCTATCTTATGGGGCGTGTGGATAATGCATGGAAACATAGGGATGTTGTCCGAAAGGATTGCCCGCATCTGCCATCTTCATACACGGACCGATTTTATCTGGATAGCGCTGTGTTTAGCGAAGACGCGCTTGATTTGCTTGTCAAATGCAGCGGTGCGGACCGGATTATGTTTGGTACCGATTATCCATTTCCACTGGGTGAAATTGATATGGGGGCGCTTGTTCGGGGTCATGATGGTTTGGATGAAAAACAAAAGGCTTCCATTTTGGGGTCTAATGCGGCACGTTTCTTTAATCTTGATGTATAAGGGGAGAATTTGATGAGCTTTGAGTTCGTAATACCGGAAATAGTTGATCCTGATGGTGTAGATGGTTCACCATATCCCCGACGCGTCGATCCGTTAGGGGAAAAGGATCGTCAGCAGAAGGTTATAGAGACCGAGGGCGAACCCATAACGGATTTCAAGGGTAACAGTAACCCCTATATCGATTATGAAAGCATAGACCTCCTTCTCAGCCTTCAGCATCCCCGGTCGGGTGGTTATGATGAAATGTGTTTCATTATTATGGGGCAGGCCAAGGAACTTCTTTTCAAGTCACTTTATTTTGAACTTTATAACCTGCAATTGCGTATCAGGGATGACGATATCCCTAACGCTTTTGTTATTTTGGATAGAGCAAAGAAAATTTTAAAATTGATTGTTAATGTGTGGGAGGTTCTTTCGACCATAAGAACAGATGGGTTTAACAGTTTTCGGGATTATCTTAATGTGGCATCAGGCCAGCTTTCATTCATGTATCGGCATATTGAATTCATACTCGGTAACAAGAATAAAAAAATGTGTGATGCCCATAGCAATGTATCCCATGTTTTTCCTGCACTTCTTAAAAACTTTAATTCACCGAGCCTCTATGACGATGTGATCAGGTTGCTGGACCGACGTGGAATTGAAGTTTCACCTGAATGTCTTGATCGTGATTGGAGTGAAAAATACAAACCCCATAAGTCTGTCGAAGATGCCTGGTTAAGGGTATATGCTGACCCGACACCGGCCAACGATTTATACATGCTTGGTGAAGGATTAACGGAAATTGCCGATATATTTTCGCAGTACCGCCATCGACATTTTGTCTCTGTCGAAAGAATATTGGGCTTCAAGCCGGGCACTGGTGGTTCTGCGGGTGTTGGATGGTTGAAAAAAGCGGTGGATCACCGCTTTTTCCCGGAGCTGTGGTCAATCAGGACAAAACTTTAGTTTTTCAGATCTGATTTAATAAGTACTTCACCGGTTATTGTTTTATGGACGGGGCAGCGTTCCGCAATCTCAAATATTCTTTGCTGTTCCTCGGCGCTGAGGTCACCTGTAATTGATATATCGGTTTGAATTTGATCGACCTTGCCTTTTTTTGTTTCACAACTTGCACAGTCCTCCGCATGAATTTTGCTATGTGAAAGGCGGACTTCCACGCGCTCCATATCAAAGCCCTTATGATTGGCGTACATGCGCATTGTTATTGATTTGCAGGAACCGAGTGCGGCCAGAAGAAAATCATAGGGGGTCGGTCCCGTATTATTACCACCCATCGCTTCCGGTTCATCGGCGCTTACGATATGTCCGGACTTGGTGACAACGACATTGGCAAATTTCCCATCCCCTGTTTCCGTGACAACAACCATGTCATTTTCGACTTTGGGGGTTTTTGGTTTCGTCGCTGCCTTATGTGTAATATATCGTGTGGCCCAGGCGGCAATAACATCGGCAACATAATCGGCATCCTCACGTTTGCTCAAAAGGTGGTCGGCATCATCAAGTGAAATAAAGCTTTTAGGATGTTTTGCCGCATCATAAATTTCCCCTGCATTTTCAATCCCAACGGTTTGGTCAAGCGGGGAATGAAATACAAGCAATGCTTTTTTTAATTCACTAATTTCTTTTTTAAGGTTCTGCTCTTTAATATCCTCGATAAATTGTTTCTGAATTCGAAAAGGTCTTCCAACCAATAGGACTTCTGCTTCGCCCTCATTTTCAATCTCCTTGATAGAATTTTTGAAATTGTTCATGACATGGGTGGGGTCAGACGGTGCACCTATTGTGACCACGGCTTTGCATTCAGGTATATTTTTTGCAGCAGCGAGGACCGCCGCACCGCCAAGGGAATGCCCGATAATAATTTCGGGGGCCATTAATTTGTCACGCATGGTATCCGCCGCGGCAATCAGGTCCTCCACATTGGATGAGAAATTTGTGTTGGCAAATTCGCCTTCACTCGCGCCAAGTCCGGTAAAATCGAAACGGAGTACCGCAATATTGTCGTCATTGAGCCCTTTTGCAATGCGGTTTGCAGCGAAAATATCCTTTGTACAGGTAAAGCAATGCGCAAACAGGGCATATGCGATCGGCTCGCCCGTGGGCATGTCAAGCCGGGCATCAAGATTTTCGCCGGATTTGCTTAAAAAAGTAAAACGTGATGGTGCAGCAGACATTGACTGAATTCCTTTATGATCTTTGTACAGCGAATAGATTAGACGATAATCTTTGAAAAAACTAATTTTTATAATATGGAATGGCAAGGATATAAGGTAGGTTATTTTCACAATATTTGTGTGTGTATGCACTGGTTCAATTGTAATCTGTTATAAAAAAATACACCGTTCGGATGGTTGATAAGGAAATGAGATGAAGGAAAATATGATCAGTATTTTACTGTCAATTTTGATGATTTACGCAGAAATCAGCCTGGTGAATGCGCAGGAGGATATTGATATTTCTTCTATACGTTTGGCGGAAAATGTGAGAATTCTTTCATCCGATTTTTTTGAAGGACGAGCGCCGTCCACATCCGGTGAGGCAAAAACCATTAGTTTTCTAAAAGAAAAACTACAGGAGATGGGCCTTAAACCTGGTAATGGGGATAGTTATTTTCAAAATGTCGATCTCGTAAAAATAACTGCACATGCTGGTAATGTGACCATCGGTAGCAACATTGGCCTAGAGACAATGGTTTCCAAGTCAGACATAGCCATTACAACAAAACAAACGAAAGACAGCGTTGACTTATCCAATTCCGAAATTGTTTTTGTCGGATATGGAGCTGTCGCGCCGGAATATGGTTGGAATGATTATCAAGACATTGATGTAAAAGGAAAAACCGTTCTTATTCTTGATCAGGATCCGGGATTTCTTAGTGGTAACGTAGATCAATTCCAGGGAAAAGGCGTCACTTATTACGCTCGCGCCTCCTACAAATATGAAGAAGCTGTGCGCCAAGGGGCGAAGGCCGCATTTATCATTCACGATGAGGATTTTACATCAGCATCGTGGGAGCAGATGGAAGGGATTATCACCCGTTCGGCGTTAAGTCTTGATCCGGCGAAAATTCCGGCGGTAAACCTTGAAATACAGGGCAGAATTCCAAAACGAACAGTGGAGAAGTTATTTCGTATGGCCGGGCATGATTACACTTCTGAAAAAGACAATGCGTTAAAAAAAGGGTATAACGGTGTCAGTTTAGGCGTCACCATTTCCGTCCATCTTGATGTTGATGTAAAGTATTCAAAATCCAATAATGTGATTGGCATTATACCTGGTAGTAAGAGGCCGGATGAATTTGTATTCTACATGGCACACTGGGATCATTTGGGTACGGATGCATCCCTTGAAGGGGATCAGATTTATAATGGTGCGCGTGATAATGCGTCTGGCACAGCGGGGCTTCTCGAAATAGCGAACGCGCATATGAAGGCCGGTGCGCCGGAACGATCAATTGCATTTTTATGGGTAACGGCAGAGGAAAGTGGTCTTCTCGGATCATATTATTACGTTCTTAACCCGATTTATCCGCTTAACAAAACGGTTACCGCCATTAATACCGATACCATGAATATTTATGCCCGAACAAAGGATGTGTGGGTTCTCGGTCTTGGGGACAGTGAAATGGATGACTTTATTCGTCGCTCGGTTGGCGACAAGCAGGGAAAGCGGGTGACTTTCTTTCCACATCCGGAGTGGGGCATTGAGTATCGTGGCGATCATTTCAGCTTTAATCGTGTTGGAATTCCGTCAATCGTTGTATCGGGCGGGTACGATCCTGTTGACCAAAATATCGACATGGAGGCATTAATAGACGCTTATGATGCCAACGGGTATCACAAAGTGACGGATGAGTTTTCCGAAGAAATGGATTTTAATGCGGCGACTGACGACCTAAAGTCTATGTTTCTGATCGGTACGGATATTGCCAATAGCACTGTCTTTCCAAACTGGTATGCAGGTAAGGAATTTAAATATTTGCGTGATAAACATATGAGAGAAATTGGCTATCAGCCATAATGAATTATTTTTGTTTAAGTCCGCTAAAAAATATTTCCATCATTTGAGGGGCACGTTTTTCAATATTCATTGTGGTGGGATTGTCAAGAAATTCAATGATGATGCCCTTCATAAAGCATGATATTGAAAGTGCCATACTGTCTGAATCCAGGTGTTGCAATTGTTTATTTTCCGGTTTTGCCCTGTCAAAATAATCTGAAAATAATTTCAATTGTTCAGATTTATTCTTTGTATGTATTTTTTTACAATATTCCAGCTCGCCGGAATAATCGCTTTTTTTCATAAAAAGCGTCAGGACACGCTGCAGATGGTCATTCTTACTGAGATCTATTAAAAACTTGGTGCAATTTTCCTGTAATTGATCAATCGGCGAATAATGATCGGTTTCAAGATCATTTAACAGAAGCTTTATAAGCGGGCAGCGCAATTCATCATGAAGTGCTTCAAAAATGTCCGTCTTATTTTTAAAGTGCCAATATATAGCGCCACGAGTAACATTTGCTTCCTTCGCAACGTCTTCAAGCGAAGAATTTGCATAACCCTTGTCGCAAAATACCTTTGAGGCAGCGTTTAATATTTTGCTTCTTGTTTCCTGTGCCTCTTCTTTTGTTCGTCTGACCAATCTTTGTTCCCACAATTCACTATTGACAAATATACGTACATGAATGTATGTAAATTATAATAATATATTGTTGGCAATGTCCAGAAATTTATTAAACTGGTAATATTAAGTAAGAAAATCAGCTTGGGTTTGGGTGTTCCGTAAAAAAAAGAAAAGAGATTTATCGTGTCACAACGACTAATAATAATTATTGGTGCAGTTTGCGTTATTGCGGCCGCTGCTTGGTATATGATGTCAGGGCAGGGTCAGATGGGTGCAGCAGGACCAGGTGGAATGGGTGGTATGCCGCCCGCCGCCGTCTCCGTTTATCAATTAAAAACAGAAATTATAAATCGTGAAGAAACGCTACCTGGCCGCATCTCTGCATTTCGGCAGGCGGAAATAAGACCGCAGGTTAACGGCATTATCACGAAACGTTTGTTTGAGGAGGGGTCAGTTATTGAACAGGGCCAGCCTCTCTATCAGATTGATGATGTTCCATATAAAGCGGCTCTTGCCAGCGCGAAGGCAGACCTTGTCAGTGCGCAGGCAAATTTGCAGGCGGCCAGGGCAAAGGAAGCCCGCTTCAAAGAACTTATTAAAACCAACGCCGTAAGTGGTCAGGCATATGATGATGCAAAAGCCGATCTTGATAAGGCAGTGGCAGAGATTGCGGTTGCGGAAGCTGCCATTGAAGTGGCGGAAGTGAATTTGGGCTATACGCGCGTGTATGCGCCAATTTCCGGACGAATTGGGCGCTCTTCGGTAACGGAAGGTGCGCTCGTTACAACAAACCAGTCTGAAAGTCTGGCGCTAATAACCCAGCTTGATCCGGTTTACGTGGATATCAGCCAGCCGGGTGTGAATTCCATGCGGCTTCGAACGGATATGGTTGGGAAAAGTGATATCCCCGTGCAGGTTATACTTGATACAAGTGCGGGGACAGTGCACCCGGAAAAAGGGTCCCTTAAGTTTTCGGATGTAGTCGTCGATGAGACGACAGGCTCTGTCGGTCTTCGCGCGGTCGTTCCAAACCCCGATCAAACACTGCTTCCGGGCCTTTTTGTCCGGGCAAAAATTGAATTGGGAGAACGGTCGGCGGTCCTTGTGCCGCAGCGTGCGACAACTCGTAACCCGGATGGTGGATTGACTGTCTGGACTGTGGACGAAAACAATCAGGCTAATCCGCGCCCGATCACAGTTGCTGGTGCTTATACTGATCAATGGATTATTGCGTCCGGCATCGAAGCGGGCGAAACGATTGTAATTGAAGGGTATCAGAAAATTCGCCCTGGTATGACGGTGTCGCCGTCGCCGTGGTCACCAGCACCTTAGGGCAACAGGAATAACAGCGTATTAGGATAAATATTATGGCACGATTTTTTATTGAACGACCCGTTTTTGCGTGGGTGATAGCAATCGTCGTGATGTTGGCGGGGGTTCTTTCCATCCGCGGGTTGCCTATTGAATTATATCCGCAGGTGGCGCCGCCGACTATTTCCATTACTGCATTTTATCCTGGGGCTTCCGCCGAAACGGTAGAAAATGCTGTGACGCAGGTCATTGAACAACGTCTGGTTGGGATTGATAAACTGCGTTATTTTTCTTCAAACAGTCTTGATGGGTCATCCATTATTACGCTTACTTTTGAACCTGATGCCGACCCGGATATTGCACAGGTACAGACCCAAAATAAAGCGCAGGGGGCACTTACGCAGCTTCCTCAGGAGGTGCAGGCTCTGGGGTTGACGGTGGCCAAGGCTACGAGGAACTTTCTGCTTGTTGTTGGTCTTTATGCCAGCGATGATAGTCTTACCCAATCAGATATCGGTGATATTACAGTTTCAACCTTTCAGGACCAACTCTCCCGTGTAAATGGTGTAGGTAGCACGCAGGTTTTCGGCGCCCAGCATGCCATGAGAATATGGCTCAATGCGGAAAAGCTTCTTAGTTATAACCTGACACCTGTTGAGGTTCAAAACGCTGTCAGAGTGCAGAATACAGATGTCTCCGCAGGGCAGGTAGGGGCGCTTCCAGCGCTCTCCGGGCAACAACTAAATGCAACAATTACGGCTCAATCCCGTCTGCAAACGGTTGAAGATTTCGGCAACATTATTCTAAGGATCAATACCGATGGCTCGCAGGTAAGGCTCCGTGATGTGGCACGGCTTGAACTGGGGACAGAAAATTATTCAATGATCGTACGTTACAAGCGTCAGCCTGCTGCGGGGCTTGCCGTTAGTTTGACCCCGGGGGCCAATGCGCTTGAAACTGCCCAAGCCGTTAAGGAAAGGGTTGCTGAACTAGCAGAGTTTTTACCGGAAGGCGTTGAATATATATTCCCGTATGATACGGCACCCTATATTGAACTTTCCATTGAATCCGTGATTATCACCCTTCTGGAAGCGGTAGGGCTTGTGTTTATCATCATGTTCTTATTTCTTCAGAATATCAGGGCGACCCTTATTCCGACGATCGCGGTTCCCATCGTGCTTCTTGGTACTTTCGCGGTATTATCCGCATTTGGCTTTACGATAAACACCCTCACGATGTTTGCGATGGTGCTTGCTATCGGTCTTCTGGTCGATGATGCGATTGTCGTGGTGGAAAATGTTGAACGCATCATGAGCGAAGAAAACCTGTCGCCGAAAGAAGCAACAAAAAAATCAATGGATCAGATAACAAGTGCATTGGTGGGTATTGCTATCGTTCTTTCGACGGTATTTATTCCAATGGCTTTCTTTAGCGGTTCGGCGGGTGTGATTTATCGTCAATTTTCGATTACCATTGTCGCCGCGATGACATTATCAGTATTTGTGGCGTTGATACTTTCGCCATCACTTTGTGCAACATTTCTTAAAAATGAAGGCGGGCAAAGACGTGCTGAAACAGGCTTTTTCGGTGCTTTTAACCGCAATTTCAATAAAGTGCGTGATTTTTACCAGAAAAGCACGTCTTATATGGCCCGCAGAATTGCAAGGTTCTTTATGGTGTATTCTGCATTGGCAGCGGGGCTTATCTATATATTTTCGACATTGCCAACATCGTTCCTACCAAACGAAGACCAAGGAATCATGTTCATGCTAATCAATACACCCCCTGGTGCAACGGCTGAAAGAACGCTGGAAAGTATAGCGGAGATCGAAGATTATTTTCTTGAAGGTCAGGCCGAAAATGTTGAGCATTTGTTTACTGTAACGGGCTTTAGCTTTGCTGGTCAGGCGCAAAATAATGGTATGGGCTTTATTGGACTTAAAGATTGGTCCTTGCGCGAAAGGCCGGATCAAAGTGTATTTGCGATCTTTGGTCAGGCGATGGGTGCGCTGTCGCAGGTTAAAGACGCGATGGCATTTACATTCTTCCCGCCGCCCATTCAGGAGCTTGGCAATGCTTCCGGATTTGATTTCCACCTGGTTGACCGTGCGGGGTTGGGCCATGCAGCTCTTATGAACGCGCGTAATCAACTTCTTGGTGCAGCGGCGCAAAACCCGCTTCTTTTCGGGGTGCGCCCCAATGGACTTAATGATGTGCCGCAATTAAAAATTGACATTGATAGCGAAAAAGCATCAGCGCTCGGCCTGTCACTAGACGATATTAACCGCACGTTGCAGATTGCGTGGGGTTCAAGTTACGTAAATGATTTTCTTGATAATGGGCGGATTAAACGTGTTTATATTCAGGCAGATGCCGATTATCGCATGATGCCGGAAGATATTTATGAATGGCATGTTCGAAATAATCAGGGTGAAATGATCCCGTTTAATAATTTCTCCACTATCCGTTGGGAATACGGGTCACCAAAACTTGAACGTTTTAACGGCATTGCGTCAATTAATATTCAAGGCTCTCCCGCCCCGGGCGTGAGTTCTGGTGTTGCTATGGATGAAATGGAAAAAATTGTTGATGGCTTGCAGGAAGGGATCGGTATCGAATGGTCGGGTCTTTCTTATGAAGAGCGCTTGACAGGCGCTCAGGCACCGGCGCTTTATGCGATTTCGGTGCTCGTGGTATTCCTCTGTCTTGCCGCGCTTTACGAAAGCTGGGCGGTACCGTTTGCGGTGATGCTTGTTGTGCCTCTGGGCGTTTTGGGAGCGGTGATCGCGACAAAAATCTTCGGTCTTGCCAATGATGTGTATTTTCAGGTGGCGCTATTGACGACTGTCGGACTTGCGTCAAAAAATGCCATCCTGATTGTTGAATTCGCCAAGGAAATGCACGAAGACGGTGCAAGTCTTATGGAGGCCACAGCTATGGCTGCGAGACGACGGTTCAGACCGATTATCATGACATCCATGGCGTTTGTGCTTGGCGTAACGCCGCTTGCAACAGCAACCGGTGCCGGTTCAGGCAGTCAGAATGCGATCGGGATTGCGGTGATGGGCGGGATGCTCGCGGCGACCTTCCTGGCGATTTTCTTTGTGCCGATGTTCTATATCGCTGTTGAGAAAATATTCCATAAAAATCGTGAACCAATCCCACGCAGAAATCAGGAGCCCGCGATAGGGGAATGACGGGCTGACGCATATGTCTTGTCAAAATATCGGATTGCTAATATGATTTTAAGAAGCAACTGAACAAGGAAAAAGCAAATGAGAAAAGCCCTTCAAGCGGTCATCATATTGGCAATGTTGTTTGCCGCAACAATTTCGCAAGCCGCCGGAACAGCAGAAGAAAAAGCAGAGGTTCGGGCGATCCTGGATCAGGTGTTTGACGCCATGCGGGCAGGAGATGATGAAACCCTGAAGATGCTTTTGCTGCCGGATACATCACTTGACAGAATTTCGCTTGATAAACCGGTTACACGCGGGGATTCCGCGGGTTGGATTGGATGGGTCGCTACGCTTGAACCTGGGCAGGCGGATGAGCAGATATTCGATGTTGAAATTCATGTTGAAGGGCCGCTTGCAGTTGCCTGGGCCCCCTTTACCATTGCTATAGACGGCGAGCTTCGTTCCTGCGGGGTCAATCAGTTCACGTTGGTAAAACATGCAGACGGGTGGAAAGTTGCTTATCTGATTGATACGCACACCCCGGAAAAATGCTTTCCGAAGGAAGGTTAGCCCATCCGATCATGAAATGGTGATCCCGACAGGATTCGAACCTGTGGCCTCAAGATTAGGAATCTTGCGCTCTATCCACCTGAGCTACGGGACCATCCAAAAAGCGAATGACCTTGTAGCATAGTGATTTGTGGCAATCAATCCACTCTGATAGAATTTACTGTAATATGGAGGAGAGGATGATGAATACCGATTTCTTGATTAAAATTATTTCAGGGATAATGATTATTTCTATTTTGGGGGCGTGTGATCAAAATAACCATAGGGAAGACATCATGACGTCAACGGATATGGAACAGCAGGCCATCGAAAAAACCATTGAAGCATTATTCAACGCCATCAGTTTCAAACTGGGGGAAGAGCCAAATATGCATAAATTAAAGCCGTTGTTTATCGATCACGGCATCCTTATAAATTACAACGATCCGGAGCCGTTAATGCTTCCGGTCGATGATTTTATAGTCCATTTTAACAGGCAATTTTCAGACGGGCTGATCACGCAGCTTGAAGACCGGGAAATCCATTCAAAAACTGAAATTTTCGGACGTATCGCTCATAGGGTTTCCTATTATGAAGCCCGTTTTGATGCGGGTGACGCCGAACCCTTTGCCGTCGGTGTCAACAGCATTCAATTGATGAAAATCGGTGATGAATGGAAAATTACATCCATGGCATGGAACGATGACAGGGGCGAAGGATTTTCAAATTTTGCGAAGTTAAACTAAAGAATAATGAAAAATAGTTCCCCGTGCAAAGGGATTAGACAAAAATGGATAAGCCGGTTGCACGGGGATAGTGGATTTATAAAATTTACTGTATTTCGTTATCATACAGTATGCCAACGGTGCCTTCGCGGCGCGGGTCGGCGCCGCCTTGCAATGTGCCGTCCGGCAATTTAAGTACGGCGCTCAGGCCGGAAATTTCCCCTTCAGATTCATAGACATTATAACCAAAATCGCGAAGCGCCTGAATGATTTCCGGTTTCGCCCGGTTACGTTCGATACGGATCTGTTCTGTTCTTGCGACCATATTGGGAAGGTCGATGGCTTCCTGCGGCGAAAGCCCCCAACGCATGATCCCGACAACGGTTTTTGCCACATATGAAATAATGTTACGCCCACCGGGAGACCCGACGGCCATTAGAAAATCATTATTTTCGTCAAGCACGATGGTGGGGGACATGGACGAACGGGGGCGTTTGCCCGGCGCCACGGCGTTGGCGATCGGGTTGCCGTTTTCATCTTCGTATCTGAATGAAAAATCAGTGAGCTGATTATTCAAAATCATACCACCCGCCATGCGAAGTGACCCGAAATATCCTTCTACGGTTGCGGTCATGGATACAGCATTGCCTTCGGCGTCAACAATCACGAAATGGGTTGTCCCGACATCATCAAGGGTTGCATCCTTGCCGTAAAGCATTGCCGCCGGTTCTTCCTGATAAGCCCATGGGTTACCCGCCTTAATATCCGGGTTTGCGCGTTCGCGTGAAATAAGCTTTGCCCGTTCCTTGATGTAAGCGTCACTCATCAGTCCCTTGATCGGCACATCAACAAAATCATCATCGCCGATAAATTCGTTATTGTCGGCGTATGTAATTCGCAGTGCTTCCGCAAGCAATGTCCAGTTTGCCGGATCATCAGCGCCCTCCGGTGAAAATTCCGGCGCTTCATTAAGTAGGCTCATGACCATGGAAACGGAAACCCATGATGATGGAAGTGCCGAACCGCAAAGCGTTGTGTTGCGGTATCTGCTGCAATACGGGTCGCGCTTCACGGCTGTATAATTGGCGATATCTTCAACAGACAGGGTGCCGCCATTTGGCGCGGCTTGCGCTTTTGCTGCTATTTCTTGGGCGATCTTGCCCCGGTAGAAATCTGCCGGATCATTGGCAATAATCCGTAGGCTTTCGGCATATTCCGGATTGCTTAACAAATATCCGATCGGGAGCGGTTCTCCCTCGTCAGTGAATAAATATTCATAAAGATCGGTGGGGCCTTCTTCCGGTGTTCTGTGAAAATATTCAGAATAGGCGACGATCGAATCATGCATGCGCGGGGATACGGGAAAGCCATTTACTGAAAATTCTAAAGCCGGATTGAAAAGAGTACGCCAGGCGAGCTTTCCATGATCTTTATGTGCCATATTTAAAAGGGCTACCGCACCCGGCGCGCCGATGGACCGCCCGCTATTTTTGGCTTCCCTGCTGGGGATCGGTTCTCCATTTTCATCCAGAAAAAGGCTTTTTGTTGCGCCCATCGGTGCTTTTTCACGTCCGTTATAAAAATCGATTTCTTTTGTGTCGGCGTCATAATGAACAAGAAATCCGCCACCTGCGAGGCCGGAGCTTTGTGGCTCAACCAATCCAAGTGTGGCTTCAACGGCGACTGCGGCATCTATGGCGCTGCCGCCCGCCCGCAATATTTCAAGCCCGGCTTCGGTGGCAAGCGGGTTGGCGGTAACTACGATCCCGACCGCTTTTGGTTTTACTTCTTCGGTCGCATTGTTCGTCGCGACGTCCTGCTCCGAACAGGCGGAAATAATAAAAAGTGTAAAAAATAAAAAGAATCTTTTTGTAAAATCCATAATGTTTCTCCCTGATTTATTCATTAAACAGTGATTTTAAAATGCGGTCAACAATGGTTGCCATAATAATGGCCCCACTGGTGTAAAAACCGGGTCCCCAAAGCAGCATACTGGCCAAATGAATATTGTTTGTACCGGTGACGCGAAAATCCGCCATATCAACATCGGTTCCCAACATCGCTTCACCGCCACATTTATAGGGGGACATAAGGCCGCTTGATGCCATGTTTCTTATAAGCGTGGGTTGATAGGGACTTAAGACGTCCCTGTCCACACTGCCAGTGGTATTCACAAGGATACTGGCGTGATCCCTTCCGAATTCATGGTTAATAATGTAGGCGCCGTCATTTGAAGAGAAACTGACGGTGCTCACCCCTTTAATGATCTTAAGGCAACCGGCGCGGTGAAGCGCGAGCAGTTTTTCCGCCGTGGAAATCGGGCAGGATGCTTCGAATGTAAGGGTCGCCGTCTCGTATTTTCTTCGAAACTTCTTTTCTTCGTCAGGTGACAGAAGGCGTGCGGCAAACATGTCCCAAATCTCAATACCCGCATCACCAAATATATCAACCAGAATATTTCGTTCATCGCTTGCAATTGCGGCGCTTAAATCATTTTCAAGGATTTTGGCGGCTTTTTGATCAACCTGATCAACGGTTTGGCAATGCCGGTAAGGTTCAATGATATCGTCCCAATTGATCTTGCCTTCATTTAGGGCGCAGTCTTTTTTTAAGGCATCGCCAACATCTTTAAGCATAATCCCTTCACCGATTTTTAGCGACGAAAGGTGGGATAATGTAAAATGTTCGCGTTTGACGGATTTTATTTTGCGGCTTTTCATTTTTTTTAATCTGCCGCTTCGTGAACAAAGTATGGCTCGTCGCCCGTTCGGGCCGGGCAGATATATTAATTGGCCGTTACTGTCACGTTCAAAATGGCATCCGGTGTCCGGGGAAAAAAGCCTTCCAACCACGTCAAATGCGCTTAATGATGCCCCTAATATATGGACTTCAGCATCCATCGGAATTTTATCCAGTGATTTTTCATTAACATGATTTGAAAAATAAAGTGCTTTTGAACCCTTGTCCGGCTTCGGATAGTTATCCTTATTCGGGCAGTGGCCGATGGTCAATATTGCTTTGTCGGCTGATGTGCGTCCACCCTTCCAAGTGATAGCCACTTTTCCGTTATCATCTTCTGCGACCTCGGTTACTTCCTCTGCGACCAGATTAACTTTTATGTTTTTTATCGCCGCGCTTGTCATTGTTGATTTAAACACATCTTCCAGAAAATAGCCGTAATATACACGGGGCAGGTTCCCGCGCTCCTCAACCTCCGGGACGAGGTCCGGCCTTGTCCTTAACCAATTGAGAAATGCCCGTTTGTTATCCGGCGTTAAACAAAGTGTGTCCGTTGTGTTATTGAGGAGATAATCCTGACACTCATCATCACGGTACGGATAACCAGGGCCGAAAATGCCGGTCGATTCAAATATGGTGATTTCTTCGATTGGATATTGATCGACCAGTTGATAAAATGCACTGGTGCCGGTAAAGCCGCACCCAATGAGCGCCACGTGTTTTGGTGTGGTCATTTCAGGTCCCCGTTTATAATTACTTCTGTGGTTTCTTTTACGGTATCAAGCACAATGAAAGATTCTGTGCGGATGATCGATTTGATTGGTTTCACTTTTTCTTTCAGGAATGTCTGGAGTGCGTCAGTATCTGCGACCCGGACCTTAAGCATGTATGACCTTGCGCCACTGATATGATGAATTTCCTGTATTTCGGGATAAGACGCGAGGATAGATGTTGCCTCATCTTCGCCCTCATATGTCATGTCAACCAGTATAAGGGCGCATAGTTTTATTCCGACCTTATTGGGTTCAAGAACGGCGCGCCACTCCTTAACCGTGCCGGATGAAGAAAGCTTTCTGACCCGTTCATTTGCTGTTGAAACTGAAACACCAACGGCTTTTGCGATCTCTGCACTGGAAGCGCGTCCATCTTTCTGAATTATCTTGGTAATTTTCTTGTCTATGTTGTCCATATCGATAATAAATCCGGATAAATGATAATATTTTAGGATTTATTATTATTTTTCAGCTTATTGGTCAAGAAAAATCTTCGGTGTCTTTATCTTTTCTTTTTAAAATTGCCGCTCCCAATAATGCGGGCATATCTGCTGTTATAATATGAACGGGTATTTTTTCTGCATATGGCCTCATGGGCCCTTTATCATTGAATTTTTCAAGAAAACTGTCAGCGTTTATCATATTGGTTATTTTTGGAATGATACCGCCACCGATATAAAGCCCGGCCCGCGCACCCTGTGCGATCGCGATATCGCCTGCGACACTTGCCAATATCGATAAAAACAAATTAACGGTTTTTACACACTGATCATCGGTTTTTTGTTCAGCAGATAGCGTGATTTCGGGCGCGGTTTTTTCTTCTGTTATTATGTTGTCTCTTTGCATTATGTAATGATGTAATCTGACGATGCCGGGACCCGACAACAAGGTTTCGATGGATATATGATCCATATTTTTTGACAGGTAATTAAGCAAGTCTTTTTCAAGGTCGGTTTTCGGCGCAAATGATGTATGGCCGATTTCTGTGGAGACAACTTTTGGTCCGGACTTTCTTGGGATGCCGATGGCGGCACCAAATCCGGAACCAACCCCAAAAACGCTGTACGGGGCTTTTTTTAATCCCTTTTTAAAAGGTGTCAGCGTAAGCAGGTCTGCATCCGTCAGATAAGGGATGACCTTAACCAGTGCTTCATAATCATTCATCAGCTTGACGCGCCTAAAACCAAAGCGTTTTTTAAGATCACGTGCCTGAATATCCCAATTAAAATGCCAGAGGTTTCCTTGCTTTGATGTCATCTCGCCAGCGACTGCGAACCGCGCGATTTGTGGGATGTCGATGGTGATCTGATCTAAATAGTCGGCCAACATATCTGAAAAGGACGGGTATTTTTTGCAGGAAAGAACCTGAATAGAATGCAATTGAGGTTTCTGATCCATGTCGGAATATTCGGCAATGGCAAAGCGGCCGTTTGTACCCCCCACATCAGAAACAATTATACTTTTATTCATGCATCACTTTCCCGGATAATAAACTGGATGACTATACTCATTTCTCTTCCTTATTGTCTATCATCCTGTTCTATGGGATAACGGAAAAAAAGAAGTAAGGGGCGGATATGCTGGCTATCATTTCATTTATCGGGTTTACGGCGCTTGTGGCGCTTATTTCCTATCTGAAAACAAGAAACGATCATATGAATACATCTGATGATTATTTCCTTGCCGGCAGAAGCCTGACTGCCTGGGTGATCGCTGGCTCACTTATCCTTACGAACCTATCAACGGAACATATGATTGGCCTTAATGCCGATGCCTTCGCCCATACTGCTGCGGTTATGGCATGGGAAACAACGGCCGCGTTGGCGATGGTGCTCACGGCGATTTACTTTTTGCCACGATATTTAAGACGAGGCCTTACAACAATACCGGAATTTTTATCCCAGCGATATGACCGGGATACGCGGGTTATTGCGACCATTTTATTCCTGTTTTCCTATGTTGTAGCAATTTTACCGGTTGTTCTTTTGTTTGGCGCGACGGGGCTTGAAAGTCTGTTTGATGTATCCGGTATGCTGGGTGTCGGCAGGTCTTCCGCCATTTGGATTATGGTCTGGTCTGTTGGTACGTTGGGATCATTATATGCAATATTCGGTGGTCTGAAGGCGGTCGCCATTTCCGACACCATAAACGGTATCGGCTTTCTGGCGGTCGGATTACTTGTTCCGCTTCTTGCGCTCGTTTTTGCCGGGGATGGAAACCCCTTGAACGGACTGGAAACGGTATATACCAGTGTACCGGAAAAATTTGACATCACCGGTGATGAACCGGGATCGTTTTTACCGTTTGGCGTTTTGTTCACGGGCATGATTGTTAACCAGGTTTTCTTCTGGTGTACAAATCAATCCATTATTCAACGTGCGTTAGGGGCGAAAAATTTGGCGGAAGGCCAGAAGGGGGTTTTGATAGCTGCCTGTTTTAAACTTCTTGGCCCGGTGGCGATCGTACTTCCCGGTATTATTGCTTTTTATATGTTTAGAGACCAGTTGGGACCGGAAGATTCCATGATGGCATATCCCATGCTTGTGAAGGAGGTTTTACCCGCGCCCCTCATCGGTTTTTTTGCCGCTGTTATGGTGGGAGCGGTGCTCAGCACATTTAACAGCGTGTTAAACAGCTCCGCAACATTATTCAGCCAGGGCATCTATCAGGTGTTTATGAAGACGGATGCAACAGGCCGTCAGATGGTCTGGTCGGGGCGTATTTGCAGTATTATACTTGCGCTCGCGGCGATGATTGCCGCCCCGATGATCAATACTGAAGGCAGTCTTTATAATTATCTTCAGAAAATAAACGCGACCTTTTTTGGTCCGATGCTTGCGGTCATTCTTCTGGGTTTTTTCACAAAACACGTGTCTTGCGCATCAGCAAAGGTCGGACTGATCACAGGACCGATATTGTTTTATCTTTTGACGGGAACCTTTGAAGCCGAGACACAGGAGTTTGCCAAAGGATTATTCGGTACGACCGACCAGATACATTTTCTGCATTTTCTCGCACTTGTTTTTCTGCTTACAGTCGCTTTGATGCTGCTGATTAGTTACTTTAAACCCGAAGCCCGAACTGAAGTCAGTCTGCCGCCGGCTAAAATTGATATGAAACCATGGAAACATGCGAAGCTCGCCGCGGGTGTAATTTCGTTTTTGGTTATCCTGATATATGTTTTGATGGCGCAGTGAAGAAGGGTTAGTGCCCACGGGCGATTTTTAATATCGCGTCGATATCCAGAAAATTTTCCATCTCTCGCGCCAGTTCATCAAGGGCATTTTCAATCTGTTCGGCGAATGATGTCTTATGAAGTGTCCCGCTTCTGAATTGTGACAGGTATTTCATCCGGAAAGTATCATCCGTGAATAAACCGTGCAGGTAAACACCGGTAACTTTATGGTCTTTGGTTGCCGCGCCCAATTTTTTGGTGTCGCCCGAAAGGAAGGAGCGTTCGGTATCCGGCCCCTTGGTTTTGCCAATGTGGATTTCGTAACCGAATGTTTCACACTCAAGAAATTCGCAGTGCGCCTTTGTCTGTGCGACTTTTTTTCTGCGTTCATAACCGTTCTGACATTCAGGTATCCCAGACCCGCTTCATCTCCCGGGGTTCCTTCTATGCCTTCCGGGTCGCAAACACTGTTGCCGAGCATTTGGTAACCGCCGCAAATACCAAGTACGGTTCCGCCCCGACGGATATGCGATGCAAGATCAATGTCCCAACCCTGTTTTCTGAAAAACGTCAGATCGGCCCGTGTCGCTTTCGTTCCCGGAAGGATAACTAGATCAGCATTGGCGGGGATAATTTCACCCGGTGGAATAAAACGCACTTCCACATCCGGCTCTGAAATTAACGGATCCATATCATCGAAGTTGGCGATCCGCGATAACATGGGGACCGCAATCAGGATATTTTTTTGATTGTTTTTTTCCGCGTGATCCAGAATAACTGCATCTTCTGCTGGTAGTTTTCGTGCGCTTTCGATAAACGGTAGGATGCCAATATTCTTCCATCCGGTGTGGTTTGTTATTGTGTTAAGGGCATCATCAAAAAGGCTCATGTCTCCACGAAATTTATTTATGATATATCCCTTAATCAAATGTCTGTCTTCGTCGGAAAGCAATGTATGCGTCCCGACAATTGACGCAATAACGCCGCCCCGGTCAATATCGCCAATGAGTATAACGGGCGTCTGCGTGGCAAGCGCAAACCCCATATTAGCAATATCATGGTCGCGAAGGTTTACTTCCGCCGGGCTTCCGGCGCCTTCAACGACAATAATATCCGCTTCCTTTTTCAGGATTTCAAAGCTTTCGACGACTTTTGCAAGAAGCTCGTGTTTATTTTTGCAGTAGTATGTTGTGTTGGCAGCACCTTTCATTTTCCCCTGAACAATTATTTGTGCCCCCACATCGCTTTGGGGTTTTAATAGCACCGGGTTCATATGCACCGAAGCGGGCGTTTTACAGGCGATTGCCTGTAGGGCTTGTGCTCTGCCGATTTCACCACCGTCGTCAGTGACGGCCGCGTTGTTTGACATATTTTGTGGTTTAAATGGCCGGACCCTCATCCCGCGCCTGACAAGAGCGCGGCAAAGCCCCGCTACCAAAACGGACTTTCCAACGTCTGAACCAGTTCCCTGCAACATGATAGTGAGGGTCATTTTAGATCCCTGTTTCAATTTGACGTGTGATTATGAAGTCTTCGCCCTGATCTTTCCACCGTGAAGCGCGGACAGAAAATACATCGGCCAGATTGTCATCATTTAACATGATGTCCGGTTTGTCCTGTCCGATCATTTTTCCTTCGTTTAAAAGTATGATGCGATCACAATATCTTGCCGCCAAACTTAAATCATGCATAACGACCAGCACACCGCAATCTGATGATGCTAATTCCTTAAGTATATTCATGACACCTAGTTGGTGCGCGGGGTCAAGTGCTGCGACGGGCTCATCGGCCATGACATATGGAGCTTTTGTTGCCAACACCCTTGCCAGTAAGACGCGGGCTCTTTCCCCGCCAGATAGCGTCATAACCGACCGTCCTTTCAAATGTGTGCAATCGGTTTTGATCATTGCATCATTAATTATGTCGCGATCACTTGGGCGAATTTTCTGCCACGGGTTTAAGTGGGGCATTCGGCCCAAACCAATAATATGTTCAACGGTGAGTGGCCAATAAACCGGAGCACCTTGCGCCGCATAGGCCATTTTTCGCGCCCGTTGCTTTAGACTGAGTGCGTTAATATCAGTGTCATCGACAATAATGGAACCGTTATTAATTTTCACGAGCCCTAAAATACTTCTGAGAAGGCTACTTTTTCCGGCGCCATTTGGCCCGATAAGCCCGACCATTTCGCCTCTGTTTAGCGTTGCTGAAATACCGCTCAGGATGAGTGAACCACCAAGCTCCAGACTTAAATTATCTACTCTCAGACATTTCATCGCATGCTCTTTCTTGTATTGTAAACGATGAACAGGAATGCTGGTGCGCCAATTAATGATGTTACGACGCCAAGCTGTAGTGTTGCACCCGATGTGGGAATACGTGTTGCCAGATCCGCCAATGTAAGCAGTAATCCGCCCATAATCGCGCTTGGGAGCAATACGTCACCCGGGTTATTGGTGATCATTCCGCGAACCATATGCGGGACGACCAGCCCGATAAATCCTATGCTGCCGCAGGCGGCAACCGCTGCACCAACGCTGATGGCTGAACCCACAACGATGCGTAATTTTAACATGGTTACATTAATACCCATGGTTTGCGCTGTTTCTTCACCAACACTCAGCGCGTTTAATCCCTGCCCAACATTAATCATCATAATCCATCCAAAAAGGATAAAGGGTGTGGCCAACATTAAATCCGTCATGGTTCTATTTTCAAGGGATCCGAGCATCCACATTATCATGTCACGAATACTCATGGGCGATGGTGCAATATTCATAACCAGGGAAACTCCCGCCATCGCAAGCGAACTAATTCCGATCCCGACGAGAATAAGTGTTAAAACGCTGCTCTCGCGCATGGAAACATAGAGCAGAATAAAGGTCGCGACTAACGCGCCGCCCATGGCGAATAGGGGGATAAATAAAGACCAGATTAATTGAAGACCAAGATGAATGGCAATAACAGCGCCAAGCGCCGCACTGGCCGACACACCAATAACTCCGGGATCGGCGAGAGGGTTTCTTAACACGCCCTGCAAAGCGGCGCCGGAAATACCAAGGGCCGCCCCAATCAGGATGCCAAGCAGCACCCGCGGCAGGCGCAGTTCCTGTATAATCAGGTTTATGGGTTCATCCGCTACGCCGAACAATGCTTTCAGTACTGTTATCACATCAATTTCTGTGCGTCCGATAAGTAAAGATGCGATTGACACGACGATCAATGCCAGGACAAGAAGGATATTTCTGAACAAATATTTATTCAATTTGCCACCCCGCGTGTTTTTTGCATAATTCCCTGTGCGTCTGCTTCTTTTCTGATGAGTTCCGCCGCATCAACAAGGAAAAGACCGTTACAGGACATATGCGAGCTTGGGAGATTGATGGTCGGAATGTCATTCATCATGTCGGATAGAAGGTCATGGCGCCCGAGGCTCCAACGTGATTGGGTAACGGCATTTCTTTCAAAAAAGCTGATGATAAAGCCATCCGGTGGATCGGTAATTAAATTTTCAAGCGGTAGATTGACCCATCCGTTAAACCCATGCGCCGCCGTGTAATTTTCAAATCCGGCCATCGTGATAATATCATCGACTGATGTTCCAGCCCCTGCCGTTACGCCGCTTGGTGTTAGGTAAGCCAGCTTCAACTTTCTTTCCGGTTTGATTTCGAGCGCGTGCAGGCGTTTTTTATAATGTGCAATAAATTTTTGTGCACGCTCATTTTGCCCTAACGCCGCACCAATCATTTCAATATTTTTATAGACGGTTTCTGGATCGCTTCCATAGTTTGTTTCAATCAGTGAAATGGATGACCTTAACGTCATTTCTTCCATATGTGCTGCTAAGCGGTATGTCTGAATGGCGAAGTCCGGTTTCAACATAATGACTTCTTCAATGGTGCCTTTTGTTTTCGCAATGCCTGTGGCACGATCCCGATAAAATGAAAACACATCTTCTGCGGTATCTGAAACGGCAGTGATTTGTTTTTTATCCGATAGAAGAAGGACATATTGATCGGCGCAATAGTCAAGCGAAACAACCGTTGGTAATTTGTCTTCAGCTGAAAAGGACGGGAACGGCGTGGCGGCCGTTCCCATAAATGCCATAGCCATTAAAAGGGAATGTTTAACGAAGCTACAGCACCCTTTTGTCATTAGAAAGTTTTCCTTAATCCGGCAAAATATGATCGGTCCGGTGTGCCGTATCCCGGGATATGCTGGTATTCCTTGTTAAACAGGTTATCAACACGCCCATAAACACTCAAGTCTTCCATTAATTCATATGATGCGTGTATATCAACACGGGTCCAGGACGGATTAAATGAAATGCCGTCAATGTCCAATTCCCGACCGTTATGAACAACGTTTACGGTTGCGGATAGTCTGTCTACCGGTGTCCATGTAATCGATGCACTGAAAGTATTTTTTGGCTCACGGATCAATTGATCATTTGTCATGCGATCTTTCGCATCGGTATAGGTATAGCTGCCGGATGCTCTAAGATTATCTGTTACATCGGCGTCCAACGTTATTTCCACACCTTTCGATTCTGTGCTTTCAAGGTTGGTATAACCATCTGAAAATGAGATATAGGTAATTTTGTCGTCTACCTTTATATAGAAATATGTAACACCGACAGCGATCCGGTCTTCCATTAGTGATTGTCGCACGCCGAATTCATAACCGATTGAACGTTCCGGTTTTAAATCCTCATCAATACCGTCGCAGGTCAGGCAGGAAAATGTAAGCTGTGAAATACTGGGTGCCTTAAAACCTTCCCCTACATTGGCAATCAGGCGGGTGCCCGTATCTTTAAATTCATATGATCCTGTCACACGAAATGTAGTCGCACCACCGAAGGTTTCGTGATCATCATAGCGGCCGCCACCGGTCAGTGTCAGGCCATCTAGCCCTGTAAATCCTATTTCACCGAAAACACTACTGATATCAAAACTGGTGTCGGTGGCTCCCAGTGACTTGACTTTTTCGTGCTGAAGTCCACCGGTAAGTGTCCAGTCGTCATCCAGATCAAACACACCAAGATAATCAAAGTTTGTTCTTCTTCCCTGTGCGAGATAGGGGTCAAAATCGCTTATAAGGGTTCTGTTGACTTCAGAATATTCGGCGGAGAGCGTATTCATGAAGCGGCCGTCCAACAAATTCAAATTACCGCGAATGGCGCCAAAATACTGGTCCGTATCCGTGGTATGAACACCACTACCATCACTTAGAGTGGGAAACGAGTTGTCATAATGTCCCAGGCTGTCAGTATAAGTCGAAATGGCGACAATATTAAAACTTTCCGAAAGCTTCCCGGTCAGTTTACCGGAAACCGTGTAACTGCGAAGACCATCTTTTTCCGTGTTGCCATCATTCTCGTCTGCCGCGGAAATGCCGTCGGTGTTAATGCCGCTCGCTGAAAGATTAAAACCAAACCGATCATCGCCGCCGTGGATTGTTGCTCCGCCGCGTTGTGTATTAAATGACCCGCCTTCGACAAATATTTTCCCGCCAAGACCGTCACCGCCGGTTTTTGTGATAACATTGATTACACCGCCTGTGGCGTCCGACCCGTAAAGCACGGATTGTGGACCGCGCAATATTTCAACCCGTTCGATGTTATAAGTATCAAGGATTGAAAAATCAAATGCACCCCCCGGTGATGTCGCATCATTAAGCTGGATGCCATCAACCAGTAGCACTGTATTGTTGCTACCGGTGCCGCGGATTGACACCGTTGCAGTTCCCCCGAAAGAACCATTTTGCGAAATGTCCAACCCCGGTACAGTTTCAAGCGCATCGAGTATAAATGACTGTTGGTTTCTTTCCATATCGTCTCCGCTGATAACAGATACACTGCTGCCGATTTGTGATAACGGTTGCGGGCGTCTGTTCGCGGTTACGATAATAATGTCTTCTTCAACTTCCTGTGAAAAAGAAGGGTTGGGTGTGATTGTTAAGGCCGTTGAACTGAACAGGGCCGCGATGATAGGTATTTTAATTTTATTCATGACAAAATCCACTTATGTCCCTTATGGGACGGCTAAATTATACGTGGAGTTTGTCGGAAAAAAGCTGACTACTCCGCGTAAGCGACGTTATCGCCAACACGGATGTTCCGTTCTGCTTGGTTGTCCCGACCACCAGATGGGCGACTTGATGGCAGGTCTCCTGACTTGTGAATCAAGCGCTTAAATCATCCTTCCCGGTTTCCCAGTGGTATTTTGATAAAAGCTTTTCACCTACAGTTACGGGCATAGTAACGGAATTGACCAAATAAGGTCGCACCATTTTCCCTTTTCACCTTAAGAAGTTACTTAAGGAACCATCTAGAAAAGCCATATCGCACCTAAAATGAAAAAGCAATTTATTTGATGATCTATTTTTGAAAACCTAATTTACACAAAGGTCAATTAATCTAAGCCGATTTTTTAGCAGCGGGGTTGCAAAATCGATAAAGGCACGTAGTTTCAACGGTATCATTCTGTTTTGTGGATATATGAAGCTTACCGGAATTTTATCATTACAAAATCTATCCAGAACCCTTTCGAGTTTCCCCTCATCTATGTAACGGGCGGCCTGATACGATAGTACCCGCGTTAATCCCAAATGATCCACTGCCGATTCAACGGCAGCTTCTGCGGAATTTACAATTAAAGACGGATTTAAGGAATAATACTCTATTTTACCATCGACAAGGAACCCCCATTCTGGCTGCGCATCTATACTACTAAATAAAATGCATTTGTGGTTAGCGAGATCATCAGGTGTTTGTGGATGTTTGTTCTGGCTCAGATACTGAGGGCTTGCACACATTATACGTCGCACTTTTCCCAGCGGTTTGGCAATCATGGAACTATCGCCTAATTGGCCAATTCTAAGCCCAAGATCAATATTTTGTTCCAATAGATGCAGAATGTGATCGGATAAATGAAGATTGATATTCACTTCGGGGTAAGCGCGAATAAAGTCCCTTATGATCGGTAAAATATGTAGTCGCCCGAAAAAAATCGGTGCCGTGATCGTTAAGGTTCCTGTCGGGCGAATATATTCATCGGATACCATTCTGCCTGCTTCGTTGACATCTTCGAGAATTCTCCTTGCAGCTTCCAGATATCTAATTCCGCTTTCGGTCAGTGAAATTTTGCGGGTTGTTCTTGTAATCAGTTGGGAATTCAGAAGCTGTTCAAGGTCAGCGACCTTCCGGCTGACTGTCGGCAGGGGCATATTAAGCTTGCGGGAAGCTGCCGAAAAGCTACCCGTTTCAACAACCGTTTTAAAAACTTCCATCGCACCTAATTGATCCATTATTATTCCATAAAATGAGAATGTTATTACCACTATTACAATATTGTTTTTAATTATTAAATAAAGATAATGCAACCCTGCAAGTTATAGAGAATGTTTTGACAATAGAACATACGATCAAGGCGTCTCTGATAATTAAATAGAAATGAACAAAAGGAACAACCATTATGTCTGTTAAATTATACGATTTCCCATTATCAGGGCACGCTCACAGGGCAAAATTATTTTTATCTTTACTCGATGTTGATGCTGAGATTATTGAAGTCAAACTGGCGGAAGGTGAACATAAATTGCCAGCTTATCTTAAAATGAACTCTTTTGGGCAGGTACCTGTTCTTGATGACGGCGGTGTGATTATATCTGATTCAAATGCTATCCTAATCTATCTGGCAAAAAAATACGGTAAGGATTACTGGCTGCCGGATGATCCTGAAAGGGCGGCGGCAGTTCAACGCTGGCTTTCGGTTGCGGCTGGCCCCATTGCTTTTGGTCCGGCTGCGGCGCGCCTCATTACACTCTTTGGTGCACCTCTAAACGCTGAAGAAGTAATTGACCGGGCACATTCGATCCTCACGATTATTGATCGGGAACTTTCAGACAAGCCATTCATAACAGGAGATCAGGTGACAATTGCAGATATATCACTTTATAGCTACATCGCGAATGCGCCTGAAGGAAATGTTGATATATCTCAATACACAAACGTTGGAAAATGGCTTCACAGAATAGAAAACTTGCAAGGGTTTATATCATTCCCCAAAAGTGACGTTGGGCTACGTAAATCGGCTTAACAGGATAAATTTGTGACCTGGTATCGTCCATATTCCCTAGGACGATACCAGAAGATTTGTGGTCATCCGGAAAGAATAAGACAATGTATAATTCAGTAAAAGTAGCAGGTGAAAAATCACCCTGGCATTGCGGCGAAAGAACAATGCAGTCCAGCGTGGGCCTTGTTGAAAAAATGGAGCAAATTGGACGAAAGGTCATTCGGCCCTACATGCCCGATCAGCATAGGGACTTCTTTAATCAACTTCCATTTGTTGTGGCGGGTGCGATTGATGAAAACAATGATGCTTGGGCAACACTTCTGGTTGGTCGCCCGGGTTTCATTTCGTCTCCTTCAGACACTGAATTAAGAATTGACGTAGATCTAGAAAAAGGGGATCCGGCAAAACCCGGTTTCGCGGACAATTCAGGTATTGGGTTGTTAGGGATAGAATTGCACACGCGGCGTCGAAACAGAGTGAACGGTATTATTTCAGATTTCGATAGCCGGGGGTTTATGATTAATGTGGCGCAATCTATGGGCAATTGCCCTAAATATATTCAACTTCGCCATTTCGACTTTGCAGATGACCCGGATGATTATACATCGGGAAAAGTACAAGTAATGGATAGGGTTGACACCGAGGCGGCCGGATTCATATCAAATGCAGACACATTTTTTGTGGCGTCATATGCCGATGTTGATGGTAAGAGACAGGTTGATGTATCTCATCGTGGGGGCAAGCCGGGTTTTGTCCGAGTAGGGGATGACGGTATCCTCACCATACCTGATTTTTCGGGTAATAATTTTTTCAACACCCTCGGAAATATATGTCTGAACTCTAAGGCAGGTTTGATTTTTGTAAATTTTGAATCAGGCGATGTCATGCAGATGACGGGGGTTGCTGAGATTGTTTTACATTCAGAGAAAGCCATATTATTTGATGGTGTGGAGCGTTTGTGGACATTTCGACCTACGCAAATTGTAAAAAGGAAAAAAGCATTACCACTAAGATGGGCTTATGAAGAACAATCGCCTGCGTTATCAGCAACAGGTTCATGGGAAGCTGCGACAAAGAAGCTGCTTTCAAACAACCTGAGCAATCAATGGGAACCTTATCTGGTAATAAAAATAGTGAATGAAAGCGATCACATCCGTTCTATCTATCTGGAAAGCGTTGATCGCACTCCTCTCAAAAATTTTAAAGCAGGTCAACATCTGCCAATCCGACTGGACGTGCCAGGGTATGATGAACCGCTGAGCCGCACTTACACATTGTCGTCTGCTCCAACGGATGGAATATATCGTATTAGCGTGAAACGTGAAGGACTAGTATCTGGCTTTCTTCATGATCAGTTGTCAGAAGGTGATATAATCAATGCCCGTCCACCACAGGGGGCATTCACGCTCAAATCCGATATGGTCCGACCAATTGTGATGTTGGCGGGAGGTGTCGGTATTACACCGATGATATCAATGATCGGACAAATATTCGCAGACAATAAAAATAGTCAGGTGAAAAGAACCGTTTGGTTATTTCATGCAGTGCGACATTTAAGTGATTTGGCGTTTTATGATGAACTCAATAATATCGTTTACAAATCCGGAGGCATGTTTCATTTGATCCGGACTTTATCGGATTTAAACAAACATCCAAGCGACATAAGGTTTCATAAAGACCGGATCAATATGGAGCTGCTAAAATCTGTGCTGCCATTTGATGATTATGATTTTTATCTGTGTGGCCCGTCAGGTTTTATGCAGTCCCTTTATGATGGGTTACGTGAATTGAACATATCGGATAAACAAATATTTGCGGAATCGTTTGGTCCGTCGTCACTGCTAAGAATTAACGAGAGAGTTGATCCGGAAACCTCCGACCAGATACCAGCGGTTGTAAGGGATGTATTGTTCGAAAAGTCCAATGTTAAAGCCAAATGGGACCCTGGCAGCAGAAGTTTACTTGAACTCGCGGAAATGAGCGGGCTAACACCGTCATATGGTTGCAGGACAGGAAGTTGTGGGACATGTGCAACAAAAGTTCTGGAAGGTGATATCGCATATTCGTTGCCGCCCCTAATTGAAGTGCGGCAAAATGAAGCGCTGATTTGCTGTGCCGTACCGGCGGATATATCGGCTGAGCGCCCGGATGAACTCATTCTTGATCTTTAACAACTCATATCATGACAATAATCCACAGGAAGGAAAATATATTTATGTCTAGCCGTCCCCCATTACCCCCATTTACGGAAGAAACCGCCGCTCAAAAAGCCCGAATGGCGGAAGATGCATGGAATAGCCGTGATCCGGAAAAAATTGCGTTGGCATATACGGAAAACAGTATCTGGCGTAACCGCGCGGAATTTATAAACGGACGATCCGAAATCGTTACTTTTTTGACCCGAAAATGGACAAAAGAGCTGGAATATAGGCTCATTAAGGAAGTGTGGACGTATGACGATAATCGAATTGCGGTCAGATTTGCATATGAATGGCTTGATGATAGGGGGCAATGGTATAGAGCCTATGGAAATGAAAACTGGCAGTTCGATGAAAATGGATTGATGGAATTGCGCATCGCCAGCATCAATGATCTGCCAATAAACGATGGAGACAGGAAATTTCACTGGCCAACTGGAAGACGCCCTGACGATCATCCGGGATTGACAGAACTGGGACTGTAATCTCTTTGAAACTGCTTTTTTTTGGCTATTTATAAATAGCCAAAGGTTCGTGCAAAAAAACACAATTGACTTATCCGGTAATTGTTACCCGTGAAAGTCAATTGTGTCCTTTATTTGGGTTCCCCCCCCCCCAGAACCTGCCGTAAATACTCACTTACAGGATATTACGAAGCCCATCGGTCTTCACGTTTCATATCATCTATTATCGCCTGTATTTCAGGCTGCAGGGCATCTACTGCTGGCAGTACTTCCGGACGGGCACCTTCTTTTTCAAGCAACACGGACGGGCAATAATATTCATAGCCGCCCAGATTTGGTCGGTGTATCCGGTAGCCAATCAAATCCTGTATTTCCTTTGGAAAGTTTCGGGCAACTTCCGGAGGATATGCAAGGAACTGATTTTCGTTTTGTTTCAGCCATCCTAAAGCATAGCTGAAAATTATGCCGGTGCGCCCCGCCAAGCTGATATTCGCACCGCCGCAATGTCGTGTTGAGCCAAGGAATATTAGTGCTGATCCCTTCGGCATTTCAGCAACGACAGAGTCCCCCATATTATATTCAAAATCACCTCCATTATCTGTGTGAGCAGGCCATAAGCGTGTCGCACCATTTTCTTCTTTAAAATCGTCAATAGCCCAAATAACGTTGATCATCCATTCGCAATCTTTTTGGTGTGGCCACATCAGTTCATCTTTGTGTACCGGCTGCATGGCAGCCCCGGGATGGATGCGGACCGCCTGTGACAGGCTTAACTGGTAGCAGTCACAATTTGGGCCGAGAAACGTGTCGATCAAGGGCATAATCTCAGGATGTAAAACGATATCCTGAGTTGTTGGCGCTTTACTTAGAAGCGAACCAAACCTGGTCGTTGTTCCTTGGCCATAGAAGTCGCCCTGGCAAGCGGGCGTCTTGTCAAACCATACGTCCATTTCACTTGATAATCTGCTCACCATTTCTTCGTTGATCAGGTTTTCAAGTACTAGGTAACCATCTTTTTCCAGTTTACTAATTAAATCGTTTGGCATCGCTGTCTCTCTTCATATAAAAGTCATTTAAAGATATCCGTCCGGCGGCAAAAAGCTCAATATGGTTTACCAATTCCTGTCTTGATTCCGCGTCCAGAGATTCCAGTGCATATTTCACTCGTAGTAACAGTGTGTTTACATCATTCATATCTATTGCCCTCTATGCTGCGATTAATTCTTTAGGGATATATCTTATTGCTGGTGCGGTAAGTGAAGCGTTATTGCGAACTGCCCGTAGACCCTGTTGTGTTACGTTCACCTTGAAGGCACATATCGATTGCCCCTTATCTTTTGTGGGAAGACCAAGCGGACTGATGTCCCATCCACACCGGATGCAGTGAGGTATCAATGGTGTGCCAATAACGAAAGTCAGTTCTTCCCAGCTATGCAGTAGGGCTGTTTCCATTACACCACACATTATCTCACTTAAGGCTTTCAATCTGTCTGTCCTTCTTGTGAAATCGGGGTTATAACAATACCGTGATATTTCCCATATATCCTGACCTGTTGGTACCCCTCCCTCACACAGATGAGGGAATAATTCCGACATTAAGTGGGACTTATTAGTAGGATTTAGCCTCAGTGAACTGCGGATCGCGCCCGTGACATCATCAACGACGATGAGATAAATGGTGTCGTCTGTGTCGAACTGGTCTCGTTCTTCACCGTTTGTGACCGTTAAATTCCAATCAAGCTTATCTATAAATATCTCTTTCCTGTTCAGGAACATTTTATTTAAGAGACTAGGATAGAAATGTTTATTTTCTTTGTTTATCAAATGAATCATGACTTACCTCCTAATAAGCAGAGCATGATATAAGTTGATAAAATTGAGAAGGTACCAACCTGAGTACCTCAAATCACTCAGGGCGGGAATAATGGTGGTTAATAATATTTATGATTGTATGTGTACGAACCCGGCTTGAGAATTATCTTTTGCAGTGCTCTGGGTAATAACATCGCAATAATTGATCTCACCTGTGAATAGCCCTCGGACAATTGCTTGTTGCCTTGTTGCTACTCCATATTTGGAAAATATTTTTTTAACGTGCTTGTTAACACCATCGGTAGATATTCCCATACTCTTAGAAATAGCCCAGCTACTTTTTCCTCTGGAAATTTCTTCAAGTACATATCTTTGTTTTTCCGTCAATCGTGAACATTCCGCGGAGGGGCTTGTAGTTTTCATCGTGATCGCTTTTTCATAAACATAATATGCAAGCAGTTGGAGTGCCGCTAACGCCTCAGGTGTAACGCACCCTACTTCGTATACAATTGAAAGCGATCCAGGATAACCAGACGACGCATGAATTGGAATAGTATAGCCATTGGAGAGACCAAATTCAGAGGCTTCTCCCATCATTTTCATTTGCTTGTTGTTAAGCATAAAACGCCAGCCGTCATCAGACCAACTGAATGGGAGAAATTTCGATTTGCATGTCGCCATTATGGGGTCGTACCGGTGATAATTCTTTGCGCTATGGTGCAAAGCCCATTCAAGTGGGTAATTGGTTAGAACTACTGCATTCGGGGGCGGCTCGAGCGGATTCACGTGTGACAAACAAACAAAATGAGAACAGCCTAATTTTTTTGTAAACTTATCAAGTAACATCGCTAACTCAGACAAGTTCTTCGTCTGGTTGGATTGCTCAATAAAGGACTGTGTTAATTCCAAATAGCTCATGTTTTATTCTAAATAATGAAGGCAACGTTGGTCAAGCATCATCGAACAAATACTGGCCTTATTCTTTGTTCATCGATTTCACAAGATTATATAGGTGTTTTCGTACGCTGGCGTTTTTAATGCCGTAATAATTCCTGATCAGATTTAGGGTTTCTTTTTTGACCATGTTGGCTGAATCAGCTGTTGCTTCGGTTTCTTTTGCTTCATCTATGATGTTTTCGGCAATTTCTTCTGATATACCGTCAAAGAAGAAAGAGACAGGGGTGCTGAGAACTTGTGATATCTTATAAAGGCGACTGGATCCGATGCGATTGGCACCGTGTTCGTATTTTTGTATTTGCTGAAATGTAACCCCGAGCGCTTTACCGAGTTCCGTTTGTGTCAAACCTACTGTTACACGTCTAAAGCGTACTTTCTGTCCTACATGTACGTCTATTGGATCTGGTTTAGAGTCCATGATTCCTCCCTCACACTAATGCTTTTTTGAACATATATTTACGAAGCATATTAAGTCCTTATCTTTTGTTCAAGCGAATACTAACATCATAGTTATATTTTTGCGAGCACCAAGGATTTTTAAAGTTTCAATTTATAAGTTTATTTCTTAAAATTAATATCTTAGGCAGATATTATGGAATAAATTATTTTGGCTCTTACTGGTTTAATGGTTTGTGGTTGCGTGCTCAATACCAACGCAAATTTATTATGTTATCCACAATTTTCTTAATTTCGCTCCCGATTCTGTTGCATTATTTAGAATATTCCCATTACCAAATCGTGTTCCCCGTCAAATTTTATGAGATCGTACAAAGTGTCCGCTTAAGAGTGGTTTCGATCCCATCGTAATGGCACAAGAAATAAAGATAAGAACTAAACCTTCCAAAAAAATCATGATTGGAGATGGGAGACGAAGATCGAGATATGCGACATCGTAGAAATTAGAGATTATCAGAACTTTTGGACGGTCACATCATCTGAACGGCAACCGCTGATGCTGACGATATTTGTTGAAGGTGCACAATTGTTTTGAAAAGGTTTCTGGAGAGCGTTCGTGCAATAATTCAAGAAAAACAAACATTGTAGATAGAGGAGTATTTTAAAAATGAGCCCAATAATACCCTTAATGCTAAAGCTGCAACATAAATTTAATATATTCTAATACACTAATAGGTGGTGTAAAATATTAAAATAAAATGATTTTTCCATTAAATCTATATATTATTTACATGTTTATCTAGTATATGCATTTTATGTATATGTTTAAATGAGCTTTTAATAAATATTATTTAAAAATAAAGCGTTGCATGATTCGTATGGCAAGTTTTTGACGATTATTATCAAATTTATTCCACTATTCTTCCTGTACATCCAGCCCCATATATGTATTTTGATGCCAAAAGACTATTAGACCCCCATGGTCGTGGCATCGCCATGACCGTAGCAGGTGGGTTCAGTTCCGTTAAATATAACGAAATCGGCAATGAAGTTACCTGTGAGCTTAAAATCGCATAGACTAGGTATTTGGTCAGTTTTTTATATTAATGACAGATCCCGATCTGAAGAACTCATTAGTAAGACACCAACATCACTCTATTGCCTTGCCAATTAGTTTAGTGCTAGCTTGACTTATCTAATGGGAAATCAAGACATGTATGAACCAAATAAATTTATAAAACGGCCCCTAATTGCTGCGAGCCTAATCGTGCTGCTTGCTGGATGTGATCCGTCAAATTCACCGTCTGCGGGTAGGGAAAGCGCAGATGCTGTTTACATTAATGGCCGGATATACACGGTCGATGATGATCGTAGTTGGGCTGAGTCCGTCGCGATTACCGGTGGTCGGATCAGCTATGTCGGCGCTACGGATCAAATTGCCGATCATATTGACGATGAGACCACAGTGGTTGATCTTCATGGTCGTATGATGTTGCCCGCCCTTCAGGACAGCCATATTCATCCGATTTTGGGTGGGGTGGAAGCCCTAAGCTGTGATCTCAACGATCTTGCGGGGTTGGATGGTTACAGGGAGGCGATCATTGAATATGCCAATGCCAACCCGGATATGGGCTGGATTCTCGGTGGCGGATGGTCAATGGCGGTGTTCGGCGCCGGCGGTGCGCCAAACAAGACTATCCTTGATGAATTGGTGCCGGATCGCCCCGTGTATCTGACATCGCGCGATGGGCACAGCGGCTGGGCAAATAGTCGGGCTCTTGAAATCGCGGGCATTACCAAAGATACCCCCGACCCCGTAGACGGTATAATTGACCGTGATCCCGTTAGCGGGGAATTGATCGGCAGTCTGCAGGAAGGTGCTATGTCATTGATGGAGGGTCATGTGCCATCTCCGACACTGGAAATGAAGGTCGCCGGACTGCGGCATACGATGGAAATGCTTCATTCATATGGCATCACATCCATACAGGATGCTTCGGTTATGCGTCAGGATTTTGAAACTTATGCGGCCCTGGATGCACGCAATGAGCTTGATCTTCATGTTGTAGCGTCGCAATGGTGGGAGCGCGATTTAGGCACAGAGCAAATTCAGGGCTTTATAGAATTGAGAGATGAATTTTCCAAAGGTCATGTTGATGCAACGACTGTCAAAATAATGCAGGATGGTGTGCTTGAAAATTATACCGCTGCCATGCTGGAGCCCTATTTGGAAGGGGGCGGCACGAAGGGCATTCCAATGGTTGAGCCTGAATTTTTGAAGCAAGCTGTTGCAGAACTGGATGCCGCAGGCTTTCAGGCCCATTTCCACGCTATTGGGGATGCGGCAATCAGACAAAGCCTTGACGCGGTTGAATATGCGCGAAACGTCAATGGTCCACTTGGAAATCGACATCATATTTCACATTTACAGATCATTCACCCGGACGATATCTCCCGTTTTGCGGCCCTTGATGTGGTCGCGAATTTTCAACCCTTTTGGGCCGTCGCGGATGAATATGTGATGGAATTGAATGTGCCCGCCATTGGCGAGGAACGCACAAGTTGGATGTATCCGATCCTGAGTATCGAAAAGACGGGCGCCGTCGTCGCGTTTGGCAGTGACTGGTCGGTTTCAACGGCCAATCCTTATGTGCAGATGGAAACCGCCGTTACCCGGCTTGGCGCGCTTGGCGAGCCATATCCTGAATTTACGCCGCATGAACGGATTAGTCTTCCGTCGGCTATAGAAGCTTTTACCATTAATGCTGCTTTCGTGAATAAGCAGGAAGATGAAACAGGCTCTATTGAGGTTGGCAAGCTGGCTGACCTTATTGTGCTGGACCAAAATCTGTTTGACATTGAACCCTCTGAAATTTCCGAGACCAGGGTATTACTTACGCTGTTTGGCGGGAAACCCGTTTATGGTGATCCCGGAGACTTTTAGAATGCTATAGGCGATATTAAAGGTTGTCCAAATGGGGGCATAGTCAGGAATTGCGATCTGTTTTCTGGTTATCAGCCCAGAATATTTCCTTGTAATTAAATCCTGCCTCTATCGTTGGTTTTATAACTTTAAAATATGGGGAGATATCAAAATCCCGTGGCGTAAACAAGCTGTAATGACGAATGTGGTAGATCTCTTTTTCCTGAAATGTTGCTTCACCGGATTGAATTTTCTGAAGTTCTATCGTTGGTAAAATCGGATATTTTACGGATTGAAAGGCTTGAGCAATCAACGTTGAACAAATGGCCTTGGTTGGATCGCCACTTCCAAGCGCGAGCATCCGCCTTCTGAAAAATACCGGAACGGGCGGGTAGGGAAAAAGATACCTCATCAGGTCGATAATATTTTTCATACATATTGCAGGCCGATTTTTGAAACGATGTATTGAACAACCGCATTTTTTTCATGTTTTTGTAGCCCGCTTGGGCGGCAAATGCGGCTGTTAAAATGATCATATTTGCTAAGCGGTACTGCATTGACACCACCCTTTGCATTCGCCTCAATCAGCGAGAGCATTTCCCCCTTTTCATTGGTGCCGATCGCATCCCCTACATAAAAGCATGCATGAGACCATGTCGATTGCGTAAGATATTTTATGATGGAACTGATGCGCTGATTTCCTTCGACAAGCAGGACATCTCCGGGTTCAAGGTGGTTAACAAGTATTTTCTCAGTTGTCAGCGTAAATGGCCGATATTGCCATACCTGCTTTTCCAGATGCATAATAATGAAGTTGGAAATTTTTGATTTTAACCATTTAAACATCAGGCTTGCTCACAACCGTATTTTCTTACAACTTAATAGCCAATATTAGATATTCGGATAACGCAGCTAAGAACGAATTGATCAACACCTGGATAATAATGGGGATAATTAATTCGTTACTGCAGGACATTGTATCAGTAAATAATCCGGCGGCAATACCCAAAGGTAGGTGCCTGATACAAAATAGGCCAGGTGCAGTTACGCGGTCTGGCCTATTATATTTGATTTCAGAGGTAACTGAGTCACTCGTCCTTAACCATGACAAATTAAATGGTTATGGCTGCTTTGCCAGTATTTCCAGTGTCTTTTTGATTTTGCCGGCGTTCTTGAAATTGAGTTCTAAATCAATTTTATCGCCGGGGCCATATGTATTATCCGTATCAAACAACATGATATGGTAACCGCCGGGCTTAAGTTCAACCATACCACCCGCGGGCACTTCGATCCCCATAACCTGGCGCATTTTCATCACGCCGTCGGCCATTGTGTGTTCATGTAGTTCCACGCGTGGTGAAATCGGGGAAGTCGCGCTCAACAACGTGTCGTTGTCGGAACCGTTATTTTGTATTTTCAGATATGCGCCGCCGGGTCTTCCTGCAACAAGGATTGGACGGGCCCATTCTCCTGAAACGATTATGTTTCCTTGCTGTGCATAAGAAACGGACTGGGACGATAAAAGGATCATTAATACTATAAGTATTTTTTTCATACTATTCTCACTGTAATCGCTAGAATTTTACTAGCGCTGAATGTTTATTTTGTCCCTACGATTGATGTGTAGGGGTTTTTGACCTTTATTTTCGAAGCTTTATCTCAGTCAACAGAATTGAGCTTCGTGCCTTCAAGGAGGCGAAATTCATATTTTGCTGATTACGGGCGGTGCGCGTGAAAACCGTCCCAACAGAACAATTTCAGATATTGTTAAATCGAAACTGGAAATTGCCTTTGGGGCTGCTGCGCGAGTGGGCACGTAAATTGCAGCCTGTTCATCTGCGGGAAGGAGGTTGGATTGACCGTGGGCCAACACATAACACAAAGGACATTTTAAATGGCTTCCATAATCGAATGTCGTGTCAATATCCTGAAGCTCTTCTTTGGTCACCCATTTAAATCCGCCGTCTGTGCAAATAAGTATTTTTTCACCAAAGGTCAGCGAATATTCATTATTCTCTGCTGCCTGAACAGAAGCGAGTGAGGAAATTGCATAAAACGGCAAGAGCGCGTTCAGCATGATAGCAATGAGCGCGGCCGCTTTTAATATTTTGTTTCTAACAATTTTCTTCAAATGCAATCTCATGGCTGAATATATGCCTCAAGTAACGTCATTATTCAATATGAAAACGTTTGGCGGTACTGTAAATCGGACGTGAGCGGCGCTATTGGGGGCAATTGATTAAAGGCGCGAGCGATTATGATTGAGTTAAAAATAATATGTGGTAAAAATTTCGTCATGCCTTGTGTCGATGGAAAAAAAATATACGTTAAAACAGCCATTAAAGTCTTTTTACTGGTTTGCTTCTGCTTTCGTTTATTCGCCGTCGGCCCAACATCAGTTGCGGGTGAGAATTTTGGACTTTTTATTTGTTTTTCCGGTGAGCAGACATCATCAGAACTTGTTGAAGCCGCACGGGAACTGGCGCAACTGCTCGAAGGGAAAGAAATACCGCAAAACAATATCGGCGGCGGTCATTGTGACCTTTGCGTGCAGGCATACAGCGCTTTCTCGCTTGATCTTGAACACAATATTAAAGCGATCAAACAAACATTACCAAAAAGAATACCCTACCGGGAAATAGCGGTTAATGGAAAAATATCCGGCCCGCCATTGGGGATGAGAGCACCTCCTTACTTTTAACTGAATACAATCCTGTTCTGCATTAATGAAAAGATGCAGTTTTTATCAATTCCAGTTAAGAGAAAATATAATGAGCAATCTAAATTTATTTGGAAATAATTCAAGGCGCTTACTTGTAAGCGCCACCCTACTTCTAATCGCGATCGGTGTGTGGTCCGTTTATCTGTTGATGGAGGATACGCCGACCGCATCCGAAAATAGTCGTTCCTTGATAGGCGGGCCCTTCAATCTGGTCAATCACATGAATGAACCCGTAACGGAGAAAGATTTTCTGGGCAAATATATGCTGGTTTATTTCGGGTACACATATTGTCCGGATATATGTCCTACGGACCTGCAGATAATGGCTGATGCATTAAATATGCTGGAGCCGGACGTGCTAAATCAGATTACCCCCGTTTTTATCAGCGTTGATCCGGAAAGAGACACGACTGACGTTATGGCGGAATATATCCGTTTTTTTCATAAAGACCTTGTCGGGTTGACGGGTACGGTTGAACAGGTTGAAGCCGTAAAATCGGAGTATCGGGTTTATGCGGCAAAAACGGATAACGAACCCGGTTATATTGTTGATCACACGGCGTATACATACTTTATGGGTACGGACGGCAAACTTTTGAAACATTTCAGCCATGCTGAAGAACCGGAGGTCATGGCGGCTGAGATAAGGTCTTTGGTTAAGTAAATTATAATACGTAGGATGAATGGTGCCCGGGGGCGGAGCGGATATTCATAGTTTTTATTTACTAAAATCAATGCATTATATAGGTGGTGCAAAATAGGGTTGGAGGCTATTTTGTATCACTTGATGTACGCGATCTGACATTAGCAGTAATTAAACTCCCTAGCCCAAACAACTCAAATTCTTGCTACAGCGTTTTTAATTCGATCAAGAGCTTCTTCAAGAACACTTCGAGGGCAAGCGATGTTTAACCTGACAAATCCTTCACCTTCGGCCCCATATGTACTCCCCTGTTCAGGATATACTTTTGCATCATCAACGAATAATGATCTGAGAGCGACATCATCCAAACCAAGGCCTCGGCAATCGATCCAAACGAGATAAAGTCCTTCTGCCTCTTGCAATCTCATTCCCGGAATTGAACTGCTCACATAATCTCTTAAATAAAGATAATTGCTTTCAAGATAGTTTTTGAGATCAATAAGCCATGGCTCGCCTTGTTCATAAGCTGTCTGTAGAGCTAAAGTCCCGAGAACATTCGTACTGAAAAGCTCATTAAGTCTAAGAGGAATTTCGTTGAACCGTTCTCTTAGTTTAGGGTTGGAAATTACAGTCGTGGCCGTCTTTAATGCCGGGAGGTTAAATGATTTACTCGGACTATTACATACCACCAATATGTCATTGATGCGTTCATCGACATCAGCAAACGTTGTAAATTTGGACCAGGAATAAACCAGATCGCAGTGGATTTCATCACTTACGATCAATACACCGTGCTTAACACATATTTCTCCAAGTCTTGTTAATTCTGCGCGGGTCCACACCCTACCAACAGGGTTGTGCGGACTACAGAATATGATCATCTTAGTTTTAGGATCAGACGCTTTGTTCTCAAGGTCTTCAAAATCCATTACATATTTTTCATTCTCAAGCAACAACGAGTTTCGCAAAACAATACGATCATTGTTTTCAATCGACTGGCCAAATGGATGGAAAACTGGAGTTTGAATAATGACCTGGTCTCCTGGCTCTGTGAAAGCCTGTATTGCCATATTGACCGCAGGCATCACTCCTGCTGTTATAAACACCCAGTTCTTTTCTATTTGCCAGTTATAATGTCGGGACATCCAATTGGAAATTGCTTGATAATAAGAGTTTGTCGGCTTGGTGTAACCAAAAATGCCGTGCTTAACTCTTTCTTGCATAGCCTCAATGATAGCGGGTGCTGTTTGAAACTCCATATCTGATAGTGACAAGGGAAGTGGTTTTTTTTCTAACCCTTCTTCTTCTTCATGAGCAACTTCAGAATTGTGATCAACTTCATGTGGGATGCCATCCTGATAATTAAAATCCCATTTGATGGAGTTTGTTCCCCGGCGGTCGTGAATAACATCAAACGGACTGCCCGTTTGCTGAGCATTTACGATACTACCGTCTGCGCCAGCGAGTATAAGTCCGGTTGATGCTACACTAGCTAATTTCATAAAATCCCGTCTATTTGTTGAAGTCATAATATTTTCCAATTAGTTCGCATTCGTTGTGGCTGATATTTTAGATAACCAAATTATATTGCCGATCAAGATATTAGTAAAATTGATAGTTATCATATTGAATATGAATTTTATGCATATTATAATGTCATATGAATTTACGAAATCTGGATTTGAATTTACTTCTTGTTTTTGATGCGATTATGCAGGAAAAGCAGGTTTCTCTGGCGGCGCAGAGAATTGGTCGTACGCAGTCGGCAGTTAGTCATTCATTGCGTAAACTTAGGGCAATATTCAAGGACGATCTCTTTATCAGAACATCCGGCGGTATGGGACCTACACCGCTCGCACTGGAATTATCAGCACCAATTTCATCTGCTCTAGCAGATATACAAGGTGTTTTAGATAGCCATATTGAGTTTATACCTGATCAAACTGGGCGAACCTTTAATGTTGGCGTCTATGACGCAACTTCATACTTGTTTCTGCCATCGATAATTGAAAGATTTAGGAATCTTGCACCAAAAGCAACGTTAAATGGATTTCACGTGAGCGAAGAAAATGTGTTTGACCTTTTGCGTACGGGGCAAATCGACTGTGCAATAATTGGCAATCCTGCTAATGTTCCTGATGGCATTAGCTCTGAAGAAATTTTTACTGAGAAATTTGTTTGTGCTGTTGATAAAAACAACCCGATATTGGATAAATCAATCAATCTTGAGACATATCTGTCATATCCACATCTACATGTTGCTCGTGATAGCACTACCTCGGGCCAGGTCGACATAGAATTGGAGAAAATAGGACTAAAGAGAAATGTACTTTCAACAGTACCTCATTCCCTTGTTGTACCTAAAATCATAAGCGACACAGATTTAATCGTGACCATCGGAGAAGGAGCACTTTACGATTTTGCGGAAGGTTATGATCTAAAACTGTTTAATCCACCCCTCTCAATCCCTGACGTAAAGTTTTCATTGTTAAGTGACCAACGTACGAAAATGGATGCAGGCAACAAATGGTTACGCTCACTCTTTAAAGAACGAGCAGCGGAAATTAAACAAGAGAAACAAATGCTCTACAACGAGAATGCTGAACTCTTTGCAAAGTAAGCAGCGATCCATTAGGTCTAACGACTGCTTTCGACCCAAACGTGCATTCATTCTTGCATTTGAATTTAAGCAACGATAGTACTAATCTAAAGAGGTAATTACCGGGAGATAACTTCAATTTTTCTGTTGGTATGGATTGAGTATTTGAAATGGTGACATATACCCATAGGCTTTCATTTTTGACAAAAGAACGGACCTATCGGACTACCGACAATGCACTTATCTGGAATGATGTGGATAGCCCAGAGATAAAATTAAATTATTCTGATATTGTTCGTATAGAAGGGCGATTTAATCCCTCAAGAGTGCAGTCAAACAGGTATCTTTTGCGCATTATTAGTCGCAATGGGATAAACATTGATATTAGTAACACCAGTTACAAAGGTTTCGGAGATTTTCAGGAGAATAATGAAACTTATATCCCTTTTGTAAAAGCTCTTCATAAAAAAATCTTCGAAGCAAATCCAAAAGTACAATTTAATAAAGGCATTAGCTCCATAGGATATATTGCATCCATAGTCACAGTTTTTATTTTATTGGTGGTGTTGATTATTGCAGGTTATTTCTTTTTGACCCATGAATTAATGCCAATGGTCTTTATTCAATCCATATTTATCATCATTTATTTTCCGTCTCTCATCCGATATATAAAAGAAAACAAGCTTGGCACTTATGACCCCATTCATTTGCCAAATGAAATAGTACCTGAATGTTAAAGGAATAATTTTACGAACACCCTAAAAATAGTATTTTCAATATTCTTCGTAATAACCTTTACAAGCTTGAATATGCAATCGGGGAGGAAATCCTGCGGGATTTCATTGAGAAGGAATTGAATTGTTATCTTTTTAAAAACAACCCCACTCGAACATCAGATGGATTGCCTCCTTGAATGCAACGATTTAGGTTTCTTTGATAACTGTCTTTATAGAACTTATCAGCGGATGAAAAGCGGTTCCTAAGGCCATATATTCTTGAAAATCAAGAATCTCAAATTGGAGATGTAAATGACGGCGTATTCTGTGCTCTAGAAATAAAAAAATAATTCTAAGGGCTTCCAGCCTTTCAGCACATTATACTGGCTTTCCCTTTGTATTGCAGCCATGGGCTAGAGATTGTTTAGAAAAAAAACCAAATTTGCTAGATGACTGAAAATGAATTCAAACGTATTTAGATTTGCTATAGGTCCTTGGAAGGGAAAGTATTCTGAAAAGTGGCGCATATGGTGTAATAAGAATAAAGACGATATATATTTAGGTGGTTACGGTACAATAAATTGGTTGAAATTAAGTCTACATGAATCTGGTATTTGTCAGATTTCATTCTTGAAGCCTAAATATGATGAATTGAAGAATAAAAATATGGCTCCTAAAAAAGGACGTCACATTGCAAGATGGGAGCGTAATCCGTTAGGTAAAAACGAAATTCAACAAATTCTGGATGTTCGATTTCCCTATAACTCTTTTCACCATCAGGATAAGCCGAAAACTGCCAAGGGAAAGAAACTTGTTTTAATTGAACCTATAAATGATAATGACAGTGATTTTGATAGCGTAAACCTTAAAGTTCTCTATCACAATTTCGATCCTTTATCTAAAGAATTCATTTTAGCATTGCAAAACCAAGGTATTACTCAGATGTATGCTGTACAAATAAAGGATGGGTGCGTTTCATTTGGATTTAGTTTCTCAAAAATACTGCCCATAAAAAAATCAAAAGAATTGGAAGGCGCTATTAAAGCCTATATTGCAAGTCAAGATATGGAAGTCGGCGAATTTCAAGGAAATTTGTCAATTATGGATATTCAGGGAGGAACTCCACCCTCTATTACAAGCATTGGTGGTTTGAAAATATCCAAAGTTTCAGATGCTGAGTTCAAGATCGATTTTGAAACATCAAATTAGAATTGTCGTTTGGAATAATACCTTAGAAAAGCAAATATCGTATTCATGTTTGGTTGAAAATTCCCATTTTGTTGCCCCAGTGATGCCCCGGGTGAAATTCGTAAAAAAATATTAAGCAGAATAAATCTATTAACAGATTGATATGTAAGGGAAATAAGTGGTGCCCGGGGGCGGATTTGAACCACCGACACGCGGATTAATCATGAGTGTTTCTCCGGTTCTAAATATAACTACCAAATGTGTTTTTAGCTTTCACGTTGTTTGTGGGGTACCAGCCGGGCACCAAATACATCAAAAATGCGCTAATTTTTATAAAATTGAACGACCGCTTTCGACGGTGATCTCAAGTGGTCAACGCAACACTTTACTCTAATATAGGCATAGAGGGAGTGATTGATATGGCATACAGAACGAGGATTTATTATAGCGCAGAACAG
>JAUIDN010000030.1 GCA_030428615.1 Alphaproteobacteria bacterium | reverse complement strand
GTGCTTTACCTTGAGCACGCGCTTCGACAGCCCTCTGGCTCGCTTCGATTGATAATAGTGAAGGGTGTCCCTCCAATACTTCGGTTAGAAATTCGTGTAGTACAGGTCTCTTAGTTGTCTCTTGTGCAAAAGACACTTGAATAATTGATATGCAAATACTAGTTATCGACATACCAAGTACGAAATTGCGTACGGTTCTCATACGGTTTACTCTCATTATTTATAAGCTGATTTTTCTCTATTTTTTAGAGCGTTTATCTACGAGAGTTGGTACAGGGGAGGAGGTGTAGATGGCTTGGAGAACTGAGAATACAGGGTGTATTTTCCGAATGGAATACCCTTGTCATGTAAATTAACTATATGTTTTATATCCATAATTGAGATTGGGGCTAAATGGTGTAAACAATGGTCTGCACAATGTTGATCTTTTTTTGTATTCTGTTCGTGATCTAAATTTATTGGTAACGTCTGAGTATCGTCTCCAATCAGCTCATGTTGAAATTCAACAGCATCAATGACAGCAATATCAACTGTTGCCCCAATAACGAAGATAGTAAGCAAAAATATATTAATATATTTTTTCATATTAACGGTTGTCACTAATGTATAAATCACTGATCATAAAAATCTATTCATCCTATTGCACTCAATTTAAGTTCAGCCCTTGACAGTCGTATAATTTGAACTGCGGAGTTTATAAATAGACCGGCTAAAACAAAAGCAACGAACAAATCCGGCCAAGCAGTGTCGCTAGCAGCGATGCCAGATGCGGCGACAACTACCGCAAGGTTACCAATTGCATCGTTTCTGCTACATAACCACACAGACCTTACGTTTGAATCTCCGTCTTTATACCGGAGAAGCAATAAAGCACTTAAAACGTTTGCCCCGAACGCAACCATTCCTACTGCCCCCATTGTCATTGGTTCAGGCACCTCGATATATATTAGGCGGTACGCGGTAGTTCCTAACACCCACATTGCGACTACTAAAAGAGATATTCCTTTAAACAATCCGGCTTTAGCTCTTGTCGCTAAAGATAGACCAATCACAAGAAGGGAGATAGTATATGTCGCGGTGTCTCCTAGAAAATCTAAGGAATCAGCGAGTAGTGCTACGGACCTTGAGGAAAGACCACCTATAACTTCCACGAAAAACATCACCAAATTAATGGCAATGATAATCACAAGAATACGTTTATATTCTTTTGAAGAACCGTCAAATTTTTGAGTTATTTCACACCCACAATTATCTGCCATCGAGCTTACCGAATCATTTGTATTATTGATACGTCAAATATACATGCTATAGTGACTGTAGGAGCAAGAGGAGATTTAAAAATGACAGAAGAATTTATGATTGGCGAGCTTGCCAAGCGCACTGATTGTAAAGTGCAAACGATCCGCTATTATGAACAAATTGGCGTAATGCCGCCTGCTGTCAGAGCCCATAACAATCGTCGTATGTATAGAAAATCTCATATAGAGCGCCTAATGTTTATCCGACATAGTCGTGCATTGGGGTTTGCACTCGATGATATCCGTGACTTATTGGCGCTTTCAGATCAGCCTGATCATACGTGTGCGGAAGTGGACAAAATCGCGAAAAATAATCTCGAAAATATTCAGAAGAAGATTAAAGTCCTATCCATAATGGAAAAAGAGATGCAGAGGATGATATTCCAATGTCATGGTGAAAAAGTTTCCGAATGTCTTATAATTACGGCTCTTGCAGACCATGCGATAGCTGAAAAAATAAAAATGACAGCATCAGAGAAACATGACGCTACATCTAACAATCAAATGAGATAAGAAACGACAACAGCCCATATAAATTACAATAAATCCCGTAGGCATACATCGCAACTAACACTAAATTTAAATTCGCTTAATATGTGTTACATATAATATATCTTACGGGGAATTAACGACTGTCTTTACAGTTTACCTCCTCAAATTCCAATGTTGAATGCCCAATTTCATAATCATCATGCAACATTATTTTTAGAAAGCTCTTCACTTTTTCTATTTCTTTCATATTTGTGAGAACAACGTGCGCCTCAAGCGCCTTGCGCTGTTCATCCAATTGCCAGATATGGACATGATGAACATTGGTTACGCTCTCAATCGCTTCCATAGCTGTTATCACATCTTCAATACTGACACCGTCAGGCGTTCCTTCCATAAGCAAGTGAATTGCTTTCGGTATCTCCATGAAACCGTGATAAAGGACATATCCGGCGATCAACAATGTCATGGCTGCATCCGTCCATATCCAGCCGTAAAGCAAAATCAAGGTTCCGGCGATGATCACTCCCACAGAGGCCATAGCGTCTGTCAGGTTGTGAAGAAATGCGGCCCTGATATTCATGCTGTTCTTGGATTGGCTGTATGTCAGCAATGCCGTGAATATATCGACAATTAAGGCTATTCCGGCGACGATAACAACCGTCCATCCAGCAACCGGCTCTGGCGTGATAAAGCGCAAAATAGCTTCATAGGATAGGTACAGTCCGAGAATGATGAGCGTGGTCAAGTTGATTAGGGCGGCTATGGTTTCAGCGCGTTTATAGCCGAAGGTCTTGAATTGATCTGGCGGCTTCCTGCCGATACGAATAGCCACCAGAGCAATCAGCAAAGAGGCAGCGTCACTGAAATTATGTAGAGCATCGGCGATCAGAGATAAACTGCCGGATACGAGCCCGCCAATGACTTGTGCCACTGTCAGCAACATATTCGCGCCCACGGCCCACCAAAGGCGGCGTTCTCCTATTTCAGATGGATCTCCGTGGTCGTGCCCGTGTCCCATATCAGCTTTCCATTCCTATATGCTTCACTCCGGAAGCTACAAATACACCGCCACGATTAAAGGAATGGTCTATCTCATAAGAGGCCAACCTATTTTGCAGATAAGCAGGTATGGGGCGCTCAACTTCACCGCCGCCGATCCATTTAACAAGCTCTCCTCGAAGGCTGGGTTCTTTTAACTCCCAATCCATCACAACGAGCTTGCCTCCAGGTTTTAGAATCGTCAGGAGGTTCTCAATAACCTGTTCCCAGCCATCAAACCCTGAGAGACCAAGATCACAGAGAATAGCATCGATGTGCCTATCAGGATTTTCAGTTTGGTATTTGGTCAGCCACGCGGCATTCAGATCTGCCACATCCATATTCTGCAACGTGCCGTCGGAATAGTTGTGCGTGCTGATTTTCTGAAACGCCTTTGACAGCATGCCTTCAGATAAATCCACACCGATAATTTGCCCTGTATCATGCAGATAACGCTGTAAATATGCTAGATTCTGGCCTGTGCCGACGGGAATATTCAGAACGGTTTGCCCTTCCTCTAGATCAAGACTGGATACGGCGGCATTTCGCGCCCCGTGATAATAAATTTTGGGCGAAAAAATGTCATACACATATGAAACCTTATTATAATAATTTTTGAACATTTACTCTTTAGCGCCCTTTCTGGCCTTGCGATTTTCAAATATTTCTACACGTACTTCCTTTGTGCACTCCAAGCGTTTTTTAACAGATGAATAACGCGCCTTCGGACAGCGTTATTGTTCAATGCTGCTAAAACGCGGCATTTCCTTAACTTGGTCCGGCTTGCGCTGTTCCCAATCCAAGGCTCAAAAAAGCGCCTGTTAATAGGGTTAATGTTTTCATAGTTATTTTCCTTCTATGATGGTTGATTTAGCTTGAATTTAAACTGCCTGAGGTTAATACAGAAATTTTGTCTAATTCGTGAGGTCGATTTGAAACATATTCAATATCTATGGAAGATATCTGAGATGCTTGTGCGTCAATGTATTTGACAAATTTTTGATTTCTAGTACCTGTATTATTCATGAAGAAGACCTTATCCCACTTGATGGTTTTTTTCGATTTAAATCATAAAATTAATGAAAACTTTCTTTAATGAAGCTGGAAAATAATAAATTTAACTCTTGAATTGTTATACCCATTGCTTCTAATTGTTTGACACCCTTTGCATCAGACATAAGGATCATACCTCAGCAATCTGAGAGCATTTAAAGTGACAATAACTGTGGCACCTGTATCTGCTAGTATAGCCATCCACAAAGACGTTACGCCAAATAGAGTAGTTACTAAAAATACGGCCTTTAACAGCAAGGATATACTAATATTCTGATATATATTACGCATGGTAGCTTGCGAAAGTTTTACGAGAGCGGGAACACCAAGGAGATGCTCGTGCAATAATGCAGCATCCGCCGTCTCCAAGGCTACATCTGTGCCGCTACCCATGGCAATGCCAATAGTAGCGCAAGCTAGAGCGGGGGCATCGTTAACCCCATCACCAACCATCGCAACATTACCGCCTTCTTTAAGTTTTTCAATGATGTTCAATTTGTCTTCTGGCATCAACTCGGCCTCCACGGTCATTCCAAGTTGATCTGCAATTGCCCGTCCTGTCAGTGCATTATCACCAGTTAACATGACCGTTTCAATATTAAGCCTTTTTAGTTCCTCCATGGATTTCTTAGCATCATCGCGCAACTCATCGCGCATAGCTATTACGCCAAGCAGCGTTTCATTCCTAATCACAAGACCAAGCGTTTTTCCCTGTTTTTCAAATCCTAATAAAATATTTTTTTCGTCATTATTGATGCTAGATATTTCTTCAGCATAGCGGGGTGACGCAACAGTTATAAGGCTTCCGTTTACTGTGCTTTGCATGCCTCGACCACTTAATGATTTAGCGTCGATAACTCCCAATACTTTAATTTTTCTATCTTTTGCTGCCTCCATTATAGCTATAGCAAGCGGATGAGAGGACGATGACTCTACGGAAGCTGCCAGAGCCAACATTTCTTCTTCAGTGCCTCTAAATACTTTGATGTCAGTTACTTTCGGCGTACCACGTGTTAACGTCCCGGTTTTGTCAAAAGCTATTGTTTTAACCTTACCGATAGCTTCCAGAACTACACCGCCTTTCAAAAGAATGCCTCGACGTGCTCCCGAGGCAATACCTGATGTAATTGCGGCTGGTGTTGACAGGACAAGGGCACATGGGCAACCAACGAGCAAGATTGCGAGCCCTTTATATATCCAATCCATCCACAAACTTCCAAACAGTAAAGGTGGGATGATAGCGATTAAAATGGCTGCCAACATAACGCCCGGCGTATAATAATAACTGAATTTATCAATGAAGCGTGCAGTGGGCGATTTACTCGCCTCAGCTTCCTCCACCAAATTTAAAATGCGCGCAACCATATTATCTTTTGAAGTTTTTTCCACCCGCATGAGGATAACGCCGTCCATATTGATAGAGCCCGCAAAAATCATATCGCCAACCGTTCGGCGAACGGGCATACTTTCCCCCGTGATTGAACTTTCATCTATGCTGGTCGTCCCCTGAACAATCTCACCATCTGCAGGGACACTTGCGCCGGGTCTAATCTCGACAATATTTGTCTTAACCAAGGATTCTACTAAGACTTCTCGCGTTGTTTCACCCTTAACCAATAGCGTATACTTGGGCAATAATTTGGATAGTGCTTTTATATTATTTCGGGCACTTGAGACGGCAAGGTTTTCTAACAGCTCGCCGACAGCAAACAGAAATACTACCACAGCAGCTTCCATAGATTGGTTGATTAAAATAGCTCCTATTACCGCGACAGTTACCAGAGTTTCTATGGTAAACGGGACGCCTTTGCGAAGCGATACCACAGCCTTCTTAGCAAGAGGAATGAGTGCAATTAGGGCAGCAATAGCAAATCCATAGTCAGCTATTTTTGGATTAAAAAACCATAATATAGATGCCGCACTTATTAATGCTCCGGTAAAAACAACCAACTTTCCATTGCTGGTTCTGAACCAACGGGGAGATATTTTTACTGGTTCATTATCGTCATCTTTTTTAACACGGTACCCAAGTTGTTCAAGACTTTCAATCAATCTCTTTTTATCAATTCCATCCTCTGTAACATCTAATGTTAACGTTTCATTTTCCAAATCAACACAAACATTTTCTGTTCCGGGGAATGAATTTACAACTAGTTTTAATGGCAGGGTATGTTTATCCTCCAAGCCTTCAATATTTAATGAGATTTCTTCTTTCATTTCACAGCGCCTCTAAAGTTTATTTTATAGTTTCTACTTCTAAATTTGGAATTGGTATTATCTATCAAGTTGAACGGGAGTGGAGGAGTACGGGAAATTCCCGCACTCCTTTGGTTTATTTATAACTAATCCTGCTCAAAATCATGTTGCATAAATTTGTTGTAAACTGCAGGTAATAAAAACAACGTTAGCAACGTACTCGTGATAATTCCACCTACAACGACAGTGGCTAAAGGTCTCTGTATTTCAGAGCCAACCCCTGTTGCAACAAGTAATGGGATGAGGCCGAGCATACTTGTAATAGCCGTCATTAATACTGGTCGTAACCTAGAAACGGTGCCTTCTAACACACTATCAAAGATGCTTTCTCCTCTAGATAATCGTTCATTATACGAATTGACCAAGACGACACCATTTAAGATAGCTATGCCAAATAAAGTAATAAAGCCAATAGAGCCAGGAACAGATAAATATTGACCACTTACGAATAAACCAACTATGCCCCCAACGAGAGCCATTGGTACATTCAACATTATGAGAGAAGCCTGTTTCATCGAACCAAACGCAAAATAGAGCAATAACAAAATTAGAGCCATTGATATTGGAACGACAATCATCAGTCTTGCTTGAGCACGTTGCTGGTTTTCATATTGCCCCCCAAATTCTACGGCATAACCCGCAGGAAGATCAATTTCAGCCTCAATTCGACTACTTAGTTCAGCAACCAAGCCGCCCATATCCCGACCTTCAACATTACTTTGAATAACAACCCGCCGTTGAACATTATCTCGGCGAATTTGCGTAGGTCCATCTTGAATACTAACATCAGCAATATCACCTAATCTTACCCAAGCGCCGTTAATAGAAATTAGAGTAAGGTTTGAAATTGTTTCAACATCTTTACGAAACTCTCTATCTAGACGCACATAAATATCATACCTTTCATTTCCTTGTATGACTTGTCCTGCTGCCTTACCACCTATGGAATTTGAAACTAAATCCATAACTTGGCCAACAGAAAGGCCGTAGCGAGAAACAAGATCTCGTCTTGGTGTAATAACAAGTTGTGATTCTCCTGTTACTTGCTCCATTGCAACATCTCGTGTTCCTTCAATGGATTTCACCAATGTTTCAATTTCTTTTCCTTTACTCGCTAAGATGTCTAGTTCAGGGCCGAATAATTTTACGGCTAGTTCTGCTTTGACACCAGACAGCAGTTCATCAACACGTGTGGCAATTGGTTGAGAAAAAGAAAATAATAGTCCAGGGAACACAGACATTTCTTGCTCCATTATTTGTTGTAGTTCTTGTCTATTTGAAGCAGTTTCCCAATCGTCAACTTCTTTAACACCCACAAGAAATTCAATGTTTGAAACAGGTTCAGGATCACCCCCTAATTCTGCGCGGCCGGTACGGCTTGATACGAATAAAACTTCAGGAAATTTTATTAATTTTGTTTCTAAAATTTTGGCTATGTCTACGGCAGTATTAAGTGAAGTAGAAGGAGCAAGCGTTACGCGAATATTCAAAGTACCTTCCTCTAATTCAGGAACAAACTCTGTGCCCAAAAATGGCAAAAGAGTGAGGGATAGCAAAAAAATAGTGACCGAAGTAATCATTACTTTTTTTGAATTTCCCAGCACCCAAATTAGGATGCCTCTATAATGAGTCTCCAACCATTTCAATGGTTTGTTATCTTTTTCCCTTACTCCATTTTTAAACAAGTACGTTGCTAAAGGTGGTAAAATAAGCAAGGCAACAATCAAAGACCCCAGCATAGTGAGCACAATAGAAAAGGCCATAGGTTGGAATAATTTACCTTCTACACCTTCGAGACTAAATAAAGGAGCAAATACAACGATTATGATCATCACCGCAAAGAAAACAGGCCTACCTACCTCCCGAGATGCTTCCTGCATAACCAATCTTAAACCATGAGGTTCTTGACCAATAATTTTACTCGGATGCCTTTTAGTTAGATGAGTGAAAATATTTTCCATCATCACGACAGAACCGTCGACCATCATGCCTATGGCTATTGCCATACCCCCTAAAGACATAAGGTTTGCCGAGATACCGTTGATGGACATCACAGATAACGCCATCAATATTGATAAAGGTATGGATAACAAAACCAGTCCAGCAGCGCGTATATTGAGAAGAAATAGAAATAAAACGATAACGATTAACACAAACGCCTGTATCAGAGCTTGCGTAACAGTGCTCACGGCCTTAGAAACCAAATCTGCTTGATCATATACAGGTTCAATCGTTACACCATCAGGCAGGGCAGCTTGGATGATGGGAAGTCGTTCCTTGATACTATCAATAGTAAGTTTAGTGTTGGCACCTAGACGCTTCAGAACTATTCCTGTAACCACTTCGCCCAAGACCTCAATTTTGTCACCAGAACGACGTGTCATCGTAACGGCTCCTTGGCGTATTTCCCCGCCAAATTCTACTTTCGCCACATCAGAGACATAGACAACACTACCATCTTTTTCTTTCAGAGGAATATTGGCAATATCTGACAAACCTTCTTCTTCACCACGTATCCAACCAACACCGCGAATAACAAGTTGTTCATTGCCGCGATCCATATACCAACCGCCGGAATTTTTGTTATTATTGTCAATTGCTTCAATAATTCCGGCTACCGTTAGATCATAATTAAGCAAATATTCGGGATTAACTTGTACCTGATATTGTCTAACTTCACCGCCGAAAGACAAAACTTCGGTTACACCTTCAATAGGCATTAGTAATAATTTCACGACCCAATCATTTAAACTTCTTAAATCCATCGCATCGTATGTACCACTATCACCCGACAGCAATACATATTGAAAAACTTGGCCAAGACCCGAAGTATTTGGCCCCATTTCAGGAACTCCTACTCCTGCGGGAATATCTTCTTTGGCTGCCTGTAATTTTTCGAAGACTAATTGTCTTGCAAAGTAAATGTCGGTGCCTTCTTTAAACACAACAGTGATGACCGACAATCCGGATTTCGAGATGGACCTGACTTCCTCCACATCAGGCAAAGCATACATTACGGCTTCAACCGGGAAAGTAATCAGCTGTTCCACTTCTTTAGCTGCAAGGCCTGTTGCTTCAGTGTTTATCGTCACTTGTACGTTAGTAACATCAGGGAATGCATCGAGGTTAATGTTGGGCAATATTATGACACTCGAAGCTATTAAAACGACGGTTGCCAAGAGAACCAAAAATCTATTTATAATACCAAAATCTATTAACTTATTTAACATGTGTGCATCCTCTAATGATTGTGAACACTGAAACCGCTTTTAGCGAGTTCAGATTGAATAAAGAAGGCACCAGTAATGACAATGTTTTCGCCTACTGCGACACCAGAGATTTCATATTGATCCCCTGAAGAATTCAAAATTTCGACTTCACGCGGAAGAAACCCGCCATCTTCATCTTGGACAAAGAGAAGCCAGTCACCATCAGGGGACCTCAACACTGCATCTTTGGGAACAATTAAACCATCATCTCCCCCAGGACTTAAAAATTCTACATCAACGAATTGTCCCGGATGTAATTTATGGTCTGCGTTATCTATAATTAGCCTGATGTTTCGGCGACGCGTAGCTTCGTCTACGGTTTCACCTGCGGAAATAACGCGTGCTTCACCAATAAATTCATCAATTTTAATGATCGCTCTCGTGGCGTTAAAAGCATCTTCAAATTGACTTGAAGGAAGAGGGCTTTCAATCCAAACAGTTTCTTCGTTGATAATCTTAAATAGTACTGTACCCGCATCAACCATGGCACCAATTAGGAAATCATCTGATGAAATCGTGCCACTTTGAGGGGCATATAATTCATATTCGCCCGGCTTATCTAAAGTGCCAGTTTTATATAATTTGTCTATATCAATATCAGACATTCCATAGGCCATTAGTTGGGCAAGAATTTCACGATAATCCGTTTCAGCTTGAACAAACCGTTTAGCTGCCACAACTTCTCTACCTAATTCCTTAACTCTATCCCATTCCTGCGAAGCATTTATAAATCGAGCCTGTGCACTTGCCATTTCAACACTAAATAGAGTTATGAGAAGCTGACCTTCATTAACTCTCTCCCCTAAACGAGAGTGCCTATCTATTACAATTGAAGAAATGCGAGGCGTAATCAAAACAGACTCGTATTCATTTGCTTTAACTTCTCCAGTAGTTTGAAGACTTTTCTCTATGCTATTTAACATCATAGTTTTAGTAGTAATGCCAGCACTGAGAATTTGTTCTGGGGTTAAAGAGATTTCTTCTTCATTATCTTCGTGTTCCTCTTCTTCTTGTGCGAAAGCAGTACTGAAGTTAGTATAAGGTACAATGTTTGAGGATATTGTGGTAACAAGACCTAACAGTATTACTAATTTTATATTGTATATTTTTTTCATATTCATTCTCATTGTATTTTCTCCAGCCATGCGTCAAAGGTGTTGCTGGCATTTTGCCAAGCGAACCAAGCATTCCATAGTCTGCCGTTAAGCTCGATGGATGTGTTTTCGACTTCGAAGGTTTGATTAAGTTGTACCAGATAGTCCACGGCACTTATTTCTTGTGCCTCTAAGAGCCTTTTGAGCAGGTCACGCTGTTCACTTAACGGCATGGCTCCCTGCTTACTCCATTCGTTCCAAGCATTGGCTGCTGATTGATATCGGTTCATAGTAGCCTCAAGTCGGGCAATTACACGGTTCTCCACGACATAATAATTCTGTTCTGCTTGAATTAAATCTTCCCCTGCAGCGCGAACTTCTGCTTTGTAGCTATTCCAGATGGGAATTGGCAGAGATAATTTTAGACCGACCGTTGTATGGCGTGGCCCATCGTCAATACGAGACCCGCCACCTTCTTGTCCAACGGTTACTCCAATCGTTGGATCAGGTTTACGCTCTGATCTCGCTACATTTATCTGTGCTCGGAAAATTTCAATTTGATTTCTCGCTAAGATTATTTCCGGCAAGGTCTCGATGTCGTAAACAAATGTAAGCGCATCGTCATCAACAGGCACTCCCATTAAGTTCGGCCATACCGCGCGTTCTTCACCCACTAAAGCAATTAAGTTTTCTTTAGATTGTGATAAATCACTCGAGGCTTCATTTTTTGCTGCTTGAGATTCAGAAAGTGCCAGCATCGCCGTTAAAAGTTCGGAACGTGGAAGTTCGCCTGCCAAATTTCTTCTTTGAGCGAGTTTCAAAAAGTCCTCGCTCAAACGGGTTCGGTCTTCTGCTACTTTGTAAATTTTCAATGTTGTTTGATATTCGGTCAGACTTTGCAGCACCGTGGTGAGCAAGCCCTTCTTTGCTAACGAATACGCTGATTTAGACGCAACAACTTCTGCACGTCCTACTTTAGATCGAGCACGACGTTTTCCCGACCAATCGATGGTTTGAGAGATACCAATTTCTTTATCTCTATCTCTATTATTTACATAACCGATCTCGATTTCCGGATTATAAATTGACCGTGCTTTACCTTGAGCACGCGCTTCGACAGCCCTCTGGCTCGCTTCGATTGATAATAGTGAAGGGTGTCCCTCCAATACTTCGGTTAGAAATTCGTGTAGTACAGGTCTCTTAGTTGTCTCTTGTGCGAATGTAGAGATTGGCAATATAAATGCCAAAATTACCAGCACAAAAATACCCTGCATTTTTTTGCAGTTCATTTTGTTTATTCCAAATAATTACGATAAATTTAAGCATCAGCCGCTGCAGAATGTCTGCAAATTCAACTAATGATTATTCAAATTAAAACGTGTAATTATTAGGCTTTGGGGGGTGATAAGGGAGGACGGTGACCTATCGATACTAATTTTTTTATGTCGATATGGGTAATTTCAACTTCTGCAGTGTTTACTTCAAAACCACTATCGCTGAATAGAAAAGTCATCGGAGGGTGTGAATGCACACAATGTGAAACACCGGTTAATTCGTCTTGATGTTCAGTTACTTCATCATGTTCTATAGAAGTAGTATCATGAGAAACGGAGGAAACTTCACTATGTTCAGCAGCTTCTAAAAATATCTCAGTACTTTCCGACATCGCACAAGTAACTTGTGCAAATAAGAAAGACACCATAACTAAATAAATCATTCTCGAATACATAAGGCCTGTATAATAGAGTTTGCTTGGTAATTCAAGCTTTAAGAAAATCTCAAAAATGTTATCATTTCCTAAACCTTAATCTTCCGTTTTATTATTAATGAATAGCCCCTAGTTTGTTAGACACCATGCGTCTTCATTATTGTTTGTTGTTCAAAATCTATTGGTGACAACATTCCGTCGTTACCATGCTTTCTTTTTGGATTATAGAAAAATTCTATATAATCGATTATATCCTGACGAGCATCCTTGCGGGTTGCATATGTTTTTCGACGATTACGCTCACGTTTAAGCAGTTGGAAAAAGCTTTCAGCAACAGCATTGTCATGGTTTACACAATCGCAAAAGATAGGATGAATATATTAGCGTGAATTTCCTTTCGTAAATAACGAAGCACTCCCCAGTGAACCGCGATATCCATACAGAGATAAAAAAGAGCCCCAAGCGATGCTATTCTGCTCAGATAAAAGAAAACCGCCAAAAACATAGCCAAAGCGATTGTGTAAACCAAGACATGTTGATGGACCGAACCGGGCATTCCAAAATGGCTGTGCGGTGCAAGCTTCATATCAGTTAGCATTGCTAACATTCTTGATACCGCAAAAGGACTAGCAATAACGCCTGATACAGTAGCAATGATAGCCAAAATTACAGTGACCCACAACCCAAGACTTTGACGGATCATCAATATCTTGTAAACAGGTGTTGATGATAATCATATCACAAACCGCGGCCAAGCACTTTTGCTGCCTTTATCAATACCCGCCCTGAAGACTTAAGACTGAGGATTGTACTTCCCGCCGTGATCATCCTTTGGCCTATCTGTCGAGCTAGGCCACGCTTAACAGCCTCTTTAGTTGCTTCAATATTATTATTAATCTCTACCGCAGAAACGTCAGCACGATAATCTGCAAAGGCATAGGCGCGCGGATCGACACGACGGTAGCGTTTTAAATCAACCATGGCATTTTCAAAACTATCATTTAGACCTTGCGAGTTCATTTCAAATTCTCGCCCAAGGCTTGGGTCTATAGTCTGTTTATCCGCAAGTTCAAGACCGAGACTGGAAACCTTTTGGTCGTCACGCTTGAGGCTCTTGGCAAGTTTCTCACCATCCCGATACTCTCCGGCAACAAAGAGGTGCGCATCAGTTTTATGACGTGATAAAGCCACATAGCCGTTCGCCTGCCCCCAATGCTTGGTGTGATAGATATATGCATGGTTCACTGTGCGCCCTTGGCCCTTGTAGATGGTTCCTGCATAGCCATGCCGGAAACCTGTAAACTCGTTACTATCAAGGGTACGTAACTCCCCATTCATTTCCAGCGTAATGAAGGCTCCCTCTATTTCGACAATCTTACCACCTTGACCGTTAATCAATCCCTTTCGCTTGTCGGTAGCTGTCATGACAAGTTGGTCGCCAACGCTAAAATCAAAGCGACCATGCTTTGTCATAAAATTATGGTTATCTTTCGCGACGACACCTCGTGTCTGAAGATGATCTCGCATGGCCATATTAAATTCTGACACGTCCTTGTTGCGATAAGCAAACACAAAACGGCTTGCGCTTGTGTTTAAATCAAAATCCGTTTTCCACTTTTCGATGAGTGTTTTTTTACTGGCCTCTTCGTCGTCACTTTTAACAATAAAACCTCGTTCATCGTAAGCCTTAATCGCCGACTTGATATCTCCCTTTGCTAGAGATTCAGTTGCTTCTTTGCTCCATTCTTTTGATTGCCTTCTAGCAATGGATATTTCAGTGGCTCCAGCAAGTTTTGCTATATCACTAAATAATCCACCCCGTTCGATGGCTGATAACTGGCCGTCATCACCGACCAACACGACACCAACTCGGTGTCTATATGCGGCCTCTAAGAGGCTTTTCATTGTCCGGCTATCAAGCATGGCCGCTTCATCGACAATCAGACGGGAGCCATCTTTTAACTTGATACGGTCATGCTGATCCTGAAACAAAAACGAATGAACTGTATAAGCTTGCTCAAAGCCATCTTCCCTGAGGGCGGATGCCACCATGTTTGTGGGCGCTAGTCCTATCACGTCTTTCCCGCTTCGAACAAGTCCTTCTTTTATGGCCTTCAACGCATAGCTTTTTCCTGTTCCCGCTCTGCCGCGAATAACAGTTAATCGCTTGCCTGAGAGACTGGCCTCCATTGCTGCAGCTTGCTCCCCAGATAGCCCGTAACTTCGCGCCACACGGTTCATTGTCGCCGGAGCCAAAAGCATATCTTTCTCACTCATCAAAACCGTCGATATTTTAAGAGCTTCTGCTTCTTCTGCTCTCACAGTCCGGGTCGTAAATCGTTCGTCAAGTTCACCATTCTTATCGATCGTGTAAAGCGTTTCAGGGGAATAAAGTACTGACTTAAAAATTTCTGTTGATGTCCTTTCATCAAAGCCGTGGCGGTCAATATAGCGATTGAGTTCATCAACCGAAAAACTCGATTTCTGTAGCGTCAATTGCTCCAATATTCGCTCCGGTTTTGTCATCAGTTCAGTGGCCAATTCTACGGCTTTTTGGTTACGATTAATCGCTAAAACATCAGCCTCAGTTCGCATGCGCTGCGGTCCAATATGCTCCGTCGGAATAAGACTGATTTCATCAACGCGAATATCAAGGCCGGTCCTCATAAAATAATCATTCTGATAGTCGCGCCAAACCTCTCCCCATTTATCCCCATCCATCACATAGCCTTTGGCAAAAAGGCCATTTAAATTCCGCGCTTTTTCTCCCATGCCCTGACCATCAATCCGGCGAGTGGTGACAAGCACATGAGCATGATAATTGACGCTCGCGTCTTGCAAAGCATCATCTTCATTTTTTACCCACTCATGAGGTCCGTGAATATCGATCTGCACTCCAACACCATGCTTAACAAAATTATCCTGCACAAAACCCCGTGTCATTTCCAGGCGCATTTTATCGGTAATTTCAGGGTTATCCGGAAGGGCGAGAAGCAGTTCTTTAGCTTCCTGAGAGTTTATGCGCTTCTCCGCAAATTGAGCCTTATTCCATAATATTTCAAAGTCTTTCATCTCTTCAGGTGCCCCTTCGGGCAAGAGTATTTCATGATGTTCAAGATCATGTCTGTCAGAATAAGAATATTTTTCGCCCGTACGCTCAGACCGCGCCGCGCCGCGCGCGTTATAGGTTGCACTCCTGACGGCACAGTGTCCCTTGGAACGCGTAAGAATTCTCATACGTGCAAATTGAATAGCCATTCTCAACTCATAGCAGAAAATAAATTAAAATGGAAGCCACAAACAGAGCTAACAAACGAGTTTGTATATTGCGTATAGATATTTTTCCTGCGGAGGCTTTTCCTTTGTCTCGGCCTTTGGCCTCGACGCAGGACTGAACATTGCCGTTCGGCAATCCTCTTAAAGATGTGTTGCTGTGCAACTCGTCTCTTTTTATAATAAGGGATAGATTGTGGCTCATGCTCCTAACCTGTAAAGGCGAATATATTCCCGCCTTAGCGCGGTTCACAACCTTGACAGGACCGAGGCTCTCGCCCTACTATAAGTATTATATTGTTTCAGGAAAACAATGTGTTTTGTACGACGAGTGGGGGAAAGCAAATATGAATGAACTGGATAAAATTGAGCAACGTAAATTAGCCCTCCAAAGAAAAGAAAGAGCCCTTAAAGAGAAAACCCGTAAAACAGAAAATGCACGCAAATATAAACTTGGCGGTATGGTCGTTAAAGCGGGTTTAGATGTTTTAGAGGATGATGAAATTATCGGCCTCCTGTTTCAACAAAAAAACATTCTTGCTAAAAACAAAAGCGTCAAACAAGAATGGCGAGAGCTTGGTTTTGAAGCTTCAAAGAAACCTGAGAAAGTCGGCGTCATTGTAAAGTTCACTGATAAGCCTGACGAAGAAATTACCAAAAAACTCAAAGCAGAAAAACTCAGATGGAACAGAATTTCCAAGCAATGGGAAGGAACCTTTCCACCTGAAAAAGTAGCTCATATTCGCGCCATTGCAGGCACTCAAAATGTCTCGGAAGTCGAGCTATGATTGAGCAGGTTTCAAGCCACAGATTTATCAAATATTGGCCGCTAATTTTTGTTCCTTTATCCGTGTTCATTGGCCTGTTGATTTATCGCTCCTTTTTACATGTTTTTTTACCCCCTAAGGTCGGGCAGGTTCTCTGGTTCACCGCCCATTATTCTGCACCCGCCATGCTCGCCCTTATCGTCGAGTTGATCAACCGTCGCATTGCCATCATCCCTTACCGCACCCGTCAACTTTCCTGGCTTCTTGCTCTTATCATTATGGCCATCCCGGTGCATAATCACCTTGTTCAGATCGGTGCCCTTGATTGGAATGCCGCTCCGATTTTTGTCAGTGAAAACTTTCCAAGTTTTAATCAAATTTTACTTTTCCAACTTTTACTTGTTGCAACAATATCCACTATATTTTTAATCGCTCTGGCCGCGCCAGTTCCAGATTCACGCAAAGCAAAAAGAAGCCCTCGTGGAGAACTTGGAAATGCCAAATTCATGACACTCAGACAAGCGAGGTTACAGTTTGATAAAGGGGGTATTTGTCTTGGTGAGGCTTATAGCCCTTCGAAAGATAAAGATCTCATTGGCATTAAGTTCGACCCTGCTAAAAAACACACTTGGGGACAGGGCGGCAGGAAACAATTGCTTAGGTCTGACGCTTCTGACGCCTCCGGTCACGGTCTCATCTTTGTTGGATCAGGCGGCTTTAAGACAACCGGCTTTGCCGTACCAACCGCACTCGAATGGGACGGGCCACTGATCTGCTTTGATCCCTCCATTGAGATTGGTCCTCTTGTTCATGCAGAGAGAAAAAGGAAAGGATACAGGGTCATTTCCCTCAATCCAACTTATGCCCAAAACAACAATTTCAATGCCCTTGAATGGGTACTCAATTCACCTTTGGATATGGAAGAAAATATCGGTGTGGTTTCAAGTTGGATAATTGGCCCCACAGGTCACGCTAGCGGCAGTGGTAAATATTTTTCTGACAGTGCAGAAAATCTTATCCGCTGTGTGCTTGCCGACATCCTCTTTGATGAACATATTTCTGAACAAGAAAAAACGCTGGCAGAAATGAGAAAAACCATTGCCCAGTCAAGTGACGGTTTACGTGAATATCTTGAAGCGGTTTCAAAAACATCTGAAAGCGCTCTTGCCCGCTCGCTCGCCACGACCCTCTTTGATCTTGCGCCCGAGCAGTTTTCCGGTATCGCTGGAACCGCTCAAACAGCAACCGCTTTTCTTGATATTGCCAAGTTCGGGACACTAGTGTCTGGAAATAAATTCTCGCTGAGCGAACTGAGAGAAGGCAAAACCGACGTTTTTATCAATGTGCCACTAGAAAGCCTGCTGGCAACGCCCGCCATCGGCAAGATTATCATGGCGGCATTTCTCAACTCTCTCATGCAAGCTGACGGACATTATAAAAAGCGGACAATGGTGTTAGTGGATGAAGCCTATCAGCTCGGCAAAGGTTTTGGGCCAATTCTTAAGGCGCGGGACGTTGGCCGTAAATACGGTATTTCCCTTGCGCTACTCTATCAGTCAGTCGGCCAGCTTGTTGATAATTACGGCGAAGAAGGCAGGCAGGCTTTTTTTGAAAGCGCTGCTTACCGTATCTATAGTGCCATTCAGGATAATCGTACGGCGAGCGATCTCTCGGATGAATGCGGCAGTTATACGGGTTATACCCGGAGCACTTCATCCTCAACACGGTCCGGACTATTTGGTTTTTTCGGGCCTGACACCTATTCGTCCAGCAAGGCCATGACCAAAGTCCCGCTCATGACTGCCGACGAAATTAAACAAATGCGTCAGGACGAAGCGCTGGTCTTCACGGTCGGTAATCCGCCGCTTAGATGTTCACGGCCTTTATATTTCAGGAGAGCGGATATGATCAGGCGAACGGACAAAAACAGGTTTCATAAATAACCCCCGTACGGCTTTCCCTAAAGAAAGCCGTACGGGGAAAATACTCCCTCAAAACAACTCGTATTGTTTCTGTAAATCATCCAAAAAATTAAGATGGGCCAGATCATTATAAATATGATTATGCTTGAGGCTCATGCTTGTATGAAGTTGATTTGAGCTCGCACTTAAATCATCAATGCCGCATAATTCTCGCTCAAAACGCAGTTGGTAAGCAAGATTACGGTAACAACTGATATCTCTCCATAAGTCTTTAACACATTTGCCTTTAATCTCACGCAATGCCTTTGACCTCTCAGGCTCTGATTTTTTATCAATCCGCACAATATCATCAACCAGATAGCCCTGATAACCGCTAAGTTTGACAGTTGTTAAAATTTCTTTGGGCGTTAACACTCGTCCTCCAAGTTTATAATACCAAGGATGGCCCGCGTTATAATCATTAAAGTTAAGTGTCATAACATGTCCCTTTACGCACAGCGATAAATGAGATTTTGCCCATTTATACGGGTTTCTGAATAATCAATCGCAAGATCACGGGCAATGGCATCATAATCTATATAGTTTTCCAAATGCTTCGGAATATCGCCAAAAAGACCTTCATCGACAAACTGCTCTGCAAGTTCTTTCATGCTGTCGCATTCATAAATATCAACGTCAACATCATCTAGGCTTACGACATCTGCATCAAAGTCATAACCACACTCACCAACAGCGATGATAAAGCGTATTTTTTTGTATTCTTCCCACGTATCGCAAGCATCAAAAAAGGCCGTAAAATTACACTGGTTCAAGTTCCATGCCTTGCCAAGTTCTGCGTCAATGCTCTCGCCGTCAATAAATTCAATTTCAAATTCCTCGACCGGGTCGCCAAAACTATTTCTGAGGGCTTGTGATTTTTCTGCGTAGTCTTCAGCCGTATCAAAGTAAAACCCGATCGCACTCAGATCATACGGATTTGCATATAAAGTCGTCATTTTCTTATCTCCATCTTTCACATATAAAAACCCCGGAAGGGGGCGGTGATAAGAAGCGAAAATGGACAGACAGGATGAATACTCACACCCTAGTGGTGGGTCGCAACGAAGAGAAGAACTGTAAGGGTCTAGACCCTCAGTTGTGAGAAGGCAGCCTTGTCTTTCAAAAAAGAGCTCAACCGCCCCCTTGAAGGTTTTAAAACCAACACTTTCTACAAGGCGTTCTGCGGCATTAGCGGAAGCACACATTATGTTTATCTGCCCTGCATAGAATATCAATGCAGAAGCCATCATTCCTATATCTACTGCCCCGGATTGTTACCAGGCATGGCCGAAACTCTCCCGCTCTGCTTGCAGGCAGCGGTTTGGTGAAAGTAGGCCCTGTTCATCAGGGCTTGCCGAATAGAGCCGGAAAATGGCTCTTTATTATTTGGAGACACTGGAATAACAACACTTCAATACATAGTTAAACCAAAAGGCTCTGACAACCTGCATCAGGGCTACCGAGCGAAGGATTTAATCAAGAACCCTTATTCAATGTTTGCCTTTGTAAAACAATTGAATATTAAAAACAAAAAAAGAGCCGCAAGTTTTATCTTACGGCTCTTAAAGAAATTACTCTTCGGTTTTGGCTTTTGGTGTGCGCAGGGTGATTTTGCCGATGAGAGGTATGGAAGAAAGCTGGATATTAATTCCTTCACCGTCTGAGTGGTTCCAGGCTGCGCCTACGCGGGTCCAGAAATTTTGATCTTGGTTTTCAGTAACTTCGTATGCGATAAAATCAGGTGTTTTTGTATTGTTTGACATTGTCTGTCTCCTTTAGGTTTTAATGGTGCCTTCTCTAAAGGCGGGAAACGGAGGCAGGGGCCAGCCCTTTTTTGAAGCATTACTCTTTTTGGGGGAATGCGGGCGCGAGGAATTGGTTTTTTTCTAAAAAAGACAAAGGGAAAAAAGGGCTTGAGCCGGACACGTCCGCCTATTCTGGCACCTCCTTTAAAACCAAGGGAGACTACACCAATCAATTAAAAAGCTTTTATCCATCATCAGAAGGCTTAAGAAAAACTCAAAATTGCCTAGGCAGGCCATGCTGAATACGCAGATTATCCAGAAGATCGAGCTGAACCAGAACTTTTAAAATCCGCTCATCCAGAGAATCTTCATCAAAGACAACACCAAGATCATGTAATTTCAGGAGCCGTTCTTGAACACTGAGTAAATCATCGTGTAATACATCGAGAATTTCTTTAACCGCTTCATCCTTCATCACACACCCCTCCCGCGTGGCACATTATGTGTTACACCTTGCGATAGGTTTTGGGCTTGCCTCTCGGCAATGGCCGCACTGGCCCGAACTTGTTTATCCACCCCCAATTCTCTGGCCTGCTCGAGCATTTTCGGGTTTTTGGCAATCTGCGTTGCAAGCTTGCGCTCTGTTGATAGGATTTCACCGCGTAGTGTAGGGTTACGCCTGTGCGTAGCCAGATCTTTCAAGGTTTGCTGATAATCCAGCACCTCTTTAGACACCTGAGGCACTTGAGCGGCTGTGCCTGTTAAGTTATCTGAAACTGCCATGGTTAAGTGTCTCCCTTCTTATCGCTGTGCGATTGCCGCCGTTGCGGGACGCGGGTCATATGGCTCCAGAACCATATCTGCGAGCACCACAATATTAAATCTGTATCCCGGGCGTATCTTGATGGTCGGCTGCACATTAAGCTGTTTTTGAATAAGTCGCTGGATGGTTTGATCCGCTGTTTCAGCGGTGCCACCCAGCACATTGTCGGACAAGCTATCACCATCATCTTCGGCAGCATCCGCAGCCGTTGCCACAACGGCACCAAGCACAGCAGCTCCCATCATGCGCCAGAAGTGATAATCAACTTTATCTTTAAAACCGGCAAACCCTGAAAGATCAACGCCCGGCATTCCCTCCAGAACGATTGACTTACCGTTGGGGTATATCAGGCGGTTCCAGACAACAAGAGCTCGGTTTTGCCCATACGTAACGGCCGATGAATATTCGCCGATAATACGTGTACCCTGCGGGATAAGCAGGTGCCGCCCCGTCACACTATCATAAACATTGTGACGTACCTGCGCGGTAAGGATCCCCGGCAGGTCAGAACTAAGCCCGGTGATCAGAGAAGACGGGATAATATTACCCGCCATCACCTGATAAGGAGAGACGGGTTTAATCAGGGGTTGATTGAGATAGACCTGCGTTTCTCGGGTTTCCTGTAAATAATCTTGCTTCGCTGCCTGATTATTGGCTTGCAGTGTTTCATCGGGCGCAAAGGCCATTTGTGGTACTGGAAATGCAAAATTTGGCTGCGACTGTAAACTTTGAGAGCTCGATACGCCTGATCGCCTTGACACCGATGAAGACGCTGGCTTAATAGCTGAAGAGCCATTAAAAGCTGCAGTTTGAGCCGTTAACCGCTGCATCGCCGCCTGACGTGCCGCCATCAGGCGCGGATCATTGGGATCAAAGGCAGTGCCTTGTTCCGGCACATTACTGCTTGGAATGGGACCTTGGGCTTGAAGACTAACGGGCAGCTCAATATTATTCTCAGGCGCAGGGCCACTCATCTCCGCCACCTCAAGTTCTCTCTGTCTGTTATTATTGGTCTTTTATTTACATTTGGATAAGGAAAAAACACCACTTATCATTGATCAACCGGAAGATAATTTAGATAATGATAGCATATTTTCAGTGCTAGCTAACTGCATAAGAGAAGCTAAAAAGAGTAGGCAGGTAATTTTGGTAACACACAATCCGAACTTGGCTGTTGGTGCCGATGCTGAGCAAATATTGTATGTAACGCTGGAAAAACATAATAATTATAACTTTACTTGCAAAAGTGGCGCAATTGAAAATCCATTTATTAATGCTGCAATTGTTAAGGTACTCGAAGGGTCCCGTCCTGCATTTGTCCAAAGGCGACTAAAATATCAGATTAATTAGCTGATTTATAAACCCAAAATTTGAGATATTTTCTATTTTGTTGCCCCAGTGTTGCCCCGGGCAAAAATCGTGAAAATTTCCAAATCGAAAAAATTCTTATAACTAATTGATATATAAGGGAAATAAGTGGTGCCCGGGGGCGGATTTGAACCACCGACACGCGGATTTTCAATCCGTTTTTGACTTTGCTATAATTCGTTACTGTATCTGTGAAGGTGGCTGCACCATAGGCTTTCTTAATTGCAATACTTATGGTTTAACCTGACAGTTATTAATTTTTCGGGTAACGATCATCGATTTGGCTTCGCCTTACCCCTTCTCAGCTACTTTTCACCGTCTTCGCGCGTCTCACATTAACCAGACTCGTATCAATCATATCCTTAAGATGCGCCGCATAGTGTTTTTCGATCATCTCCACAGATGTTCGGCAATTTTTAGCCACCTGATATATGTCTGCCCCTTCGAGCAGCCGGAAACAGATGTAGCTGTGGCGCAAGCTGTATGACGTGCGGGCTTTCCCTTCCCTGTCAAACTTGAGCTTTTGCTCATGTAAAATGTTATTGAACATTTTTTTAAAGTCATTTGGAAACAGAAAGTCTGTGTCTTTTGGAGTATTTCGTTCTAGCATACGCTGATAGGGGCGCACCGCCCCAGGCATACTTTTACAAAATCCGACACCGCGCTTACCGCGCACTTCAATTTCAAGAATGGTCTCACCGGTAAGATCGTCATCTACGATCTCTATATCCCGGTATTCGAGACGCTTGGCTTCATCAGGACGCAAACCTGTGTTTGCCATTATCAGCACATAATCGTGCAGTTGTTCCGCATAATATCTAAAGCGTTCACTTTTAGGATGAGCAGCGTTCTTGCGCGTTGCTTCATAGAACTGTTTATATTCTTTCTGGGTAAACCATGGACGGTGTTCCACCTTACTTTGCCTACGATAAGGATCGGATAGATCAGGAAGATAATCGATCCATCGATGACGAAGGGCCGTTCTAAGCACCATGTTCATGGTCACCACTTCATTGTGGATTGTTTTCTGGGCAGGATGCTTCCACGGCTTATAGCCATCATCATCCTCTTTGGGCCAGTTTTTGGGTTTTGTCATGCGATGTACGCGGTATTCCTGTCCGGCACCTGAGGTTATTTCCTTGAGGACTTTACTGCCCATGAAGGGCAGTATATGCAGACGCAAGCGATCCTTATGACCCTGAACCCATTTGGGGCTACGACGATCCGCCGTAATCGCTTCATACTCAACTTCAAACTTCTTTGCCGCTTGCTTGAATGTTCTACCACTCTTAAGAATACCTTCACGATCTTGCTGATGCAGATTTAAGTACCAGTCCTGCGCTACATCCTTTGCAGCGGCCAGACTATCTTGTTTGGTAGATTTACGGTACTGACGTCCTTTAATTGATGTAGAGCAATGCCATCTTTTACTATCTGACCGCTGAAACAGGCTGACCTGATCACCTAAAATCTTATGGATTTGAGTATTTGACATGGACATTCCCCCTATATGTAAAACTGTGTTAAATCGTGCTAGAACCGTGCTAGCTATATTTACAGTATAATAAGAATATTTCTGATGTCAAATTTGAGGCTTTAGATATAAAAAAGCCCTGTTAGTACAATGCACTAACAGGGTCTCTATTTGGTTGCGGGGGTTGGATTTGAACCAACGACCTTCAGGTTATGAGCCTGACGAGCTACCGGGCTGCTCCACCCCGCGTCAATTTAGTTTCGAGCATTCAGGCTGATGCCTTTAAGCGGGCTGCTC
>JAUIDN010000029.1 GCA_030428615.1 Alphaproteobacteria bacterium | reverse complement strand
CAAGCCTTCCACTCCTTCCTGGGTGTGGAACCGCATTCCAGATCAGAAACGCAGAAAGCTCATCGATATAGCTCTGGAGAAGCCGGAACTATCACCACGCGAACTGGCGGTGCATTTTACTGATACGCAGCAATATTATGTCTCGGAAGCCAGTGTTTACAGGCTTCTCAAGTCCCAGGATCTGATCACCAGTCCTGCTTTTGTCGTGATCAAAGCTGCCAATGAGTTCAAGGATAAGCCCACCCGAGTGAACCAGCAATGGCAGACTGATTTTACCTATTTTAAGATCATGGGCTGGGGCTGGTATTATCTGTCCACCATATTGGATGATTACAGCCGTTATGTGATTGCATGGAAGCTTTGTAGCACCATGAAAGCATCTGATGTCACCGATACTCTTAATCAGGCACTTGAGGCGTCCGGTTGCGATCAAGTCAATGTCATTCATAAACCAAGACTATTGTCTGATAATGGTTCATCCTATATCGCAGAGGAGCTGGCCGGCTTCCTAAAAGACAAAGGCATGGGACATGTGCGCGGCGCGCCTTATCACCCACAAACACAGGGAAAGATCGAGCGTTGGCATCAAACCTTAAAGAACAGGGTTCTGCTGAATAACTATTACCTGCCAAGCCAACTGGAACATGAAATCGGAAAATTTATCGATTATTATAATCACCATCGATATCACGAAAGCCTGAATAACGTGACACCTGCTGATGTCTACTTCGGCAGGGATAAATCAATATTGGAAAAGAGGAGACGCATTAAAATCAAAACCATGAAACAAAGACGCTTGCAACATCGCAAGCTCGTCGCTTAATATCAACAACAATATGAGGTCAAAGTCTCCTTAGTGAAAAAGCTAATGGTGTCTCAAATGTTTTGACGACGGACAGATTCATAAAATTAATGTATTCTGCATCCGATGTTTGGGCGCAAAATCAGATGGTCTTTGCAGAAAAATGGTTCGTCCAAGATACATCAAGGACGAACCAAACAATAGTTTCTCATTTCCCTCCAACGGGAGATTATTGGTTAGATATATATGATGTTTTAAAACCGCGTAATAAGTTTAACATAAGCATTTCTGCCGGGTTCATTCACCTGTATCTCTGTTGCATCAAGCAAATTTGAACGGGATATATGGTCGGCAAAATGTTTATTGAATATATTTTTGATCCCAACATGCACGTTTATATTTTCAGATAGATTATATTTCGTGGCCAGATTAACAACAGCATATCCGGGTGTTTCCCTGGGGTCACGACCAGTGCCAATTGTTGGATCAAGATCAACCCTTGTCTGCTTGATAGCATAAAGAAGTGACGCTGAGAATGTCCAGTCGCCCTGCTGCCAGATTGTCGACAGGTTACCTTGAAGCGGTGGAATCTGTGCCAAAGGCGCATCTCTGTCCCTGTCCTGTCCATACACATAGGCAGTGTCAAATTTAAGGATTAGATTGTCAGTTACCCGCCAATCTCCTTCTATTTCAAAGCCAAATAGCTGAGCACTAATATTACGGTATACATCCGCCATTGGCGCAGTGACGAACACGCCCGGCTGCCCGTTTACTTCGCCCCGGGCACTGTCTCTCAGGATGAAATCATCAACCCGGTCAGCGAAGAATGTGAACGATAGGTTCCTGTGATCATCCCTGTAACTGCCGCCTAAATCCATTTGATAATGTTTTTCCGGTTGCAGAGACGGATTACCAATCCAGCTTCTATTCATACCATTCATCATCATAATGTTTGACATGCCCCGTTCGGTTGCATCCGCGGTTCTGGCCGATCTGCTTACGGAAGCAAACAGGTCCCAGTTTTCATCAATTTTCCAGTCGCCGCGCAGGACGCCGGATAACTGATGCTCCCGTGTTGAAATTGCCGAGAGATGATAATATTGCATATATGTCATGTTGGCAGACATAGGCATCATCCCCATCATGACGTTGGTTGTCAGCTCGTCAGCACGACCGAATGATACGTCGGTTCTGTCACCGCGCAGGCCATATGTGATTGAGACTCTGTCGCTTAATCTTTGTTGGCGTTCTGCGCCAATACCGATAATTTGTGTGTGGATGTCGGGCCATAATATGCTTGTCGTCTGATCCAGCATATCCACTGACATCCCCGTGAAGCGTGACCCGTTATTAACTGTGTCTCTAAAGTCAGTCACAATCGTCCATGCTGCATCAGCAACAACGATATCAGCTTCAATCTCACCGTATATTACTTCCGATGTTGTTCTGGATTGCAAATTCATCGTCATATTCGGACGAAAAGAAAAGTTATCCATATAATGGCTTGTCTTCGCATATGATGACTGTATGCGAATGGCTTCAAGAATACCCGCATCAACGTTTAAGTTACCCCTCATGCGATAGGTATCGCCGCGGGATAAGGTGCTGTCCATGCCGGCTCCGGGGAAGAGCGCATCTGTCATTTTATTCCAGTCGTAACCAAATTGAATGTAATTACCTTCTTTATTCATAAAGGTAACGGCACCGCCAATGGCATAATCGTTAAAAGCACTATTGACGATGTTGCCTTTCCCGTCTTTATAATTATCAGCTTCCTGCAGACTGCCCCAAGCCTCTACCGCGAGATTCTTTTTACCTGCTGCGGTGCGCCCAAAAGTTCGTTTGACATCGCCATTCCCTTCATATCCGATACCGAATAAATTCTTACTCCAAAGACTGTCATCATATTTTGGAATATCACGTTCATATTGAATGAAGCCGCCGGAAGCGCCGGGACCGTTTAAAACAGATTGAAACCCCTTTACAACAATGACTTTATCAATAAGGTCAACCGACGCATATGTGCTGGGCGTATCCATTCGGTTGGGCCCGGAACCCATCTGAAAGCTTCCGTTGTTAAGAATGGAAATTTGCCCCTGCTGTTGTCCTCTGATCACTGGCTCAAGGGAGTGCCCCCCGAAGCGACCCGCTGAAATACCTGGAACCTGTTTGAGAAAATCTGCGCTATCCGCCGCCGGTGGCGCTGTTATCGGTGAGGGATGTTCTTTAGGGGTTGTCGGGTATGCGATTACCTCAATAACGTCAACATCCTCATTTAGTTGATCTAACGTTTGTTGCGGTGCATCGTTTGCTCCGGCCATAGCCGGAACGCCTTGTAATGCCATAATGATGGCACTTGATAGTAGTCTCATTTTAATAATCCTAAATGCTATTAAGCTAAAAATATTGATCGGTATTTCCCGATAAATGCGGAAAATAAGTCAGGTAGAAATTTAAGCAGATAGGATCGTTGGAGGTGCGAGCATTAACGGTCGGAGCCATTTGGGCGTCTGGTATTCTGATAGGACGATTTGATGATTTTGATCATCAACACTGCCAAATGGGTATATCCCCATAAAATGATTGTAATTTAATATATACCCGGCTGCGGAAATACAGTCATCACAACAGGATGAAATATTGCCATCGGCATCGGCGTTTGGCGAGCTGCACAGGATGTAATCAAGTGGCTGATCAGCAAATTCCGGTAGGATTGAATATATTTTATAGGTTTTTAGCTGATATTCATAATGCTCCAGCATTACTTGGCTGTGTGCTATTGACTGTAATAGCAGAATGAACGCAAGTACAAACTTTGGTAAGCGGCGTATATGTCGTGGAATTTTCTTCACTTTTTATATCGCTATATTAATACAATCAACTCAACCATTTCTCATTTCACTGAGAATAAAAAAACTTAATTATCTGAATCGCTACTTCTATGCAAGACAAATACGTCATGAATATTTAGCCATTGCGGGCGACTATACGGGAAGTTCGTATAAAGTGTTTGATTTAAATCAAAATGTGGAAAATACATTTTTTAACGGCATATTTTACCCCATTTTGAAATCGGGCGTTTGCGTTTTTAGGTGTTTATCTTATTGTCGGCGTTGAAGAAAAATGTGCACACCGTGCCGGGTTCCCGATGCTATATCCAGCAGGCCATCCTTATTTATGTCCGCTACGGTTACCTGCCGACCAACACCGACACTGTCATCCACCAAGTGACGTTCAAATATTGGCGTTCCGTCATTGGCGTTAATAATTTTATACCAGTACAGATAAGGCGTACCGAACTCATCCGGGTCTTTTAAGCCAAGATGAGCGAGGGGTGTCTTGCCCGTTACGATATCGTCTATGCCATCACCGTCAATATCCGCCAGTTCAGAGGCGTGAAGCTGCGTATAGCTATCGTCAATAATATGACGGTTCCACTCATTGTCGCCAGTCTGTTCAAACCAGAACAGGCCGCGTCCGTGCCCCATCCCACTGATAAAGTCATTCCGGCCATCCCCGTTCACATCCGTTACAAGCATTTGTGAAAAGGAAACAGCGGGATCAATGATATGCCAGCGCCATGACCGTGTGCCGTCAGCATTTATTTGTTGTTCATACCAGCCACCTTCATCATATGACTGTCGCGGCGCGGGGTTTCCCTGCTTATCCAGAAACCCTTCGCCCGAACCAAAGACCACATCATTAAGACCGTCACCATTGATGTCTCCAACCCCCAATCCGTGCGTTGGTAACGTAGCGCCGGTATTGCGGCCTTCATTTTCGGCTTCAATTGTGTGAATGATAAATCCCCCTTCGTCAGGAAATTCAACAGCGTAAAGCTTGCCGGATGCGTCCGCCGTATCGGCGGCGCCTGTTATAACCTGTGGCTTGCCAGTACCGAGGAGGTCCATAAATACGGGCGACTCGTTACGGGTATAATTCATGATCAGGTGCTGTGGCCATTCGCCTTCTGCCCCTTTCGGGTTTTCAAACCAGTAAAAACCCGCGCTGGTAATATCAACAGCAATAACATCGATCCAACCATCTTTGTTCACATCATCATGAAAACTGAAAAAGGCAAGCGGGTAGGCTTTCGACCAAATGTTCTGTTCCCCGCCGCTTTCAAAATAAATCTTGATATGATCGGATAATTTCGGGATGGAGACGGCATCTTGTAATGGTGCTCTGATGGTGTGGCGCGCCCATGATGGTGCTTCATACCAATAATGTCCGGTGACAATATCATTCATACCATCGTTATTAATGTCGGCGACGGACGCTCCTTCCGTGTGGTATTCGTCATCCAGTTCTACATGCTCAAAGCTGATATTTGGGCTATCCGCTTCGACAAATTCATTGTCTTTTGCATCTATTATGTAAAGCCCGTTTGTCGATGTGGTCGTCACGGGGGACATGGCGTTATAGGGTGCAAGAATAACGGAAGGCGCAAATTCCCATGTTAGCAAAAATAAAATAACCAGAAAGGACAGAATTTTAATCAGCTTTTTAATCACATAAATTCCCTATTCCAAAAGTTTAATCATCGATTGCCGGTCCACTTCCGACCATTTTGTTATTCCTGGTGTGTCAGGCAGTCTTTTTATAGACAGGCCTTTAACCTGCAGTAGGGTAACACCGCCAGCATGTGTCTGGATACCGATATGACCGTCCTGCGGTATCCGGTGATCTGCTTCAGTATAGTCAAGGGATGGAACACCGTTGACCCAGGACCTTATGCGGCGTCCTTCACAAATAATACGATACTCGTTCCATTCACCGCGTTTGACCGCCTTATCTATTGCGGCCATATTCATCGCTTCTGCGATGACCTCGTTGCGGCGGCTTTCGTCATAGAGTTTCCCCCACCAGCCGTCGCCAGCATCTACCTGATAACCGCTCATTTCATTGCTGTTTTCAACACTGACGCTTCGTACCTGAAATCCGGAATTAACAAAGCCTTCTGTACCAAGAAGTCGGAACGATAAAATAAGTTCGAAATTCTGAAAGCTTTCATCGCTGACAAGAAATGTGTTGTGTTCAACCATTTTGTCAAGCGTTCCTGACATGATCATGCCATCTTCAACACGCCACATATTCGCATCAGCGGTATGCCAGCCTTGAAGAGTTTCGCCATCAAACAATGAGTTGAACTCCTGTGCCTGTGCAAAGGAAAATAATAACGGAAACAGTATTATCGCAGCAAATCTACCGATCAGAAGTCTCCTTTTTTTAGGCGATCAATGATGTTATCACCGGCCCGCATGGATAAGGCCATGATGGTCAATGTTGGGTTCTTCTCAGTGTGCGTGACAAACGGTGCACCATCAGCAACATACAGGTTGCTTACATCCCAGGTCTGCGAATATTTATTCAGAACCGATGTTTTTGGATCATCTCCCATTCTGCAACCACCCACTTCGTGATTTGTGGTGCCGCCGCGGCCATTAATCTTACCACCTTCGAGATGCGTAATCGAACGGTCTCTGGCCACTCTGGCCCCCATATTCTTTGCCAGAGCTTTAAGACTTTTATACATATGTTTTGTACGGCGGTAATCTTCGTCAGACCATTTCCAGTGGAACTTTGGCACTGGGATACCCCATTTGTCTTTAAGTTCAGGATCAATTGTCAGATAGTTATCTTCTGTAACTGTCATACTTCCCAGACAACGGATTGTCATAAATGATCCGTAGGTTTTGCGCATATGAGCTTTGAGCTTCTTACCATAAAGTCCTTTTTGCTCATATAGTTGTTGGCTGAATGTATCACTTAACGCCGGCGGGCCAAAACGGCCACCTCCGTAAGGGCTTACCTCAAGTTTATAACCACCGATAAAATCAGCATCTCCTTCTTTTTCTTTCTCTTCACCATGTAACCACCAGGGAGCATAAAGATGAGGTTGAGAAACACCGTCCTCGTTATGTGGTGGAAGGTTTTCAAAAGACGGAATTTGAATCATCAAACTCGCGCCAGTGGTGTCTGATAAATATTTTCCAACATTACCGGATGAATTTGCAAGTCCATTGGGGGCCTTATCGGTTTTTGAATTAAGCAAGATACGGCTTGATTCCATTGCTGCCGGGGCAAGCACCACGACTTTCGCGTGAACATCCTTATGTTCCTCTGTTTTGCGGTCTATATAACGCACCCCGATTGCCTTATCCCCTTCCTCGTTCATCAGCACTTTGTAGACGACAGCATTTGTCAGTATTGTCAGATTACCGGTTTTCTTTGCAGGTTTGATCTGGCTGGTGACGCTGTCATAAGCCGCACCAATGGAACAACCGCGAATACAGTTTGTCGCATAAAAGCAGGCCTGACGATCATGAAGTGGGGATGTCAATATTGCTGTCGGATGGGCCATGGTTTTAATGCCCATTTTTTCACAGGCCTTGGCAAATAAAAGCTCACTTGCGCGCGGCGCCGGTGGTTCCTGACGAATATGATTTGGCGATTGTGGTGAATTATAAACTGCCTCATTTGCATCAGGACCGAAAAGTCCCATTATTTCCTCAACCCGGTCATAATATGGTTCCATATCTTCGTAGGTGACGGGCCAGTCCTCGCCGCGTCCGGTACGGGTTTTACTTTTAAAATCATCGGGTCCGTAACGCGGTGTTTGCCGACCAAAATGGTGGGTGCGTCCGCCAAGTTGCCGGGCACGCCACCAACCAAAACCGTCGCCTTCGGTTGTGTAAGGCTGGCCTTTAACTTCAAAACCGCCATCGACCGTGGCATCGAAAAATCCTGAATTTTTGTCCGGTGTGCTTTCACCGCGCAGTGGTGCTTCGTGGGGGAGTTGGAACATAGCAGCTTCCGTTTCGGGATCATATTCTCTGCCAGCTTCAACAAGTAAAACATTTACTCCTGCCGTAGCAAGCGTGTGAACCATCGTCCCTCCACCGGCGCCGGAGCCCACAACAATAACATCATGATCTGCCATTTTCCTCTCCCTATACGCCGATTAGCTTGCGAATTTCTTCCGGTGGCCCGTCAAACGATTCAAGCGGTACATTGCCGACATAACCGATATCTGCCATCCCTTCATCAGTCGTATAAAACCCGCCGACATAAAGATAGACAAGACGGCTGAAAAATCTGTCATCATCGTCGCTCGCATTTCCTGCCTCCACCGATTTCGCCAGTTCATCAAATATTTTTTCCTGACGCGTGGCGGAAAGCCCGTGGAAATGCCGCTGATCTTCGTTATTTGCCATTTGATCAAGCCGTATCAGACCTTCTGTTATGGTTTTGCGGTCTTCCTGCTGGTCCGGGTAGGGCGCACTAACCCATTCATTAATGAAATCCGTGATATCCAGATAACTTGCACTTGGCGATTTGTCGTCCGCCGGAATGATAAGATCACCAATTACTGTCAGGTTTTTAAGTTGGTTACTGTCGAGCGTTTTATCCCATGTTACAACAGGATTGTTGACATCAACGTCCTGCCCATACCCTTCGCTTCGGGTTTGCGCTTCGGCTGCCATGTGCGGGTAATTTTGTAAGTAAGCCGCTGATGCGCCGCTAATTGCCATTAATTGCAGTACGCGTCTGCGATTTGCGGTTAGCTTTATTTTGTTGTTCATAGGTCATTTCCCTTCAAACGTTCAATAATATTATCTGCGGCACGCATCGCCAGTGCCATGATGGTCAGGGTTGGGTTCTTTTCCATGTGGGTTGCAAACGAGGCACCATCGGCAATGTAAAGATTATCCACATCCCACGTCTGTGAATATTTGTTAAGCACAGAGTTTTTCGGATCATCCCCCATACGGCAGCCCCCAATTTCATGATTAACTTCACCGCCGATTTCCATTATTTTCCCGGCTTTTCGCGATTTATCAAACGCATCGTAAATAACCTTACCGCCCATGTTTTTGGCAAGTTCATGCAATGTCTTGTTCATGTGTTCACCGCGCCTGTAATCTTCGTCGGACCATTCCCAGTAAAATTTAGGAACCGGGATACCCCATTTATCCTTTTTCTCCGGATCAATCGTTACATAACAATTTTCATTAACCGACATCCCACCGAGCGTACGAATACCTAAAAGTGATCCATAATAGCGGCGCATATGGTCTTTTAGTTTTTTTCCGTACAACCCTTTAGTTCCGTGAAGCATGATACGGAACGTGGCGTTCATGGATGGTGGCCCGAAACGGCCGCCGCGGTAGGGGTCGACCTCTATTTTATAACCGCCGGAAAAATCTGCACCGTCATTTTTCTTTTCTTCGCCGTGCAGCCACCAGGGAGCATAAACATGTGGTTGCGATACACCGTCTTCGTTATGGGCCGGGGCATAATCCAGCTCCGGAATATGAATCCAAAGCGATGTAAACAGAGTATCCGAAATATATTTTCCGACCATACCGGATGAATTGGCAAGGCCGTTTGGTGCTTTTTCTGATTTTGAATTAAGCAGAATACGTATGCTTTCCATGGAGCCCGGGGCCAGAACAATAACCTTGCCATAAATTTCCTTGTGCTCTCCCGTTTCCGTATCGATATACCGCAATCCGGTTGCTTTCTTTCCGCTTTCATCCGTAAGAACCTGATAGGCAACCGAATGGGTCTGAATTTTAAGTTTGCCGGTTTTTTCTGCGGGCTTGATATAGGCCGTGACGCTGTCAAACGCCGCACCGATTGAACAGCCGCGGATACAGTTTGTGGCATAGAAGCATGCCTGCCGATCATTCAGCGGCGAAGTAAGGATCGCTGTCGGATGAGCCATGGTTTTAATGCCCATTTTTTTGAGCGCCTTTTGAAACAGCATCTCGCTTGCCCGCGGAGCAGGCGGCTTTTGTCTTATATGGTTTGGTGGTAATGGCGAATTATAAACCGCTTCGTCCGCGTCGGGGCCGAAGATGCCCATGATCGTTTCCACGCGGTCATAATAGGGTTCAATATCTTCATAGGAAATTGGCCAGTCCACGTCGTATCCAGTCATAGAGCGGCATTTGAAATCTTCGGGGCCATAGCGCGGTGTTTGCCGGCCGAAATGATGTGTTCTGCCACCAAGTTGTCGTGAGCGCCACCATCTGAATTGTTCCTTGCCATAAGTATAGGGTTGGCCCGGCATTTCGAACCCGCCGATATTGGCGTCAAAATAACCATCATTTTTGTCTGGCGTGCCTTCGCCGCGAAGCGGCGCTTCTTTCGGAAGCTGAAACATCGCCGCATCTGTTTCCGGGTCGTACCGTCGACCTGCTTCAAGTAAAAGGACATTGACACCGGCCGCCGTTAACGTATGTGCCATCATTCCGCCGCCAGCACCGGAACCAACGACAATTACCTCATGTTCTTCCGCCATTCCTTATTCCCAATTTTTTCCATCCCACTATTTTTTATTTTTAACAGAAAAACAGTTTTGGTTGGCATTGTATTGGGAATAAGGTACTTTATTTAGGAAAAAAACGTCATTGGGAGATCCGATATATCTATCTCAAATACGATGAATTACATCACATCTCCATACTTCTCTCATCTTTTTGACGGGATTAGCGACCTGATGCTTTTTGTAAAAGACACGCATAGCACGTTAATGAATTGTAATCAGTTATTCGCCGAACATTTCGGTTTTGAAGACGTAAAAATGATAAAAGGCAAAACTGATTTTGATCTTTTTACCCATGAATTGGCTGTTCAATACCGCAAGGATGATGCGGAAGTTTTCAGTTCGGCCAAAAGCAAATTAAACATCATTGAACTTTTCCCAAATCATATGGGGGAGGAAGAATGGTTCATATGCAACAAGGTACCGATTATTGATGCTGGCGGCACGGTGCAGGGGCTGTGCGGGGCCCTGCAAAAACTTGAAGACAGTTCAGTAAATTTGCGACCATTCAATGATATTTCAAAAGCGCTGATATTTTTAAAAGACAATTATACAAAAAAAATATGCAACGAGGACATGGCGAAAATTGCGGGACTTTCTGTTCGTCAATTTGAAAAAAGGTTTAAACAGATTTTTAACACCAGCGCGCATCAATATATCCTGAATTTACGCATCTTGAAATCATGTGATCTGTTGATCGCTGGCGGCCTAAGTATATCTGAAACCGCTCACCGTCTTGGTTTTTATGATCAGAGTGCTTTTACCGCCCACTTTAAAAAACAACTTGGTGTGACACCGATGAATTATATAAAGCAGCATTCGTTGCGGCGAAATGCAAATCTGTAAATGACGCTTTTTTCCTAAAAAAATTACATTATTCACCAATACCATTCCCTGTAAACGACCTATTATTTTTCCCATAAAGATAATAAGGGAAGCAAAATTGACGGGAAAAACAGCCTATCTTGCGGGAACGTTTGATACAAAAGAAGAAGAGCTTCTGTTTGTCCGCCGCTTGCTTGAAAAGCAGGGGTTGAAAGTTTGTACGGTTGATCTTGGCACTTCCGGCAATGACAACCACTCAAGCGCGGATATTTTCGCTGCTGAGGTGGCAGCGTTTCATCCGGATGGCAAAGATGCTGTATTTACGGGCGATAGGGGGTCGTCTGTTGCGGCGATGACGATCGCGTTTAAGGAATATTTATTAAGTAAAAATGATGTTGATGGTGTGATAGGGATCGGCGGGTCAGGGGGCACGGCGCTTATTAGTCCAGCATTTCAGGCGCTGCCGCTGGGCATTCCGAAAATTATTGTATCAACCATGGCTTCCGGCAATATCGCCCCCTATATTGGCACTTCAGATATCTGTATGATCTATTCAATTACTGATGTCAGCGGATTAAACCCGATGCTGGAACAGGTTCTTTCAAACGCGGCGCATGCTTTGGCGGGTATGATCAAGCATCGTTATTTACCGAAGCCATCGCCGCAGCCGCTTATCGGCGTGACAATGTTTGGTGTGACGACAAAATGCGTCGAAGCGGTTAAGACGCATCTTGAACCCGCCTATAAATGCCTGGTTTTTCATGCAACCGGTACCGGGGGAAGGACGCTGGAAAAGCTTGTTGAAAATAAGCAGGTTTCAGGCGTAATTGACGTCACGACGACGGAAATCGCCGACTACCTGATGGGCGGGATATTGAGCGCGGGTGAGGGACGGCTTGATGCTTTCAGCGATGCAAATATACCTTATGTAGGGTCATGTGGTGCGATTGATATGGTCAATTTCGGGGCTCGCTCATCTTTACCTGAGAAATATGCGGATAGACATTTTTATGAGCATAACCCCCAAATTACGTTGATGCGCACCACGGCTTCAGAAAATGAGCAAATGGGAAAATGGATCGGAAAAAAACTCAACCGGTTTAAATCAAAAGCAATATTCCTTATCCCGATGAAGGGGTTCTCTGCACTTGATGCCGAGGGCGGTGATTTTTATAACCCTGACGCGGATGCTGCCTTTATTAAGGCCTTGGAAGAAACTGTTACCAACCCGAATGTATCAATCATTAAATTACCAAACCATATTAACGACGAAGAATTTTCAGCGGCAATCGCCGCGCAATATCTTGAATTAAACAGAGAATATAACCAATGAATAAGTTAAGCAGAAAAGAACTCATGGCCGGTTTTAAGGCACAGATTTCAAAAGGTATACCCATTATCGGCGGTGGTGCGGGCACCGGTCTTTCCGCAAAATGCGAAGAAGCGGGGGGAATTGATCTTATCGTTATCTATAATTCCGGTCGTTACCGTATGGCGGGAAGGGGATCGCTCGCGGGACTACTTTCCTATGGTAACGCCAATGAAATCGTTGTCGATATGGCAAAAGAGGTTCTGCCGGTTGTGAAAGATGTTCCGGTTCTGGCCGGTGTTAATGGCACTGATCCGTTTGTTGACATGGAGCGCTTTATAAAAAAGCTGAAAGATATGGGCTTTAGCGGTGTGCAGAATTTCCCGACAGTTGGTTTATTTGACGGAAATATTCGCGCCAATTTTGAAGAAACCGGCATGGGGTTCGGACTTGAAGTGGATATGATCAGAATTGCCCATGAACAGGATATGCTGACTACCCCCTATATATTCAATTCACAGGAAGCCATTGATATGGCAAAAGCCGGTGCTGATATCATTGTCGCGCACCTTGGATGCACGACAGGTGGTGCAATCGGTGTTTCAACTGCCCCAACACTGGACGAATGTGCGCAGCAGATAAATGAATGGATCGCCGCTGCCAAAACAGTGAGGGACGACATTATTTACCTTTGCCATGGCGGGCCGATATCCACACCCGAAGATGCTCAATATATTCTTGAGCACTGTCCTGACTGTCACGGTTTTTATGGCGCAAGCAGCATGGAACGCCTACCCACCGAAATAGCACTGACTGAGTGTACAAAAACATTTAAGAACATGAAAATAAACTAAGCGAGGATAAAATGGTTACTGTATTTGAAACATCCGTAATAGACGCCCCGATTGAAAAAGTTTGGGAGGTCGTGCGCGGATTTAATGACCTGCCTAAATGGCATCCCGCGATTGCAAAGAGCGAAATTGAGGAGGGCCTTGACCCGTTTACTGTAGGGTGCGTGCGAAATTTCTATCTTCAAGACGGTGAAAACATTCGCGAAACACTGCTCGCCTTTTCTGATCTTGACCTGATGTTTTCGTATGACATGCTGACGACGGGACTTGGGTTATTTAACTATATTTCAACGATGGAACTTCGCCCCATTACGGACGGTAACCGAACATATATTCAATGGTCAGCTGAATTCACAACGAAGGATGGCGAAGAAGACGAAAAAGCCGAAATGGTCGGAAATGGTGTATTTCAAGGCGGGTTTGCAGCGCTGAAGGAACATTTTTCAAAATAAAGGGAATGAACATGGCTCAAGACGATTATGATCGCAGTAGAATATTTTTAATTTGTACGATGGCGCTTTTTACAATTGCCATTTCCATGTCTCTCGGCGCATCAGTCGCGGCGGACCTAAAAAGCAATTTTCTTGATCCTATAGATTTCACAACGTCCGCGACAATGATCGGTGAAATACTCGGGATCATTTTTCTCGGATTTTCCGTGACCCTTTTTATCGTTAGTCCGTTTATGGATGTCATTGGCATGGGGCGGGCCATTACCGCGGCGGCAAGTCTTATTATTATCGGGAACGCTATTTTGGTTTTTGCAGGTGATATTGCCAGCGGACCTGGAATATATTGGGCGCTTTGGGGCGGAATGCTGCTTAAGGGCATTGCGTGGGGTTTTGTGGAAGCGGCCATCAACCCGGCAACCGCATCACTTTATCCGGAAGACAAAACCCATCGATTGAATGTTTTACATGCCTGGTGGCCAGCGGGTCTTATTGTCGGGGGGCTCTCGGGTATAGCCGTTAATTCAATGGGTATGAACTGGCAAATTGCACTATCACTTATTTTTATCCCGGCCTTTTCTTTTCTTATTCTCAATATCGGCGTCAGATTTCCAAAAACAGAAAGTTCGGAACTTGATGTAAGTTTTGGTGATATGATGAAGGAAATCTTTAGACGCCCCAGTTTCTTTATATGGTTTGGGGCCATGTTCCTTACGGCTTCATCGGAACTTGCGCCGGGACAATGGGTTGATCTGGCACTTACACACACGGTCGGGATGCGGGGAATATTACTGCTTGTTTATGTCAGTGGTATCATGTTTGTCGCCCGCCATTTTGCCGGCCCGATAGCGCATAAAATATCTCCGGTCGGCTTGCTTTGGTTCTCCGCCCTGTTAACCAGTATCGGGCTTTATATGTTAAGTGTTGCCGACAGCCCGGTAACCGGAATATTGGCGGCGACAATCTGGGGGGCGGGCGTATGTTTTATGTGGCCAACAATGCTTGCGTCCGCAGCGGAGCGGCACCCGCGCGGTGGCGCGTGGACAATTGGCCTTATTGGCTCAGCCGGCGCCATGTCCACTTATATCGTTCTGCCGATCCTCGGGGCGGCCTATGATAAAGCGAAGCTTGACGCCGCGGGCGGTGCGGACGCTTTTGCCGCGATGGCCGACGGAAGCCCGGAACAAATTGACACACTTATTTATGCGGCGGAGCGGTCATTCCAGACGGTGGCGGTCATTCCGATAGTGCTTCTGTTTATCTTCGGTGGTGTTTGGTATAATGATCGACGGATCGCGAAGCAGGCGGAAGAAGCCGCAGCAAGCGAGTAAGGCAAAAACCCAAAATTATTAGGGAATTTAAGTAATGGATAATCGCAGAGGATTTATTAAAGGATCGGCGTTATCGGCGATGGCTTTATTGGGGGCAAGTCACGTAAAAGCACAACCGATTGATGAAGATGTAAGTTTCGATGATATTGGCACGCTCAGTGATGATCAAATATTTGCACGCGTAAGACGGTCCCTGCTGCTACCTGATAATATGGCTTATTTTAATACCGGTACTTTGGGGCCTTCCCCCGGATTTATTATCGACAAGGTCTGCGCAACAATGCGCGAGCTTGAAGCAAATCCCGCCCTTGGCAATACCGGGCCAATCGGCAGCAAGATGGATCAGACCAGAGTGAATATTGCGAAATTTATCGGCGCGGATGTTGATGAAATTATCCTGACCAGAAACACGACAGAAGGCATAAATACGGTTTGTGGCGGCCTTGAATTGGAAGCAGGTGATGAGATACTGACCACCAATCAGGAGCATGGCAGCGCGGAAAACGGGCTTGATTATCTTGTGTTGACGAAGGGTGCGGTTCTTAAAAAATTTGAAATGCCCACGCCGGCCAAAAACAAGCAGCAGATTATTGATCTGGTAGAAGAAAATATCACGTCCAGAACCAAACTTTTAATGTTAAGTCATGTTATTACTGTTTCCGGCCTTCGTATGCCGATTAAGGAAATAGCCGCGATTGCCCGTGATAAAGGGATATTTTTTATTGTTGATGGTGCGCAGGCGCCGGGGATGCTGAATGTGGATGTTCATGATCTTGGTTGTGATGTTTATGCCTTTAGCGGTCATAAATGGCTTCTAGCGCCAAAGGAAACCGGCATTCTTTATATTCGTAAAGCGGTCCAGAAACGGATTATTAGCCCTTTCTATCTAGCGGGGAACACAGCATATACAAAATCATCAGGCACAAGAAATTTCGCCATTATTATTGGCTTTGGCGAATTTGTGAGCTGGTTTGATAAAATCGGCAAAGAGCGCATCGAAAAAAGATGTTTGGTGCAGGCACAATATTGCCGTGAGCAGCTTAAAAATATTAAGGGCACTACGCTACTTTCATCACAAGATCCGGATCTGGCCTCAGCTATTGTGACGGTAAGTCTGGATAATGTTCCCAATAAGCAGGTTTATGACAAAATGTGGGATCAGGATATTATTCCTAAAGCCATAGAGTATAACGCGCTGCGCATTTCCAACCATATGTTTACGACCAATACGGATGTGGATCGGCTTGTAGAAATTCTAAAACAGGAAGTAAGTTAATTAACGGCTTATTTTCTCGCGGGTTACTTGCAGCACTATTTCAGAGCTGATAGAGTTCGCCCAATAAATAGATTTATTGAGAATATTAAATGGTTTTAAGCTGCTTAGACCGATTAGAAGCCGAGAGCATTCATATCATGCGGGAGGTTGTCGCGACATGTAACGAGCCCGTGATGCTCTATAGTGTCGGCAAGGACAGCGCGGTGATGCTGCATATTGCATTAAAGGCATTCTCACCGGGCAGAATACCGTTTCCGCTTCTTCACGTGGATACAACATGGAAATTCAGGGAAATGATTGAATTTCGTGATAAAATGGTGCGGGAAAATGACCTTGATTTATTGGTGCACACCAATGAGGAGGGAATAAGAAAAGGCATTGACCCTTTCAATCACAGCTCAGCAATTTATACGGACGTCATGAAGACGGCAGCGTTGAAGCAGGCGCTTGATAAATATGGATTTGATACTGCGCTCGGCGGAGCTCGTCGCGATGAGGAAAAGTCACGGGCAAAAGAACGTTTTTTTTCGTTTCGTTCGGGAAAACATAATTGGGACCCTAAGCAGCAACGGCCCGAGCTTTGGAATATTTATAATACCCGCATCAATAAAGGGGAAAGTATGCGGGTTTTTCCGTTATCTAATTGGACTGAAGCCGATATCTGGCACTACATTTATCAGGAAAATATTCCCATTGTACCGCTCTATTTTGCCGCTAAAAGACCCGTCATCAAACGTGATGGTCAGTGGATTAAGGTTGATGATGAACGTATGCCTATACGTGAGGGTGAGGAAGTAACAGAAAAAATGGTGCGTTTCAGAACGCTTGGATGTTACCCGCTTACTGGGGCCATTGAAAGCGAGGCGGATACGCGGGAAAAAATTATTCAGGAGATGTTGATAACACAGACATCGGAGCGCCAGGGGCGTTTGATTGACAGGGACAATGATGCATCTATGGAGCAGAAGAAGCAGGAAGGATATTTTTGATGTCACGTCAATCCGGCCCCGCTGAAAAGGATATTTCCACTTACCTTAAAAAACAAAGCGGAAAAACCCTCCTCCGGTTTATGACCTGTGGCTCAGTGGATGACGGTAAATCAACGCTGATAGGGCGGCTGCTTTACGATAGCAAAATGATTTTTGATGATCAGCTTCTAGCCCTTGAAAATGACAGCAAAAAGTTTGGCACCCAGGGGCAGAATATTGATTTTGCGTTGCTTGTGGATGGGCTTGCTGCGGAGCGAGAACAGGGGATTACTATTGATGTGGCATATCGTTTTTTTACCTCTGATATACGTGAATTTATTGTCGCGGATACGCCGGGTCATGAGCAATACACACGCAATATGGCGACCGGCGCATCAACAGCTGATCTTGCGGTGGTGATGATTGATGCCCGAAAAGGGGTTCTTTCACAAACAAAACGGCATAGCTTTATTGCAAGTCTGTTTGGAATTAAACATGTGATCCTTGCCATCAATAAAATGGACCTGACGGGGTATGATCAGAATACTTATGAGAAAATTGTAAAAGAATATTACGGGTTTGCGGCGAAGCTCGGGTTCGATGAAATTGTACCCATTCCAATGTCGGCGCTTATTGGTGATAATATTCTAAGTGTTTCTGAAAATACGCCTTGGTACACTGGCCCAACGCTGATGGGGTACCTGGAAACGGTTAAGATATCTTCTGAGTTGTTCGAGAAATCCTTCCGTTTTCCGGTGCAGTGGGTCAATCGACCAAATTCAAAGTTTCGCGGGTTTAGTGGCATCGTTGCGACCGGGTCAATTTCGGTAGGGGATAAAGTTGTTATCTTGCCGGGTGGCAAAAATAATGTTGTAAAAGCCTTGTGCGGACCCAAGGGTGATTTAAAACAAGCTATCGCCGGCGAAGCCATTACCCTGTGTATGGAAGATGATGTTGATGTCTCCCGTGGTGATGTGATTACCGTCGCAAGCAACAGGCCGGAAGTTACAGATCAATATCAGGCCCACGTGGTCTGGATGCATGACGAACCAATGTTGCCGGGGCGATCATATCTGGTTAAAACTATGAACAGGACTATTGAGGGCACGATTACAGACCTGAAACATAAAATAAATATCAATTCGCTTGAAAATGAAAATGGTAAAGTACTTCAGCTCAATGAAGTCGGCCTCGTGAATTTTAATCTTAATCGGCCCATCGTATTTGAACCTTTTCATACAAACAAGGCATTGGGTAGTTTTATAATTATTGATAAATTTACAAATGCTACGGTTGGCTGCGGCATGATCAAGTTTGGTCTGCGCCGGGCAGACAACGTCCATATGCAGTCCGTTGACGTGCAGAAGGAAACCCGTGCAAATCAGAAACACCAAAAAGCAAAAATTCTGTGGTTTACGGGTCTGTCCGGCTCCGGCAAATCGACCATTGCCAATTTGGTTGAAAAAAAATTGCATGCTATGGGCAAACATACTTATTTACTTGACGGGGATAACATCCGACATGGCCTTAATAAAGATTTGGGGTTCACGGATGCAGATAGGGTTGAGAACATCCGACGTGTCGGTGAAGTGGCAAGTCTGATGGTGGACGCAGGGTTAATCGTGCTCGCTGCATTTATTTCACCATTTCGTGCTGAACGTCAAATGGTTCGCGAAATGGTTGATGAGGGCGAATTTATCGAAATATTTGTTGATACGCCGCTGGAGGTTTGCGAAGAGCGTGATGTTAAGGGACTATATAAAAAGGCCCGTGCCGGCGACTTAAAAAACTTCACTGGTATCGATAGCCCCTATGAAAAACCCGAAACGGCCGAAATTCATGTAAATACCGTGGATATGACAGCTGACGAGGGAGCTGAAGTTATTCTCAGTAATATCTAGTTTGGGGAGCATTGTGTATGTAAGAAAGCAATATACAATTTAAGATTTTAACTATATTAACTTATTAAAACATTTTGGAAAATGTATTTATGAATATTAAACTAATTTTGGTTTTACTTACTTCAACCATGTGGAATTCGTGGGCTTTCGCGCAGCAATGGGCTGCGCCGGGTGATATGAGTCTGCGTCGCGATGTAGAGCTATTAAAAACATATAATATTATTCGCGGTCCTTTAAATACTTGGCCGATAAGCTGGAAGCAGATTACCAATAATATAAATGTAAGTATGGATCAATCTTATCCAGCCCATGTCATGCGGGCAATTGACCGTATTAAGGGTAAAATACCAAACAAGGGATTTAGAGGGGCTGCGGTTGCACGGTATACTAATGAACCAAGTTTAGTTAGAGGTTTTGGGGATACAGCGAGATCCGACGCAGATATGTCACTTTCTGCGGGATTTACCGAAGAAAGTATAGAAGCAAATGTGACCGTTAATTATAGGGATAATGTCACCAACAATCATGTTAATTTCGACAGTTCGTATATTGCAGCTCATCTTGGCAATTGGTCTTTGTACGCTGGTGCTATTGACCGTTGGTGGGGTCCTGGGCAAGATAATACACTGTTATTAAGCACCAACGCTCGCCCCATGATGTCAGCGGGTTTGCGGCGTAATGATCCTAAAGCTTTCAAAAGTAAGTGGTTAAGTTGGATAGGGCCTTGGACGTGGGATATGTTTGTTGCCAATATGGGTGATGACAGAGTTGTTCCAGATGCATTAATGGCTGGTATGCGTCTTGGGTTTGAGCCAATCAATAATCTGGAAATTGGTCTTTCAAGAACATTGCAGTTATGTGGGCAGAACCGACCATGTGATTTTAATACCTGGACAAAAGCGGTCATTGCTGTGGGTGATCTCGATAACACCGGAACAGCAAACGAACCGGGTAACCAAATGGCGAGTATTGATCTTTCTTATTCGTTCAATGTGGGGGAAACTAGTGTCAAACTATATGCTGAGGGAACGGCGGAAGATGAGCATGTGGTTGTACCATTTCAATATTCAAGACTAATTGGAACCACAGTTACCAGCGCCATAGGGGAAAATGGTGATATGTTGACGTTCAATGTTGAGCTTAGTGACTCAGGTGATGTGGAAGCATGGTTCTTTGGACGCAGAAGGTCAGGTGTTATGTATAATCATTATATTTATGGGACAGGTCACAGATATGATTTCCGTACTCTCGGTCACAGTTTAGATACCGATAGTAAATTGGCGTCACTTTCTGCGATATTCACACGTGGAGGTGGTGATACTTATCGTGTCGGGTTTAATGCAGGGACAATAAACTGGGATAATACAACAAGAAACATTTTAAGTGCAGAAAGTCAAAAATATAAGAGTATGCGACTATCAGCATCCAAGCTATTTAGGTTTGGTCATGTGGAATTGGAGGCTGTTTATCAGACAAAAGTAATTACCTTAACGCAGGGAAGTTTGCCAAAATTTAGTATCGGTTTGATATGGAAAAAAAGCTTATAGTTAACGTTGTATTAATGATTCTTCATGTATGTCACGTATGTGTAATGGTGATGGGATAGAAAACGCTGTTACTTGAAAGAATTAAGGATAAATGATGCAGCAAAAAATATTGGTTACGGGCGCAGATGGTTTTATAGGGTCGCATTTGGTGGAGGCGCTGGTAAGAAAAGGATATTCTGTCCGGGCATTATCACTTTACAATTCATTTAATTATTGGGGATGGCTGGAAGATGTTGACTGTTTGGATCAGATTGAGGTTGTAAATGGCGATATTAGGGATCCACATTTCTGCCGTGTCATTACAAAAGATATAGATGTCGTTTATCATTTAGCAGCCTTGATAGCCATTCCCTATTCGTATGTTGCTCCGGCCAGTTATGTGGACACAAATGTCAATGGTACATTGAATATGTGTCAGGCAGCGCTAGACAATAATGTTTCCAGGTTTCTTCACACATCTACCAGTGAAGTATATGGGACGGCGCAATATGTTCCAATTGATGAAGATCATCCGCTGCAACCTCAGTCACCATACAGCGCCTCAAAAATAGGTTCCGATGCAATGGCTATGAGCTATTACAATGCTTTTGATTTTCCCCTGACCATCGTAAGGCCTTTTAACACATACGGTCCTCGTCAATCGGCTCGCGCAGTTATTCCAACAATTATAACTCAAATTGCAGACGGTGCTAAAGAAATCAAATTAGGGGATGTTACCCCGACCCGTGATTTCAATTATGTTGAGGATACATGTAGAGGATTTATGGCCCTTGCTGATTGCGAAAAATCAGCCGGGCAAACAGTAAATATTGGATCTAATTTTGAAATATCAGTTGGGGATACGCTTGATATGATCAAAGATATTATGGGGAGTGATGTTGAGTTTATAAAGGATGATGTGAGAATTCGGCCAGAGAAATCTGAAGTTTTCAGATTATGGTGTGATAATACAAAAATAAAAAAATTGACAAAATTTGAGCCTCAATTCTCCATTCGTGATGGATTGAAATTGACCGTAGAGTGGTTTCAAGATTCTGAAAACCTAACAAAATATAAAACAGGAATCTATAATGTATAATGAGCTTGTCGCTTTTATACGGCAACTATTTGATACAGATGAATTTATCCCCCTTCATGAACCACGATTTTGGGGAAAGGAAAAAGAATATGTCAACGATGCCATCGAAAGCACTTTTGTGTCCAGTGTCGGTCGATATGTTGACAAGTTTGAAGAAGATTTTGCAAATGTTTTAGGTGTAGATAAAGCAGTGGCCTGCGTTAATGGAACTGCAGCATTACATACCGCGCTTGTTTTAGCTGATGTGCAAAGGGACGACGAAGTCATAACTCAGCCACTGACATTCATAGCAACCTGCAACGCGATCAGTTATCAGGGGGCACATCCAGTTTTTGTGGATGTTGAAAGGGACACACTCGGGCTTTCACCTAATGCATTGCAAGAGTTTCTTTCCATTAACACTGAACTAAAAAATGACGTATGTGTTAATAAGACAACGAACCGAAAAATCAAAGCTGTTGTAACCATGCATACGTTTGGCCATCCTTGCCGCATTGATGAAATTGCTGAAGTTTGCAGAGAATGGAATATCACTCTTATTGAAGATGCCGCCGAATGTTTAGGAAGTGATTATAAAGGTAAGCCACTTGGCACGTTTGGCGATATCGCGGCATTCAGTTTCAATGGCAATAAGATTATGACTACAGGTGGCGGCGGAGTTATTATTGCGCACAATCCTGAAATCACAAAGAGAGCAAAGCATATTACAACCACAGCAAAAATACCGCATCCCTATGAATTTACACACGATGAAATAGGTTATAATTACCGGATGCCAAATTTGAATGCAGCCCTCGGATGCGCGCAATTAGAACAGTTGGAGTTTTTCTTAAAATCCAAACGCGATCTTGCGGATAAATACAGATCCTACTTTTGTGACACGAGGGAAATATTCATAGATGAGATTGAGGAAGCTAAATCCAATTTCTGGTTAAATGCAATTCTCTTAAAAGACAGAGATGAACGAGATCAATTCTTGGAGTATATCAATTCCAAAGGCATAATGGTCAGACCAATATGGACCCTGATGAATAAACTATCCATGTTTGAAGACTGTCAAACTGGAGATTTAAGCAATTCGCAATTTCTTGAAGATCGCGTTGTTAATATTCCAAGTAGTGTGAGGTTTCAGTAGATGAGCACGGCCAAGAAAATATGTGTGGTAACAGGCACTCGCGCGGAATATGGATTACTATCGGGTATAATCAAGAAAATACAGGACGATGTTGATCTCCAATTACAACTTCTGGTTACCGGAAGTCATCTTTCACCTGAATTTGGTATGACTTCTAATGAAATTGAACGTGACGGATATCATATAGACGAAAAGGTGGAAATGCTGCTGAGCGGTGATAGTGCCGTTTCAATTGTAAAGTCCTTGGGGTTAGGCACTATCGGTTATGCAGAGGCATACGACAGATTAAAACCTGATATGGTTCTGCTACTTGGTGACCGGTATGAGATACTTGGTGCATCACAGGCAGCAATGCTTATGAGTATTCCGATAGCACATATTCATGGTGGGGAAATTACAGAAGGTGCATTTGATGATTCCATACGACATTGCATAAGTAAAATGGCGCATTTACACTTTGTCACGCATGAAAAGTTTGCCAAACGATTACAGCAGTTAGGAGAAAAAGCAGAAAGCATAGTGGTTTCAGGTGCGCCGGGAATAGATAATATTAACCGTACCAAGCTGTTCAATAAGGAACAGTTATCTAAAGAGTTGGATTTTAAGCTCGGAGAAATGAATTTTCTTGTCACATTTCATCCTGAAACTTTAAGCGATCAACTTTCAGAAACATCAGTAGTTCCACTTATAGAATCACTGAAACATTTCAAAGAGGCAAAAATTGTTATAACAATGGCCAATGCAGATGAGGGCGGGCGAGCAATTAATGAGAACTTAAGAGAATTTACCTTGGCGAATTCTAATCAGGTATATATGTGTGAATCTTTGGGGCTAAAACGATATTTAAGTGCTTTAGCCACATTTGACGTAGTGATAGGAAATTCATCAAGTGGATTGCTTGAAGCACCGACATTTAAGATTCCAACGGTCAATATCGGTGGAAGGCAGACTGGAAGACCAATTGCTGATTCTGTTATTTGTTGTGAGAATAGTGAACACGATATTCAGCGAGCAATTGAGTATGCTCTTACATCTGAGTTCAAAACGATTTGCAAAGGCACGGTTAATCCATATGGACAAGGAAATGCGAATGAAGTTATCCTTCGGCGCATAAAAAATACTGAGCTTGATGGCATTATTAAAAAACAATTTGTGGATATTTTGGAGTGACGAACAGTGGCGTTTGATGATCGAGTTTTAGTGATTGCCGAGGCCGGCGTTAATCATAACGGTGATTTGGCTCTGGCAAAGGAATTGGTTGCCGCGGCCTCTGAAGCTGATGCTGACATTGTTAAATTTCAGACTTTTAAGGCGAAAGACTTAGTTACGAAAAACGCAGAGAAAGCGACTTATCAAAAAGAAAATTGTGGTGCAAACGAAACACAATTCGAAATGTTGAAGAAATTAGAATTGAACGAAGAAATGCACTTTGAAATAATTGAGTGCTGTAATAAGCATAATATTCAATTTCTTTCTACAGCATTTGATTTGACTAGCTTGAAGTTTCTAACCAATGAAATAAATCTCGATTTGCTAAAATTACCATCAGGAGAAATTACAAATGGCCCGTTTATCCATGAGCATGCTAAAACAGGAACCAAAATTATTTTGTCAACAGGGATGGCTAATCTTGGAGAAATTGAAGCAGCGTTAGCTGTCATAGCCCATGGATACATTCGTGCAGAAGAAAAGGTTACATCACTGGATCAATGCTACAATGCACTAGCTACAGCTGAAGGCTATAGAACTCTTAAAGATAAAGTAACACTGCTTCATTGTACTTCGTCGTACCCTGCTCCCATAGAGAGTGTAAATTTAAGGGCGATAGATACTTTGAACAAGGCCTTTGGGTTGGATGTCGGCTACTCGGACCATACGGAGGGGATCATTGCGTCGATTGCCGCTGTGGCAAGGAATTGTTCCGTTATAGAAAAGCATTTTACTTTGGATAAAAATTTGCCAGGGCCAGATCACAAAGCTTCCCTTGATCCAAAAGAATTAGGCGAAATGATCAGTGGAATCAGAGCCGTATCACGTATGATGGGGAATGGAGTAAAGCTTGCGAATGAAATAGAACTTTCAACAAAAATAGTGGCCCGTAAAAGTGTTGTCGCAAAGAAAGCGATATCTGCCGGTGATAAGTTCAGTGCTGATAATCTTACAATCAAGAGGCCAGGGACTGGTGCGTCACCAATGAAATGGTGGAAACTGTTAAATTCCAGTGCGACAAGAAATTACGACAAAGATGATGCAATCGACTGACAAAAAAAAATCTATCATAATCGTTGGCTCTGGTGGGCATGCCTGTGTCGTGGCGGATGTATTATTCTCGATGGGAGTTGCAGTATTGGGATTCACTGATGTTAAAGAAAAATTAGGACACAAAGTACTCGGGAACTTGTCGGTTGTTGGGACAGACGAAATTTTGGAAGACTATAACTCAGATGAAGTCGACGTGGTTATCGGTGTTGGTTATTTGCCTAACAACGACCTAAGGCACAAACTATATAATGATATAAAAAAGAAACATTTACATATTAGATCGATTATACATCCCTCCGCTGTTATCGGACAGGAAGTGAATGTTGGGGAAGGTGTACAAATTTTTGCGGGATCAATTTTACAGGCGAAAGTGCAATTGGGGGATAATGTTATTATTAACACGGGAGTTAATATAGATCATCATTCTAAAATAGGTAACCACTCTCATATTGCTCCAGGGGCGGTCATATGCGGTGACGTCGAAATCGGAAATAATAGTTTTATTGGTGCAGGTGTTTGTATTATTCAGGGAATATCAATCGGCGATAATGTTGTCGTCGGCGCTGGTGTCACGGTGAGAAATAACATTCAATCTGGAAATGTTTATGTAGGGGAAAGCAGTGTATAACTGGGAAAAAGTAACGGTTTCACAAGACGCAAAATTGCTGGAGGTACTTGCGATTATTGACAAGGAAGCTCTTAGAATTGCTATTGTAATAGATGGTAAAGGTAGATTGATAGGCACGCTTACGGATGGGGATATTCGACGTACTTTGTTAGAGCAGGGAAATTTAAATGTTCCTGCTAAAGACATCATGAACAGAGCACCTATTAAAGCTCTGAACACAATGTCACCAGTGGAATTTGATGCTTTGCTACGAGTCAATAATATTTTGGCAATACCTATTGTTGACGAAAACAATATATTGGTTGGGTTACATACAGTACAAGACCATTATCAAAGCAAGATCAAAGATAATCCTGTGTTTATTATGGCTGGCGGTTTTGGGACACGTCTTCGACCACTAACAGATACTTGCCCAAAACCTATGCTCAACGTAGGTGGAAAACCAATTTTAGAAACAATATTGGAAACATTTATAGAGGCTGGATTTAGAAACTTTTACTTTTCGACACATTATTTACCAGATGTAATCGAAGAGCATTTTGGTGATGGGGGAAACTATGGTTGCTCAATCAAATATATTCATGAAGAAAAGCCATTGGGTACAGGAGGCGCACTAGGGTTGCTTCCAGATGATTTACCAAATTCACCAATTATAATGATCAATGGTGATGTTTTAACAAAATTGAATTTGAATCACTTGCTTGAAGATCACCGTAGCAAAGGTGGTATAGCCACAATGTGCGTCAAGCAACATCAGTA
>JAUIDN010000028.1 GCA_030428615.1 Alphaproteobacteria bacterium | reverse complement strand
CGGGCAGGTTTTCACCGTCCGGAAAAACGGAAAAGAAATTTTTATCAATATCCTCCTGTGTCGCTGGCTCGCCGAACAGGCTTTCCTGCGCCATTACGTTTTCAGCACCACTTATCAAAAGCGCTGCAATCAAAGCTTTACGCATAAACATGTCTGATCGCCCCCCTTGCATTGACGCTCCAACTGTGGATGGCGTGATAATGGTAATATGCCTGCTTGCCGCGGGCGGCGAGCAGTGCTTTTCTTGATGGCTGGATGCGGCCAAATTCATCGGTTGCGCGGCTTTGAAGCACCGCCGGGCGACCTTCCCACATCCACGGAATACGAAAACGAGTCAACATCTTGCTTTGAACCGGGCCTTCAATAGCCGCTTCGGCCCAGGTTTTACCGCCGTCTGCGGATACTTCGACCTTGGCGATTTTACCACGCCCCGACCACGCAAGACCGGTTACTTCGTACAGGCCTTTTTTCTCAAGGCTTACGGCGTTTGATGGCCGTGTGATTACCGACTTCACATCCATTTCAAGGGAAAACTGAAGCGATTTTCCGTTATGAAGCTTGTCGGTATATTTTGATGTTTCAAAGCGTGACATGACCGGTTTGTCGGTCACATAAAGTGATCTTACCCACTTCACGGATGTGTTGCCTTCAAATCCGGGATTAAGGATCCTCATCGGGTATCCCTGATTTGGGCGCAATCTTTCGCCGTTCTGATAAATCGCCACCATGGTATCATCCATCGCCTTATCAAGGGGGATTGAGCGGCTGAGAGCGCCACTGTCACCGCCTTCGGCGATAATCCACTTCGCGTCCGGCGAAACACCCGCCTCGTCAAGCAACGTTGAAAGCGGCACACCCGTCCATTCACTGCCGGAAACAAGGCCGTGGGTCATATACATGAAATTCTGATCCGGTTCCGGCTGCGCCCAGCAAACGCGGCTGTTACCCGAACATTCAATAAAATACTGCCGGGTAATGGTCGGATAATTTTCAAGCGCTTCCACATCCCATTTAAGCGGCTGTTTGACCATACCGTGGATGACAACATTGTGCTTATCAGGATCTATTTCGGGAATGCCGTGATGGGTCACTTCAAAATGAAGCCCGCTTGGTGTGATCGTGCCATGTAAAAGATGAAGTGGTGTGCGGCCCGAAGCCGACGTTGTCATTTCATTCGCGGGCGGTGCGACAAACCGTTTGACCCGCCCCTGTTCATAGCGGCTGATATCGCCATATTCCGGTGGATTGTCACCGGGCATTAACGTCCATTCTTCCTGCCCGTCGCCAACGATAGCTTCCTGTGCGAAAGCTGCATTTCCGGTGGCCAGTGTTGCCCCTGCAGTCAGTGCCGAATTCAGAAAGAACCGGCGGCTCATAAGGCCGTTCCCCGCGGCCTGATCGGTCGCATCGACGACCAAAGTTTTCTTTGTTTCCTGTGTCATTCTATTCCCCTTCCGCTATTTACTATATCCAGAATGTTTCTTAAATCAAGGGGGCTAATATTTGTCTCTGGCCTGTTCGTATGCTTGCAGGGTATCGATGTCGGTCAGTATCCCGGATGACGACAGTTCGGTTTTAACAACCCTGTCCGGATATTCAGCAAGTAGTCTCCGCGCACCCGTATCACCGGAAAGCGATTTGAAATCTTCAAAAAATTCAGACGCAAATATAAGCGGGTTGCCAATTTTCCCGTCTTTCACCGGTACCGTAATTTTACCCGGCTCAAACGCATCAATCAGGACATTAAGGTCATCTGATGTGACAAATGGCATATCGCCAAGCAGGATCATCACACCATCGATATCATCGTCAAGTGACGCAACCCCAACCTTGACCGATGTGCTCAAGCCATCTGCAAAATCCGGATTATGAATAAAGGCAACGTCATGGGGAATGGCATCCTTTATGCGTTTTTCTTCATTCCCAGTTACGATAACGATTTGATCTATAGTGCTTTTTACCACTTCGGAGACAACAGCACCCAAAATGGTTGTTTCCCCAAACGGCATCAGCAGTTTGTTTTGTTCGCCCATGCGTGTTGATTTTCCAGCTGCAAGGATGATTGCCGCGAGGCGGGCACTCATGCGATGCCCTTAATATTTTCAGCGCGGCGGATTGAGACCAGTTCCGACAGAATGGAAAGCGCAATTTCTGCGGGTTCAAGCGCGCCGATATCCAGACCCGCCGGGCCGTGGATGCGGGCAATTTCCGCGTCAGAAAACCCCTTATCACTCAGGCGTTCGCGACGCTGCTTTTGAGTTTTGCGACTGCCGAGCGCGGCGATATAAAACGCTTCCGACTTTACCGCAATTTCAAGTGCCGGGTCATCCAGTTTTGGATCATGGCTTAAGGTGATAATCGCCGTGCTGGAATTTATACCGATTTTTTCAAGCGCTTCATCCGGCCAGTCGGTCAGGAATTTGGTACCCGGAAAGCGTTCTTCACTGGCGTAGGCGGTTCTGGGGTCCACAAGCGTGACATCAATATCCAGCGTCTCTGCCATCCTGACGAGCGCCTGTGAAATATGAACCGCCCCCACCACAATCATTTTAAGCGCTGGTTTATAGACATGGGTAAAAAATTCACCACCGGTCATTTCCGTTTCGCTTTTCAGTTCACGAACTTGGTTTGGGTCCCCGTCGAGCAGGAACGCCGCCTTCTTTTCAATATCAACGAGCGGCTCAACAAGGATATCCACCTCCCCGCCGCAGCTAAGGCCCACTTCCCATGCCTGGTCGGTAGCGACTTCAAATTTCAGAAGCTCCCCCTTACCGGTTTTAATGCATTCATTAGCCGATGTGACAACAACTCCATCGACACAGCCGCCGGAAACGGACCCTTCCATATGACCATCCGCATCAATGACAAGATGGCTTCCCACCGGGCGCGGTGACGACCCCCAGGTTTTCACAACCGTGGCAAGGGCCATTTTACGGCCTTCACTATCCCAGTCGCGGATAGTTTGCCAAATATGTCTCCAGTCTGTGCTCATGGCGCGGACAGTATCAAAAACAACCATAAAAATCATCCATAAAGCGCAATAACATAACAAAATATTGTGATCAGCATTCAATTACTGTTATAAACTGCTGAAAGTCATAAAAGGGTATATTGATGGATCCGTTCACGCAGGGCGCTCTCGGTGCCGCATTTTCGCAAAGTTTTGCCGATAAGAAGAAAATCCCCGTGGCCTGCCTTGCCGGAATTTTAGGGGGATTGGCCCCCGACCTTGATATTCTGATCCGTTCATCAACCGATCCGTTACTGGGCATCGAGTTTCATCGCCATTTCACCCATTCGATCTGGTTCATTCCCATTGGCGGGTTGCTGGTGGCCGCGGCCATGTGGCTTGTGTTTACAAAACTGTTTAAAATAAAGGAATGGGATTTTAAGACGCTCTCCATATTTGCAACCTTGGGATACGCGACACATGCAACGCTTGATGCCTGCACAAGTTACGGCACCCGGCTTTACTGGCCGTTTTCCAATGCGCGGGTGGCGTGGGATGCTGTTGCGGTGATTGATCCGCTGCCCACATTGATCATCACCATTTTTGTCGTCCTGAGCTACCGCAGAAAATCAAAAAAACTGGCGCGGATCGGGTTTGCCTGTTTCGTCGGCTATCTCGGCCTTGGGTTCTGGCAGAATTACCGTGTCACAACCGCGATAGAGCAGATCGCCGCCTCGCGCGGTCATGAAATAGAACGGCTGAAGCTGAACCCGACGCTGGGTAACCTGATCGTCTGGCGCACGACGTATCAATCCCGCGGCAATTATTATGTCAACGCCGTGATCGCGCAGCCCTTTTCTTCCCCCACCATAATCGAAGGGGCGTCTGTCCCGGTGATTGACCCCGAAACCATTTATCCCACCCTGGGTAATGACAGTGTCGGCAGGGACGATATCCGCCGCTTTGATTATTTCGCCGAAGGATATCTGTTTCAATATGACGGCACCATCGCCGATCTTCGCTATAGCGCAGAGCCCCATAAAATACAGCCGATCTGGGGCATAAGGGTATATCCCGAAAACCCCGAATATCATGTTGATTACGTGAGCTTCACACGCCCGAACGGGCGCGCGCTTAATGTTACATGGTCAATGCTGATGGGCACATATGAACCCGCACCGGCAGAGCCGAAATTTTAACAGATTACCCGCGCATATTACGAAGTCTGAGGCGTAGCGCATTTAGCTTGATGAAGCCTTCAGCGTCACGTTGGTCGTAAACTTCGTCTTCCTCGAAGGTCACGTGTTCCATGGAATAAAGCGAGCGTGGCGATTTGCGTCCGACCAGTGTCGCACTGCCCTTATAAAGCTTGAGCCGCACGGTGCCGTAGACATCTTCCTGCGATTTGTCGATCAATGCCTGCATCATTTCCCGCTCGGGTGAAAACCAGAAACCGTTGTAAATCGCTTCCGCGTATTTCGGCATTATTTCATCTTTTAAATGCATCGCGCCACTATCGATAGTAATACTTTCCATACCGCGGTGTGCCACAAGCAAGATGGTCCCACCCGGCGTTTCATAAATCCCGCGGGATTTCATTCCGATATACCTGTTTTCCAGCAGATCAAGCCGTCCGATCCCGTTAATGCGTCCAAGGTCATTAAGCTTGGTCAGGATTTCCGCCGGGGTCATGCGCACACCGTCAATGGCGACGGCGTCGCCCTTTTCAAATTCAATTTCGATATAGGTTGGCTCATCCGGGGCGCTTTCCGGCGAATTGATGCGGTTATAAACATATTCCGGGCTTTCTTCCCACGGGTCCTCCAGAAGCTTTCCTTCCGATGACGTATGAAGAAGGTTGGCATCCACCGAAAACGGTGCTTCGCCGCGCTTGTCCTTGGCAATCGGAATTTGGTTCTTTTCCGCATAATCAATCAGCTTTTCACGGCTGTTAAGATCCCATTCGCGCCACGGGGCAATTACCTTGATATGCGGGTTTAACGCATAATATCCAAGCTCAAAGCGGATCTGGTCATTACCCTTGCCGGTTGCACCGTGGCAGACGGCTTCGGCGCCGACCTGCGCCGCGATTTCAATCTGGCGTTTGGCAATCAGTGGCCGGGCGATTGATGTGCCCAGTAAATATGTCCCTTCATAAAGCGCATTGGCACGAAACATCGGGAAGACATAATCACGAACGAATTCTTCGCGAAGGTCTTCAATGAATATTTCTTTTACACCAAACATTTCCGCCTTTTTTCGCGCGGGTTCCAACTCGTCACCCTGACCAAGGTCGGCGGTGAAGGTCACCACTTCACAGTCATATTCATCACGCAGCCATTTAAGGATAATCGATGTATCCAGACCACCGGAATAGGCAAGCACAACTTTATTAACAGACATTATAAGTTCCTTGTATTTGAGTCGTCCATTTCGAAATTGCCGCGCAGTATAGGGATAAGAAAAGCAAGCGCAAGCCCAGTGATCATATTTTCATATAAAAAATGCATTTTATTGATCAGCAAACCGAATTTTGCGATGAATTATTGATTAAAAACAGAATTTTATGTGAAAGATCATCCATACTGACCATTAATTCCTTAGTCCAAAAGTGACGCTTGATGAACACGTATGGGATCGATCTTAGACATCGGAATTGCTGCTTCCATTACAATTTTACCCGCTAGGGTAGGATCAATTATATCATCTCCAAAAGTAATAAGCTGTTGCGCTGAGATCCCCAGAATGAATGGCCAAACCATTGGTTCCTGACCATGAAAAATAAGGAAGTTTCTTACTATATTCCAGTATTTCCAAAGCAGCTCTTCACTAGAGTTATGCGGCTGGTTTTGATCGGGAACATCAAACTTACCGAAATCATCACCACCAACAGTAGCGCTAGTGCGTTCAAATATTTCAACAATATCAGGCAATGGTTTTTCAAGGCTTTGAACAGCACCACCAACATAACCCCATACGGAATTCTGACCTTGTTTGCCAGATACAATGCACTCGTTCAGCAAGCCACCCATGTAAAAATTTTCGCCGCTTTTCGTCTCAACAACAACAAATGCTTTTTCAAGCTCAATTTTTCCAGTTCTTATTAAACCCTCCCTAATCGCCATTTGGCAGGAAAAACCAGCTGACGCACCAATCGCTGCTAGTGCAGTTTCAAGGTGCAATCCTTTTTCATTTATGAGTTCCTCAATCATCAACTTTGATATGTCACGCGCCAAGGTCTCCGGGTCACTTGGATTCTCTGATTTTCGGACGCTCTCATCCGGCGATAACAAAATTTTCCGAAGCGATTCTGTCACTGAAGGGGCATCAAGGAATTTTGCACGCTCCGTTTTCCAGTACCCGTCAACGCTCCGATCATCACTAACAGTTGGCCGTTGAGCGGAAGCTGACTGTATGCTCATAAGAATCGCCGCTGCGAATAAAAATATGTATCTAAAAAAATTATAGGTCATGAACCCCCCAATAAATTTACTCTGAAAGCTCTAAAACTAAGTCATATTCATACCTTTATCAACTATTGAATTTATAACGGTGATAAGATCATTTTGTTTCAAACACCTGAAGATTCTGGCCCTTATCAAAAATAATCTGCCATTGGCCGTTTTCACCTTTGCGCCAGACGGAATTGAAATAGGCATAAACCTTACCGTCCGGGTCCGAAACCGGGCCGGTGCTGAAGGCGAGATCGCCACTGTCCAGCACCATCACCGTTTCCGGTTTCCATGAAAATGGCGCGTCTGCACCGTCAAATAACGGCTTCCAGTCGGCGGCGATAACATCACGACCGCGAAGCGCAGCTTCACCGCCCCAGAAAACGGCGTCCGGCGCGATAAACGATTTGAACGCGTCAAAATCACGGTCCGCCATGGTTTTCGCAAATGCGCGTTCCGTTTCAATCACCTGATTTCTGATGTCGTCAAGCGACGCGGCAAGGGTCTGGCCGACCACAACAAACTGCGCGCCAACCATTAAAAAAACAGCCACCCATATTTTCACAATTTTTCCTTTATGTTTAAGGTCATCATGAAAATATAGCAGCATTATTTGTGATTGTCGCCTTGTTCTAGCGCACGGCGAAGGTGCCGTTCACATTGAAATCTTTTTGCTTTAACCGGTAGCTGGCTTCCGCCCCGATGAAGGTATTGTCAAGCGCATAACCAATGCCGGCGACGGGTTCAAAATCCTTGCTCATGAAATTGTAATTGACCCCGACACTGCCAACAAACCTGTCTGATCTTTTGGATGTAAACAGGCGCGGCCCGGCGCCTACTTCCCCCTTGGTGTTCAGGGATAGCGCAAGGCCGATGCCAACCTCCGCCGATGCGGTGCTGGCCGCGACCATAGACGTCATAATGGCTGCAATTATCGTTATTTTTTTCAAAATATAATCTCCTTCAATTTGCAAGTGATTAAAGTCGGTCATATTTCCTATGATCAAAATATGTTGATTTAAAGGCTTTGAATTCACATTCCATAATATTTAGAACTGAAGTTTATACTTATTGGTTCACCATCATCCACACACATTACTACTATTTTAAGTTTTCGCTTATGATCGTAATAAGTATGGGCATGAGTTTGACTTCGAATTTTCTCCAGTTCCGCAACGTTGATACTTACACAGCCTAAGAATGGTTCCGGATCAAACGGCTTATCTTGATAATGAGGTGCCGAAGTTTTAATGTCGACTTCAACATAGCAGATGAAATTTCCCTCCGCCTGCAAGTGCATGTGGGCATGATCATTTTCTATGACTATACTTCCAATCTGGTTTGGTTCACCGTTCACGAGTTGAGCAACTTGATTGACTGGCATACCTATGTATTGATGAGGCCGATGGTAAGGGGGTACTAAAAAGGGTAAGCCCAATTGCAGTGCATTTCCCTGTGAATCCGACATAGATGTTGCATCATTTCTTCCAAGAAAAGCTCTCTTGTTAAAAACCAGCCCTACTCCTTTAACCAATTGAGTAAGGCTATCCTGATAGGTAAACTCAGAAGTAAAATCGAGATACACCTTATCAATTAGAAATGTAGGAATTTCTACTTTCTCTAACACCAATGGCAATACCCTTATAGGTTTCCCCATGATTTCAAGTGTTAACGCCACTGACATTTCTTTTTGCACCCATCGAGATTGTATTGAATTCTGAGACAAAATAATTGCGACATAATTAACATCATCGAAACCTTCTTGAATACGCTCTATCAAAGAATCTCCCACTGATAGCTCAGCTTCATCTAGCCAATACCCAATGCCTTGCACGTCTAGGTCTTGTGCAAGTTGTCTTACAAACGGTTTATCCTTACTATTGTGGCTTAAGAATATTTTTGGGCTCATTTCCTTTCCTTAAAAAAAACTTTCTTTCTAATCAAATTAAGCTTTAATAAATTCCTCTCCATAAAAAGATTCGTATTTAATTTTAAACCGTAAATGACGAACAAATTCATTTAAAATTTCATTTATTTCATTTACGACCAGATCTGTTGTATCTAGCTCAAACAACGGGATATTTTGACCTGGTAAAAGACTTACATCCTCTTTAATAATTGTGATGAGAACACGTTCATCCGATATAATTGGAATATGTTCAAAAACTTTATCTCGAAATTTATCAGGATCTTCCGAAACAATCTTATTACTAAGCAAATGCCAATCAACCTGTTTTATAAGTGCAGGACCTAACCCATTGTTTCTAAGTTCTATTTTATAACTATATTGAGTATGATCTGTTCTGACAATAATGTGAGGCCGAACAGATAATTTGTTATGTCTTCTTGTTAAATACAATGAAAAAACACTAACAAAAAGCGCAGACAAAGCTATAAAGCTTGCCACATTGGCAGCTAAAAAATCCCAAATAAAGAAAATATATTTCACTTCATTTTTCCCCCAAACTTAAAGTCCTAAAGACTGTCGTTACTTTCCTTGTTCGCATCAACGGTCTGGTAAAGCTTTGAGCCGCTGTTCTTAAATTTTTCGCTCATTTCGGCCATGCCGCCCGCGGCAAAGTCGCGGACTTCCTGACTGATTTTCATGGAACAGAATTTTGGCCCACACATCGAACAGAAATGCGCCACTTTATGCGCTTCCTTGGGTAATGTCTGGTCGTGATATTCACGTGCCTTTTCCGGATCAAGGCCAATATTAAACTGATCAATCCAGCGGAATTCAAACCGTGCGCGGCTCATGGCGTCATCACGCAGCTGCGCGCCCGGGTGCCCCTTGGCAAGGTCGGCAGCATGCGCCGCAATTTTATATGTGATCACACCGGTTTTAACATCATCCCGGTTGGGAAGACCCAAATGTTCCTTCGGCGTCACATAACACAGCATCGCACAACCGAACCATCCGATCATCGCCGCGCCAATGCCGCTGGTGATATGATCATATCCCGGTGCGATATCCGTGGTCAGTGGCCCAAGCGTATAAAAGGGGGCTTCGTGGCATTCTTTTAACTGCTTATCCATGTTGATTTTGATCTTGTTCATCGGCACATGCCCCGGCCCTTCGATCATCACCTGACACCCTTTGGCCCAGGCAATTTTGGTCAGCTCCCCAAGGGTTTCAAGTTCGGCAAATTGCGCTTCATCATTGGCATCGGCAATGGAACCCGGACGCAGGCCATCCCCAAGGGAGAAGGAAACATCATATGCGGCCATAATGTCGCAGATTTCTTCAAAATGTTCATAAAGGAAACTTTCCTTATGATGGGCAAGGCACCATTTCGCCATGATCGACCCGCCGCGGGAAACGATCCCCGTTACGCGCTTGGCGGTCATGGGTACATAACGCAGGAGTACCCCTGCATGGATGGTGAAATAATCAACGCCCTGCTCCGCCTGCTCAATCAATGTGTCGCGGTACACTTCCCACGTCAGGTCCTCAGCAACGCCGTCGACTTTTTCAAGTGCCTGATAAATGGGAACCGTGCCGATGGGGACCGGTGAATTGCGGATAATCCATTCACGGGTGTTATGAATATTACGCCCGGTGGAAAGATCCATGACATTATCCGCGCCCCAGCGGGTCGCCCAGACCATTTTGTCCACTTCTTCCGCGACCGACGATGTCACGGCGGAATTGCCGATATTGGCATTGATTTTAACCGCAAAATTACGGCCGATAATCATCGGTTCCGCTTCCGGATGGTTGATGTTGCGGGGGATAATGGCGCGCCCGGCGGCAATTTCGGATCTTACAAATTCGGGGGTGATCTGATCCGGAATATTGGCACCAAAACTTTCGGCATATTCATCCGGTTTGTAGCTTGCGCACATTTCCGCGCGGGACATGTTTTCGCGGATGGCGATAAATTCCATTTCCTTCGTGATGATACCTGCCTTGGCATATTGGTATTGGGTCACGATCTGGCCGGGTTTGGCACGAAGCGGTTTATTTTTCACCGGAAATTCACGGGCAAGGAATTTACCGGTGGCGTTGCCGTTATCTTCGGGCTTTACGTCGCGACCTTCATATTCTTCCACGTCACCGCGCTCACGCACCCATTGCTGGCGCACGCGTGAAAGACCTGCGTCAATGTCAATTTTCACATTCGGGTCGGTATAAGGACCGGATGTATCATAAACACGTAAATCTTTTTCGCCCGACGACGGGTCAAGCGCGATTGAGCGCATCGGCACCTGAATGCTCGGGTCTGTCCCTTCCACATATATTTTGGTGGACGCGGGAAGCGCCCCGGTGGTGACTTCTATCGTTTTGGCGTTTTTACCAATTTTTGTTTCAACGTTCATAGCTAGGATCTCCATAAAATTAAAGCGGAGACCCGGGATATAGCGGTAACGGTTTTAGAATTTAAAACTCCTTCCCTCCGCCGGAATAACCCGGATCAGGTTCTAAGGGTTACTGTCTATCAAAATAACAGAATCTCAGCCTTCTTGACTCCCCTAGGAATGGTTTAAAGGGTAAACAATTTCGCCGTAATTACAAGCGAAATATATATTGGTAATGTCACTTCATTCACTGTATAAGGTGCCGCATGGAAACTGACCTGGATGATTTAAATTTACATCTTAAAAAAGGTGAACGATTACTTGGGCTTGACCTGGGCTCCAAAACCATTGGCATCGCGCTTTCGGACACGGGATTAAAAATCGCCACACCGATGGAAACCATAAAACGCAAAAAATTCACCAAGGATGTGGAACGTTTACTGACCATCATTGATGAACAGAATGTCGGCGGCATAATATTGGGACTGCCGAAAAACATGGACGGCTCGGAAGGACCGCGCTGCCAGTCAACACGGCAATTTGCCAAAAACCTGCTGGAAAAGAAAGACATTCCCATATGCTTCTGGGATGAGCGCCTTTCAACGATTGCCGTGACCCGAACCCTGCTCGAGGCGGACGCAAGCCGGAAACGCCGTGAGAGCCTCGTCGATAAGATGGCTGCATCATATATATTGCAGGGTGTTCTGGACAAACTTTCCCACGATTAGAAAAACAATAAATCGCTTGCCTAAACAAGCAACTACATCTATATACTGGATTTTCAGAACCTTATGAAACTGGAACATTAAGGACTGAATATGTCTTCAGAAAACGCCTCTTTCCCTCATCCCCACCTGCTTGGTATCGAGGGCCTCAAAGAAGCTGAGATTACCCAAATTCTTGATCTTGCCGATCAATATGTTGATCAGAACCGCCGCACGAACAAGAAAAAAGACCTGCTTGAAGGTCTTACACAGATCAATCTTTTTTTCGAAAATTCGACCCGGACCCGCATGTCATTTGAACTTGCGGGAAAGCGGCTTGGTGCCGATGTGATCAATATGTCCACATCAACGTCATCAATTAAAAAGGGCGAAACGCTGATTGACACGGCATCAACATTAAACGCCATGAGGCCGGACCTGCTTGTTGTGCGGCACGGCTCATCCGGGGCGGTAAAATTACTGTCCCGCAAAGTCGACTGCGCCGTGATTAATGCGGGCGACGGCAAACATGAACACCCGACACAGGCGCTGCTTGATGCGCTGACCATCCGGCGGCGCAAGGGGCGGCTAGCGCGTTTGTCGGTGGCAATATGCGGTGATGTGCTGCACAGCCGGGTAGCAAGATCAAATATTCATCTTCTGAATATCATGGGCGCACGGGTGCGCCTGATTGGCCCCCCAACGCTTATCCCCAGCGGTGCAGAGCGGCTTGGCGCTGAAATATTCTATGATATGGAAGAAGGGTTGAAAGACTGTGATATCGTCATGATGCTCAGACTTCAGACAGAACGAATGCACGGCGGGTATTTCCCGACAGTCAGCGAATATTTCTCCCTTTACGGGCTCGATTATGAAAAGCTCGCAGCAGCGAAAGAAGATGCGCTTATAATGCATCCCGGCCCCATGAACCGCGGGGTGGAAATTGACGCCGCCGTTGCCGACGACCTGACACGAAGCGCCATACAGGAACAGGTTGAAATGGGGGTCGCCGTGCGCATGGCCTGTCTTGATCTTCTGACCCGCGACAAAAGGAGAGAAAGCTGATGAGCAGATATACGCTTTATAAAAATGCCCGTCTTCTTGATCCGGCGAGCGGCATGGATATCAAGGGCGAGCTTCTGACCAAAAATACGAAAATCGCCGACGTGGACAAAAAAATCGACGCCCCTTCCGATGCTGAAATTATCGATCTGAAAGGATTATGTCTGTGTCCGGGGCTTATTGATATGCGGGTTTTTGTCGGTATCCCGGGGGCTGATTATAAAGACACCATTGAAAATACAGGTGAGGCCGCCGCAGCCGGTGGTGTCACCACCGTGTGCGTGCAGCCAAACACCGACCCAATTATCGATGATATTGCCCATATCGAATATCTGGCGACCCGAGCCAAAAATGCGAAAGCCAACTTTATTCCCATGCCCGCCGTTACCAAGCAGATGGAAGGTAAGGAAATGACGGAAATCGGCCTTATGTCAAAAGCGGGCATAAGCGCGTTCACGGATTGCAGCACAACAATTGACAATGCCGCGCTTATGAACCGCATATTTAAATATGCCTCCGTTTTTAATGCCATTATCATTCAGCATCTGGCGGAACGAAATCTTTCAAAGAACGGCTGCATGAATGCGGGTGATCTGGCAACAAGGCTTGGTCTTCCCGGCATCCCGACGTCAGCGGAAACAATTGTCTTGGAACGCGATATAAGATTGCTGCGATCAGCGAATTGCCAGTACCACGCTTCGCAGGTCACATGCGCAGACAGCCTTGATGTGCTAAGAAAAGCCAAAAATGACGGACTTAACATTACCGCCGGTGTTGCAGTGCCCCATTTGTCACTCAATGAACATGCGATAGAAGATTACCGGACATTTATGAAACTTTCCCCGCCCCTGAGATCGGAAGAGGACAGAGTTTCCGTGGTTGAAGCGCTTAAAGATGGCACTATAGATGTGATCGTCAGCGGCCATGACCCGGAAGACCCCGAAAGCAAGCGGGTGCCATTTGAACAGGCAGAAGCAGGCGTCATCGGCCTTGAAACGCTGCTTAATGTATCCCTGGAAATGTACCATAATGGCAGCATGGATCTTCTGACAATACTTTCCAAAATGACGAGCAATCCTGCCAAAATAATGGACCTTAAATCCGGTGTCCTGAAAAAAGGGGCACCTGCTGATCTGTGTATTTTTGACCTGAATGTTCCCTATCGAATTGACCCTGAAAAAATGGTGAGCGTTACAAAAAACACCTGCTTCGACGGTAAGCCCGTACAAGGACGGGTCATGAGAACCGTTGTCAGCGGCGAAAGCGTATATGAATATGATAGCTGACTATGCTCTCCTTACCATACTGGGGGTTGTTGCTGGCGGTTATCTGCTTGGCTCCGTGCCATTTGGCCTTGTTCTGGCAAGTCTCGCCGGGCATGGCGACATTCGAAAAATCGGCTCCGGTAACATCGGCGCGACAAACGTACTACGCACGGGAAACAAATTTCTCGCATTGCTTACTTTACTGCTTGATGTCGGCAAGGGCGCGGCAGCGGCGCTGATCGCTGAATATTTTTATCCCGGGCTTGGGGTTTTTGCCGGTGGTGCGGCTTTTTTAGGGCATCTTTATTCCATTTTTCTGAAATTTACCGGTGGCAAGGGCGTCGCAACATTTCTGGGGATCATGATCGCCCTTAGCCCGTTGACGGGATTTGCATGTTGCCTTGCTTGGTTTGTCACTGCCCTTATTTCAAAAATTTCATCCTTGTCCGCACTTGTTGCCGCCCTGCTCTCGCCCCTTTTCAGTTATTATTTCGCTGATTTAAATCTTGCTATTCTGTCCGGTATATTGTGTATTCTGATACTCCTGAAACATCGGGAAAATATAGACCGTCTTCTGAAAGGGACGGAACCTAAAATCGGGAGCAAATAAATTGGGGGGCGTGGCTTCATGGGCACATTTTTTGAAGCATTATCAGACAAAGAAAAAATTGCACGGCTAAGGCTCATACGGACTGAAAATGTCGGGCCGGTAACGTTCCGGCAACTGATCAGTCGTTATCAGTCGGCGGAACGTGCCATTGAACGGCTTCCGGAACTTGCCAGACGTGGCGGGCGCAAGAAACCGTTTGTGGCGTGCCCCATGGATAAAATAAAGAGAGAAATCGATATTCTTGATCAGGCGGGTGGAAATCTTGTCGTACTTGGGGATGCGCTTTATCCAAAGGCCCTCGCAGCAACAGAGGATGCGCCGCCGGTTATGATGGCACTCGGCCACACTCATTTACTTGAAAAAGATTGTTTCGCCATTGTCGGTGCGCGTAACGCATCAGCGGTCGGGATAAAAATTGCAACCTCTTTTGCCAATAAGCTTGGAGATCAGGGATACGTCATCAGTTCCGGCATGGCCCGCGGAATTGACGCCGCCGCCCACAAAGGTGCACTTGGCACCGGAACGGTTGCCGTACTCGCGGGCGGTGTGGATGTAATTTATCCGCGGGAGAATGCGGATATTTATCATTCTATCAAGGATACAGGACTAATCCTTTCTGAGATGCCTTTTGGCACACAGCCGCAGGCGCGCCATTTTCCTCGGCGCAACAGGGTAATTTCCGGGTTAGCGCTCGGGGTCCTTGTCGTCGAAGCCACCCAAAGATCTGGTACACTGATCACCGCCAGATTGGCATCCGAACAGGGAAGAGAGGTTTTCGCGATCCCCGGGTCACCGCTGGACCCGCGCGCCAAAGGGCCAAACAGTCTGATCAGAAATGGTGCGCAGCTAACAGAATCAGTCGATGATATTACCGACGTACTGGCGCTGATGAGTGGCCGGGAAATCAGCGAACCGCAATATGATTTGTTTTATTCTCCGCCTATTGAAGACAATGCGAGCGGGCAGCTTGATAAAAATCTTGAGACCGCAAGACAAAAAATTAAGGAAAAGTTAAGCCATACTGCGATAGCTATAGATGATCTGATTAGATTAACGGAATTAGATAGTTCGCATGTTCAAACAGTCCTTCTTGAGCTGGAACTTGCGGGAGAAATTACGCGGCATGCAGGAAACAGGGTATCTTTTTGCTGAAACATTCTGTAAAAGCCCCAGAAGAAAATAATAAGATTCGATTCTAGTGGTGAAAATCAAACGATGAAAACAGTAATTGTTGAATCCCCGGCGAAAGCCAAAACCATAAACAAATATTTGGGCAAAGATTATAAAGTCCTGGCCAGCTTCGGCCATATCCGCGACCTGCCGTCAAAAGATGGATCAGTGGACACGGAAAATGATTTTGCGATGACATGGGCTGTCGATCCGGACGCAAAAAAGCGTATAAAAGAAATTGCCGACAGCACAAAAGGATCAGAAGAACTTATACTCGCTACCGACCCGGACCGCGAAGGGGAGGCCATTTCCTGGCATGTGCTTGAAGTACTAAAAGCCCGTCGCGGCGTGATGAAAGACGTCGACGTGAAACGTGTTGTCTTTAATGAGATCACAAAAACCGCCATCCTGAAAGCGATGAAAGAGCCCCGCGACATTGATGCAGAAATGGTGGAAGCATATCTAGCGCGTCGCGCACTGGATTATCTGGTTGGCTTTAACCTGTCGCCTGTGCTTTGGCGCAAACTACCCGGCTCAAAATCTGCAGGCAGGGTGCAGTCAGTAGCGCTCAGGCTGATCTGTGAGCGAGAGCTTGAGATTGAAAAATTTTCCTCTGAAGAATACTGGTCGATCGAAGCGCAGCTTAAAAATTCAGCTTCAAAACCATTTACAGCACGGCTCGCGACACTAAATGGTAAAAAACTGGAAAAATTTACGTTAAATAACGCCGATGCAGCCAACGCAGCGAAAGAAGCAGTCGAAGCCGCCAACTTCACTGTTAAAAACGTCGAAAGCAAACCGGCCAAAAGGCATCCAGCCGCTCCATTTACGACATCAACTATGCAGCAGGAAGCTGCACGTAAACTCGGTTTTAACGCGCAGCGTACCATGAGGACCGCACAAAAGCTTTACGAAGGTATTGATATAAATGGTGAAACAACAGGATTGATTACGTATATGCGTACGGATGGCGTCAATATCGCGGGCGAAGCCGTTACCAGCGCACGGGATGTTATTGGACAGAAGTACGGTGCCAAATATGTCCCATCGAAACCAAAGCATTACAAGAACAAGTCCAAAAACGCGCAGGAAGCGCATGAAGCGATCCGACCAACAGATCTTTCACGGTTACCGGAAGCAGTGGCCAATCGTCTGGATGATGATCAAAGACGTCTTTATGACCTTATCTGGAAAAGAACAATTGCCAGCCAGATGGCTGAGGCACAGATGGAACGGACAACAGCTGACATCGTTTCTCAAGATGGTCAAATCACTCTGCGTGCCAGTGGCACGGTTCAAATATTTGACGGATTTCTAACCCTCTATCAAGAAGGGCAGGATGATGTAAAAGATGATGACGAAAGGCGCCTGCCGAAATTATCAAAGGGCGAAAATGTAAACAAAGACAAAATTATCGCCAATCAACATTTCACCGAACCGCCGCCGCGCTTTACAGAAGCAAGTCTGGTTAAACGAATGGAAGAATTGGGTATTGGCCGACCATCGACTTATGCCTCAATCCTGACGGTTCTTCGTGACCGTAATTATGTGGTTATGGACAAAAACCGCTTTGTGCCGGAAGGCAAAGGTCGGGTTGTTACGTCATTTCTTGAGAGTTACTTCAATAAATATGTCCAATATGAATTCACCGCAGAAATGGAAGCGGAGCTTGATAAAATTTCCGAAGGTGAAATCCCCTGGAAAGATGTTCTGAACAATTTCTGGGATGATTTCAGTAAAGCAATTGCCAATACAAAGGACCTGCGCGTATCAGAGGTTCTTGATGTTATTACAGACGCACTGGCACCCTTTATTTTCCCCGAAAGGGAAGACGGGTCCGATCCACGTATCTGCCCGAAATGTGGTGAAGGCAAATTGAGCGTCAAAACCGGAAAATTTGGAGCCTTTATCGGTTGTGAAAATTACCCAACTTGTAATTTTACCCGCCAAATACAGAATGGTGATGAAACGGATGCGCAGGACGACGGACCGCAAACATTAGGTATCGACCCTGTTTCCGGTATGGAAGTGACCTTAAGGTCAGGCCGATTTGGCCCTTATGTTCAATTAGGTGAGCCGGTCGAAAAAGAAAAACCAAAGCGGTCATCGATACCCAAAGGAATGTCGATTGAGAGCATTGATCTTGAACGCGCATTGAAACTACTGGCGCTTCCCCGTGATGTGGGTGTGCACCCTGAAGATGGTAAAATCATCAAAGCCGCAATTGGTCGTTATGGTCCATACGTTTCCCACAACGGCGCTTTCGCGAGCCTTAAAGACCCGGAAGATGTGTTTAATATTGGCGTCAATCATGCAGTAACGCTGCTCGCAGAAAACGCCGCGAAAAGAGGCAAGGCCGCAGAACCAATAAAGGACCTTGGTGAACACCCGGATGGCGATGGTAATATTCTTGTCATGGATGGCCGTTATGGTCCATATGTGAAATATAAACGGATCAATGCGACTATCCCGAAAGACAAGGATCCAAAGGATATAACCGTTGAACAGGCTCTGGAGCTTATCAAAGCGAGAGCCTCTAAAGGCAAGAAACCAAAAGCCCGGGCCAAATCAAAATCAAAGGCCAAAGCCAAATAAGGAATAAAATGGCAAAAAACAAAGCCCCTTTCCCAGATGAAAATCAAATTCTTGAATTCATTCGGGAAAACCCGGGCCGCGCGTCCAAACGTGAAGTCGCCCGCGCTTTCCAAATAAAAGGCGATGATAAAATAAAGTTGAAAAAGATTCTCCGGAAAATGATGTTGGGAGGCCAGCTCGAAAAACCGCATCGTTCACGATTACAGATTTCCGGCGAACTTCCCCCTGTTCTTGTGATTGAAATAAGTGATGTCGATAGTCATGGCGATCTCATGGCCCGCCCTGTCAATTGGGAACATGAAACCAATCCGCCCAAAATTCTAATGTTTGCCCATGACCGGCGCAACAAACTTGGTCTTGGTGATCAGGCGCTCGTGCGGTTGAGCCCAAACAAAGACAAGGACGACAAGGGGTATGTCGCAAAAGTCATTCGAAAGCTGGAAAGAAAATCATCGCAGTTAACAGGAATATTCAGATCGGACGATGAAAATATAGCATTCGTCGATCCCACGGATAAAAAAGACCGCAATCGATATCTGATTGCGAAAAATGACTGGAACGATGCCAAGGACGGTACATTGGTACTTATTCAGTTGAAACCAACCAAACAAAGATCGTGGCACACAAAAGCGAAACCGGCAAAAGTCATAAAATGTTTTGGTTCCGTAGACGACCCGAAATCAATAAGTCTGATCGCGATTATTTCACAGGGGATCGCCGTTGAGTTCCCGGAAGATGTCCTTCTAGAAGCCCGGGAATCTGATACCCCGGTTTTAAAAGGCCGTGAAGATCTGCGGAAAATTCCCCTGATAACGGTTGACCCATCCGATGCCAAAGATCATGACGACGCGATCTGGGCCGAAATGGACACCGACCCGAAAAATAAAGGCGGTTGTCATATTATTGTCGCCATAGCAGATGTTGCCCATTACGTTAGGCCTAACTCCGCACTTGATAAAGAAGCCAGAAAAAGGGGCAATTCAACCTATTTCCCGGACCGTGTTGTGCCCATGTTGCCGGAAGCGCTTTCCAATGGTCTTTGTTCACTGCATGAAGGTGAAGATCGCTACACCCTGGCGGTCCATATTTGGTTTGATCAGCGCGGTAAAAAATTGCGCCATAAATTCGTACGCGGATTAATGAAAAGCCCTGCCAGTCTTTCATATCAGGAGTTTCAGGACGCCTATGACGGCAAACCATCTGACAAAACAGGTCCACTTCTGGAAACCATCATTAAACCGCTTTATCAGGCATATGATATCTTAGGCAAAGGGCGGGCATTTCGTGAACCACTGGAACTTGTTGTTCCGGAAAAGAAAATAGAGCTCGATGAAAAAGGGGAAGTAACCGCCATTCATGAGTATGTATCGCTCACGGCGCACAAGCTGATTGAAGAATTTATGATACAGGCCAACGTCTCCGCAGCGGAAGAACTTGAAAGAAAGAACACGCCCTGTATGTACCGGATTCATGAACAGCCGAGTATTGATAAAATTGAAGCCTTAAGATTATTTATGCTGAGCCTTGATCATAATTTTGCCAAAGGTCAGGTAATCAAGCCGAAAACATTTAATAATCTTCTCAGGAAAGTTGCCGGAACACCACATGAAAATGTCGTCAATACGGTGGTTCTCAGAACACAAATGCAGGCGAAATACAGCCCGGAAAACCATGGTCATTTCGGCCTGTCTCTGACCCGTTACGCACATTTCACCTCCCCTATCCGACGATATGCCGATGTGATTGTTCATAGAGCGCTGATAAAAGCGCTTAAACTGGGGGATGATGGGTTAAGTCTATATGACGTAGAAAACCTTACCGAAACAGCGGAGCATATCAGTATCACTGAACGAAATTCAATGGTTGCCGAACGAAATTCAACAGAACGCTATATGGCACACTATATGAGCAGTAAGATTGATCAGGAATTCGACGGGCGTATTAATGGCGTTGCCCGCGCCGGTCTGTTCATCAGTTTGGATGAGACGGGCGGAGAAGGATTTGTTCCGATCTCATCTCTTCACGGAGATTATTTTCATCATGACAAAGACCACCATCTGATAGAAGGTGAGCGTAGCGGCCTTGTATATCAACTAGGTGATTCTATAAGGGTAAAGCTTCGCGAGGCGAATCCGATTTCCGGTGGTTTGATTTTCGAGCTGATTGACGAGAAACTTATTAAATTTCAGAGCCATCAAAAGGGTGGAAAAAAGGGGCGGCGACCAAGAAGCCGTAAAAGAAAATAAATAACAATAAAATCGCCGACTTTTACTTGACTTCACCCATAATCCCTGTATTTTCCGCAAACGTAATTTATGAATTTTAGAAAGGGAGGCTAGAGATGGCCAAACCAGCAAGTGTAAAAATCAAGCTCGTCAGCACAGCCGACACAGGTTTTTATTATGTAACTAAGAAAAACCCACGCAACATCACTGAAAAAATGGTGATGCGCAAGTATGATCCTGTTGCGCGCAAACATGTCGAATTCAAGGAAGCCAAAATTAAATAATTTGACTATCCGAAATTCACAAATGAATTAAAGAATGGCTGCTTGAATAAGCGGCCTTTTTTTTACGATGCCTGCTCGTTATCCAGACATCTGATGCCACAGACTTTATTACGACCGGTTTTCTTCGCCTGATAAAGGCCTTTATCCGCTTCTGCAAATAATTTTTCACGCGTATCACACCCCTCACCAACAATTGATACGCCGATGCTGACAGTCACATGTATAGGGCTTTCACTACCGGAAATGACAAACGGTTCGTCGCTAATTGTGCGGCGCAAACGTTCGGCAATGTACAGTGCGAACTCCACATCGGTTTCCGGCATGACAATGACAAATTCCTCGCCACCGTAACGTGCTGCAAGATCAATACTTCTGATATTGTTCGTAATACGTTTTGAAAATTCTTCCAGAACCTCATCTCCCGATGAGTGTCCATATGTGTCATTCACCTTCTTGAAATGATCAATATCAAGCATCAAAAGCGATACATTTGCCTGCTTTTCGTTCTGCTGGGAAAAAACACTCTCTAGATGGGTGTCAAGAAAATGGCGGTTGTAGAGATTGGTTACGGCGTCCGTAACGGCCATTTCCATATTTTTCTGCATATTACCGCGAAGATAATCCGCAAATCTTTTGTGCCTGATTTGCGACTTTACCCGCGCAAGCAACTCATTGCCATCAATTGGGCGTGTCACATAATCTGTAACCCCAAGGTCCATCGCCTGTATGAGTGTTGCGTGGTCACCTTCATCAATCAAAATCAGAATTGGTGTATGTCTGGTCACTTCGTTCGATCTGATTGATGAGCAAAGCCGAAGTCCATCCGCCTCACGGAGGCTGAGACTGATAATAAAAAGATCATACTGCCCCATGTTTTCTGTACTTAATGTACCGCCCGAAACATCATCCAAATCTACAGTTTCCACTGTTTGATCAAGATAACCGATAATTCTGTTCGCGACTCTTTCATAATCTTCGATAAGCAGTATTTTTGCATCGTCCAGTTTAAAAGACGCGCTATTCTGAAGAGCTCCCTCACTCGTGAAAGCCTGCCCTGTTGAGTTCCGTATTCTAAGCTCATCCATAAGCACTTTAAGCCGCACCAATGATTTAACGCGCGCGAACAGCGGCAAATCCTGTATTGGCTTCGTCAGGAAATCATCTGCGCCCGCTTCAAGTCCCATAACACGGTCTTTGGGTTGATCAAGCGCCGTTACCATAATAATCGGAATATGTGCAACCGCAGGATTTGCTTTTACCCGTCGGCAAACCTCAAAGCCATCCATTCCCGGCATCATTACGTCCAACAATATGATATCGGGTTGATCCTTTTCAATAATTTCAAGAGCATCCATACCGTTCATTGCGGTAAGAACATCAAAATATTCACTGCGAAGCTTTGCCTCAAGCAGTTTCACATTATGAAGTACATCATCAACAACTAGAACTCTGGCTGTCATAGAAAGTCTTTATCCTACAAATTTTCTGACTGTTTCAATAAAATGGCTAACGGAAATCGGCTTGGCAATATATGCTTCACAGCCGCCTTCCCTGATTTTTTCCTCATCGCCTTTCATTGCGAATGCGGTAACTGCGATAACGGGGATTGTCTTTAACTCGTCATCTTCCTTTATCCATTTTGTTACCTCCAAACCTGAAACCTCAGGAAGTTGGATATCCATTAGAATCAGGTCGGGTTTTTCATTTCTGGCGAGTTCAAGGGCTTTCATACCTTCCTGTGTCTGAACGGTTTCATACCCATGCGCATCCAGCAAATCACAAAAGAGCTTCATATTTAAGTCGTTATCTTCTACTACAAGTATTTTTTTTGGCATAAATAGTCTCTTATTTTGTTATAATTTTTGAAAGTGCGAGTTCACTTTTCATATACTTGCCAATATTATTAACCTAAGGATATGAAAAAGCAGTTAATTTTTTTGTATATCTAATATTATCAATTGTTCCAGCTAAATGGTATATTATTTCTCAAATTTAACGGAAAAAAGAAGAAAATATTGTGGATTTTGATAGAGCGGAAATTATAGCCATAAATGCGCTGTCTTTTATAGCGAGTAACGAAAAATATCTTGCCGGATACATCAGCTTAAGTGGTTCCGACCTTAATATCATAAAGGAAAACCTTGCGCATAGTCATTTAGCGGCTGACATTTATGCCAGCGTGCTTGATTATCTGCTTCAAAACGAAAAATGCCTGATTGAATATAGTCAGTCTTATGAAATCGATCCGGCGGATATCGGACGGGCACGACATTTTTTGCCGGGAGCAACCCCTGAAGGATAATGAACACTGAACCCAAGACTGACCAACCGACCTTTTGCAGGGATTGCCTGACGGATATTCAGGAGTCCTCATCATCTTGTCCAAATTGCGCCAGTCCGCGGCTTATATCACACGATGAAATTCATGATCTAAATATCGCTCACATTGACTGTGATGCATTTTACGCCAGTATTGAAAAACGCGATAACCCGGAATTAAATACAAGACCGCTCATCGTGGGGGGCGGCAAGCGTGGTGTCGTTTCCACATGCTGTTATATTGCGCGCACTTTTGGCGTTAAATCGGCGATGCCGATGTTCAAAGCCAACAAATTATGCCCCAACGCCATTGTAATACCCCCGAACATGAAAAAATATTCCGATGTCAGCAAGGAAGTGCGAGAAATATTCGATGCTTTAACTCCGATTGTGGAACCGATTTCAATCGATGAAGCCTTTCTTGATTTAAGCGGTACCCGTAAACTTCACGGTATGTCAGCGGCTAAAATCCTCTGCATGACCGCTAAAAAGATAGAGCGTGAAATTGGTATCACCGTTTCAATCGGGCTCAGTTATAACAAATTTCTTGCAAAACTTGCTTCAGATATGAATAAACCAAACGGGTTTTCCATCATCGGCAGGTCAGAGGCTCAAAAATTCCTCGCGACGCAGCCCATCAGCAAAATATGGGGTGTTGGAAAAGTGCTTAACAGTAAAATGAACCGCGCCGGCATCACCCAGATCGGCCAGCTACAAAAAATGGAACTGCGAAAGCTGGTGAAAGATTATGGTGTGATGGGCGATCGGCTTTATTATTTTTCACGCGGCGAAGACAGCAGAGTGGTCACACCCCAAAATAAAGCCAAGAGCGTTTCAAATGAAATAACCCTGGAGCAGGATATTTCGGATTATAACATTCTTAAACAGAACCTCTGGCGATTATGTGAGAAGCTTTCCTCAAGGCTTAAAGAAAAACATTTGTCAGCCAAAACCGTAACCTTGAAATTAAAAACCTCCAATTTCAGAACCGTTAGCCGCGCGGTAACGCTTGATGGTTATACGCAGATGGCCGAAATATTGTATGATCAGGGCATAAGGTTATTAAAACCCGAATGTAATGGTCTTGAATACAGGCTCATTGGAATTGGCGTATCCAATTTTTCTGATGACCAGTTTTCAGACCTTCCTGACCTAATCGATAGATCGAAGGAGAATAAAATAAAAGCGGAAAAAGCGATGGATAAAATACGCGGAAAATTCGGCGCGGGCATAATTAATAAAGGTCGAAATTTTACCTGACAGTTAATTGGCTTCGTGACATACTCAAAAAATTAAAACAATATATAACAATACCATATAACAATAACCGGGGAAAAATAGTGACATTATCAAAATTGTTACGCGTAAGCATCGCCATTTATTTATTACTTCTCACCTGTGTAACCGCTCAGGAAAATGAAGTTCCCACCCGCACTGAAGGTGAAGGTCAATATGAGCGTCTTGTCCTGCGCGGCGGATATATTATTGACGGGACAGGCGCACCAGCCTATGGCCCCGCCGACATTGTTATAGAAAACGATAAAATTACTCAGATTAAAGTTGTTGGAACCCCCGGCAGGCCCATCAGCCCAGAGGGACGTCCCGCCGCCGGGGACCGCGAAATTGATGTCACCGGAAAATATATTATGCCCGGCCTCATCAATATTCATTCGCACATCCATTCATTAAAATCAGGGCAGAATGTACCACCGGAATATATTTTTAAACTGCTTCTCGGCCACGGCATTACAACGATAAGAAGCTTAGGATCGGGTGGGGATGAACGTATCGTCAGTTTAAAGAAACTAAGTGAAAAGAACGAAATAACCGCACCAAGGATAATTGCTTTTCCAATTTTCAGCGGCATAGACAACGTGGAAGCAGCACGTAAGCGCGTGCGCGAAATAAAAGCAAACGGCGCGGACGGCATCAAATTTTTCGGCGCCCCCAAAGAAATTCTTTGGGCGGCCCTTGAAGAAGCAGAAAAAATCGGTCTTGAAACGACCATGCATCATGCGCAGCCGGATGTCACACATGCCAACGTATTGGACACATCGGCACGGGGCCTTGATAGCATGGAGCATTGGTACGGGCTGCCGGAAGCATTATTTGAAGACAGGCTAATACAGGATTATCCGTCCGACTATATATACACCAATGAAATGGACCGTTTCGGCGAAGCCGGGAAACTTTGGAAACAGGCGGCAAAACCGGGCTCGGAAAAATGGAATGAGGTGATGCAGACATTGCTTGATCGTGACTTTGCCATAAACCCGACATTTACGATTTATGTCGCTTCCCGCGATCTGATGAGGATGAGCAGAGCGATTTGGCATGATGAATATACAATGCCCGCACTTTGGGATTTTTACCGCCCCAGCCCCGTCGCTCACGGGTCCTACTGGTTCTACTGGACCACAAAACACGAAGTTGAGTGGAACAAAAACTATCAGCTTTGGATGCAGTTTGTAAATGAATATAAGAACCGCGGCGGAAAAGTAGGCGTCGGCAGTGACACCGGATTTATCTATAGTTTATATGGATTTGGCTATATTCAGGAATTTGAGCTGTTACAGGAAGCGGGATTTCATCCGCTTGAAGTTATTCGCTCAGCGACACTCATCAACGCGGAAGAGCTTAAAATGGAAGACCAGATCGGAAGCCTTCAGGTTGGGAAAAAAGCGGATATTGCTATTGTTGACGAGAACCCGTTACATAATTTCAAAGTTTTGTACGGCACTGGCGCCGTAAAATTAAATGAAGAAACAGGATTGGTTGAACACGTCGGTGGTATCCGGTGGACCATAAAGGATGGTATCGTTTACGATGCTTTCAAACTTAGGGCCGATGTGAGAAAAATGGTCAGGGATGCTAAAATTGAAGCGGGAATAAATCCCGATAAACCGTTGGCAATTGCCAACACCCCGCGAGCAGAATGAAAGCCTATTGAATATATTAACGCCTAGCTATTTTTCTTATTCAGCATTCTGCTTATTATATAAAACACGATAGATGCACCGACCAATGCCGCAAGCCCTAGCGCTTCTTGGACAGTCAGGTGATAAAGCATCCACGCAATGACGGCACAGCTTAAAAGTGGAATTACCGCGTTTCCAGGCAGCTTGAACTGATCCTCTGATGGTGGTCCATCACGGTGGCGAATTTTTAATACGGAAAGACTTACCCCTGCATAAACAAGGAGTATTGATCCGGATGCCATTACCGCAAGTGATTTGAACGTACCGCTTAAGGCGATAATTACGATCATGACACCATAGAAAATAATCGAAATATAGGGTGTTTTATATTTTGGATGAACTTTTGCAAGGATTTTCGGCAGGTTTCCGTCCCTAGCGGACGCAAAAACAACCCGCGGCGTCGCCAAAATATCGCCGCTCAACGTACTGAATATAGATATCACGCCACCCACAATGAGAAGCTTAACCCCCCAGTCACCAAATACTGCTTTGGCTGTGGCCACCAGTGGCGCTTCCGTATTGTTTGCCAGTTCTGGACCGAGCACCCCCTGAGACACTGATTGCAACCCGAGATACAGAATAAATATGCAGCCAATGCCCAATAAAAGTCCGCGCGGCACCGTCTTTTTTGGATTCTCAATCTCACCGCTGGCGTTCAGCGCACATTCTGCACCCGAAAATGCAAATATTAGAATGAGTGTCCCCGCGCCAATATCCGCAAGTGACGGAATTTCCGTGATGACCAAATTATCAAAATTTATCGCAAAAATTCCAACCACCAATAATAACGCAAGTGGAACCAGCTTTGCGATCGTATTAAATACATAAAGCCTGACACCTGACTTAACGCCAATAACATTGGTCGTGATCATAAATGCGAACAGCACGACAATAAACAGTACGCGCCAAAAAGTATTTTCAAGCTCAGGAACAGCAAGTGATAATGTTTCAACCATTGCAATCAATATTGCCGCATCAGACAAAATGGCCCATCCAAACCACAACAATACCGATGACACAAACCCCGCGAACGGCCCAAATGCTTCTTCAATATAGGCATAGGACCCACCGCTTCTGGTAATCCGGCTTCCGACTTCCGCGTAGCAGATAAATATGAGACCGATGGCAACAGCGCAGATGATATAGGCCAGAAGGGCCGCTGATCCCAATTTTGCTGCGAGTACGCCGGGTAAAACAAAAATTCCCGCCCCTACAACAAGATTAAAGATATTAGCCCCTAGTGCTCCGGTACCGATTGTCCGGACCAGTCCTTCATCTGATTTGTTGTTTGTGTCGTCCAAGCAATGAACTTTCAAAAATATTATTAAAAATGAAGGTAGTCGTTGCGCAATATTTTTTATTTTATCATAGCGAACATGATTATTATGTCACGACAATTTTCTGACTACCTGTTCCCGCCTGTTTCTTCAAGGATTAACGATCTATTAACCATAATGAAAGATTTTTTGCCCGGTTTAGAGGAAAAATTTTTCCACCTCAAAAAATATTTATAAAATAAACTTTATATTTCAACATCTTATTATGTGGCACGTCTCTTGCTTAAAAGACTATCAGTTTATTTTTAAAAGGACGTAAAATGAATATCATCCATTATAATTCAGATTATCGGATCGAAAATTCCACATTCAAAATAGGAAAGAAAGCCAGCGAACTGATCGAAAAATTTCATCGATCCGCAGACGGCCTAACACTCAAAAACTGGAAAGCGCTCTCGGAAATACTTGATTACGCAGCAGCCGCAGAACAGACGATCGCAGAGCAAAAAGAATATATTACCAATCTGGAATCGCTTGCCGCGACCGATATGCTTACAGGGCTTTTAAACCGGCAGGGATTTGAAAACGAAATATCTCAGGCAATCGCCCGCGCGCGAAGATACGAAGAAACAAGCCTGTTTGCATTTATAGATCTGGATGATTTCAAACAGATTAATGACAATTACGGGCATAATGCGGGGGATGCCATCCTGAAGCAGGTTGGAGTAGTGATAAACAATTCCATACGTCAAACAGATGCTTCCGCGCGCTTGTCCGGAGATGAATTTGGTATTTTACTGAACAAATGCGATATCCATAAGGGGAAAGAACGTGCAGGGTATATAAGACATAATTTAAGAAAGATTATCATAAATTATGATGGCAATGAACTGCACACATCGGCAAGTATGGGATTTGCCATAATTGGTCAGTCCAGCACCCTGAAGGATGTATTCGACACCGCCGATCAGGCGATGTATCAAAATAAACGGGACCGTAAAAAGACAAAAAATAAATATCATCTCACCTGAACCAAACTGCTTTTCTTATGTGTTAAAACAGCGTAATCTTAAATTGATTTATTAATTCAATTGACGGAGGCCACATGAGTAATTCACCCAAAGAAAATCTTGAAAAACTTGGCGTAAAACTACCTACCCCGGTTGCACCGGTTGCAAACTACGTTCCCTATACAAAGTCCGGAAGTCTATACTCCATATCCGGACAAATTCCCCTTGAAGATGGAAAATTGCCTTATACCGGTAAGGTAGGGGTCGATATTTCAGAAGAAGACGGATACAAAGCCGCGCGCTTATGCGCCATTAATATTATTGCCCAGATCAATAATATCTGTGGCGGGGATCTAGGACGGGTACGCAAGATTATCAAACTTGGTGCGTTCGTCAATTGTGCGGATGGTTTTGGCAACCAACCGGAAGTCGTTAACGGCGCTTCGGATTTTATGGTTGAAGTATTTGGGGATGTTGGAAAACATTCGCGTTCAGCCGTTGGCACAAACGCATTACCACGTAACGTATCCGTGGAAATTGATTGTCTGGTTGACATTGCCGATTAACACATGAAGAAATGGCTTACCAATAAACCATTTGCCCATCGGGGGCTACACGGCCCCCACAACGGGTTTATTGAAAACAGTCCAAGTGCGTTTAGGGCGGCAGCGCAAGAAGGATACGGTATAGAGCTTGATGTATTGCTAAGCGAAGACGAAAAAGCAGTGGTGATCCATGATACCTCTTTGGAACGATTAACGGGCCTGCCAGAAGTGGTTGGGAACCTAAAGGCTAGAGAAATTGAGAAACGTACACTTAAAGGCAGTAAGGATAATATACCGCTTTTAAAATCTGTTCTTGATCACCTTCCAGAAAACACGCCAGTCCTTGTTGAAATAAAAGGTGACCAGAACCGTTATAACGAACTTTCAAAGGCCGTTTGGCAGGATATAAAAAACCATAAGGGTAAAATCGCTATCATGTCGTTTTACCCGGGAATTGTGAGATATTTTAAGGAACGCCACCCGGATGTTACCAGAGGGCTCGTGGCGACCTCAATTGACGATGGGGATCTCCCACCCGACTATTTTGATGTCTGCTTTCAGATCGGCACGATAAAGGCACTTAAAGTCGACTTTATTGCTTATGACATCAGCGCCTTGCCAAATGATGCGACCCTGTTTTGCCGAGAAAATAAAATTCCCGTATTAACCTGGACAGTGAGGACCGAGGCTCAACGTAAACATGCCAGATTAAATACAGATAATATTATTTTTGAATTATAATCATCCTATGCAAACCCGAATTATTAATGACATCAACGAAGTTTCAGAGGACGATTGGAACCTTTGCGCCCAAGTTGGCAGGGATGGTCTTAACCCGTTTTGCTCCCATGGTTTTTTAAGAGCACTTGAAGACAGCGGATGTACTACCGCTCATACCGGATGGCTGGCCCAACATATTGTAATCGAGGATGATAATAACATTATCGGTGTAATGCCGCTCTATTTGAAAAGCCATTCGCAGGGTGAATATGTTTTTGACCACGGCTGGGCCAATGCCTTTCAGCAGGCTGGTGGAGAATATTACCCGAAACTACAATGCTCAATCCCTTTTAGCCCGGTAACAGGACCAAGGCTGCTCGCAGCCGATAATAAAACTAAATCACTACTTCTTGAGGCTGCGATAACACACGCGCGAGATTACGGTGTTTCATCACTTCATTTCACTTTTATTGAAAACTACGAGATTGACGTCATGAAGTCACACGGTCTTCTTCATCGTCAGGATCAGCAATACCATTGGTTTAACGAAAATTACCGGTCGTTTGAAGATTTTCTTTATGCGCTTACCTCCCGTAAGCGCAAGAACATTGTGAAAGAACGCCGCAGCGCAGTGGAGAACGATATCGAGATCGAATTGATCCAATCATCGGATATCAAAGAACACCACTGGGATCATTATTTTGATTTTTATCTGGATACATCTAATCGAAAATGGGGAAGACCTTACCTTAACAGGGAATTTTTCTCGCGGTTAAGTGAGAATATTCCTGATAGT
>JAUIDN010000027.1 GCA_030428615.1 Alphaproteobacteria bacterium | reverse complement strand
GTAACCTCAACAAAATAACCAAGTACGTTGTTATATTTAATCTTGAGACCGTTGATCGACGTCTTATCCTTGTAACTGCCTTCCAGTGCTGCAATAAGGCGTTTACTTTCACTCTTAAGCATCTGAAATTCATCAAGCGGCGGATGATAACCTTTAGCAATAAAATTGCCGTCTCTTATGATAAGTGGTGGTTCCGGAAGCAAGGCCCGGCGCAGCTCATCAACAATTTCAGTGTGATCGCCGAATTTATCCAGAATGTCTTGCAAATCTTCATATTGTCCTGCGAGATCACTTGCTCTTTTTTTTAGATCACCCTGAATGATCAACTTTATTTGAAATGCTTGTTCAAGCGCGTCCCTGACCGCCGCCAGATCCCGCGGGCCGCCCCGTCCCACTGAAAGTCGTGACATTGCCCGTTCCAGATCGGGGCAGCTTTTTAAAAGTCCCCGTAATTTTATACGAAGCGCTTCCGCATTGAGAAAATAAGTCGTGAGATCAAGCCTGCGATTTATTTGTCCTGTGTCTGTTAATGGCGCCGATAAATAGCTGCCGAGCAGGCGTGCGCCGGATCCGGTAATCGTTTTATCTATTGTCGCGAGAAGGCTTCCTTTTTTTTCACCTGCCAGCGTTCTTGTAAGCTCCAGATTGCGGCGGGTTGCACCATCAATCATCATGACGCTGTCTTCACCAACAATCTTTGGCCTTTTAAGTTTCGGGAGTTTTCCTTTTTGTGTTTCCTCAAGATAATCAAGAAGGGCACCACAAGCTGACAGCTCAGAACGACCTAAACGCCCAATACCGTCCAGAACAGATACTTCATAAGCCTGCTTTATTTTCTTTTCCGCCTTAACACTGTCAAATAGTGCCTGTTCAACCGGACTAATAATATGCTGCCAATCTTCCAGGACACCGGCTACATCACCTTTATCAAGCAAACTGAATGGCACAATTAATTCTCCGGCCTGGAGCCTTGACAGTTCCGCATCAAGATTAGCTGGCATCATTTTACTGACAAAAAAATCACCTGTTGTTATATCCAGCCACGAAAGCGCATATTGCCCGCCAACACATGATAAAGCCGCCAGATAGTTATGAGATCGGGCATCAAGCAGGTTTTCTTCAGTAATTGTTCCAGGGGTTACCAACCTGATTACATCTCTTTTAACGACTGATTTGCTGCCACGTTTTTTTGCTTCCGCAGGATCTTCCATCTGTTCACAAACGGCGACTTTAAAACCCTTCCCTATGAGCCGAGATAAGTAATTTTCCGCTGCATGAACCGGAACACCGCACATGGGAATATCATCATCCATATGTTTACCGCGCTTGGTGAGCGTAATATCAAGTGCCGCAGACGCTTTCACTGCATCATCAAAAAACAGTTCATAAAAATCCCCCATTCGGTAAAAAAGAAGATAATCCTGATGTTTTTCCTTAAGTTTAAGGAACTGCTGCATCATCGGGGTCGTTGAAGCACCGGATTTTTTATTCTTCTTTTTATCAATGAGTTTACTGTTCATTTCCCGTTCGATGACTTTCTTAATCTGGATTCTTTACTTAATAGAGTCTTTGCTGATTCTCAGTCATCCCACAAGGATAAATATCTCGTTTCCAATCGATCTATCGGAAGCAGAATAAAAACATCCGTAGTCCCAAACTGCTCATCAATGACAGCTCCATCACCTATATAACAACCGAGACGCAAATATCCGCGAACCAACGGTGCAAGTGAACGCATTGCTTCCTTCCTGTTAATATCTTCAGATTTTAGATAATCCATTTTCTTTTTTTGCTCAGGAAGGGCGGGAACATTATATTCCGGCGGTGTTTTATGATGATGAAAAAGATAACTTAATGGCAACTTCAATTTTTGCTGGTCTGTCCCCGACAGACTTGCACAACCAAACAGATATGCAATTTTATGTCGGTCAATGTATCTGGCGATAAATTTCCACATAAGGTGCATGACGGCGTTTGTCCTATATTCTTCCCTGACGCAACTTCGCCCCAATTCCAGAAGTTGCCTGTCCCCCATCAGTTTTCTAAAATAATCATTGTAGAGATTACCCAGATCAAACTCTGCTGATGAATAAAAATCTTCTTTTTTGTCAACCAGTTCCTCTCTCAGAAGACGATAGGTAGCAACAACCTTTTCCTCACCTGATTTGGAATTATCGAAAGCGAGAAGATGATCACAAATCTCATCAAATTCGTCAAAATCCCGTGCTTCTTTCTGTACAATCCGACTTGGTTTCGCCCCCATCTCTTCAAAAAACACTTTATATCTAAGTCTTTGTCCCGCTCTTATTTCCTCATCAGTGCGGGCTAACCTTACTTCTATATCACCACTTACAACGCAAATCGGATCATTATCCTGGGGCAGATTATATTTCTGGGTGATAACATTCATATAGTAGTCTTTACCTCATTAAATTTGTCATCTCGCTAAAAACTTTGAAATGATATAGACATTCAGACACTTAACCAAACGATTTTTTAGTTCTTTTAGTTTACCTTAATTGATCAAACAGATAAAAATATGGTGATGAGCCAATTGCAACAAGAAAAAATAATAAACTGCGAAGTCTGCGGCAGTCGTGTCAGCAAGGATGATGCCCATCCTGATATCATCTGCTGTAATTTTTGCGGATTTAGAAAAAAAAGGCAAGGTGGTGATGACAGGAATAATCAACTTATCACTGCCAAAAATATAAACCAGTTTTTCAAACTAAAATATGATGACCTCAAAAAAAATGAGACATTCCGGCTAAACGTCCCAGTGAGAAGGTTTTATAAATGCCCCGTGCCCAAAGATGGGCAAATAAATTTTTTTAAATCAAAAAACATAATGTTTCTGCTAGAACAGCATGGCTTTCAAATGGTCAGTCGCAAATCACGTTTTTCGACTGAACTAAGCCTGATTGTCCGCAAAGTGTGACGGCTTTTTATCAAACTCTTCCAGTTTTCTGATCCAGAAAAGAAGCAAAATGCCCGGCACAGCCAGTATCGCCGTTATAATAAAAAACCAGAACCAATCTGTATACTCGACAATAAAACCACTGGGCGATGACAGTATTTTAACCGTAAACTGGTTTAAAGCACTAAGAAGTGCAAACTGGGTCACGGTAAAAGATCTATTGCAAAGAAGCGACAGGTAAGCAACCAGAACCGTCGCGCCCATGCCGGTAGCGAAATTTTCAAACCCCATCGTAAATGCAAGAAAATAAGCGTTTGTTCCAATAACATAAAGTGCAGAGAATGAAAGATTTGACGCAAGCTGGAGTATCGCACATATCAGCAATGCTTTCCAAAGGCCGACGCGGCTCATCAGCGCACCACCGACGGCGAACCCCAGAAGCAGTGCCCAAAACCCGACAAGCTTACCCGAATTTGCAATAACAATATCGTCAAACCCTAGCGACAGGAAATATTTGGTTTGGAGCGATATGGCAAGACTGTCGCCCAACTTATAAAAAACGGCAAAAAGAAGGAACACATACCAGCCCCTTCTGGTTAAGAATTCCTGAAAAGGGGCTACCACAGTCATATAAAACCACGCAGAATATTCCTTAAACTTACCCTCGGTGATGTTTTTCTCTTTTAATACTGTCTCCAACTCTTTCTGAATCTTAAGCTTTTCTTCAGTTATTTTATGCGCTGGTTCCCGCATCATAATCGCCGTAACCATCCCAACAAGCATCGTTAGGCTGCCTAATATAAATAAAAGTGACCAGTCAATTTCCAGCAAAGTATAGATATAAATGACACCAATGGAAAAAATAATCCCTGCTACCCGATAACCGTAAATATAAAGCGCTGCACCCGCTGCCTGCTCATCATCTTCAAGTATCTCAATACGAAATCCATCGATAACAATATCCTGCGTCGCCCCAAAAAGGGCGATCAGGAATGCCACCATGTAAGTCTGCGAATAATTATCAATGGGAGACGTAAATCCAAGCCATGCAATGCTGGCTGCCAGCATCAATTGCGACAATATTAACCAGCTGCGGCGCTGACCGAACATCTTATATAATATGGGTATTTTCAGCTGATCAACGAGCGGCGACCACAGAAACTTAATGGTGTAGGGAAATCCTGCCGCAGCGAGTAAACTTATCTCACTTGGTGACAGGTCAATTTTTGAAACCCAATAACTTAATGCCCCCGTGAGAACGCCGTAAGGAACCCCGGAGGAAAACCCCAGAAACAGAATAGCGAGCACACGTGGCTTTAAATATACCAGCAGCGCCTTTGACGCGTCGTTTTTGCTCTCATTATAGTCTGACAATAAATTTACCCGGCGGCTTTATTTTAATTTTCTACAGAGTGACCGATGATTATGACGAGGTCAAGACCCATTACATGGACCTGATCACATTGATCTTATCCACGAACGAAGCTGAATGATCTGATTTCTAAACATCTGCGCGTCACCGGTAATTTTTACGAGCAGCAACAATCCGCTAATCGCGGCCATAAGCCGGTCACCCTGATCCACGGCACTTTCAGTCTTGAGCATAATAATAAATTGCTCGTCAATCCATTCATGCTGCATCTCAAGAATTTCCTCTACTGTTTCCGAGAGCTCATTATCCATGTTGCGCACATCGTAATAAAGATTGAAAACCGGATGTCCTTCTTCAGCCAGCATTTCCGCTTTGTCATATAAATCGTCGAGAAAAAGGCTAAGCCGCTGACGGCAGTTTTCATTTTCATCAAAATCTCTGAAACTTTGCTTGGTTTCCTGTGCATATGATTTAAGCACTTTTAGGCAGCAGTCCTCAAGAGAACTAAAACAGTTCTCAAAATCCGCCTTACTGATATTGGCATTTGTTATAATACCGTCCACCGTGGTCGCGGGGAAACCATTTTTCTGGAATTCCTCTTTCGCTGCAGTAATGATCGTCACGGCCATCGCTTTTTTATTCATTCTTCGCCTCTTAAACCAACATTTATGCAGCGATAGAAAAAGCGCTGCACTAATTGACATAGCCCATATTTTGTACTCAATTATATTACTTACAAAGACTGATCTGACACTGATACTAGTGTAAGGATATGAACTTTTTCTTATATTTAATTAAAAATGTTATATATTTAATTAAAAGTATCTGAAAATGGATGTCGACCAAGACAAAAAAAGCCGCTGAAGGATCAGCGGCTTGTGAAAAACATAAAAACCGATTAGGCGGCGGCGAGTTTTTTCTTAATATTTTTTTTCAAACGTCTTGCTTTTAAAGAAAGCTTAATATCATCAGCCTTAACAAGGAAATTATCCAACCCACCGTTATGTTCGACACTGCGAAGAGCATGTGCAGAAATGCGCATCTTTACTGATTGACCAAGTGCATCGCTCAACAAAGTCACTTTTGTAAGATTTGGACGGAATTTACGACGGGTTCTATTAAGCGCGTGGCTTACATTGTTACCGCTCATTACAGCTTTGCCTGTTAATTCACATACACGTGACATCGTCTTTTCCTTAACTTATTTTCTCTCTCGGAAGCCAGAGATTACCAGAATCGTCGCAAGGCCTCATAAAACTTGAAAGCGGTATATAGGGGAAAGCGCTATACAGGTCAAGAAATATAAGCCAAAAAACATTATTTTTTAAAGACTATTTTCCTCATTTACGTCCCGCCTTTCACTTGTTTTCAAAAATCAGACCGATATAGTGGACAGATAAAGGAAAAATGATCATGTGAGGGGAACGTTAAAATGAAATTTATAAAAATACTGGCACTTGTTTTATTTATCACCGGATGCGCCGAAAAAGAACCAGCTGGTGTTAGTGCGGAAATACTAATCACTGGTGGTACCGTCTATGATGGTCACGATTCTCCTGCGCGGATGCTTGATATTGCCATCACTGACGACCAGATAACTTACGTCGGGCCAAAAGGGCAAACGGCTATCAATGCCGACAGGATTATTGATGCAGCAGGTCTTATCGTCGCTCCGGGCTTCATTGATCCGCACACTCATTCACTTGAAGACCTGCGAAGCCCCGACCGTAAATTAAATGCGAATTACCTGACGCAGGGCGTCACGACAGTCTTCAATGGGAATGATGGTGGCGGGCCAAGCAATATACGCGAAGCACTTGATCAGCTGGAGGAAGATGGCATCGGGTCCAACACCGCGCTTTTTGTCGGCCACGGAACGGTGCGACGGTCCGTGATGCAGATGCGCGACGAAGAACCTACATACGGCGAACTGGAAATCATGAAATCGCAGGTACGTAAGGCGATGCAGGAAGGCGCACTTGGGTTATCGACCGGACTTTACTATGCACCGGGAAGTTATTCCCAAACCGAAGAAGTAATCGAACTCGCAAGCGAAATTGCGCCATTTGGCGGTATATATGAAAGCCATATCCGCGATGAAAGCACTTATAATATTGGCCTTCTCGGCGCCATTAAGGAAGTCATTGATATCGCCCGCGGGGCAGGAGTAAAAGGCCATGTCGGGCATATCAAGGCCCTTGGTGTGGACGTATGGGGACAATCCGCGCAGGCCATTCAGATGATTGAAGCGGCCCAAGCAGAAGGTCTCAAAATCACAGCGGATCAATACCCGTGGCTTGCAACAGGGACAAGCGTGGTTGGCGCACTTCTTCCAAGATACGTTCAGGCGGGCGGGGTGGAAGCAATGAATGCGCGACTACAGGATCCTGATCTATTACCGCAAATAAAAGAAGACATGGCGGAAAATATGCGCAAACGCGGCGGCAAAGATGCTCTTCTGTTATCAGGTGGAGACGGAAATATGGTCGTGGGCCGCACCCTTGGTGAAGAAGCAGAAGCCCGCGGCAAAGACCCGATTGATACAGCCATCGAAATTATCTTGGAAGGTGGCAGCAATATTGCCAATTTCGCCATTAACGAAGATGATCTGCGCGCCTTCATGCAAAAACCGTGGGTGATGACATCATCTGACGGCTCCACCGGGCATCCAAGAAAATACGCAACATTTCCAACGAAATACAGAAAATATTTAGTGGAAAAAGAATATATCACTTTGCAGGATTTTGTTCATCGCAGCACGGGACTAACGGCAGATAATTTTAAGCTGTGTGACCGCGGTTATATTGAAGCCGACAAATTCGCGGATATTGTCATATTTGATCCTGATGAGTTCGCGCCCAAAGCGGACTTTGTTAATCCGACTGAACTTTCAGTTGGTGTAAAATATCTGATTGTTAACGGCGGCCTTGCTATTGACAATGGGGAACTCACCGGGGCGCTTTACGGACGCGGACTGACAAGATGTTTAAGATAACCCGGGGGCAGGCCACCTGCCCCCGATCAAATATTTCCTAAAGATAGCTTAGCCACCAGTCTTTGCGGCGACGTTTGACATCAGCCACCCATTTACAAAATGGGTAGAGCATAGCGATCACAACAATCCAGGCCATATAAACACCGGCGAGGCTTATCCCGTAACCTTCCGGATAAAATTCAAAGAAGCGGACCATTTGGCTGAATTCGAACCCCTGGCCCATTCCCAGTAAGATGCTGAGCGCGTGGATGAGATAAAGATGCGCCACGTAAAAGGCGAAAGGCACACGGCCAAACATCACCAGAATATTTTTCACCGGTCCCGACACCTTATCCGCGTAACCGCAAACAATTGACATAACACCCAAAGTCGCAAGGACATAAAGCAGGCTCGCAGGGTATTTGCTGATATTCATAAAATCAAATATTGTTGCGAGCACGCCATATTCCTGAACCTGCCACGGGTTAGGATCACCATAAATCCCTGAAAAACGAAGCAGAACGAACGCAGCAATGAAGGCCATGCCTGTTTTTATGAGAAATGCATTTCTTTCTTCCGCCGGCTTCTTAAATATAAATGACGATCCAAACCCAACTAACATAATCCCGATGCACGGCAACAACGGATAAACCGCGTTGATATATAATGGCCCGAGGAATAGTGTGCTTTGTGAATATAACGCGGTCCAGAATGGGTTGCTACTGTCGCTAAACATCGTTCCCGCCGGTAAAATAGGGTCGATCAAATTATGACCCAGCACAATTGCAAGACCGATCATAAGGCATGCGCGCTGCCCTAAAAACAAAGCGCCGGAAAGCACAACCATGCTCATGCCCAGCGCCCATATAACCTGTAAAATAATGATGCTCATGCCACCGACAGCCACCTCACCAAACGGTGTAAATGTCCATGCCGTTGAAATAACCGTTACTTCAATCGCGACAAGCCAAATGCCGCGCTTAAGCACGAAACCGGCAAGCTTTCCGGCTGGTTTTCTGTCAGACATCAATCCGACGGATGTACCGGCGAGGAATATAAAAACAGGCGCGCATAAATGCGTGATCCACCGCGTTAGGTAAAGTCCCACCGATATATCGGGTTGCGCCATCGGGTCGTGAACCCCGCCGACCATCATAAAATCACGCACATGATCAAGTGCCATTATCAGGACAACAAGCCCCCTGACCATATCAATATTCGTCAGTCGGTATGACCGCTTATCTACATTTTCATTTGCGGCTTTTACAAAATCTTTCGTTTCCGCGTCAGGAGCGGGAACCTTGTCCTCAACATCTATTTTTCTAAGGGTATTCATCTTCAATTTCCTTCTTTTTTGTCTTTTAAAAATTATCAATACCTGATGTGATCAATTCACGGAGCGAGGTATAGGAAATCTGAAATTGACCCGCTTGAAGAAGTTATGAAATCTTTGTGGAGACTATGAAATTTTAAGTGGGGAATGCGTGTGGAAAGCCTGTGGATCGATATTTAACACTGAAAATCTTTAAAAAATTCCAATCTTTGTAGCAAATACGATTATGATCAAATCAAAAATGGAAGGCTGCTTCCGACCCACAGCACATGCTTGTAAAAAGTGTTTTTGACCAACTTAATCTATTAAGTTATGCTCCTTCAAAATCATAGGAAACGCTGATGGGATTGTTCGAACGCTATCTGACATTATGGGTAGGTCTTTGTATATTTATTGGTGTCGTTCTCGGGAACCTGTTTCCTGAAGCGTTTCAAATCATTGCCCGTCTAGAATATGCACATGTCAATTTTGTGGTAGCCTTATTCATTTGGGTCATGATTTATCCCATGATGGTGCAGATTGACTTTTCTTCCATCAAAGATGTTGGTAAAAAGCCCAAAGGACTGATCCTAACTCTTGTGGTAAATTGGTTAATCAAACCCTTTACCATGGCGGCTTTGGGATGGCTGTTCTTTAAAGTTATTTTCGTTGATTTAGTTGACCCGCAATCCGCCACCGAGTATGTCGCTGGCATGATATTGCTCGGTGTTGCTCCTTGTACGGCTATGGTGTTTGTCTGGAGCCAGCTCACTAAAGGCGATCCTAATTATACCCTCGTTCAGGTGTCTCTGAACGATATCATCATGATATTTGCATTCGCACCGCTCGCTGTGTTCTTGCTTGGCGTGAGTGATATTAAGGTGCCGTGGGAAACACTATTGTTATCGGTTGGTCTGTATGTCCTTCTACCTCTTCTAGCCGGGGCATTCACCCGCCGCCAATTAGAACACAATGGCGATGATCACAGCGTTGTAGACTTCGTTAAGATACTCAAACCGTGGTCTGTGATTGGCCTGCTCGCAACAGTCATATTGCTATTCGGATTTCAGGCTGAGAAAATTATCAGTCAGCCGCAAACAATTCTGCTCATTGCAATACCGCTATTGATCCAGACATACGGTATCTTTGCCCTTACTTATGGTGTTGCAAAAGCAATACACCTTCCACACAATATTGCTGCACCCGCTTGTCTGATAGGGACTTCCAATTTTTTCGAACTGGCGGTTGCTGTCGCCATATCGTTATTTGGATTGAATTCCGGGGCCGCACTGGCAACGGTTGTCGGTGTTCTGGTGGAAGTTCCCGTGATGTTATCATTGGTTGCTATTGTTAATCGTACTGATCATTGGTTTGAGGTTAAGAAGAACGAATAAAAGAATTGAGTTAAATGGGCATCTGAACGACTACTTTGGGTCGAAAACAGCCACCAAAATATTATTAAATTTTGCTACTTTGCCTCGAAAATGGAATTGAGCAATTCCCGCGCCGCGGCGAGTGGCGTTATTTCTTTATTTTTGACGGCCTTTTCAAGCGCGATGATTTCTTCCGTTTTTCCCTTTTTTATCCGTTCCCGGATCAGCTCGTTTAATTCCGACCAGATTGCGGAGACGATTTGCTGCCCGCGGCGCTTTTCAAACGTGCCGTTCTTTTTCATGATGTCGATGAACTGATTGATTTTTTTCCAAACCTCATCCAGACCCGTTTTATTGAGTGCGCTGATTTTCATAGCGTCAGCTGACCAATCCGGGCTTTTGGCCTTCATTAAATGAAGAGCGTTTTTAACATCGGACATGGCGATTTCCGCCGCATTCAGAAAATCACCATCGGCCTTGTTGATAATGACCAGATCCGCAAGTTCCATGATCCCGCGTTTAATGCCCTGAAGCTCATCACCGCCACCCGGCGAAAGAAGTAGTAAAAACATATCAACCATATCAGCAACCGCCACTTCCGATTGTCCGACACCGACCGTTTCAACGATAATCACGTCAAACCCCGCCGCTTCTAGCACCATCATCGCTTCACGCGTGTAACGCGCGGTGCCGCCCAGGGTTCCTTTTGACGGCGTGGGGCGAATGAAGGCACGTTCATCACGGGCGAGCTGCTCCATTCTTGTTTTATCCCCCAAAATTGAACCGCCGGAAACCTGCGATGACGGATCAACCGCCAGCACAGCAACCCGGATATCTTCTTTCGTCAGCATGGTCCCAAAGGCTTCGATAAAAGTGGATTTCCCAACCCCCGGAACACCCGTCAGGCCAATTCGAATAGTATTTCCCGTATGCGGCAGAAGTTCGCTTAATAATTCTTGCGCTTCCGTCTGGTGGTCGGCACGAGAAGATTCGATAAGCGTAATAGCCTTCGCGATTGCCCGGCGATTGCCACCGATAATTTTTTTCGCCGTATCGCTCATTTTCAGTTAGCCCTTACCCCCTGCGTTACAAGCATGAGAACTTCTTCTATAAGCTCGTCTTCCTTTACGGGTCCATCCGATTTATACCAGCTTGTAAGACCATTAAGACTATCAAACAATAAAATTGCCAGAATGGTGGAATTACAGTCACGCAGGGATCCGTCACTTATTCCAAGGCGGATGATTTCCCGCACCCTGAATTCAATATCCTTATGATTTTGAATACTTTGTTTTCTTAAGACCTCGTCTTCCATTTGCCCCCTGTGGCGTACATGGCATCGCGCAACATCATCGGTGATGATGATTATATATTCTTTTATAAAATTATAGAGCATTTCATAGCCCGATGACTTTTGGGCCATGACCATATCAAGCATCGCATTTATTCTGCCACAGGTTATTTCCTCACATTTAACAAGAATGTCTTCCTTGTTTTTTATGTAATAATAAAGTGTCGGTTTGGTGACATTTTGCATCTTCGCGATATCATCAAGGGATGTTTTATAATATCCACGCTCCATGAAGGCTTTTGCGGCGTTACGCAAAATTACATCCAGCTTCTTTTTTCGCTTTTCTTCTTTTGTGAGATTTTCTTGCATTAACACCCACCCAACGGATATTTTAGGATTATAGACTCTGTTTAGTTTTGTTACTTGCTTAAATTGTTACCGAATAGTAACATAATTAACATCTTAAAGCACACCCTAATTTTGGAGAAAATTTTATGTCCGAAGATTCAATTGTCATTGTAGGTATGTCACGAACGCCGATGGGCGGATTTCAGGGTGATTTTACCACTGTCACGGCACCAGAGCTGGGCGCTACAGCGATCAAAGGCGCTTTGGAGCAAACAAACCTTTCCCCGGATGAAATTGACGAAACCCTTATGGGGTGTGTGCTACCCGCCGGGATCGGTCAGGCACCCGCCAGACAGGCATCAGTTGGTGCCGGTATTCCCATGAGCACACCTTGTACAACCGTCAATAAAATGTGCGGGAGCGGAATGGAAACCGTTATTTTGGCTCATAATGCCATTAAAGCCGGAAGCGCGGAAATTATTGTCGCGGGTGGCATGGAAAGCATGAGTAACGCGCCTTATATTCTTCCCAAAATGCGCAGTGGGGCGAGGCTTGGACACACGGAAGCAAAAGATCATATGTTTCTGGATGGGCTTGAAGATGCTTATGACAAAGGACAGTTAATGGGCGTTTTTGCCGAAAAAACGGCCGAAAAATATGGTTTCAGCCGCGAAGCGCAGGATGATTTTGCCATCGCATCACTTACGCGCGCAAATAACGCGATTGACAAAGGATATTTCAAAAGTGAAATAAGCCCGGTTACCGTTAAAAGCCGCAAGGGCGAAACAATCATTGACACCGATGAACAGCCGGGAAAAGCAAAGCTGGAAAAGATACCTTCCCTTCGCCCCGCTTTTGCCAAAGACGGTACAGTGACGGCGGCCAATTCAAGCTCAATTTCCGATGGTGCTTCTGCGCTCATCCTGATGAAAGAAAGTGAAGCCAAAAGACGTGGATTAAAACCGCATGCAAAAATCATCGCACACAGCGTTCACGCACAGGAGCCAAATTGGTTTACAACTGCGCCGGTTGGGGCCATGAGAAAGCTGTTTGATAAAACCGGATGGACAGACGAAGACGTGGATTTATATGAGATCAACGAAGCCTTCGCGGTTGTGACAATGGCGGCGATGCATGATTTGGAACTTTCACATGATAAGGTGAATATCCACGGCGGTGCCTGCGCGCTCGGTCACCCCGTCGGCTCATCGGGGTCACGAATTATCGTAACACTGGTCGCGGCCCTTAAAACACACGGCAAAAAACGCGGCATCGCAAGCCTTTGTATTGGTGGTGGGGAGGCAACGGCCGTCGCCGTTGAGCTGATGTAAAATGAAATTCACAGAAGAACAAATCATGATCCGCGACATGGCGCGGGAATTTGCAAAAAACGAACTGGCACCACATGCCGCTGAATGGGACCGTAATAGAGGGTTTCCGATTGAAGTTCTGCATAAAATGGGTTCACTTGGTCTTATGGGCATGACTGTTCCAGAAGAATGGGGCGGCGCGGGGACTGATTACGTATCCTATGCGTTGGCGCTAATGGAAATAGCCGCCGGGGATGGTGCCGTCAGCACCGTGATGAGTGTCACAAATTCACCAACCTTATCCTGCATTTTAAATGCGGGAACAGAAACGCAAAAAAAAGAAATATTAATACCGCTTGCACGCGGCGAAATATTTGCCGCGTTCTGTCTGACGGAACCCAGTGCGGGTTCAGACGCCAGTAACCTTAAAACCAAAGCCACCAAAACGGATGACGGCTGGGTCATCAACGGCTCCAAAATGTTTATCAGTAATGGTAAAATCGCCAAGGTGGCATTGATATTTGCAGTAACCGATCCGGGTGCCGGTAAAAAAGGGATAACCGCGTTTCTGGTTCCCACTGATCTTTCCGGATATTCAGTGGCCAATGTTGAAAATAAACTCGGCCAAAAAGCATCCGATACGTGTAGCCTTAATTTCGATGACCTTAAGGTTACGGATGATATGATATTGGGTGAAGTCGGTGAAGGGTACAAACTCGCCCTTTCCAACCTCGAACCGGGACGCATCGGCATTGCAGCACAGAGTGTCGGTATGGCCCGCGCCGCACTGGATGTCGCGGTTGGTTATGCAAACGAAAGGGTTACTTTTGGAAAGCCCATTATAAAACATCAGGCCGTCGGCTTCCGCCTTGCTGATATGGAAACAGAACTTGAAGCCGCAAGGCTTATGGTTTTGAATGCCGCATCGCTTCGGGATCAGGGCATACCTTGTTTGAAGGAAGCGGCGATGGCCAAATTATTCGCCTCGGAAGCAGCGGAAAAAATATGCTCCGCCGCCATACAGACTTTGGGTGGGTATGGTTATCTGAATGATTTTCCGGTGGAACGCATTTACCGCGATGTTCGCGTCTGTCAGATATATGAAGGCACATCGGATATTCAGCGAATGATCATTTCCAGAGAACTTTTGGAAAAATAATTATTAATATGCGAAGGTTTTAAAAATCAGCACCGTACAATAGGTATCAGCGGTGCTGGTTTTGTGACTATTATTCTCGACCAGTCACTGTTCCCCCTTCACTGGCGCCGCTGATAACATATAAAAATAACCTTCTCATTTTTGACATAAAATGTATGTTATAACTGCAATTTAAATCAAATGGGTTGGGACTGACATTTCTACTTCACCTGAAAACATCAAAATGCAACTGGATAGAATCCTGAGCAGCGCGGAATTTAAAAACAAACTGCGGCTGCAACGCTTCCTTTCGTATGTGGTGCATGAGACACTTGTCGGCAACTCTTCATTGATCAAAGGATACACAATCGGGTTGGAGGTATTCGACAAGGACGAAAGTTTTGACCCGCAAGCGGATGCGATCGTCCGTGTTGAAGCCGGACGGCTGCGCCGCCTGCTTGAACATTATTACGTCAATGAAGGAAAAGATGATCCGATCATTATTGATCTTCCGAAAGGAAAATATGAACCCGTCTTTTCCCTCAATTCCGAAAATGATAATGCGTTATCGGACCCTGTTATCAGTGCCGCCGCCGCGCCGCCCACAGGCCCCGCTATCGCCGTGCTGCCGTTTGAATTTTTGGGCACCGAAGAAAACATGGGCATCTTCGCCGATGGTATTACTGAAGAAATCATAAATCAGCTTAGTTTAAGCCCCAGCCTTTATGTTATCAGCCGAAAAGTAACGGCATTCTATCGCGGAAAGCCCGTTGATATCCGGGAGCTATCAAAAGAGCTGGAAACCCATTATGTGCTTGAGGGAAGCATCCGCCAGGCAGGGAAAAACGTACGGGTGAGCGCCCAGCTTTTGAACGGAACCAATGGCACGATCATTTGGAGCGAAAAATACGACTATGTTCTCACACCAGAAAATATTATCATTGTTCAGGATGAAATAGCCCGGCAGGTTAGTGCTACAATTGGTGATGCTTATGGCACCATAATGCGAAATAGTGCAATTGACATGAAACGCAGCAGCACCGAATTCATAGAAGCGTACAAGGCCATGCTGCTCTTTCATGATTATCTTTTCGAACTTTCGCAGGCAGCCCATTTAAAAGCACGAGAAAGCCTTGAAAAAGCAATTGAATTGGACCCCCATTACGCTGACGCCTGGGCGGGGTTGGCGTTTTTAACCCTTGATGAACACCGGTTTTCTTTCAATGTAAAGAATGATCCCAAAAGTGCCCTTGACCGTGCACAGGAGCTTGCCGAAAAATCTATCTCCCTGAGCTCGCAATTTTCTATCGCCTGGTATGCCATGACGATTATCCATTATCACAAGGGTGAATTGGACAAGTTCCGGAATAACATCAAAATGGGGCTTAGTATTGCCCCTAACAGTCCGGCAGTTCTTGCTGATAGTGGCGTCTATCTTTGCCTGATGGGTGAAATTAAGCAGGGATTGTCGCTGGTAAAAAAAGCAATGGCGTTAAACCCTCAGCACCCGAATTGGTGTGGTTTTGCGTTATTTCATAATCATTTTCTGAACGGAGAATATGAAACCGCACGAACCTATATAAGCACCATCGAAACACCAGACTGGTTCTGGCCCTACGCACTACAAGCCATTGTTTGTGCTGAACTGGGCGATCGGAACGCGCTTGATTTTGCACGCGAAAATGTGCTTAGACTTTATCCCGCTTTTCCTGCGAACGCACGGATGGAATGTGCAAAATGGTTTCAGCGAAAAGGCGATGCGGAATATTATTTAAAAAGCTTCACCAAAGCTGGCCTCACGGAATAATCAGTTTTCTTCAATGATCCCGCAGGCGGAAAATATCCAAGATGCTTTCATTTTTGATTTCGCCTGTAACTCCATCGTTTCTTTTAACCGCTCGCTATATTCCATACAGTCCGCAATAACGTACTCATCGCCAATATTATGGTCCGTGTAAAACCCGGCGATATCGGTTATTCCGCTATCATATTGAGCCTGGGAAAGTGACAATACCCTACCCAACGAAAACATCGACCCGATCTCCGCCCGCCGCTTTTCTATGGTCATTCTTTCAAAATCACTATTCACCTGTTCTTCCAGCCCCACAAGCAGTACAAGCCTTGGTGCTGAAAGTAACCGTTCGTTATTGTTTTTGGTGTAAAAATAGCTACCTGTGTAAATAGCCAGAACAAAAGCAACAAAGCCGATGACTGTAATTTTCGATTTAAAATTCTTTTCCATAAAGCGTTTATATACCAATATGGTTTTTATGGTCTAGCTAATAGCTTAAAAAACAACAGAAACTTGATAAGTAGTTGTAAGTTAACTACAAAGAGTAATTAAAAAATTTAAAGATGTTTATTAAATGAAATACAACGACATAACAAAAAATCTGACCGCTTCCCCGAAAAAGTGGCTCGTTACCGGTGTCGCCGGGTTTATCGGATCCAACCTACTGGAAACATTGCTTTTATTGGAGCAGACTGTTGTTGGTCTTGATAACTTTTCAACAGGCCATCAACATAACCTTGATGCTGTAAAAGATATTGTAAGTGATGAGCAATGGGCGCGTTTCAGCTTTACAGAAGGCGATATCTGTGATTTTGAAACATGTGAAGCGGCCGTAAAAAATGTTGATTATGTTTTACATCAAGCCGCACTCGGTTCCGTGCCGCGGTCCATCGAAAACCCGATTAACACTAATGCTTCCAACATCACCGGCTTTCTTAATATGCTGACGGCGGCAAAAGAAGAAAATGTCCAAAGCTTTGTTTATGCAGCTTCAAGCTCAACATACGGAGATCATCCGGATCTTCCAAAGGTAGAGGAAAAAATTGGAAATCCGTTATCACCTTACGCTGTCACCAAATATGTGAATGAGCTTTATGCCGACGTATTTTACCGAACCTATAATTTCAAATCAGTCGGACTTCGTTATTTTAATGTATTCGGACCGAGGCAGGACCCTGAAGGTGCCTATGCGGCGGTAATCCCAAAATGGGTTTCTGCGGTAAAATCAGGCAGCACCGTTTATATAAATGGTGATGGTGAAACAAGTCGCGATTTCTGCTATATTGACAATGTGGTGCAAATTAACATTCTGGCTGCAACCTGCAATACGCTTTCTAAAAACGAAGTGTATAATGTTGCTGTCGGTGGGCAGACGTCACTTAATCAATTAATTGAGCTTATCAAGGACAATCTTCGCATGAACAGCTTCACAGATATCCAATACCGCGATTTCAGAGCAGGTGATGTGCGACATTCGAAGGCTTCTATTGAAAAGGCAATAAATCAGCTTGGTTATGACCCTCAATACACAATGAATGAGGGCTTAAGGAAGATGCTCACTTAGAGCAGCGATGATATGGAAAAATCAAATGAGGAAATAAAGCGCACCGGTGAAATCGAAGAATTCACAAATTTACACATCATCCACCCTATAAGCAGTTGGCTGGTTCCTCATTTTATCAAGCTAAACATAACGCCTAACATGGTTTCTTCGTTTGGTATGGTTTGCGGCCTTCTGGCGGGGGTTTGTTATTACCATTATCAAAACCCGATATACGCCATACTTGGATTTATTCTTATGTTTCTGTGGCATGTTTTTGATGGTGCGGACGGGCAGCTGGCCCGCGCAACTCAAAATTTCTCGGAAATTGGCAAAGTAATAGATGGCATCTGTGATTATGTCACCTTCATCAGTGTTTATGTGGGGCTGTCCCTGGCGTTAACGCCCATCTATGGAAATCAGATTTGGTATCTGTCTATTTTCGCTGGTATTTGTCATGCTGTGCAATCCGGCGCATATGAACTCCAAAGAAGCGAATATGATTTTTGGGGTAAGGGAAAAGACGGCGCCGACCTGCCAAGCATTAACAAACTTATTGCGGACGGTGAAAGAAAATCATTTATCGGCCAAATCATGAACCAACTTCACATTGGTTATATCAGAATGCAATATGCCTTTAGCGGTGTAGATCATACCTTCAGGCGATCTATGAAAGAAGTCTTGAGCCTCGCCCCGGAAAAAGAAAATGAAATAAGGGGACTTTACAGGGAGCTATATGCCCCGGCCGTAAACAGCTGGTCTTTACTTTGCGCCAATTACCGTACTTTTGCCATATTTCTGGCGTCAATTAGCGGTGAACCGATATATTATTTCTTGTTTGAAGTTGTCGTTTTGAACATTACCTTGGTATTTTTAGTTCAAAAACAAAAATTATTAAACAGGCTATTCACCTTACGGCTAAAACAGATCGTTTAGGAAAAGGTGATGTCAGGAAAGTTGTTTATGCGCTTTATGTCATTATCAGTTGGTATAGTAGCAGTTTTGTTGGCATTCGCCCAGATTGCTTATACCCAAACAATTAATAAATCCAGACCGTTATTGCTGGAAGACAGCGACTATACGGAATATTGGGAACAATATTTTTATCTGGATGATGGCTCCTTGGTAACAAGTCAATTTCTGGTGGCTAATTTCCCTTGGCCTGTTGGCGATGACCACGGAATCATGCTTGGCACACTTGTTACGCCGGACGGGAAGCTTTACGTTATTAAAAACGGTCGCGATTTTGGCGAATGGGGGTTTAAAGAAGATGCTCTTGATCTGTTTATCCACACGCACAGGATAAAAAAGAAGATTAATGGTTATTCTACACACTTGGAAAACACAATGGGGATTGTCGACCTGGAACTTTCCGCGCCGCTTCCCAATTTTGATCATAAAAGATTTAATAGTGAAAACGGTTTCATCGAAGCATCCTTTTACGCCCCCCTATTACAAGGTCATGGCAATTGGCAACTTGGTCCCGAAGCGGGGTTTGATCCTGCTGGCCCCGTCCATAACACCGATTTTGCCAGTGGGTTTGGCGTCCATGTCATCATGAATGACAAAGTGGATATGTTGATTGACAATTGGGTAAGGGTTGTGGGTGTCAGTAAAGAAGGCTCAAAACCGTTCCTTTCCGCCATTGACAGACCCGACGGCACCAAAGACATTATATTCAAAATCATAGATAATAATATCATAGATGAATTTACTGATATCAAAATAGAATATGATGGGATCACCCAAGAAAAAGACGCAACCTACCCGAAGCAGATCAAAATATCGGCAAAAGGGAAAAATGGTACGATTTCGGGAACGATCAAATATGGCAAGAAATTTTCACACTTTAATTTAACAGAGCATTTAAATTTCTTCGAAAAATCATTCGCAAAATCCAATCCAACTGTTACAAATTTTCGCTACCTTGCTGACTATGAACTGGTGTATAAGACTTCCGAAGGTGAAGAAATCTTAAAAGGCAAGGCGCTAAGCGAATATATGGACATACAGCCAGCAAAAAAAGCCCCTGCCCGGAAAAGACGCCGTAACAGAAGATAAAAAGCCAAGAAATTAACGTATGTCAGTATCTGATGAAAATGCAGACGATAAAGCCGCCATCACGGCAAAAGATAATAGCGATATTGCCCGAGGTGCCGGCGCAAATTTCTTTGGCTTTATTGTCCGTCTCGGATCGCGTCTTCCCTTTCTTGTTTTAGCGATAGCCCTATTTGGCAATGAGCTATATGGCCGATATATATTCACTATCACTACCGTGGAGATTTGTGCCGCATTTGCTGCATTCGGTTTTAAACGCTCGCTTTTTAAATTTATCCATGATGGCGATTATGTAGAACACTATTCTGTAGAACAGATTATGCTATCCGCTATTGTGTGGTCCGTGATTGTGGGCGGAATTTTTACAGCGCTTATTATCTTATGCGCAGATTTGCTCGCAGCCGCATTCGATTATCCGGAGATGGTTAAAGGATTAAGGGCACTTGCTCCAATGGTTATGGTTATTACGGCACTTGACGTGATACTCGCTGGTACACGTGCAACCCGGAAAATGCGTTATGAAGTGATCGCGCGAAGCTTCATAGAACCATATGTGCTTCTTCTGACAATGCTGATTTTCTATTTTATGGGCTTCACCGTATACGGCCTTTTAATGGGGTACGCGGTAGCCCTCTCAACAGCGCTCATTTATTCTGTCTGGGGATTCTGCCATCTTTATTCATTGGAGAAAATTTCGTCCACTCGGCCCAATTTTATTTTAATGAAACGACTGGCCAGATTTTCCGGCCCGACGGCGTTTCATGATCTAGCCCTTCTTGTTTTTATGCGTATGGATGTTTATACGGTTACCTATTTCTTCTCCGAGACCGTGCTGGGTGTCTACAATATTGCCCAGCAGTTCGCAACTTCGGTGGAAAAAATTTATCAGAGCTTCTATCCGATACTATCACCTGTATTAGCGAATAATTTTATCAAAAAAGATTTTGTAACCATTGAAAAACAGATGATTATGGTGTCACGCTGGATACTGATGATACAGTCTGTTCTTGTTATATTGTCCATTTTTTATGGGGAAGCAGTATATTCAGCAATTTTATCAACCGACGCTGATACGGACGCTTCTTTTGTTGCCCTTGGCGCTGCAATTCTGGTTTTCCTAATGATCGGGGAAACTATAAATGGTGGATTTGGTCTGGCGGACCTCCCGATTATATATAGAACACCGTTATTCAATCCTATTATTTCAATTACCATGATCCCTGTCTATATCGCTCTGGCCTACCTTTTCACCCAACGTATGGATTTTAATGCTGTAGGTGTCGCGATGGCATTATGCACAACTTATTTTATGATGAACCTTATCCGCGTGATCATGATCCAAAAACTATTTGGCATTAATCTCTTAAAATTAAGGACATTAAGAGTTATTTTTGCAGCGGTTTTTTCTGCCGGAATATTTAAAATAATTATTCTTTATTCACCTTTTAATCTCCTGTTTGGATGGGGGATCGCAGCTGGTCTTCCGGTGTTATTCCTTCTATACGGGACCTGCTTGATCATATTTGCGATGGAAAAAAGTGATATACAAACAGTAAGGGCGCGCTTTTCATCAAAATAGTCTTTCTCAAACCAGTAAACTTTTGTTAAGTTCGCAGTTACAAAAATACGCAAAGGGTAAAAAATTGAACGACCGCAACAAGCCAACCGCTGAGGAAGCAAAGAATAAGCTGCTTGAATACCGAAACAGCATTGATAACATTGATGCCGCAATTATCAATATGCTTGCGGAACGTTTTAAAATAACCCAAAAGGTTGGTATCTATAAAGCCCTGCACGATTTACCTCCCGCTGACAAATCACGCGAAAGCAAACAGATCGCAAGACTTCGAAAACTGTCAGAAGAAGCACAGCTTGATCCTGATTTTTCTGAAAAATTTCTGGATTTTATAATTAAGGAAGTCATTCACCACCACAAAAAAATTCGCAGTGGTGAAGAATAATTTTTAGAGCTTGCCTTCGTTCACATAGACGATCGCTTTACCAAAAGCCATCGGATCATCAACATCAAGCCACAGACGACCCTTAATATCAAAGGTACGGGCTTTATCGCGTGAACCAAGAACATTCATTGCCCCCGTAATGCTCTCGTCGCCTTCGCTTGCGCTTTGTTCAATCGCCGCAAAAATCGCGCTCGTGCAATAAAAAATACCTGTGTCAAAAGCATTGAAATCTCGGATAACTTTACCAATATTAAGGATTTGCTTTGATGTGCAATTAACCCGGGTAACGTCATCGAGATCAATAACCGGGTTATCAATATTATAATCCACGCAAAGCGTAACCGTGTCATCCTCGTGATTTTGTGACACAAGATCCTTGATAATTTCCGGATCGAACAAATGATCACACATTGTAAGCACAAACGGGCCGTCTATCACATCTTTTGCCGCATAAACGGAAAGCCCGTTCGGGCGTTGCCATTCTTCATTAATGACATGGGTAATCGAAATATTTTCCCGCTCCGCCAGTTCATCAAGAAAGGTACGGACTTTGGTTCCCCGGTATCCCGTGACAACATAAATATCGTCAAGGCCACCCGCGCGAGCATTTAATATCACGCGTTCAATGATGGGAACACCGTCCAGCTCAATAAGGGGTTTGCTTTCGCCCTTTTCTCTCATTCGGCTGCCCTGTCCGGCAGCTATAATTAAACATTTCACTCTGCTGCACTCGCTGATTCAACGCGTGATTTGATGAATTTCTCAGTCATTTCATAGGCCTGATCATCCGTGAATTGAACGGGTGGATGCTTACAGAAATATGCGGACGCTGCAGATAAAATACCGCCCTCATTATTCATAAGCGCAAGCTTGCAACAGCGGATCATGTCAATGGCCACGCCCGCTGAATTGGGGCTGTCTTCAACACTTAAACGCATTTCCAAATTCATGGGTACACCGCCAAAAAGGTCGCCTTCCATGCGAAGGAAACATACCTTATTGTCATTCTGCCATGGAATATAATCACTTGGCCCCACATGAATATTGTCATCATCAAGACGCGCACCCGCGACAGACTGCACCGCTTCAGTCTTTGAAATTTTCTTCGATTTCAGACGATCCTGATTTTTCATGTTCAAGAAGTCAGTGTTACCGCCCGTGTTAAGCTGATAAGTGCGTTCAAGAACCACACCACGCTTCGCAAACAAATCAGTCAGTGTTCTATGAGTAATTGTTGCACCAAGTTGTGCTTTGATATCATCTCCAATAATCGGAAGATTTGCATCTTCAAATTTCTTGGCCCATTCCGGATTGGATGCGATAAAGACTGGCATATTATTGATAAAGGCGATACCCGCCTCGAGCGCACATTCCGCATAAAATTTTGCCGCTTCCTCTGATCCGACTGGCATATAATTTGTTAGTATCTCTGCGCCACTTTCCTTAAGTTCGCGCACAACATCTTCCTTTGTTGCCGAAGGTGTCCCATCAAGAACAAATGTACGGTTCTCATCATATTCGGCCATATGTTCGGACACACCATCAAGGATATTTCCCATTTTCACAATAGTACCGCTTTTTGGCAGGTCATCGTAGAACACAGTCGTGCAGTTTGGTTTTTCAAAGATCGCTTCGTTCAGGTCTTTACCAACCTTGCGCGCATCAACATCAAACGCGGCCACAACCTCGATGTCACATGGGCGATAGCCCGCAACATCCCAATGCATTAGTCCTGGGACTATTTTTTCATTTCCTACCCGCTCAGGTGTATAGTAATAAATACCTTGAATGAGTGAACTCGCACAGTTACCGATACCAGCGATGGCAATTTTAATCTTCGACATATGTATTTACCTTTTGTCTAACTCTTTAATTATCATGACTTTTTTCAGCAATAAAAGTCCATTTTTTTAATCCCCGTTTATATCTTATATGACATTATTATGACAAGCGTTTAACTGTTACATGGAAGTGTCCAGGTAATATGGTTAAAATTGAACCTTGGAACTGCCACAATTTTGCTTTATAGGAATGGTGTATTTAAAGACTAAACCAATTTTAATGGAGTATTTTAATGCCATTCACCCTCAATAAATTCGGAAAGATGATAGCGGTTTCTGCCATGGGACTATTTGTTATGTCATGTTCCGATCAATCAAATGAGCAACAGAATGCTCAAGACACAGAAACAATGGAGCAGAATGTGACAGCCGAAACCAGTTTTTTAGAAGAAAACATGAAAAGAGAAGGTGTTGAAGTAACGGCAAGCGGTCTTCAATATGAAATCCTTGAAGAAGGCACCGGCGAAAGCCCCGTTGCAACGGATATGGTCACAGTCCACTACGAGGGAACATTGACAGACGGCACAGTATTTGACAGCAGCATAGCCAGAGGGCAACCGGCCGAATTTCCACTTAATCGTGTCATTCCCGGCTGGACAGAAGGTGTGCAGTTAATGAAAGAGGGAGCCAAATATAAATTCTTTATTCCTTCCGATCTTGCTTATGGTCCGCGTGGCACACCAGGTGGTCCGATCGGCCCGAATGAAGATCTTATCTTTATTGTAGAACTTATCCGCGTGAATTAATTATTATGCGCCTATGGTTACTTATCGGATCAATTTCGGCACTCCTTGCTGTATTGATCGGTGCCATGGGTGCTCATTCACTTGAGCCTTTGATGAGCGATGAAGGACTGGGTAATTTCGAAACCGCTAGTTCCTACCATATGTGGCACAGTCTGGCTTTACTTCTTTGTGGGTTATTGTGGCCTCACTGCGGCCCGGAAATAAATCAAACAAAATACCTGAAATATGCCGGCATTTTTATACTGTCGGGGATGATCCTGTTTTCCGGAAATCTCTATATTCTAGCTATTTTTGGAACTAACCCGTTGCACCTTCTCATCCCGGTTGGCGGGCTTTCGCTGATGACTGGTTGGATACTGATGATTATGGCAATCTGGAAAACAAAAAAAGAAAATAGGTGATCCCGGCTGGTTTTATGCACAAATTGTGAGGGGAATGTTTATACAGAATAAACCGGGACCACCTAAACTCACTTACTCAACACATACTCACTCAAAAAATCCACTTCAATATTAACCGTTGACTATCTTCCAGTCCCCGTCGGGCTGGCGGCATGCCTTACCATATGCACTTTCAGTTTTCCCACCTATTGTCACTGTCTGCTGAAATTCGCGGCAGTATTGGCCATCATTATTTTGTTGTGCAGGTTGTGGAATATAGCTGCCTGAATTACCCGTATCCGGATTATACCAGGTTGCCGATTGACCGGACGGGTATGTTTCCAGAGCGGCCTGCTGTGCACGGTACATTGACCTGCGATCCTGTTCATCAAGCGAGCGACCAATGCTATTACCAATAATTCCACCTGCTAAAGCACCGATGACCATACCGTTTGCACTGCCGCCGCGACCATTATCGGAAATTGCAGAACCGACCACAGCACCACCAAGCGCCCCCATGAACGTACCAAAGCCCTCCTTCGGGCCTGCCTCACAGGCTGACAATGTAAACGCGGATAATAGAATTATTGTAATTTTTTTCATTTTACTGTCCTCACACTGTTTCAATAAGGACATCATAACAACACCAAACTGAATGAAAACTGAACGATGGGTTCAGCTAATAATAAAGTTTAGTTCATAAAACTATACCGATGGTAGAATTAATCTTGCTGTTAACCCGCTATTATTGTCGCTCAGATGGTTATCTTCCAACTCGATCTTTCCCCCATAAAGCCCGGACAGATCTTTTACAATCGAAAGTCCTAAACCAGTCCCCGGTTTTTTCTCGTCTAATCGTTCACCGCGCGCAAATACGGCTTCCCTTACTTCAACATCAATGCCGGGACCGTCATCTCGAAATTCTATATAGAGCCAGTTATCTTTTTTTGAACATTCTACAATTACATTCTTTTTGGCCCATTTCACCGCGTTTTCCATCAGGTTTCCGGCCATTTCCTCGAAATCATTAAGATCACCTTTAAATGACAATTGATCATCACTTGCTTTAACTTCGATTATCTTATCTTTGTGAATCTTATTCAAAGCGCGAGCTATATTATTCAAGGAGGGTAATATCATGCTGTGCCCACTAATAACTTTCAAGTTTGCCGCAACACGTGCCCTTTTCAGATAATGTTCAACATACTTATGCATATTTTCAGTCTGCTTTGCGACCGTTGCAGACATTGGGCCGTCATTCATTCGCGCTTCATTTCTCAATACTGCCAGCGGCGTTTTTAAGGCATGAGCCAAATTACCAACCTGTGTTCTTGAACGCATAACAATCTCATTATTATGATCAAGCAGTGCATTCAACTCATTCGCAAGCGGCTGTATTTCTTTTGGAAAATCCGTCGGCAGATGTTCCGCCTCACCGCTTCTAACCTTGCTGAGCGATTTTTTAATATGCCCGAGCGGTTTAAGACCAAGGAATACCTGCAGTAACGAAGCCGCTATAAGTCCGACCCCAAGTGCGCTCAGTCCAACGAGCAGAATATTATCAAATCTCACCGCTTGCTCGTTAATTTCGGCAGTGTCAACCGCAACCGCGAAAAGATATATAACGTCACTTCCCGGTATTGTGATCGCCCGCTCGGCAATCCTAAGCTGCTGGTCTTCAGGGCCAACCGTATAACGGTAAATAATGGAGCCTATTGGCGCAGAATAATCTACATCCAGATCAACATCCCACAAGGATCTGGACCTGTATGGGCTCATACCGTTAGCTGAAATCTGCCAATACCATCCGGAGTAGGGCTGCTCAAACCTTGGGTCCGACATCGGCCGATCAAGGTTTATTACTGTCGAACTGTCGTTGGAACTCACCCCAATCAGATTATCGAGCATACTGTTTAATCGTTGGTCAAAATTTCGTTCCAATGTATCACGAAATACAAGTGACAGCAGATAACCCGCCAAGACGAGCGCAAGGGCAATCCATACTACCGAAATCGTTACCAGTCGCACCCATAAAGGGCCCCTGCCGGTTCCATCTGTTTGATGTTCGTTAGTCAGCGACAAGCTGATACCCCAATCCTCTAATAGTTTTGATTATATCTAAACCGATTTTTTTTCGAATTCTCGTCACGAATACTTCTATCGTGTTCGAATCGCGATCAAAATCCTGATCATAGATATGCTCTGTCAGTTCGGTCCTTGATATCACCTTGTTCGGATGATGCATCATATAGGATAAAAGCTTATATTCCTGTGCAGTCAGCTTTATCGGGTTTCCATCAACTGTTACCTTTGATGACGCACTATTTAACGTTAACCCTCCAACCGAAAGTTCTGCGGAACTTTGTCCGGCAGCGCGCCTAATGAGCGCCCTTATGCGGGCGAGCACCTCTTCAATCTGAAATGGTTTGGGAACATAGTCGTCGGCCCCTGCATCAAGGCCTGCAACCTTTTCCGACCAACTATCCCGAGCCGTTAAAATGAGCACGGGTGTATCAACACCTTCTTTGCGCCATTGCTTTAAGATACTGATGCCATCCATAACCGGCAGTCCTAGGTCAAGTATAATTGCATCATAGGCTTCTGTTTCCCCTAAGAAATGCGCGTCCTCACCATTTAGTGAAACATCCACAGCATAACCTGAATCTTCCAGAAAATTTTTTAACTGGCGTGATAGATCCGGATCATCTTCTGCAAGTAATAACCTCATTATTTACCCTCTCACATCAACTATTTTGGCACTTTTAGCATCAATTTTAACTGAGAGAAGCTTTCCGGCTTCCGTTAAAACACGAACGTCATAAAGATAATTTATTCCTTCCCGTTTAGGAACAAGCAGTTGTACATCGACGATACGACCAGGGTATTTCGATAGCACCTCTTTGCGAATTACGGATAGCGGCACAATTTCCTTCTGCCGGACGATGACGGGTAGATTGTCGTGGCGGAAAAATGAATCCGGGATACGGAACCTCTGATCACTCGGCGGTCTGATGGAATTTGGGTTGGCCAAATCTGGCCCAGGCACCTCTCTAGGCACCTGTGCATACCCGGTTTGAGCTGAAATTGATAAAAGTGCCAAAACCATACATATGTACAAAGCGATTCTATTCATGCACGTACTGTAGTTAACTTCTGCTTAATATAGGATGAATGACTATATACCTTACTTTCCGCTATACTCATGAATGCTTCACTTTTTGTCTGATGACACACCTAATCTTTCCTGAATGGCCGTGTTGGTTGTGGTGTAACCTGTTGCCATTTTTCTGTCTGGAAAGGCATATTTAAATGCTGAATGACACATAACTGCCGCCTCATAAAACCCTGTCAAAATCAATTTTAACTTGCTTGGATAGATACAAACATCACCGATAGCGTAAATACCTGCAGTATCCGTTTCAAATGTTTCCATATTTACCGTGACGTATTTTCGGTCAAGATTTAAGCCCCACCTAGCAATTGGACCCAAGCTTACTTTAAGCCCAAGAAACGGCAACAGATAGTCGCAGGAAATATCTTCATAATCACCATCTACCGTTTCAATACTCACGCTTTCGAGCTGACCTCCGGTCCCGTTAAGTTTCTTGATATTACCCATAACGAAGTCCACTTTCCCTTCAGCAACAAGTTGCTTCATTCGGGCTTCACTGTCAGGTGACGCCCTGAACCCTTCGCGGCGATGAACAAGAGTAATTTTTCTCGCTAGCGGCTCCAACCCCATGACCCAATCAAGTGCACTATCCCCGCCACCAACGATCACTAATTCCTTGTCATCATATTTATTCATTCTATGCACAGCATAATCGATTGATTTTTCCTCATATACTTCGAGATCGGGATAATTGGGTTTTTTGGGCACAAAGCTTCCTGCGCCAGCTGCAACCACGACGATTGGTGCTTCGATGACATCGCCCCGGTCGGTAGTGAGCCGCCATTTTTTATTATCCAGTCTGATAAGCTCGCTCGCCTGTTGATTAAAATGGAAAACAGGATCAAAGGGGCTTGCCTGTTTCATGAGGTCGTCAACAAGCTCTTGACCAGTCACTTTTGGTCGTGACGGTATGTCATAAATCGGTTTTTCCGGATATAATTCCGTACATTGCCCGCCCGATCGATCAAGATTATCTACAAGATGGCATTTTAATCCAAGTAGGCCTGCTTCGAAAACGGCAAACAAGCCAACTGGGCCTGCACCGACAATAAGCATATCGGTCTTCGCAGCTTCGTCCTTCATTACAAATTCCCCTATTCTATTAAATAATAAGAAACTGGTTCACTAATGTTGGTTACACGTTAAATATATTGACTGCTTATTTAGACATTTTTGTTATATAAGATAACTTTAACACAATTTAGTCTGGATTAAATTGAATTTTTTCTACAAATTAGGGCATATGGTTGATAACAGAAAATTTTTCAGGGTAGATAGATGAGAGGTCTTTTTCTCTTTAGCATATTTACAATTATTTACGGATCTCTATTTCCCTTTAATTTTCAGGATGTTAATTCATTACGGGAAGGGCTGAAAGAACTTTTTGCCGCTCCCCTTTCCGAAGGCGAATTAGCGGATGTCATCGGTAATATAGTGCTGTTTCTTCCCTTCGGGTTTGCTGGTACGGTACTTGTTTCAAGAAATGGTGACAACAAAAGACACCATCTTTACCTTTATGTTTTTGGGGTTACCCTCGCTGTCGTCCTGCAATTTCTGCAAATATATCTGTCCTACCGCGTACCCGCACTTTACGATGCTGCGTGGAACTATGTCGGTATTTTCTTAGGCGCTGTAATGGCGCGGTTCATGAACAGAAAGTACCCTGACATGCTCGCCGCCGAAGATAAAATGGCATTACTTGGACTTTTGGTTTCCTGGATAATTTTTCTTCTGGCGCCATTTATGTTTTCCTTTAATATGGATATTCTTAGAGAAAATATAATGATCCATGCTGACTTGAACGAATACAGGATTGTAAACATCATTTTTTACATTGCGATCTGGATCACCTACAAAAAACTAATCGACGAAATAAAACCGGATGGCCAGAACTTCCTTCTTTCTCTTGAAGTTGCCGTTGCGGTGACACTTTTTTTAAAAATATTTGTTTATCGGAATTTAATCGAACCCGAGCTTCTGCCGGGCGGAATTATTGCCATTATTTTGCTGCGTAGCGGCATATTCAAAAAGATTAGTCCTTATAAAACAGCCGCTTCAATATTGGTACCAACAATGTTTTATAACAGCTTGTACCCATTTGAATTTTACGAAAACCCCTTCAAGGAATTTATGTGGATTCCTTTTTCAGAATTATTTTCGGGTGATATGCTGCCAATTATCCGCACGGTATTTTATAAGACCTTCACTTATGGAAGTATCGTATGGACGCTGTATAAGAGTTTTCCCAATTCAAACTGGGTTACCTATTTTTGCATCTTCTATGCGGCCCTGATCGAATATCTTCAGCACCTTACCCTTTTCAGGGTCGGTGGACTGACGGAACCCTTGCTTGTTATATTCCTTTGTACATTCATCCACCAGAAGAGGGAAAAATTTAACCTCTATAAAGGTGAAACCACCTAATCGTTATTGTTTATTATTGCGACACCCTTTGTTTTATCTCTGCTCATTAGGCCGTTGACGATCATCACCACTATGTAATACCCCATTGGTAATGCAAATGCAGATACCAGAACATTTGTGATGTCCGGCCTTTTTAGCCCCCATATAAGCACCGCCACTTCAAATAATATCGAAAGTAGAATACCTATCCGCATCAGCCGCGAAAAGGTCGGGTTATATTCACGGTCACTCGCAACATAATGAATAGCCATATAACCCCCGATCGGGATAAAGATTACGAAATTCAGCAGAAAGCTTAAAAGTGCCTCGCCGCTTCCGACATCAATATAATACTGAAAAGGCAAAAAACTGGTGCTCTCGATAACAGCCATGATATTTGACAGCGACGGCGGAAACCCTAATGAAAAACCCTTAATTTTAAGCGTAATTCCAATAAAAATAATCAAAAAGAAAAGAATAAACTTCCTTGCTTTAATTACAAATTCAAGAAGCTCTCTCAGATTTATTAATTTTCCCAGATAAAACCCTGCACTAAAACCAACAAATTTACATAAAAACGAAAGAAGGGAACTTTGCCCGGAAATTTCAAAAAACTGTAAAACTTCAAGAAACAGAAAAAACATCCCAAATTTAAGGACAATATTTTTTTGTCTCCTTCGTCTTTTACGGCTCGATAGTCTGTACAATACCCCCAGCGGGAATGTCAGTATCATTGCTGCCAGTAACGAAATAGTGCCTATTCCCTGATCCATTGTATTTTCAAAAAGGGGCATTCCTTTTGTTGCAAAAGCAATCTGGAGTTGAAGCCCGTTAATGAAAAAATCAAACGGGAACAGGATAACTGCAACCACAAATGCCAGATATATTTTCCTGACATATCGAACCGGCAATGTCTGGTCCCTAAGGAATCGGTGCACTGCTTTAACAGAAAACTTTCCAAACAAGACCCATGCCAGATAGCCAAATGCCATACCCGCGAAATTTGCATATATATCAGAGGACGACGTGCCACGACTACCTACAAACATTTGAAAATATTCAATTAAAACACCGAACGCTATAATAAACCCATAAGCCAAGAACCAGATATGTTTCTGTCTGGTCAATCCGCAATAGATACTCGCCAGGAATGTTAAAAGTGCGGTGAAAATGACGTGGCCGATCCACTGGCCTTGCTCTGCGCCATCCGAAGGAAATTGTAAGACACTTAAAAAACCGGATATGGACATATCCACGGGCGTTGAAGTGATATTGTATGGCAGGAGTGACGCATAAAATATGAATAGAAAAACGAAACAGGTAGCATTTAAAAATAAACG
>JAUIDN010000004.1 GCA_030428615.1 Alphaproteobacteria bacterium | reverse complement strand
AAAACCATGAAACAAAGACGCTTGCAACATCGCAAGCTCGTCGCTTAATATCAACAACAATATGAGGTCAAAGTCTCCTTAGTGAAAAAGCTAATGGTGTCTCAAATGTTTTGACGACGGACAGCCAAATAGTCACCTTTTGCTTTTAGCGCTCGTCCCGCATTTGAGAGAATCGGCGCGGAGTTAGGGGCGAGCTTAGCGGCGCCCGTTAGCACTCCAATGGCGTTATCATAATCTTCCATCATCATGAATACATTCCCTAGGTTGTTAAGCGCTGCCACATTTCCCGGTTTTAACTCTAACGTTCGCTGATAATTCTTAATGGCACTAGGGTAATCGCCCAAAGTTTTATAGCAATTGGCAAGATTAAAGAAAGGCACCGAATTAAATGGCTTTAATTCAGTCGCCTTTTTCAAATGTGGCAGTGCTTCTTTAGGTTTAAGCTGGGCAACAAGCGCCGCGCCGAGAAGATTATGGAGTTCATAGACGTCAGGATAAAGCTCGATATACATCTTGGCTTTGACTTCTACTTCTTTAATGTTTCCAGCCTTGTAAAGGACTTCTAGCTCATCAAGGTCCGCCCTGAAAAGAGCATTGGGGTTAAGCCTTCTTACGCCATCCATTGCATCCTGATTATCAGGATATTTTTCAAGAACAGCCCCATAATATTTCATTGCCTTTTCTTTGTCGCCACTCGCCGCCGATTTATCCGCCAAATCGAGAGCCTCTTTTGCTGAAAGTGTTTTTTGCCTAGCCATGCTACCTGCTTCTCTATCATTCCAATGAATAAAGACATATATAGCGACTATTCGATAATTGCAATTGACGAAATTGTCTCAGGGTTCGCCAAAGATTTATCGATAATTTGAAATAACGATATAGCTCAATATTTTCCAGGAATTTAAAGTTCGTTCAGAAACGCTTAATTAATGGCGGTTGGCCGTTTCACAGGCCCGGCCCTTGTTATCAAAACACGCTCGGCGGGCAGCGAAATGTAAGCTTGAGTACCAACACCTTCTTCGCTAAAAAGTGTAAATTCGCCGCCATGTAGCTCAACCAACTCCTTGACAATCGGCAGCCCAAGCCCTGTTCCCTCTTCGTTCAAATCATGGGATTCATCTGCCTGTTCAAATGCATGAAGCACTTTTTCAATGCGATTGGCAGGAATTCCAATTCCGTTATCTTCTATGACAATTACGGCATTTCCCCTATTCCCTATTGATACGCGACAATCAACTTTACCCCCCTCTCCGGTAAATTTAACGGCATTTGAAAGTATATTAATAATTGCTCTTTTTATCGCATGAATATCGCCATAAATATTTATGGTTCCCCCGATTTCCTCTCTATGTTTGCGAAGAGTAATATTTTTTTCCTCGGCATGTGGCTCCAGCATTCTGACGGCATCATCTATGCAATCTTCCAATGAAAATTCCGCTTCATCCAGATGCCACTTTCCCGCCTCTATTTTAGACAAATCAAGTATATCTTTAATTACCGTCGCGAGATGCTCACCGCTATCCTTAATATCATTCAGATAGCCAATATATCTCGGTTCCTTTATTTCCCCGAATATTCCAGACAGCATCACTTCAGAGAACCCGATAATTGCGTTGAGCGGTGTTCTTATTTCGTGACTCATATTTGCGAGAAAAGTTGACTTCGCTTTGTTGGCTTCCTCTGCTTCATTCTTGGCGAATTCAGCAACTGCCAAAGCCTGTTCTATAATATTTTTAGCTTTCTCCGCAGAAGTGCGGGCTTTTTCGGCTTCCTGCTGTGATTTTTTTAATTCTGCCTCCGCTTCTACCCGGCGCCTAATTTCTCTCCTTAGGCCTAAATTCCAGATCAGTATGAGAGCGATGGTCGATGCGGATAAAGATATAATCCCCCAAATCATTTTCGAACTTGATTTTGTTTCTGTCTTAAGAACCAACCAGTCTCTTGAAATAGCAGATCGCTCTGCGGCAGTTAGCGAATCTAAAGCTTTCTGAACAGCACTGGCTAAAAGGGGAAATTCCGATCTTATACCCATTGATAAATTTCCCTTATACGGACTTTCACCAACAACAACCAAATTTGTTAATCCGCTCGTGGCAATGTTATAAGATGATGCGGGAATGCTACCTATATGTGCCTCTACCTTACCTATGGACACCATTTTAAGCGCATCTGCGACAGTGGGTACTTCTATCACTTCTATGCCTGGATAATCCTGCCTTATAAACTGATTTACAGCATAGCCTGCGACCTGAGCGATTTTCCGCCCCCTTAGGCCATCCATATCACCGTAAACCTCCCCACCTTCACGGCTGAAAATCATGTAAGAAACATCATAGTAACTATCTGTAAAAGTCAGATACCGTTGACGTTCAGCAGATGGAATGACTGCCGAAAGCATGTGGGCTTCCTTCAGAAGGATTTTATCCATTCCCTCGCTGAAGTTATTATTTCCTGCCCAAACAAACCGAATATTCAGTTTTTCGCCAATTTTCTTTAAATAAGCACCTGCTATGCCAGTTATTTCGCCATTTTTATCAACAAATTCCAACGGCGGAATAGCCGGATCGGCAGCAGCATAAATAACTTTATTATTCTGAAGCCAATTTATTTCGTCAGCCGTCAGATCCAAACTGTCATCAATAATGTATTCAGCCTGCCATTTTCTTGAAATCTTATTATATTCAGCATCAGTCACTTCGGCCATGCCTTTTTCAAGAATACTTACTAAAATCGGCCAATCATTTCTCACCGCAATCCGGTGTTTATGAACCTCATCATTGTGTTGAAATTTTATGGAACCTACAATTTCTACACCTGTGATAAAATTCTTTTCAATAATATAGTTCGCGGTCGTCATTCTATTTATCACGATATCAAGCGCGCCGCGTGAAAGTGCCACAAGAGCATCATAAGCTGAATTGTATGGAATAAGATTAAGTTCCGGATGCTCATTTTTGAACAACTCACCAACTGCTGATCCAGCCACCATTCCTATTTTTCTTTCAATTAAATCATCGGCAGATTGAACGGGGTTGGACCCGACCGGGCCATAATAGTCAGCGGAAAGTTCAAGATATGGCTTCGTAAATGTGAGAAACCCTGCTCTGCTTTCTGACTTGATAATGCTATGTGCGATGTCAATCTCGCGTTGCTCCAGCATATCAATTAATTCGTTCCAGCTATAACCGTTAACATAATCAATCGTTAGCCCTACTTTACTGGCAACGAGATTTAGATAATCAATGGCAAAACCCGCCGGTTCACCGGACCGTACAAAATCCAGCGGAGGCCAGTTCATTTCGTTGGTTGAACGGATAATTGGGTGCTCTGCTATCCAAATCTGTTCTTCCGCGGTAAGGATAAAGTCATTTGTATCTATTTTGTCTGGACTGTTTTGTGCCGTAGAATTTTGCAGTGCTAAAACAGCAAAAAATATTGTTACAAAAAAGTATCTTACGCATGATATTTGGTGCAATTTGATATACGCGCGAATAGACATACTTTAAAATCTCAACCTCGGTGCTTTCGGCTACAAATTACTAGCTATATATAATTTGTCTTAAATTAAGATTAATTAACAAGGGTATCAGAAATCCTTTAACGTCTGACACCCGGCACCAAGGAGCGATCAAAATATATCGCTCGCGGATAAAACAACCCTGTAAATGAGCGTCACGAATTATACAACGGGGGAAAGTGCAATCTCCACACGGCGATTGAGTGAACGGCCCGCTTCCGTGCTATTATCTGCTATCGGGTAATCCTCACCCATGCCTCGCACGATAAGTCTTTCCGGTATAACGCCTTCAGCACTTAATATATTGGCTACTGAGCGGGCGCGCCGTTCTGAAAGCGCCTGATTATAGACAGCGGCACCGGTCGAATCTGTATGTCCCAACACATCTACATATGTTTTATCATATTCCTTAAGCACAAGGGCTACAGAATTAAGGACATCTGAAAAATTACTGTTTACTTCCGAACTATCAGTCGCGAATGTTATATTACCCGGCATATTTAGGATGATATTGTCACCATTGCGGACGACCTGTACGCCTGAATTTCTAAGCTGTTCCCTTAACTTCGCTTCCTGTCTGTCCATATAAAAACCTACCCCACCACCGGCAAGAGCCCCTATACCAGCGCCGATTAAAGCTGATTTTCTAGAATTGCTCCCACCAATAAGAGCACCACCAATTGCCCCTGTTATAGCACCGACGGTCGCACCAACTGCTGTGTTTGATGCTTTTCTTTCACCTGTATATGGATCTGTAGAACAACCTGAAATTAACAATCCTGTCGATAAAATGAAACAGAGCGTTCTTTTTGATTTTTTTTCCATTGTAGATTCCTTTTATGTAAAAATTTTAAACAGGCTAAAGATGAAAAAAGACTAAATTTAGGCACGGATTAAGTTGGTATGGTTAACAAAATATTGATCCCCATCCACAACGAGCTCTCTGAATTTATTTATTAAATTAGGGAATTAGGCTTTTAATTTTAACCTTTGCTGCGATACAAGCTTCTCATTTCCACCTACAAAATTACAATAGTTTTCATGAGAGAATAAATGAGCATAATAAATTTGATAACGGTAACCAATGTCCGGTTTTGGAATTAAATTTTGATTTAAATGAATTTTAATCGCTTTCGATTCACCGTTAAATTCTTTGATAGCGAGTAGCTGCCCATTAAATTCACCATACATTTCAATATCTTGACCAATAACATCATCCATATACAGGTATAATCTTGGTAAAAAATAACGATTAATATCGTTACAGTTAAATAATTTAAAGCAATCCCTTGTAGAGGAGTAATAATCCATATCATAAAACATAGCCCCAATAGGCGCCGGTTTATGCTGCTCGAAAAAATCACTGGCCGTCTCTTTCACATTTCCCAGTACCAATTTTGCTCTTGTCAGCCTGTTTTGAAGCTTTTCCACATCCATTTTATATTGCTGAGCCTCAAACCAGTAAGGTAAATCTTCAATCCCTTCTACTTCCGGGAGACCTTCCCCTGTATCGAAACCATAAATTTCAAATTCGATGCTATTGTCTAAATATTGTTCAATTTTCTCAGCCAATCTTTCGATAGCGATTAATCCGTTGCCCCCTGCTACACCAAACTCAATAATTGATATTTTTTTCTGGCCAAGACGCTGCGCTAAAACAGCGGCATGATACATGCAATAAGCATAATGAGGGCGTTCAAAAATCTGGTATTCAAATAATGTAGAAAATTTATAATCAAAGAAATGTTGCGTGCGACGGAACCATTCCTTTTTTATTTTTGTTTTTATGCCAAACATTATTTAAGCCTTTTCCTAAGTTTTTATTTTTTCCGCGGTCGCTCCCGCAGTATTAAAATCCTAATTTTCTTTTCACACGTCGGTAGTTTCTAACAATAATCGGAGGCAAAAAGTCACTCATAAGTTCCTGTTTGAGTATTTTCCAATCCGTCTTATCGCCACTTTGAGGTCTGACTTTAAATTGGGTAGTATGGTCCCTGCGAGTGCCGTCCCAGGTAGCTGTGTAATAATATAATGCAATGGAGCGACGTGGAATATCATCAGGATGATTTACCGGTTGCGGGTTCCCATGATAGCTGTCCGATGAAGTATTAAAGATAACACATCGGTTAAATTCCGGCACCTTAGAAACAACACATTCTTTCATCTGTCTATCCCAAAGTTCTATTTGCCCGCCATACTCGTCTTTCCAATCTTTATTCAGATAGATTAAAACATTTATTCTTCGCTCTAGATTGAGCTTTTCGTGATGATTGAAGTCTGCGTGCACAGAAAGATGACCGCCCGTCTTTATCTTATGAAACCCTCCCCCAAGAAAATAAGGGTCGGGAACCAATCCCTTGATTCCTGTCAAATTTTCAAGAAAGGTTAAAAACGCGCGCGAATTAAGGCATTGAAACAACGACCTAATTTCTGACCCTAAATAATCAGGATTGAAGCCGGTCTTAAACCTCTCCTGCTCTCTGTCAAATGATTTGCTGTCCGGGTCATCTTCTTTTGGAAAATATTCTATACAGGGCTCTAGAGCGGCCACTGGCATAAAATCATCAATGACAATGTGTGGAAAGGGAAATGCTGTATTATACTTCTCCCTCAATTCGACGCCTTTGTCCGCATCATTTTTCAAACTATAGAAGCCCTTCTCATCGACTTCAATCTCAATATAGGGCATTTCAACTCTCTATAAATATTAGCTAATTAAATTAGTGTACAAACATTCAATGACTTCAGACTATATATTTCTTTAATTAACAAATAGCAAAAAAAAGACCCAATCTGTAGATTGGGCCTTTTAAAATAAGTGATATGTATAAAATTATCGTTTGGAGAACTGGAAGCTCCGACGCGCTTTCGCTTTACCGTACTTCTTACGCTCAACAACACGTGCATCGCGGGTAAGAAAGCCAGCTGCCTTAATCGCGGAACGCAGTTCCGGTTCAAAATGAGTAAGCGCTTTACTAATACCATGACGAACTGCGCCAGCTTGCCCGGAAAGTCCGCCACCGCTGACAGTTGCAAAAACATCGTACTGGCCAACACGGCCTGCCACCTCAAAAGCCTGGCCAATAACCATGCGAAGCGTTGGACGCGCAAAGTAAACGGCTTCTTCACGGCCATTCACGGTAATAACACCCTTACCAGGCTTGATCCAGACACGAGCAATAGCATCTTTACGCTTACCGGTTGCATATGCACGGCCATGCGCATCAAGTTTTTGAACATACTCTATTGCTTCGCCTTCAATAGAAACCGGTACTTCAGAGTCTTGTGTTTCTGTTGTTGCCGCAGGTGCGCCAGCATCCGCAGTAATTTCTTTAAGGTCTTCCAAAGTTTTCTTTTCGTCAGCCATTTTTTGAATCCCTTACATTCTTTTCGTTCATCGCAGCAACATCAAGAACTTCAGGTTGTTGTGCATCATGGGTATGTTCCGGACCGGCAAACACGCGCAAATTTTTAAGCTGCACGCGACCAAGTGGGTTATTATTAAGCATGCGCTGAACCGCTTTCATCACCACTCGTTCAGGATTTTCACCTTCAAGTATATCGCGGGCAGTGCGGTCTTTAATTCCACCAGGATACCCCGTATGCCAGTAATAGATTTTTTTGTCTTTTTTAGCACCGCTAAGTTTTACCTTTTCAGCGTTAATAACGATGATATTGTCGCCACAATCCATTGAAGGCGTATACATCGGTTTATGCTTACCCTTCAGATATGTCGCGATAATAGCTGCCATACGTCCGAGGATCAGACCGTCCGCGTCAATGACATACCATTTTTTTTCAATATCTGCGGGCTTTGCAGAATAAGTTTTCATTGGAATTAATCCCTGTATAAATTCACGATTAAATTTGCGCGCAATATGCCAGTAAAAAAAATAAAGTCAATGTTAATTTTTCGCTATTTATCAATATGTTATTAATGTGGTATTATAATACCTCTATCTAATCATCTAAAAACAAATCACAAATTTATTTTCTTTTAAGGAAATTCACCGATTGACACGATTTAACAGATAAAGTCCCGCCGATAGTGCTATTATTGCCCCCGCCTGATGCGCAGCTGCAATTGTAATTGGGACCATGTTTATTACGGTCAGAACGCCAATAGACATCTGTAACAGAACACTCATCAGGACAATATGCGATGCCATACGAACAGTCTCGCATGTATCACCCTTAAGTTTCCACCAAAGCATAATAGCAACAATTGCAACAATGTACGCAAATGTCCTATGTTCAAAATGCAAAGTTAGCGGATTGTTAAATATATTCATCAGTCCCCCATCACCTGCAAATAATCCGTCCGGTATTAACTGACCGAACATTAGCGGCCATGTATCACTGACCAATCCGGCGTTAAGACCAGCGACCAATCCACCTAACAGTATTTGAATAAACAATAAAACCACATAAATGCGGCTGAGTTTTTTTGGTCGACCCAAGGCTTTTTTACTCCTTGGCAGAACAAGTTTCATTGCCATCCAAAACATATAAATATAAATCAACACTGCTAATCCGAGATGCGCTGTCAGACGATAATGACTTACATCCGGACGATCAACAAGTCCGCTTTTAACCATCCACCAACCTAACAGACCCTGACATCCGCCGAGAATGAACATCGTCCAAAGATGCGGTTTTAGCGCTCGCTTTATTTTTTTTCGAAATAGAAATATGAAAAATGGTATTGCAAAAGCAAATCCTATTAACCGTCCCAACAACCGATGGGAATATTCCCAAAAGAAAATATTCTTAAATTCTTCGAGGCTCATGCCATGGTTCACGGTCTGATATTCCGGGTATCGCTTATAGGCATCGAACTCCGTCATCCATTCAGCTTCGTTAAGAGGCGGAATAATGCCACTGATCGGCTTCCAATGAACCATGCTTAAACCTGATTCAGTAAGGCGGGTAACACCGCCAACGACAATCATCGCAAACACAAATGCGCAAACGACAAACAACCAAACGGCAACATGACGATTATTTCGATCTTTCGCTCTTAGATAGGCGTTCAAATTAAAAACTCTAAATCTGTTTTACTTGAACAGAGTTTATAATTTATTTTTTTTGGGAAAAAAAGGTCATAATAAAAAAACTCTAACTTAGTAAACTATATTTCATTGAATTTTTTTATAAATTTCATAATTCTGATTGCTCCGAGCCCATGATCCGTGCCCCCTACCCGACTTAGGCTTCTAACATCGACGCGACTACCGTTTTCATTTGCCGTAACCCTTACAATCACATCGTCATGAAAATAAAACCACTTGGTATAATCCGTTGCTTCAAAAGTCCCGCGGGATGGGTCTTCGCCGGCAATTTTCCACCCGAGCTCATTCGCAACAGTGATAGCACGTGCATATGCTTCATTTTCAGACAAGTCAGTTAAAATTGGTTTAACCCAGGGAAATTTCGCTTTCTGCTTCTCCGCGGTTTCAATCGGGTATTCAAAACTATTGCGCCGTCCTGGCGCATCGGCCAAAATAACAAATTGCGGCGGGTTTTTCATGTCGGTTGTTACATCGTGGATACCCGGAAGCCCGGTCCAGTCATCGGGTTCTTTATTCACACCCAAAACATAGCCGCCAGCAGCAAAACCCATTATTACAACGAATGAAACAATCGACTGCTTGAGATTATTAAGACAAAAATAGAGCGACAGGAAAATAAGCATCAATACGGCAACCGATGAAACACTCAAATAACCCAGTGTCATCATAAACCCGGTCAGTGGTTCCCAAAACCCCAATCTTGTACCCACTCCCCCAAGAAGTGGCAGCACACCAACCAGTGCAAGAATGAAAACGCCCCGCAACAGAATTGTTCTAAATTTATTCTGCATCATGATACCTCCCTTTTTATTTCACCCTGTTACATGGATTTAGATGAATTTTTAAGTATGTCGCTTATAACATACTTTTCAAAATTAACCTCTTCTTCAAGTGTAATGGTTAGAAAGATTTTCTCATTATTGGCATGGAGCTCTTTTATACCCCGTCTCGGTAGGGGAATTTTCGAGGCCATACAAAATGCAAATAAAGATGCGGCAACCTCCCCGTGGGAATAGTCAACGCGATCATTTTCAAACTCGAGTGTCTTATCCACAATCAATGACACCGTCACCTCTGCCCCCTTATTAATAGTTAACTCTACAATATCTTCTGTTTCCAGAAACTGCTTTTTAAGAACCGAGAAATTAACTAAAGCTTTTTTAAGTTCATCTTCAGTAAAATATATATGTTTTATTTCAAGCGGCATTTATTCCTCAAAAAAAGCTCTCAAGTTTATTGTCTTATATGTAAACAAAGGCCCATTACAAATATTATGACCTTCTGAATTGTGGGTTTTTTGCTATGATTGAAGCTTAATATTCAGAAACAATTCACCGTTTTTGGCTTGTATCGACTTCTGCCCGGCTTTTGGCAGTGGTATTTTCAAAAACATACAATATGCCATCATCGCAGCAGCAACTTCCTGCTGATTATACTTTACTGTACCTGTTTTGCTGGTTTTTGAATCAAATACTTTCAGTACGATTGACATCACGCCATCTGTTTTGAGATCAAATTCCGTGATATTATCAGCAACAAACTCAAGCCCTTTACGCGCGGAAAATCGCGCTAACGCAATTTTGACTTCGTTCTGGGTGAAAAAGATATTTCTACTTTCTTTTGGCATCGCCTTTCCCCAATAAATTACAAACAAACATTCTTAGACTGTGTCCTTAAAAATTATCCTAGTTATGGTTAACGGCACATTAACATAGGAAAAAATTATCGTCAAAATAACAAAAACGTGACTTCACTTTTTAATAATACAGTGTCAATATTCTCGTTTATAAATACATTGAAGTGAGATTCCAATACATGAATAAGAAAATTCTTATATTAATATTTTGTAATGTAATTCCGTTCTGTGCCAATTCAATTTCATCCGCACAAGAGATTCGTAACGATCCTATAATTTATCAGCCACTACCCGATAGCCCCATACTTTCACGCAACCCTGCCCTCATCGGTGAAGGTGAGGCATTTGACTTTCTGATTGGTGATTGGGACGTGGTCATAACATGGCACGCCGAACAGGGAGAACAGGATGTATACCGTGCCAAATGGCACAATCACTGGATTATCGATGGTTACGCTGTAATGCAGGAATGGCGCGGACCTGAAGCCACGGGGGCGGAGATAAGATATTATGACCCTGTTTCAAAAAGCTGGTCCGGACGCAATATTTATGTAAATGGCGCATGGCGGAATACAGTTGCAAAACCGGATGGTAAAAATCTGGTCGTTACCATTTTCGGTTATAATGAGGCGCGTGGCGATTTTCTAAACCGCGAAACATATTTTAATATTGCGAAAGACAGTTTCGAAATGAAGTCCGATATTTCACTGGACAACGGGAAAACCTGGAAACGGGGCGATTATGATATGATTGTAACAAGGTCACTGAAATGACCGGTTTCTTGAAATTAAACAAACACATCGTATATAGACTTCATGAATTATGAGCTGACTTTGGGTGTTTTGATTGGTGCTGCAACCATAATGGTTGTCGCTTTTATCAAAGCACGACAACCAAAAGAACCGGGAACCCCATGGTCGCTTCCTTGGAATGGCATACTATTTCTGACAATCCTGATCATTCTATTGATGATTAATCATCTTCTATCACTAAACAATGGTGTGGAAAACTCTCTTATTTAGCGTTTCACAATGGCCATTTATGGGATTTTTCTTTTTCCAGGTTTTGTGCATCTTTTACCGCAATCGCCGTCATGTTCAAGATTCCCCTCGCGCTGACACCCGGCGTGACAATATGTGCAGGAAGTGCTGCACCCAAAAGAATTGGCCCCACAAGTAACCCGCGTTCAACACTTTTTACCAACCCAAGCGCACTGTTCGCAGAATCAAGGTTTGGAAATATCAGCAAATTGGCGGCTCCCTTCAGAGCACAATCCTGTATCATTTTTTCACGAAGCGTTTCATTCAAGGCAGCATCTGCGTGCATCTCCCCGTCGACTTCAAGTCCGGGCGCTCTTTCGCGCAACATTTTAACAGCCTTGCCCATTTTTATCGCCGACGACGCTCTAGAAGAACCAAAATTTGAATGGGAAAGCAGGGCAACTTTTGGCTTGATCCCAAAAAGCTCAATCTGACGCGCGGCGGCTATAGTGCTTTCAACGATTTGCTCCATCGTCGGATCAACATCCATGAATGCGTCGGCAATAAACAAAGTCTGCTGAGGCAGGATCAAAACGCTAACCGTGGAAATTTTCTGATTATTTTTTTTCCGACCAATAATGTCAATGATATAACGAATATGAAAATCAAAACGGCCGTATGTTCCACAAATCATCGCATCGTGATAACCGAGTTTCACGGCCATTGCCGCAATCACCGTAGTATTGGTGCGAACGATAGTCTTCGCTGCATCTTTTGAAACACCTTTGCGACCGACAATTTTGTGATATGCCTTATAAAACTCGCGATAACGGTCGTCCTTATGGGGGTTGATCACCTCATAATCCACCCCTTCTTTGAGCCGAAGACCCAATCGTTCCACCCGGCTTGCGATCACGTCCGGGCGACCAACCAGTGTCGCATGGATCATACCTTCATCAACGGCTGCACCAACAGCACGAAGGACATTTTCCTCTTCCCCTTCTGCATAGACTATTCGTTTGGGGTCTTTTTTTGCGTCCTCAATAATTGGCTGCATGAGCATGTTTGATTTAAAAATAAAATTACCAATCTTTTCACGATATGCATGCATATCTTCAATTGGTCTTGTTGCCACCCCACTTTTCATGGCCGCTTCCGCGACCGCGGGTGCCACTTCAAGAATAAGTCTTGGATCAAAAGGTTTTGGGATAATATATTCGGGGCCGAATTTAAGTTCTTCCCCATGGTAGGCATCCGCCACTTCGTCTGAACTTTCGCGATAGGCGAGATCAGCAATCGCCCACACGCAGGCTTTTTTCATTTCATCATTAATTTCCGTTGCCCCGACATCAAGCGCACCGCGAAACAAAAACGGGAAACATAAAACATTATTCACCTGGTTGGGATAATCGGACCGCCCGGTAGCAATAACCGCATCGGGCCTTGCCGCCTTACATTCTTCGGGGGTAATTTCCGGTGTCGGATTGGCAAGCGCCAATATAAACGGCTTTTCAGCCATTTTTTTGACCATATCAGGTTTCAAAATCCCCGGAGCCGAAAGACCAAGAAAAACATCTGCCCCTTCTATGGCATCATCAAGGGTTCGTTCCTTGGTTTTTTTAGCATAGCGGTCTTTATATTCGTTCATGTCCTTTTTGCGGTCAACATAAACAACACCCTCTAGATCAATAAGCGTGATATTTTCGCGCTTAACCCCCAGCGTTACCAGCAAATCAAGACATGCGAGCGACGCCGCGCCGCCGCCCGTGGCTACAAGCTTCACATCTTTAAGTTTTTTTCCAACGACACGCAGGCCGTTTGATATCGCTGCTCCCGCTACAATCGCCGTACCATGCTGGTCATCATGAAATACAGGGATTTTCATCCGTTCACGAAGTGCCTTTTCAACCACAAAGCATTCCGGTGCTTTTATATCCTCCAGATTAATCGCACCAAACGTAGGCTCCAGAGCGGCAATGGTATCAATCAGCTTTTCCGGATCGGCTTGGTCAATTTCAATATCAAATACATTGATACCCGCGAATTTTTTAAATAAAACGGCTTTTCCTTCCATGACCGGCTTTGACGCCAGTGGGCCGATGTTGCCAAGCCCCAAAACGGCGGAACCATTGGTTATAACACCAACCAGATTTCCTCGAATGGTCATTTGTGCTGCGGCGGCAGGATCCTCAACTATCGCCTCACAGGCATATGCCACACCGGGCGAATAAGCCCGTGCCAGATCACGCTGATTGGCAAGCGGTTTAGTTGGGATCGTTGTTAATTTTCCCGGTGTCGGGTCAGTGTGATAGCGAAGTGACGTTTCTTTAAATTTATCCACCATATATAAATGTCCTAAAATTGGTTGATCAAATTTATAGTGGTTTAAAAAAAAAGGGAAGAGCGTTTATGCTCTTCCCTGATAAATAGAGTAAGAAAAATTTTAAAGTGCTGCGGGCGCGTAAGGTAAATCAAGGTCTTTTGCGACGGCTTCGAATGTAACATTTCCACCTTGAATATTAATACCATTGGCAAGATGCGGATCATCCTGGCAGGCTTTTTTCCAACCCTTATTCGCCAGCGCGACGGCAAATGGAAGCGTTGCATTATTAAGAGCGTATGTTGACGTATGGGCAACCGCCCCGGGCATATTCGCAACACAATAATAAACAACTCCGTCAATCACAAACGTCGGATCTGAGTGAGTTGTCGCCCTGGAATTTTCAAAACATCCACCCTGGTCAATGGAAATATCAACAAGGACGGCGCCGTCCTTCATCTTTTTCGCAGTTTCTGCTGATACGAGTTTCGGTGCCGCAGCACCGGCCACAAGAACCGCCCCTACAACGAGATCCGCCTGAAGAACCGCTTCTTCGAGAGTATGCGCGGTAGAATAACAGGTTTTTACCGTACCACGAAAACGCTGATCAAGATGGCGCATCTGATTGATATTGCGATCAAACACTGTCACATCCGCACCAAGCCCTACGGCCATTTCAGCGGCGTTCATGCCGGAAACACCGCCACCAATTATAACGACTTTTGCAGGGGCAACTCCCGGTACACCACCAAGCAGGATGCCGCGGCCGCCCGCCGCTTTTTCAAGGGCATGAGCCCCCGCCTGAATAGACATGCGCCCCGCAACCTCACTCATCGGTGCCAGAAGCGGGAGTGACCCGTCATTAGCGGTCACGGTTTCATAAGCAATAGCCGTACAGCCCGACGCCATGAGCGCTTCAGTTTGCGGTTTGTCGGCCGCGAGATGAAGATAAGTGAAAAGAAGATGGTTTTCATTCAGCATCGCACATTCGTTCAGTTGCGGTTCTTTGACCTTGACGATCATTTCCGCTTCGGCGAACACCTCCTCAGCGGAGCCGATAATGCGACAGCCGACGGCTTCATAATCTGCATCGCTGATGCCAATGCCGATCCCGGCATTTGTTTCGATGATAACATCATGACCATGACGGATGAGTTCAGACGCGCTAGGCGGTGTAAGGCCGACGCGATACTCGTGGATTTTAATTTCTTTTGGACAGCCGATAATCATACTTCTTTTCCCTCAGATAAATATGTGAATAAATTTATGCAGATTATAAATGAAGCAAATAAAAATGTCCTTGCGTTTTTTGCGTTATTTTTCTTGTTTTTTCGCAGAATGTTGCATAAATTTATATTTATGAGACATAAATTTCTAAATCTGAAGTTAGATAAGATTGATCTTGCGATCATAAGAAATCTGCAAATTGATGGCCGGATCAGCAATTCAGACCTTGCCGACCGGGTCGGGCTTTCACAGTCCGCGTGTCTTCGACGGGTAAAATCACTTGAAAATGAAGGGGTAATTGAAGGATATGTGGCGATCATGGATCAACGGGCTGCGGACCTGCCGGATAATGTATTCGTTCAGATCACCGTTGAGAACCAAACCAAAGAACTTCTTGGTGAATTTGAAAAAATAGTGCGTGAATGCCCACAAATTATGGAATGTTATCTGATGAGCGGCGACGCAGATTACCTGCTGCGAGTTGTTGTTTCCGATGCATCGGATTATGAAAAGCTGCATATGGATGTCCTCACCACCCTACCCGGTGTTTCGCAGATAAAATCCAATTTCTCATTACGTACAGTGACCAAGAAAAACGACATTCCATTTGATTTGTAATGAATTATAAACCAATTCGTTGTATAATCAGGCATATCTTTGGGAATATCGTACCTCACTAAAAGTGAAGAGATGTTGTGATCAAGAATAAAAAGCAACAATACAGTCATTCACCCACCGAAGACGGTGAAAAATACAGAATGCTTTTTGAAGCATCCGAAGACCCGATGTGGCTTATTATCGATCAAAAATTTGAAATTTGTAATGATGCAGCAGTGCGCACATTGGGCTACAAAAGCCAGTCGGAATTACGAAACACCCACCCTTCGCAGCTTTCCCCCAAATATCAGGAAGATGGAAAGCCGTCCTTCGATGCGGCGGAAGAGATGATGACCATTGCACTCACCAAGGGGTATCACCGTTTTCACTGGACGCATACAAAAAAATCAGGTGAAAATTTCCCCGTTGAAGTGACGCTTACAAAAATCCCCTTTCAGGGAAAAGACGCCATCTTCTGCGTCTGGCGTGATATAACAGACCAATATAATCTTGAAAAAGAGCTTAGAGAAGCCAAAATAAATGCCGAAGAAGCCAGTAAATCAAAGTCAAAATTTCTTTCAATGATGAGCCATGAACTGAGAACGCCTCTCAATGCCGTTCTCGGTTTTTCCGATATGTTAAAAAATGAGCTTTACGGCCCGCTGAATGAAAAGCAGATGGGCACCGTTAAATCAATTTATCAGGGCGGTGAATTACTGCTTCATCTTGTTGATGACTTGCTCAGTATGGCAAAGATTGATCAGGGGGAAATCAACCTTAATATCGAACATAACAATGCTTCAGAGATCGTCAAAAACTCCATAAACCTTGTGGAAAAGCTTGCGAATGACTCACAGATTACACTCCACTGCGAAGATATTCCCGATGACCTGAACTGTCTGTACGCCGATCGGGTAAGGGCAGAACAGATACTCGTAAATCTTTTGACCAATGCCATCAAATATAACCAACCCGGCGGAAATATCTGGATTTCGGTCGATAAAAACAATAGCTACACCCGTTTTAGTGTCGAAGACGACGGAAAAGGTATTCAACGCGATCATGCAAAACAGATTTTTGAGCCTTTCTATCGCGGTGAACAAACCACGTCCGGCATTGAAGGTACGGGGCTTGGCCTGCCGATCTGTAGAAGACTTTCCATCGAAATGAACGGAGAATGCGATTTTGAAAGCGTTTATGGTCAAGGGTCGGTTTTCTGGTTGGACCTCCCCCGCTGCGTAGGGTGCCCTTCTTTTGATGACAAATGCGATATTGGCCGGAAACACTCCCATTAAAATTAAAAGCAAATCAAGTTTATACCAAAGGTCGGTTTTGCGGCCATGTCAGGCTGTCAATTTCTTCCTCTGACAAGTCCTTTTCCAAATTCAGTCGGGTCGTCGATGTCATTACCCTGAACAAGATAAAAATTCCGGCAAGCCCATGAAACACCGCACAAAAGAGATAAAGCGCAAATACGGAAAAATATTCCATCAAAACGCCCGCAACGATCGGACCGAAAATAGACCCGATTGACCATGTTGTAAGGATTGTCGCACAAACCGTGACCGTTTCTTCGCTTTCGACGTGGTCAATCGCATGGGAAAGCGAAATTGAATAAAGCGAAAGCGCCGCCCCGCCCCATATAAACGTCAGGATTATCGCAAACTGCCCATTCGCTGCGATCGGCAGCGTCATACTGATTGCGACAACGGACGAAATCATAAATCCAACAATCATGACCTTGCGCCTGTTGATAAGGTCAGAAAGCAGACCCAACGGCCATTGCAATATCAAACCGCCAATGTGTGCCGCCGTAAGAAGCAATAATGCCTGCGATTCTATAAACCCGACCTCAACACCGTAAACGGGCAGCAAATTGATCACTGCCGTATTGGTAAACCCAAGCACAAAAACGCTTACAAACGCGCTTGGCGTGTCTTTTAATAATGCCCGAAATGTTGTCGACACTTCCGGCCCGATGGAAGGCTGTGGCAATTTTGTCAGACAGACCGGTATCAACGAAACAGTAAACAATAAAACCGAAAATATAATCGCCTTTTCATTGACCGTAACTGAATAGGCCAGCACCGCCGGGGCGCCGACATAGGCAAGTTTTGTGAATGTCGAATAAAACCCCATGACCCGGCCACGCATTTCAAATGGCGTCACGTGCCCTACCCAGCTATCAATGCATGTCATAATGATGGCAATGGCCACCCCCATCAGTCCGCGAAATATTATCCATGCAAAAGTATCAGGAATAAGATGCATCATTAGCGTAAGTGACGCCAACAGCGCCGCAGCAAATGTAAAACTGCGGATATGTCCGATTGTTTTTAATAATTTTCGCGCCCAGAAACAGCCAAACACGAACCCCAACCCGTAAATGGTCGGGATCATCCCGATACTCGCCAGGGAAGATCCGGCACTATTGGCGTTCAGAACGATTGTCGGTGCAACCATACTATTGGCAAGCTGGAGAATGACAATACTTAAAAGCAGCGCACCAATGGAAAATATAAGCTGAAACATGGTTTGTCGATCAAGGGTTTATACAATTATCAATAAACCCAGATATAACAATTAAGCCCCTTTGACAAACATATCTTTCCAAACAGACGCATTTATCCGTGCGCATCATTTTAATATCGGGCAGCGCCTACCCAACAACGCCGCCAGTTGGCTGCTTGAAAAGGTTTTTTATTCCTCTACGACGAACTTACCGTCTTTGATAATTACCTTAGCTTCTTCTTCAATAACGATCCCGTCGCCAGTTTCATCAATTTCAATATAGCAGTCCGTACAAATTGACGGGATTGTTTCGTTCGGCCCGATGGTTTTTGAAACAGCGCCATCATCATTTTCAACATATAATGTATAGGTCACGTCGTCGTTATTTGTTAAATCCGCCGCAATGGATACAGAAGCCAGCAAAAACGAAGACAGGAATAAAGCTGAAATGGTGGTTTTTTTGAACATCATAAAGTTCCCCGATGTATCGTTAACACCAACAGGATATCACTATTTGATGACTTGAATAACGAATTTTTAAAATGGTTGTTATTTGTTTTTTAAATGGCAGTATAATGTTAATCTGACTAGTCAGATTGACTCAGATTCTTTTTTTAATAATGTTTTCTAATCAAGTTCAGTAACAAATCAAAAAGGCAATTATTACGATATAAAACAGCAAAATGGGGAGTGAATTAAATGGCGTTAATTGAATGTACCGACTGCGGATCGCAGATATCCAGTTCCGCGAAAGCATGCCCAAAATGTGGTGCACCCGCACCAAAAAAGAACGAACCGGACCCCGGTAATATTTTCTGCCCCTTCTGCCGAACAGAAGTATCCGAGGATGCGATGATTTGCTCAGGGTGTGATGCCCGCCGCGCCTATACCAGATCAGGGACAAGGCTTTACGGAAAATGGCAAAGCATTGGTTTTGGTATAATACTTCCTTTGATCCTTATGGCCTTTTTTCCACCAGCGGGTATTATACTGATCCCGGTTATGCTTTATGTTGTTTACCGTCTGATTAGAGGGCCCGTCTGGTATAATTATAGCGATTTGTAATTCGTTAAAATATTTAAACTTGCCCCCTTTCCCGCACCGTGCTAAAGCCTGTCGCATAGTTTGACACTGTAAATAGCACACGGAAAAAAATACCATGATCCCACGTTATTCGCGCGACATAATGACCTCCATCTGGGAGCCGCAATCAAGATTTCAAATCTGGTTCGAAATTGAAGCCCACGCCTGTGACGCGCTTGCGGAACTTGGGGTTATTCCAAAGGAAAGTGCAAAGACAATCTGGGAAAAAGGCAATTTTGACATTGACCGCATTGATGAAATTGAAAAAGAAGTCAAGCATGACGTGATTGCGTTTTTGACCAGCCTTGCGGAATATATCGGACCCGAAGCCCGCTTCGTGCATCAGGGCATGACATCATCCGATGTTCTTGATACCTGTTTGAGCGTACAGCTTGTAAAGGCGGCAGACATTCTGATTGATGATGTGGAAAAATTGCTTGAAGTACTAAAGCGCCGTGCATACGAACATAAAATGGATGTCTGCATTGGCCGGTCCCACGGCATTCACGCGGAGCCGGTGACTTTCGGCCTTAAAATGGCGGAAGCATACGCCGAATTTGACCGTAACCTTACCCGACTTAAACATGCGCGTGAAGAAATCGCCACCTGCGCCATTTCCGGCGCTGTCGGCACGTTTGCAAACATTGACCCCCGCGTTGAGGAACACGTCGCCAAGGCTATGGGGCTAACAGCGGAATCCGTATCAACGCAGGTCATCCCCCGCGACCGTCATGCCATGTTCTTTTGCACGCTTGGTGTGGTGGCATCATCCATTGAGCGGCTTGCGGTTGAAATCCGCCATCTTCAACGTACGGAAGTTTTGGAAGCGGAAGAATTTTTCTCAAAAGGACAGAAGGGTTCATCGGCCATGCCCCATAAACGAAACCCGATCCTGACCGAAAACCTGACCGGTCTGGCGCGGCTTGTGCGCGGGATGGCGATCCCGGTGATGGAAAATGTCGCCCTTTGGCACGAACGGGACATTTCCCATTCATCGGTTGAACGGATGATCGGCCCCGATGCCACCGTGACCCTTGATTTCGCGCTGGCGCGCCTGACCATGGTGATGGACAAGCTTGTGGTGTATCCGGAAAATATGATTGCCAATATGGATAAACTTGGCGGCCTTCATAATTCGCAGCGGGTTTTACTTGCCCTCACCCAGGCGGGCGTAAGCCGCGAAGACGCCTACCGCCTTGTGCAGCGAAACGCCATGAAAGTCTGGGAACAGGGTGCCAATTTCGCCGAAGAACTGAAAGCCGACCCGGAAGTTTCCGCCAAGCTGAGCGACGCCGAAATCGACGACAAATTCGACCTTGGATACCACACCAAACATGTGGACACGATTTTTAAGAGAGTGTTTGGGGAGTAGTCTGTTTACATACATGACAATTTGTTTTACAAATATGGTGAAGTTACTATACTGAAACTTCTCAGGGGGGAACATAGCATGATTTTCAGAACACCTTTTATAAATATCATTGTTTTCTCTTAACCTTTATTAACTACGGGGGATAACATTGAAAATCTTAATTGTATTACTAATGATAATAAATAGCTTATTAACTGTTGCTCACGCTACTGTTATTACAGGAAAGATAACTGACGTGCAGATATTCTCTAATTACGGCGGTATCGCCCAATTCAAAATGGATAACAATAATTACGATTCCAGTTTAGCATGTCATACCAACGGCACTTGGGATTTTCAATTTGAACCAGAAACTGACTTAGGGAAAGCCTTCCTATCTACAGTATTGACTGCCTATTCAACCCAAGCTGAAGTCTATATCACAGGAACAAACACTTGCCATCCTGACACAAACACTCAAAATTTGCGCTCAATAAGATTGAAACCATAAATTACCTTAATTTTCAATAAGTTAAACCTCATACTTCCTCTGCTGTAGCGTTTTGCTTAGCACCAATCAAGCATCACTATTTTAAGTTTTTTTCAAGGAAATGACCCATTTCTTTTAAAAACTTGATGCGATGCTCCTGTCTACTTAAATATGCATCAGCATCTTCAAACTCAAAATATTGAATATCTTTCTTTGCACGTTCCATTCTCTGGGCATACACGCGACTTTCACTTACCGGAATAACCATGTCTTTCTCACCGTGAAACAACAATACGGGAACATTCATGTTATCGATGTTAAAAAGTGGTGATGCCTGATCAAGGTCCCACTCATCATTCGATAATAGTGCTTTCGTGTAATTATATCCTACAAAATCCCTTTTATGGCGGAGAAAAGCGTCCAAACTAGTTACTGGCGCATGTGCAATTGAACATTTATATAGGGTCGGCGCCACGGTAGGCACCTGAAGCGAGATATAGGCCCCAAAAGTATCACCGGCTATACAAATTCGTTCCGGATTTGCATGGCCGCTATCAATCATCCACTGCGTGCCTTCAATGACATCCTGTATGATTTTACGCCCCATTTCGCCTTTACCCAAATTTTGGTAATATTGTCCATAACCGCCTGCTCCACGGTAATTTATTTGAAGAACAGCGTATCCATTTGCAGCAAAAAACTGCGTCCAATAATGAAACTCATGATAAAACCTTTGACCTTGTCTCCAAACCGGCAATATTACAGTTGGCAGCTTTTTATCGGCTGTTTCATTTTTGGGTATGGTAAGCAAGGCATTGATTTCTATACCGTCGCTGGCCCTATATTTTACCGGTTTGGTTTTTGAAAGAACTTCAGGCATCACCAGTTTATAGTTATAATCTATCAGTTCGACTTTATTTTCCGGCAAGTCAACTAGATAATATGACCCCGGATCAACAGACGATTCCGTCCTCACAATCAGCCTATTCCCATCTTTACTTTGACTAGAGATTAAAAATTCTGAATCAGGGAAATTCTGCTCAAAAATGCGGTTAATTTTTTTCCCTTGTTCGTCAAAATTTACCCTTTTGAACATATCATGCTTGTAAGTATAGCCGATTAACTGCCGGGATTCATTATACTGAATCCCCCATAAATCATACTCATCAGACTCAGATATGGTTTCCACTATTTCCTGAGCATCAACATCTAACTTGTATATCCCCTTAAAACCACTTTTAGAAAGTTGCGACACATAAATATGGTCAGGGTTTTCCGCGAATCCCAGAAACTCGAAAGGCGCTTCAAATTCTCTAACATCATAATCATAAAGCTTTATCCATTCATCATCGACAGTTTTTCTATAATATGAAAACCGTCTGGACTCGTTAATTCTGGGCGTGTCCTCAACACCTCTTGCAAACCTAACTTCATGATTACGATCAGTTATCCATTGGGTAACATGGCGTAAATCGTCATGCACCAATGTTCGATCATTTGTATGAACATTCAGCTTATATATGGCTGGTTGATTTTGAACGGAAACATCAAGAGATAATAAAACATGATCCGGATCTTCCGGTAGCATATCAATCACATTGTCTTGAAATTGCGGCTGAAAGTTTCTTCCTCGGTTTCTTTTTGAAAGCAGAACAAAGTTCTCTCCGTTCCAATCCATTGAAACAAGTCGCGTCGTCGTAAATTCCACCACTTCGCTTCTGGAGCCTCTCTTAAAAGCTCTATCTTGGCGTATCTTCGCAGAATATCTGACTCCAGCAATCAACCGATCATTCGAAACCCATCGTACCCATCTAAACTCTCCTTCATCAAAAGGGATACCAACAGGCGCAACATTGGGATCCGTCAAAGATTTTGTTACCAAAATTCTTTGGCCGTCGTAATTCATCAATGTTGCAATTTTATCTCCATCCGGAGAAATTAATATCCCTGCAAAGTCTGGAATATGTCCAAACGCATCTGCCAGCTCATCAATATTTTGAGCAGCTGAAATTTGGCTCCAGCATAAAAAGGTCGCAACAAAAAGAACAATTTTTCTTAACTTTTTCACGGAATCCCCCAAAAGCATATTTGTTTTTTCGTATGATAAATTACACAAAAGTTAAAAAAATTCAATTATTTTACCAAACTTGGCGGTTCCCGCATTTGGTTGCTGACGAAAATAAGCCGCCACCGTTTCCGAAGGCGGCTTATTTAAATTCGTTTATCCGTTTTCTAAACCTCTGATTTCACCTGCTGCATCGCCGTGGCCATCAGTTCGTCCATTTTGCGGCGGATCTGATGTTCGGATTGATTGGCCTTTGCTTCGTCAAGGTCCTTTTTTACCTTACGGAAAACATCATCATCGCCGGTTTCTTCAAAATCGCTTTCGATCACTTCACGGGCGTATGAGGCGATTGCTTCCCCTTCGAAGCCCATGAGACCCGCAGCCCATTGACCAAGAAGTTTGTTGCGCCGGGCGGTCGCCTTAAATTCAAGTTCCTTGTCATGCGAAAATTTGTTTTCCGCTGCTTTTTCCCGATCGTCAAACTGCGACATTGATTTTTGCTCCTTAAAACCGGTGAATTTTCATTAATACATCATGCCTGTTTACGGCATTTTGCAAACCATTTCCATGTTTTTTATATAATATGAAAAAAAAGTTTTTAAAGGGTCAACGGTGATTGTTTTTAGCGGCATTATCCGCTAGATTGTCCCCGCTTGATTCTGCGCAAATTTAAAGCTTAAGGACAACCATGTCAGATAAAGAAATGCTCTATGAGGGCAAGGCCAAAATCCTTTATAAAGGTCCCCGGCCGGACACCATTATCCAATATTTCAAAGACGACGCCACGGCATTTAACAATGTTAAAAAAGGCACCATTACCGGCAAAGGTATTATCAATAACAAGATTACCGAGCTTGTGATGACGCGGCTTTCGGAAATCGGTATCCCGACCCATTTTATTGAGCGCCTTTCGGACCGCGAGCAGCTTTGTCATGAAGTGCAGATCATCCCGCTTGAAGTAATTGCAAGAAACACCGTCGCCGGCAGCATGGCGAAAAAATTCGGCCTCGAAGAAGGGTTGAAACTCCCGCGCCCGATTATTGAATTTTCATTAAAGGATGATGACCTTGGTGACCCGCTGATCGCGGAAAATCATATTCTGGCGCTTGAAATTGCGGCAGAAGACGAACTGATTGAAATTATGGAAATGACGGCGAAGGTCAATGACTTCCTGCGCGGCTTTTTTGCCGGTATCGGGCTTGAACTGATTGATTTTAAACTTGAATTCGGGCGTCTGACTGACGGTGAAGACGGGCATTTCATCGTTCTTGCCGACGAATTCAGCCCCGATAATTGCCGCCTTTGGGATTTTAAGACACGGGAAAAAATGGATAAGGACCGTTTCCGCCGCGATCTTGGCGGTGAAGTGGAAGCATACCAGGAAGTGGCCCGCCGCCTTGGCGTGTCACTTGAAACAGAAGAATAATTGACGACAGAAAAAAGGAACAGAAACGTTGAAAGCACGTGTTCATATTACGTTAAAAAATGGTGTTCTTGACCCGCAGGGTAAGGCTATCCAACATGCCCTTGGCGCGCTTGGTTTTGAAGGGGTTGATGATGTCCGTCAGGGCAAATATATCGAACTTGATCTTAGCGAGACCGACAAGGACAAGGCATACGCCAATGTGGAGGAAATGTGCAAAAAACTTCTTTCCAATATGGTGATTGAAAATTATACGATTGATATCGATTAATCCTTTAAAGGAACATTGAAATGAAATCAGCTGTTGTAACCTTCCCCGCTTCAAATTGCGACCGGGACATGTTTGACGGAATTGAAAAAGTAACGGGGCAAAAGCCACATGCCATCTGGCATCAGGATACCGAAATTCCCAATGTTGATTTGATCGCCCTTCCGGGCGGTTTTTCATTTGGGGACTATCTTCGTTGCGGGGCGATGGCGGCGCGCTCCCCGGCGATCAGGGCGATCCTTGAACACGCAAACCGCGGGGGATATGTCATCGGTGTCTGCAACGGTTTTCAGGTACTGACGGAAATGGGTCTTCTTCCCGGTGCGCTTATGCGCAACAAATCGCTTAAATTTGTCTGCAAGACGGTTCATTTAAAAGTGGAAAATGCCACGAGCGCCTTCACCAACGCCTATGCACCGGGACAGGTGATTGATATTCCGGTGGCGCATCACGACGGTAATTATTTTGCTGATGACGCGACGCTCGCGGCCTTAGAAGATAACAATCAAATCGCCTTTCGGTATGTCAATAAAGACGGCATTGCCACAGAGGACGCCAACCCGAACGGATCACAACATAATATTGCCGGTATTTTAAATGAACGCGGCAACATTCTCGGCATGATGCCACACCCGGAAAGATTTGTTGAAGATGCGCAGGGCGGCAGCGATGGCCGCGGCTTCTTCGAAAGTATCATCAATACACTGAATTAGAGTTTATGACGTATGACTGAAACCAAATGGAATAATAACCCGGAAATCACCGACGATCTGGTAAAGGAACATGGTCTTTCGGCCGATGAACGTGAATTGATGAATAAAATCCTTGGCCGGACACCAACCCTTACTGAGCTTGGTATTTTTTCCGTGATGTGGAGCGAGCATTGCTCCTATAAATCATCAAAAAAGCATCTTAAAACCCTGCCAACAAAAGCGCCGTGGGTGATCCACGGGCCCGGTGAAAATGCAGGCGTGATTGATATTGGTGATAATCAGGCAGCGATTTTTAAAATGGAAAGCCACAACCACCCGTCCTATATCGAACCCTACCAGGGCGCGGCGACCGGTGTCGGCGGCATTTTACGCGACGTGTTCACCATGGGCGCCCGCCCCATTGCCAATATGAACGCGCTTCGCTTCGGCTCCCCCGACCATAAAAAAACACGTCACCTGCTTAGCGGTGTGGTTGAAGGAATCGGCGGATACGGAAATTGCGTCGGTGTTCCCACCGTTGGCGGCGAAACCAATTTCCACCCCAGTTACGATGGTAATATCCTTGTCAATGCGATGGCCGTGGGCCTTGCCGATCAGGATAAAATATTCCTGTCCGCCGCAGCGGGTGTCGGTAACCCGGTGATTTATGTTGGATCAAAAACCGGACGGGACGGTATTCACGGTGCCACCATGGCATCAGCCGAATTCACCGAAGACAGCGAAGAGAAACGCCCGACTGTGCAGGTGGGCGATCCGTTTACCGAAAAGCTGCTGATTGAAGCCTGTATTGAACTGATGTCCACCGACATGGTGGTCGCCATTCAGGATATGGGCGCGGCCGGACTTACATCATCATCGGTTGAAATGGCGTCCGGCGGCGGGGTTGGGTTTACACTTAATCTGGATATGGTGCCGCAACGTGAAGAACATATGACGCCCTATGAAATGATGCTGTCCGAAAGCCAGGAACGCATGCTGGTGGTTTTAAAACCCGACCGCGTGAAGGAAGCGGAAGCGATTTTCCATAAATGGGATCTTGATTTTGCGGTCATCGGCCAAATTACCGACAGTGGAAACCTGACCCTTAAATGGCAGGGTGATGTAGTCGCAGACATCCCGACGCAGCCGCTTGCAGACAATTCGCCGGAATATGACCGCCCGTGGGTGAAGACGGACGCACCGGACGTGATTAACGCGAAAAACGTCGCCGCCCCGAATGATATCGGTGCCGCGCTACTTAAAATTGTGGGAAGCCCGAACCTATGTTCCCGCGAATGGATCTGGCAGCAATATGACCATCAGGTAATGGCCGATACCATTCAGCTTCCCGGTGGTGATGCCGCCGTGGTGCGGGTTCATAACACCAATAAGGCGCTTGCGATTTCAACCGACTGTACGCCGCGTTATTGCTATGCTGATCCGTTTGAAGGCGGCAAACAGGCCGTCGCCGAAACATGGCGCAATGTTACCGCCGTTGGCGCGCAGCCGATGGCGATTACCGACTGCCTTAATTTCGGAAATCCGGAACGCCCGGACATCATGGGACAGTTTGTCGGCGCGATTGACGGCCTTCGTGAAGCCTGCACCGTGCTTGACTATCCGGTGATCAGCGGCAATGTGTCGCTTTACAATGAAACAAATGGCACCGGCATCCATCCGACACCGGCGATTGGTGGTGTCGGCCTGCTTCAGGACAGCAGTAAAATGGTGACGATTGCGCCGAAAAATGACGGTGAAGAAATCATTTTGATCGGTGAAACCAATGGTCATATCGGTTGTTCCGAATATCTTTCGGTGATTGAAGGCCGCGAAGAAGGTGCGCCGCCGCCCGTGGATCTTCACCTTGAAAAGAAAAATGGCGATTTCGTGCGCGCACAAATTCAAAATGGTAATGTGAAGGCCTGCCACGATATTTCCGATGGCGGTTTGTTTATCGCACTGGCCGAAATGACGATGGCATCAGGCAAAGGCATGGATATATCACTGAATACCGGTGACATTCCGATGCATGCATACGGGTTTGGCGAAGATCAGGCCAGATATGTCATCAGCACCAGCTGCGAAAACGCCGCCGCGATTATGGAAAATGCGCAAAAGGCCGGTGTGCGAACCGAAAAAATAGGCACCGTCGGGGGCAAAACCCTTGATGTTAAGGACACATTCACTATATCAGTAGATGAATTGCTTGACGCCCACGCATCATGGATGCCAAACTACATGTCAAGTGAAGTTTAGGAGAAATCAATGGCATTAGAAGCCGCAGAAATTAAGAACATGATTTTGGAAATCCTACCGGATGCCCAGGTTCAGGTTCAGGATATGCGTGGCGACGGCAGCCAGTTTGCCGCACATGTGGTGTCAGAACAGTTTGTTGGAAAAAACAGGGTACAACAACATCAAATGGTCTATAAGGCGTTAAAAGGAAAAGTCGGAGAGGAGCTACATGCGCTCTCGCTTCAGACATCAGCGCCGGAATAGCAATAAAATTAACTTATCAGGAATAAATCATGACAAATCCAGTATTTGACCGCATAAAAAACGACGTGGAAAGCAACGACATCGTCCTTTACATGAAGGGTGACGCCATGTTCCCGCAGTGCGGCTTTTCAGCCACGGTTGTGGAAATACTCAATTATTTTAATGTTGATTATCAAACGCATAACGTACTTCAGGACGAAAGCCTTCGGGAAGGAATCAAACAATATTCCGACTGGCCGACCATCCCTCAGCTTTATGTGAAGGGTGAATTCCTTGGCGGTTGCGACATTATCCGCGAAATGGCCGCGAATGGTGAACTTGTTGCCCATTTTGAAAGCGTCGGGATCGAACCGAAGAACTAAGATTTTTAGAAATGGTCAAATTCAAAAGGCGCTCATTCGGGCGCCTTTTTTGGTAGCAGGATTTTAAGTCCATTCCCCGATACTTGTAAACAGTCTCAATTACCCGGCGTAATACTCCCAGAACCGTGATGACTATATCCCCCGTTCAGGGGATATCCATGACTTAAAAGAGTAGATACGGTGTTAGAAAATTTTTTCTAACTTTATTAAGGCCAATTCAAATGAGAATTTACAAAATTGCAAAATTGATACTCTTGCCATTGTTTTTTAGTGTGACCATGACAATCTCGGGCTTTGCACAGGGATCCGTGCAAGACGGGATGGATGCTTTTAAGGCAGAAGATTATCAAAAGGCACTGGAAATTTTCCAGCCATTGGCAACTAATAATGATCCAACGTCCCAATATTTTATGGGCATTATCTATGAAAATGGGTACGGCATTGACAAATCATATGAAAATGCGGCCCTTTGGTACGAAAAGGCAGCGGATCAAGGCGACGAGGATGCTCAGGCTAATTTAGCGGAACTTTACCAAAATGGTAAAGGCGTCAAGCAGGACATGAATAAGGCTATTTTGCTTTATCTTAAAGCCATTTCAAAAAACAGCAAATATGCCATAAGCCAGTTAAGTACTCTCATTAAGGACAACAGTCAGAATGGACAGGAAAAAAGCAACGCATTTTTAATGGTTGCTGAGCTTTACCGCGATGGAAAAGTCGCTGAAGCGATTGATTCCTGGAAATATCTTGAAGAAAAAGGAGACCGTGATTCTCAGGCTATGCTAGGTGAGTTATATATTAGTGGGCAAGATGGATTGGATCAATCCTATCAGGATGCGCTGATGTGGTATACAAATGCCGCCGTTCAGGGCAGCGCCCACGGTCAATATGGGCTTGGAGTTATTTTTGGAAATGGATGGGGGGTTGAACGAAATGATAATTTGGCAAGATTCTGGTTTCAACAGTCCAGTGATAACGGCAATAAACAGGCTACCGAAGCTCTAAAATTGTTCTAAGAATATGATTCTTAGCCTTTTCTATCACTAAGCGCGATCCAGAGCGCGTGAACCACTGCCGGAAAAAAGAAAAACAGAATGATGACAAGTTTGCTCATTTTGAAAGCGTTGGGATCGAGCCGAAGAACTAAATCATCCCAAATGACTGATTAAAATTAAGGCGCTTTTCCCGGCGCCTTTTTGCTCAATCGGCGTCCGATGATGCAGAATCCATTACCAAAAGGATCACTACAAAATGCCACGGGCGGGTGCTTGCCCCCTTCGAATTCCTGTTCGCATTTTGCGCCCGCCTTGATCGCGGCATTTAATGTCTTTTCAAAATCATCCACATAAAAGTCAATATGGACCGGGGTCCAGTGCCGCTCGTAACGGCGCACATCACCGCAATCTTTCGCCGGACTTGTCCCCGCCTTCTTTTCAATGATACCGATTTCCGCATCATCCTTTTTCAGGATGGCATAACTTTCAACCGGTCGGCTACTTTCAGAAAACCCGAAGGCAGCGGCATAAAAACGAATACCACTTTCCAAATCCGGAACATCAATCGAAACAGAATATTTCATTGGGTAACTATGCCTATCCATAATCTATCTGTCAATTAACTGGACCGACTGCTTCTATCTCAAAGCGGGCATTCGGTTACCTGCGATTTTTCGAACATTTCCCTTTCCAACGTTTGGTGCTAAGATACTTTCAACTAGTTGGAAGGGTGTGGATTGAATTATCTGACAGAATTGAAACGCAGGAACATTTTCAAGGTTGCAGCGGCTTATCTTGCGTTAGGATGGGTAGTGGTACAAATTACAGATGTAATCGTCCCAGCACTAAATCTTCCAGAAGCCTTAAATAGCATTGTCGTGTATATAGGGATTATCGGTTTTCCCTTTGCCCTCTTCTTCGCGTGGGCTTACGAGTTAACACCAGAAGGGCTTAAGCCCACAAAAGAAGTGGAAGTTGAAAACAGTATCCGTTCAACAACGGGTCAAAGAATGAACTATGCCATTATCGGGTTACTCACCGTTGCTGTTGTATTTTTGTTGTTTGACCGCAATTCAAAACCGGAAATTGTCGTAAACAGTAAATCAGTAGCCGTCTTACCTTTCCTGAATATGTCAGAAGATGATAATGGCCAATATTTTGCTGATGGTTTGTCTGAAGAGCTTATATCCGTGCTGTCCAGAATACCTGAACTTAAAGTTTCTGGTCGGACTTCATCATTTTCATTTAGAGGACAATTACAGGATTTACAAGTGATTGGTGAAACATTGGGTGTAACACATATCCTTGAGGGTTCGGTTAGAAAACAGGAGAACAGACTGCGGATTTCAGTACAACTAACCAGAACTGAAGACGGATTTAATATCTGGTCAGAAACTTTTGACAGGTTTTTAAGAGACGTTTTTGTTGTTCAGGAAGAGATTGCAAATGCGGTTTCAGACAATCTGGCGATAAAACTGGATATTGAAACGACCCCCACTCTGGTTCTCAATCAAACTGACAACATGAAAGTCTATGACCTTTATTTGGAAAGTAAGGTTCTAATGTCCCGCAGAGGCCCAGACAATTTACAAAGGGCTTTACTTTTGCTGGATGAGGCAACAAAACTTGATCCAAATTATGCATCTTCATGGGGATTACTCGCCCAGGCCCACACGCTCGCGTATTATTATCACGAAGTGGAAACCACTTTGGTTGGCATGTATTTGGGTGAGGAAGCCGCGCGCCGTGCACTTGAAATTGATCCTACATCCAGTTTTGCACACGGAGCATTAGGGGATATTTTGAAAGATAAATATCATTGGAAAGAAGCAGAAGAACAATATCTTATGGCTCTTGAATATGATCCGCAGAATACTGAAGCACGAGCACAATACAGTCAGTTATTATTAAGAACAGGTAAATTTTCAGATGCTTTGGCCTATACTGAAAAATCCGTTATTTTAGATCCACTCGGAACTATTTACAATCTTGGATCAGGGGTGGTTCTGTACAACTTGAACCGTTTTGAAGAAGGCTTGTCTTATTTTGATAAAAGCATTGAGTTAGCGGGAAACACTTCACATTTTCCATATGGCGTGAGATTGGTTCACGGAATAAAAGATGATGATTCTGTAACAACTCAGGAATTGTTAAGACAGCTTTTACTGCATAATAAATCCTCTGACGCAATATTTTTCAATTCTAAACTGGTTGATACCATTGCTGACGCTGACACCTTGAACACTTATCTTATATCCGCTGACAATTATTTTCAGGAGAACCCTCAGCAAATAAACTCGGAAAATATTTTTGCAGGGATTGTCTATGCCGCGTTAGCCGCAAAAATTGAAAACTATGAATTGGCATTAAGCTTTCTTGAAAAAGAAGCAAGCTTAGATATTGAGAATGTAAATCATGACGCACTTGCCAATCATTGGGTACCTGTATTTGGACCTATCCAAAACACCTTAAGGTTTAACGAAATTCGCAAAAGATATGGAATGCCCTCATATTGGCGGACTAACGGCTGGCCCGATTATTGTCATTCGGTCTCAGATCAGGACTTTATCTGTGAAAAAGAATAATTTGATTGTCCGCTATGGATCAACAACAGTCGCCGAACGTACTCCGAAGTCATTAATTAGTGCGGCAGACAACCTGGGCGACGGTGAGGTCTTTACGCAAGTCTTCGCCGACCCGTGAAAAAGCAATGGGGGTTAGGGATGACTGATCAATGTCATAAATATCATCAGTTTGAAGCCGCAGATCATTTTCATTCACAAGGTCGGATATATTGTCCGGTAATGAAGAAAATGACCGCCCGCGCCGGATTGATCCCGCCACGTGGATACCGACAACGTCCCCGTTTCTGTTTAAAATCGGCCCGCCGCTGATCCCGCCCAGGTTTTTATCCGTATCCGGCACCCTGATTTTTTCCGCCCAGACGTGAATTGTTTCCCGGTATGTCCGTTTCCCGGTCGATTTTAATGTCTTTCGCCCGATCAGCCGTGAATAAACTGCCCCCGGTTCCCCGCGGGGAAACCCGAAATGAAACCCTTCCTGATTATATTGCGGTGCCTGATAATTCACATGAAGCGCTTCATACCCCCCTTCGGTTTGTAAAAGCGCGACATCAGCCCGATTATGTTCGGCCAGCCCTGTGACGGGGAGCGGGCTTCTAAACGGTCGAAGAAGCACAAGCTGATCACATTCGTGTGTCACGTGGCGCGCCGTGATCCACAGACCGCGGTCATCAATGGAAAATGCCGTACCGGTATATTGTGAACGACCCCTTTTTCCTTCGTCTTCAATGACAATAACTTCATCACGAATGGTGCCAGGGCCGACGGGACCGCTCCCTTCCGGCCCCGCATCTGGAAGCGGCGGTGCTACTTTCAAAGCCGGCGGAGCAATTTTGGCAATCGGGCGCGGGCGCCCCTCGTCATCTTCCTTACCCATTTCGCCAAGGACGATGATAATAATTAACAGTAATATCGGGTATTGCGCTTTCACCGCCCGGTCTTATTTCTAGCTTTAATCAAAGTTATAACCGCCCGGAAAATGCTTCATCGTCGCCGCATAGGAAGGCCGCACCTTCATCATATCGTACCAGCGGCGAATATTTTCATAATCAACAATATCAAATGTCGTATATTCGTGGGTCATAAACATCGCAAAGGCAACCGTGTCGGCAATGGTAATGTCTCTACCGCAAAGGAATTTATGGTCAGCTAATAATCCGTCAAGATAGGGAAGCTGTTCTTTCAGAAAACCGGCCGCTTCCTCTATGGCAGCGGCGTCCGGATCCGCACCGCGGAATTTTTTCATTACGATTTCCTGGAAAAAATAAACCGAAATCCATTTGCCGACATGATAGCCGATAAAATCAACAATCTGATCAATTCGCGCGGCTTCAAGCGGGTCAGCGGAATAAAGCTTCCTGCCCGATTTATTGGCGATATAACGGCACATATTATTGCTTTCAAAAATCGGGTGGCCGTCATCTTCCATCGCCGGAATTTTTCCAAGCGGGTGAATTTTCATATAATCCGGTGATTTATGGTCCCCCTTGGTAAAATCCATATTGATATATTCATATTCCATCCCGCATTCCTCGGTGGTGAGCACCGCTTTGACCGCGTTAAATGTTTTGGCACCATATATTTTTAACATGTTAAATCCTTAAAATTTGTCTGAAATCGCTGCCGCGTTTAAAAGTCCAATTGATATTTTACCCGCAAAAAGGAGAATTGCCGCCCCTACCTCACCACGTTGAATGCGCCCCTTAAGATCGTCAATTACAAGATTGGCAAAATAAAAGGCAAGAATCTGAATGATCAATATCACCCATCCCCAAATGAATATATCCCAGAGGCTGACACTACCCTCAAGGCAGGACGCAAGCGGGATCGCAAGCCCAAGGATCGCCGCCGCCAGGGCAATGGCTGCGGCTACGTTGCCTTCGCGTACGAGCGCAAGTTCATCATACGGCGTGACCTTTTCATAGATATAAACCCCCGCACCAAGCATAAGAAGCGTTAGACCGAAATGGGATATGAAATAGGGAAAACCGCTTAATAATGTATCAAGTACAAGTTCCATGATTGCTTCCAAGTTATCTGGCTGATAATTTTCAATTTTATCTTATCAAGTTATGATTGCTGCGCAAGTACAAATGCCCGCTTGATCGCCATATTTGCCCGTGCTACGGTTTAACCTCACAAATGTGGGAAGCGCCTGTTTAAGTTAAGGAAATCCGTGGCAATCAAGGAAAAATTCACTGAAGCAACGGCAATGGCGATTGTAGTTGCCAATATGATCGGGACCGGTATTTTCACCAGCCTCGGGTTTCAGCTTGCGGATATCCGGTCCGGGTTTGTCATCATGGCGCTTTGGGTGCTGGGCGGTATCATGGCGCTTTGCGGTGCGCTTTGCTATGCGGAGCTTGGCTCAAAATTGCCCAGATCAGGCGGCGAATATAATTTTCTGTCTGAAATTTATCATCCCGGAGCCGGGTTTATATCGGGATGGATTTCCGCAACGGTCGGATTTGCGGCGCCAACGGCGCTTGCCGCAATGACATTCGGCGAATATCTTGGTTCCGTTTTTCCGGCACTCAATCCATTAATACTCGCGACGGTACTGATTATTTCCATGACTGCCGTCCATTCAACAAGCCACAAAAACAGTGGCGGATTGCAGGATTTTTTCACCAGCGGAAAAATTCTTTTGATTTTCGGTTTTTCCGTTGCCGCATTATTTTCCGCAGATACGCTTCAGGATGTCAATTACGCACCGCAAGCGTCCGATCTTTCATTATTCACGGGCGGCGCATTTGCGGTATCGCTTATTTATGTCGGCTATGCCTATACCGGATGGAACGCGGCCACATACCTGACGAGTGAGCTTGAAAACCCGAAGAAATCATTGCCGCGGGTGCTTCTGGTGGGAACAGCGGCAGTAATGATTTGTTATCTTCTTCTTAATTATGTGTTTCTGGCAACCGCCCCGATGGACGCCATGGCAGGTGAGCTGGAAATCGGCTATATATCAGCGACTTATGCCTTCGGTGATGTTGGGGGGGTCATTATGGGGCTATCATTGTCCCTGCTTCTTATTTCAACCGTCAGCGCGATGCTCGTGGCGGCCCCCCGTGTGCTTCAGGTGCTTGGTGAGGATTATTCCGTCTTTCAGCGACTGGGAAAGAAAAATAAAAACGGCATACCATCCACTGCCATATGGCTTCAATCAATCATGGCGCTTATTTTTCTTTGGTCCGCGACTTTTGAAAGCATTCTGATTTTTTCCGGTGCGACAATGGCGCTGAATTCACTGCTTGTTGTTTTTGGTGTTTTTATCCTGCGGCGCAGGCACAAGGGGAAAATCAAAGAAGGTTTTTCAATCCCCCTCTACCCGCTTCCGCCAATTATATTCATCTCTATTACGGCGGTAACGCTTGTCTATCTAACAATTCAGAATACGGAAGAAATCGCCTTTAGCGTTGCAACGGTCGCGACCGGCGCGATCGGATATTTTTTCACGCGAAGATTTTCAAATAAAGAAACCTTGAAAGAAGCCCTATCCAAGAACCCATAAAAAAACCGCCCCAAAATAATCAGGACGGCTTTATAGCAAAAAAAATTTGCGATTAGCGTGAATAGAATTCCACAACAAGGTTTGGTTCCATCACAACCGGATACGGGATTTCATCAAGTGTCGGTACACGAAGGTAAGTCGCTTTTGGACCATCAACTTCGATATAGTCTGGAACATCGCGTTCCGCGCTTTCCATGCCCTGTATCACCATCGGAATTTGGCGTGATTTTTCACGAATCTCAATCACATCACCAACTTTCACCATGTAGCTCGGGATGTTCACTTTTTTTCCGTTCACTTTCACATGACCGTGGTTTACGAACTGACGGGCAGAGAAAATAGTCGGTACGAATTTTGAACGGTAAACAACCGCATCAAGGCGGGTTTCAAGAAGACCGACAAAAATCTGACCTGTATCCCCTTTACGGCGAACCGCTTCCTTGTAGATGCGTTTAAACTGTTTTTCGGTCATATCACCATAATGGCCTTTAAGTTTCTGTTTGGCCATCAGCTGGATACCATAGTCAGAAAGCTTAGCACGACGACCCTGACCATGCTGGCCGGGACGGTATTCGCGGGAATTTACCGGTGATTTTGGACGACCCCAAATGTTTTCACCCATACGGCGGTCGATCTTGTACTTGGCTTGTGTACGTTTAGTCATTTTTCAAATCGCTTCTTGTTTAGAATTAATAATAATATCAGCACCGTAAAGAACAATATGTGGTCCTCTACGCAACTTGAGACTCTCACTCAAGTCATTCGAGATGGGCGGAATATAGCTATTAATAAGGCGATGTCAAACTTTATTCGGCCTTTTTCGCCGCTTTTTTGCGCATTGCTTCCTTTTCCGCAATCCAGCCGGGGCCACCACCGGTGGCAAGCGCCTTGACGACCCCGCGCATGGTGCTGACTTCTTCATGGGTCAATGCGGAGCGCGTGAATATGTTTCTAAGATTTCGGCGCATTAATGACCGGCGCTGATCAGACCGGAAATACCCCGCTTCTTCAAGCTCCGCTTCCATATGATCAAACAGTTTCTGAAGCTCCCCCGCCGTTGCGGGCTTGGTATCAAGGGTCGGTGTGTGGCTGTCCGGTGTTTGATCACCTGACTGGAACCATTCATAAGACATGATCGCCACCGCCTGCGCCAGGTTGATCGATGCAAAGCTTGGATTAAGCGGCACCGATACGATCGCTGTGGAAAGGGCGATATCCTCATTTTTTAAACCCGCTTTTTCCGGCCCGAACAAAAGCCCCACTTTATCACCATCATTTACGAACTTGCGCATCAGGGCGGTGCAATGCTTCGGGGTCACCACTTCCTTAATCATATCGCGCGGGCGCGCGGTTGTTGCGTAAACATATTTTAAATCGGCGATCGCTTCGGCGGTTGTGTCGTAAACCCGCGCCTTTTCAAGCACGATGTCCGCCCCCGCCGCCGGGGCCACAGCATCCGGGTTGGGCCAGCCGTCCCGCGGCGCGACAAGGCGCAGATCCGTCAGCCCGAAATTATACATGGCCCGGACCGCCTTACCAATATTTTCACCAAGCTGCGGGATCACCAGAATAATCGCCGGGCCGTTATCAGCAACTTTCGCAGGTTCCTTATGATTGGTTCCGGCCATGGGTTACTTCTTTTCCCACGTCGTACCGTCGGGGCCATCAAGAAGGTGAATACCAAACGTTTCAAGTTTTGTTCTTATAAGGTCTGCACGATCATAATCATTATTACTTTTGGCTTCCGCCCTTTCCGCAATCGCTTTCTCAATATCCTCTTCGGTAATTTCTAATAATACCGGCTTTGCTTTTATTCTGATCCCCTGCAATAAACCTAATAAGTTAGCTGAAGCTTTAAACTCATCTTTTCTGTCTTCATCTTTTGATAAAAGGTTTAACTCCATAATCGCTTTCGGTGTATTAAGATCATCCCGAAGTGCATTAAGCACTTCCTCTGCAGGTTCACTCGCTGTAACATTTTCTACGACATTCCACCAGCGATCGAGCTGTTTTTGAGCCTGTTTAATACCGTCCCGGCTGAAATCAGCCGGTTGCCTATAATGCGAAGTCAGAAGCGTAAGCCTGATAGCCTCCCCCTTACCCGGAAATTGTTCCAGCAGCTCATGAACGGTGACAAAATTGCCAAGGGATTTTGACATTTTTTCCCCGTCCACGGTCAGATAGCCGTTATGCATCCAGTAATTGGCGAGTGGTGCACCACCATGGGAACATTTGCTTTGGGCAATTTCATTTTCATGATGCGGGAAAATCAGGTCCTGACCCCCGCCGTGAATGTCGATGGTTTTGCCAAAATTCTTTTCGATCATCGCCGAACATTCAGTATGCCAACCCGGACGGCCACGGCCCCACGGACTGTCCCAACCCGGCTGATCGTCGCTTGACGGTTTCCAGAGCACGAAATCAGGCGCTTCGCGTTTATAATCCGCGACATCAACCCGCGCCCCGGCCAGCAGGTCTTCGACCGTGCGGCCCGACAGTTCGCCGTAATCCTTCATGGTTGATACCTGAAACAGCACGTGGCCGTCTGCTTCGTAGGCATGGCCCTTTTTGATCAGGTCACTGATCAGTGCGATCATTTCGGCGATATATTCGGTGGCCTTGGGCTGAACATCGGGCAGTTCCGCGTTAAGCGCGGCCATATCTTCTTCATAAATACGGGTGAATTTTTCGGTGATCACCGATATATCCTCACCGGTTTTCTGGCTGGCTTCAATGATTTTATCATCAATGTCGGTGATATTGCGGGCATATGTCAGTTTGCCGTAATCGTGACGCAGGAGACGCGCAAGCGTATCAAACACGACGACCGGGCGGGCGTTCCCCACATGGGCATAATCATAAACCGTCGGCCCACACACATACATGGTGATGTGCTCGGGATCAACGGGCACGAATACTTCCTTCTTGCCGGTCAGGGTATTATATATTTTAAGCTTGCTCATTTATGCCCCGTTTACGCTGCTTGTCCGCTTAGCCTTGCTCTTACGCGTGCTTCACCGATCAACGGCAGCAAAGTGCCCATTTCCGGCCCATGGTCAAGCCCGGTAACGGCCTGACGTAGCGGCATAAACAGATCGCGTCCTTTGGCCCCCGTTACTTCCTTTACGGCGGTCGTCCATGATTTCCAGGTCGTATCATCCCAATCGCCCGTCGGCAGCAAGTCCGCCGCGCTGGAGATGAAGTCGGCATCTTCGATGACCGTTTTGATCGGGCCGTTAATGATTTTGAGCCAGTCCGCGACATCATCAAGCTTTTCAATGTTGGCCCGTGCCACATTCCATATGTCTTCGGTGACATCATCCGGCAATCTGTCTTTGACCGCATCAAAGTCCGTCACATGAAGGATTTTGGCGTTCAGGATTTCAAGATCTCTGGGGTCGAATTTTGCTGTTGCGCGGCTGAATTTTGAAAATTCAAATCCTTCTATCAGTGGCTCCACACTGGTAAAGGGTTCAATCGGATCGGATGAACCAATGCGCGCCAGAAGGCTTACGATGCTCATGGGCTCAAGGCCCATTTCCTCGCGGTATGATTTGATACTGGCAGAACCAAGTCTTTTTGATAATCCCTCGCCCTTGGCGCCGGTCAGAAGGGAGAAATGCGCCATCTCCGGCGCGTTCGATCCCAATGCTTCAAAAATCTGGGTCTGTACGGCGCTGTTGGCGGAATGGTCCTCCCCGCGCATGATGTGGGTGATGCCAAAATCAATATCATCCACCACCGATGGCAGTGTATAAAGATATGTACCGTCTTCACGCACCAGAATGGGGTCGGATAGTGCTTCGATATCAAAGCTTTGATGGCCACGCACATGATCTTCCCATTCAACACGAGCAGGCGTTGCCAATTTGAAGCGCCAGTGGGGTTTGCGCCCTTCAGCTTCATATTTGGCTTTTTCTTCTTCCGTCAGGGTTAACCCCGCCCGGTCATAAAGCGGCGGTTTACCCTGCCCGAGCTGAATTTTTCGCTTAAGATCAAGTTCCTGCGATGTTTCATAGCAGGGGTACAGCCTGCCATCCGCTTTTAATTTTTCAACGGCGGCATCATATCTGCCAAAGCGTTCTGATTGCTTTGCCGTTTCGTCCCAGTCAAGACCAAGCCAGATGAGATCTTCCTTTAACTGATCTTCATATTCCTTAGTGGAGCGCTCCAGATCCGTGTCATCAATCCGCAGGAAAAACACACCGCCCATTTTGCGGGCAAAAAGCCAGTTTGATATGGCGGTTCTTACATTTCCCACATGAAGAAGTCCGGTGGGACTTGGGGCAAATCTTACTTTTACGGACATATTATTTCCTAATTATCTTTCTTGTCTCTATACCCATTTGTAATGGGATAACGCCGATCACGACCAAAATTCCGGGCACTTATTTTGACACCCGGTGGTGCCTGTCGCCTTTTATATTCTGCGATATAGAGCAGATGTTGAATGCGCGCAACTGTTTCCTTGTCATGACCACGGGCGATAATGTCTTTTGCCGGCATTTCACCTTCGATAAGGCATTCAAGGATATCATCCAGTATTTCATAGGGCGGCAGGCTGTCTTCGTCTTTCTGATCGGGGCGAAGTTCCGCGGTCGGTGGTTTTTCAATGATATTTACCGGCATGATCTGACCCCGCGGGCCAAGACCGCCATCCGGGTGGTTTTCATTACGCCATGCACAAAGCTTAAAGACATCAAGCTTGTAAATATCCTTCAGCGCGTTATATCCGCCGCACATATCACCGTAAATGGTCGCATACCCCACTGACATTTCGGATTTATTGCCGGTGGTCAGGACCATTTTGCCGAATTTATTGCTCAGCGCCATCAGGATCACCGCCCGAAGCCGCGATTGCAGGTTTTCTTCGGTTAAGTCCGGTTTCGTTCCGGCAAAACTGCCGGCAAGGGTTTTATCATATGCTGTCACAGCATCATTGATTGGAATATTATCAATCCCACATCCCATCATGCGGGCGGCATCAGCCGCGTCAATCAGGCTTTCTTCCGATGTGTATTTTGATGGCATCATCACCAGATGCACACGGTCCGCGCCAAGCGCATCAACAGCGACAATCGCACTAAGCGCGCTATCCACCCCGCCGGACATTCCGATAATCACGCCGGGAAAGCGGTTTTTATTCACATAATCACGCACCCCAACCATCATCGCCTGATAAATATCAGCCAAACGGTCATTTTTTTTCGGAAGGCCTTCCTGCTCGCAAATCCATTTATTATTTTCTGTTTTATTCCAATTTGTTACAGACGTTTGTTCAACAAATGCTTTATGTCGCGTTATGAAATTACCCGCAGCATCCATAACGAAACTTTCACCGTCAAAGACCAATTCATCCTGGCCGCCAACCTGATTGACATAAATAAGCGGCAGGCCGGTTTCACCGACCCTGTCTTTGGCATGCTCAAACCGGTCCTGCGCCTTCACCGTTTCAAATGGGGAGCCGTTCGGCGAAATCAGAATTTCACTTCCCTTATTCATCAGATGCTCAGACACATCCTTAAACCACAGGTCTTCGCAGGTAAGAATACCAAGTTTAACCCCCCTGAATTCCACAGGGTCCGGCAACGGACCACGGGTGAAAAGGCGCATTTCATCAAACACACCGTAATTGGGAAGTTCTCTTTTGTGGCGAATGGCCGCAATCGTACCTTTTGCAAGCAATAAGGTGCTATTATAAAGCTTACCCCCTTCAACCCAAAGTGATCCGATCAGCATTGCCGGACCACCGTCATTGGTTGCCGCCGCAAGTTCAATGGCCTTGTCCATGGCATCACGCTGAAATGCGGGTTTCAATACCAGATCTTCAGGGGGATAGCCAACAAGGACCAGTTCACTATAAACGATTAAATCGGCACTCGCATGCTGCTCGCGCACCGCAAGGATGCGAGCAGCATTGCCATCAATATCCCCGACTGTGGGATTGGTGGTCGCAATGGCGATCTTGAGTGCACTGGTCATCGGGCATTGTTTTCCTTTTACTCCGACGCGGCGGTGCGTTTCATTTCCTTGGCCCGTTCGTCGCGTTCTTCCTTAAGACCTTCAGCGATAAGGAACGCCAGTTCCAGACTTTGGCTGGCATTAAGGCGCGGATCGCAATGGGTGCGGTAACGATCAGCCAGTTTTTCTTCGGTAATCGCTTCGGCGCCGCCGGTGCATTCGGTCACATTCTGTCCGGTCATTTCAAAATGAACCCCACCGGCATAAGTTCCCATGCTGCGGTGAATACGGAAGAAACGACGAATTTCGGAAAGCACGTCTTCAAAAGGTCTGGTCTTAAAACCATTGGCCGCGGAAATGGTGTTGCCGTGCATGGGGTCCGATGACCAGACAACAGCCTTTCCTTCTTCTTCAATACGCTTGATCACAGCAGGCAGCTTGTCTTCAATAATCCCTGCCCCCATGCGGCAGATTAACGTGATACGCCCAGCTTCATTTTCGGGATTAAGAATATCAATAATGTCAATCAATTCATCAAGATCGGTTGTCGGCCCAACCTTTAGACCAAGCGGATTTGCAATACCACGAAGGAATTCCACATGCGCCTCGCCCTTGATCCGGGTTCGGTCGCCAATCCACAGCATATGGCCCGATGTATCATACCAGTCACCGGTGGTGCTGTCGACGCGGGTAAGTGCTTCTTCATAGCGCAGGAGCAAAGCTTCATGCGACACATAGAAATCGGTTCCGTGAAGGGCGGTACTGTTGGGGTCAATCCCGCAGGCTTCCATAAACGCCAGCGCCTCATCAATCCGGTCGGCAAGGTCCTGATATTTTTCCACAGCTTCACCGCCGCCAACAAAATCGAGATTCCATTGGTGCACTTTTTTAAGATTGGCATATCCGCCCTGTGCGAAAGCACGCAGCAGGTTAAGCGTTGATGAGGCCTGGGCATATCCCTTAATCATCCGCGCCGGGTCGGGAATTCTTGATTCCGCATCGAAGGAAATCCCGTTGATAATATCACCACGGTAGCTTGGCAAACTCACTTCGCCCTGCGTTTCCGTATCCGAGCTTCTTGGCTTGGCATATTGTCCGGCCATACGGCCCACTTTGACAATCGGGCAGCTTGCCGCGAAGGTAAGCGCCACAGACATTTGCAGGAGCACACGAAATGTGTCGCGGATTTTATCGGCATGGAATTCTGCAAAACTTTCCGCGCAGTCGCCGCCCTGAAGCAAAAATGCGTTGCCGCGTGCCACCTCACCGAGCTGGCGTTTAAGACGTCTTGCTTCACCGGCAAAAACCAGCGGCGGCATACCACGAAGTTCTTCTTCAACAGTATTTAATTTTGCTTCATCCGGGTAGGTTGGCACCTGGCGGATCGGCATTGACCTCCAGCTATCGGGGGTCCAGATTTTACTCATCTTTCGAATTCCATAATTAAATTATTAAATGATGCATTCTATAAGGCTTTTTGCCGCCAAATGGAAGCATTACTTCATCAAAACAAATTCTTCCGCTGATGACGGATGCACCGCCACCGTATCATCAAACTGGGCTTTGGTCGCCCCGCATTTAAGGGCAATCGCGATGCCCTGGATAATTTCTGCGCTGTCGGGGCCGATCATATGGGCGCCGACGACCTTATCTGTTTTGACATCAACCAGCATTTTAATCAGCGATCTTTCATCGCGTCCCGCCAGTGTGAATTTCATTGATTTATATTCGCTTTTATAAACCCTTAGGTCGGCACCATATTCATCACGCGCCTCTTCTTCAGACATCCCGACCGTACCAATCGGTGGCTGTGAAAAAATCGCCGTGGGAATATAGTCATAATTCACAAATGTCGGCGTATCATTAAACTGCGTCGCGGCAAGGGCAGCCCCTTCCTTAATGGCGATGGGGGTAAGTTGCATTCCGCCGATCACATCCCCAACCGCAAAGATGTTATCAACGTTCGTGCGGTAATATTCATCGACAATAACATCACCATTGGGTTTTAACTCAACACCCACGTCTTCAAGGCCGATACCATCGGTATTTGCCCGCCGCCCGGTCGCATACATCACCAGGTCCGTTGCCATTTCATTACCATCGGAGAGTTTCAGGATATACTGGTCGCCATCATGAATGATTTCTTCCACATTATGGTGAATGCGCACATCAATGCCCTTTTTGACCATTTCATCACGAAGTTTCGTTCGGATTTCAAGATCAAACCCGCGCAGGATTTCCTCCCCGCGGTAAAGAAGCGCCGTTTCCACCCCAAGGCCATTGAAAATACCGGCAAATTCAACGGCGATATACCCGCCGCCGACAACCGTGATCCGCTTCGGCAGTTCTTCAAGATGGAACGCTTCGTTTGAACTGATGGCATGCTCAATCCCTGGAATATCCGGATATGATGGCCACGCGCCCGTCGCAATCAGTATCTTATCTGCGGTAATCGTCCGCACACCGTCCTCACCCGTCAGCTCAATGGTGTGTTTATCAACAAGTTTGCCACGCGCCTTGATGATTTCAACCCCGTGATTATCAAGGTTTTTATCATAAAGCCCTTCAAGGCGGCTGATTTCCTTATCCTTGTTGGCGATCAGCGTCGACCAGTCAAAATCATGGTCGGCCTGCGACCAGCCAAAACCACCACTATCACGAAAATGCGATGAATATTCCGACGCATAGACAAATAATTTCTTTGGCACACAGCCCCGTATGACACAGGTACCACCGACACGATAATCCTCGCAAAGCCCCACTTTGGCACCATACGTCGCCGCCATCCGGCTGGCGCGGACGCCGCCCGACCCCGCACCAATTACAAAGAAATCATAGTCATACATGGTAAATACCCTTCGTGTTTATTCCTTTGGTTAACTTGGGGGATTCATGGCAAAAGTCAAGTAAAGCCGACCGGAAAGCACAAAATTCACACTGATTGCATATCAATTTATTTGGTGATACCTTTTTGCTTTCGATATGGGGAGGAACCATGCAACGCGTTATCACAGTTATTTTTATTTTCATCACTTCACTTTCAGCCGCGTGTAGCCAGTCTGATTTTGATTTGAAAGCCGCCTATTCAAAATCGGAACATATGGTGCCGATGCGCGACGGCACCCGGCTTCATACAATCGTTTATGCGCCGCGTGATACATCACAAACTTACCCCATTTTGCTGATCAGGACCCCTTATTCCATCGGGCCGGGCGGCACGGAAGATTATATTTCAATGACCGGCATGGCCCCGCACCCGGATATGGTAAAGGACGGATATATTTTCGTGCTGCAAAATGTTCGCGGCACGTACAAATCGGAAGGTAAATTTGTCGATATCCGCCCGCCGCGCACCAACCCCGCCGATGTTGACGAAAGCACAGATAATTACGACGCCATCGAATGGGCAATAAACACCATTGCCAATCACAACGGCCGGGTCGGCCAGTGGGGTGTATCGCACCCGGGCTGGTTCGCGGTCATGGGCATGATTGAACCGCACCCCGCCCTTGTTGCCGTATCACCGCAGGCAACAACGGGGGACCCGTTCATCGGCGATGACGGTCATAGAAATGGTATTTTCCGCCTGATGCCGAAGCTTGCCTGGGCGCAGGGGTTAATAGACAGCACCGGCGAAGATCGCAACAACCCCAACCGTGAGGTTTTTACCCCCGATTTTGGCACAAATTGGGGATATGAATTTTATCTTCAGAGCGGGCCGATCAATAAAATCAACGAAAAATATTTTGGTGGCCGTCTTTCCAGCGAATGGGAAGACATGATGGTCCACACCAATTATGATGACTATTATCAGGCACGCCATATGCCCAAATATATGAATAATATCAATCTTCCGGTCCTCAGCGTCGGGGGATGGTTTGACGCGCCCGACCCGTACGGCACCATCGCCACATACCACGGCATAGAAGAACGCAACCCGGACAATAAAAGCACCCTTGTGATGGGGCCGTGGGATCATGGCGGCTGGCGCCGCGCCAATGCCGACCGTTTGGGTGATGTGGAATTCGGGCAGAACACAAGCGAATATTATAATCAAAATGTCCTGATCCCGTTTTTTGAATATCACCTGAAGGGGAAGGGAAACTGGAACCCGGATGAAGCGGTCATGTTTGCCACCGGTGAAAACACATGGCACACATTTGATCAGTGGCCCCCCAAAAACATGACCCCCAAATCATTATACCTGAATGATAATTTCACGCTTTCATTTGAACCGCCAACAAAAGATGCAGCAGACACATATACCAATGATCCGGCAAAACCCGTCCCCTATTCGCAGGATATTGTGTTCGGTTATCCCCGCGGCGCATACCGTATTGGTGACCAACGCCATAATTCCACGCGGCCGGATGTCCTGACATATACGTCCGATGTACTTGAAGAAGACATCACCATCGCCGGGCCGATCGCCGCCAGCCTGTTCACCGAAACGACGGGGACGGACGCCGACTGGTTCGTCAAGGTGATTGATATATTCCCCGCCGACACCCCGAAAAACAGCAACGGCAAGGACATGGCCGGGTATCAGATGCTTGTCGGCGCCGAAGGCATGCGGGCAAAATACAGAAACAGTTATGAAAACCCGCAACCCGTTACCCCCAACGAAAGGACGGAAATTCATTTTGAAATAAGGGATAAATTCCACACCTTCAAAAAAGGGCACAGGATCATGGTACAAATCCATAGCACATGGTTTCCCATTTATGACCGAAATCCGGGGCAGTTCATGAATATTTATGGTGCGGAAAATAGTGATTATTTAAAAACCACCCAAACCATCCACCGCGCGCCCGGCGCGGCGTCACATGTGGTTCTGCCTGTGTTGGAATGACACGTGAATAAAATCCTGATCATATACGCCCACGAACATCACAAAAGTTCGCAGATCAACCGTGCGATGGTAGATGCGGTGCGCGACATGGACGGTATTACATTTGTTGACCTTTACCGCGAATATCCCGATTTTAAAATTGACAGTGATGCTGAAATTAAACGCATTTTTGATCATGACATCATCATTTTCCAGTTTCCCATGCACTGGTTTTCAACACCGGCCCTGCTTAAGGAATATCAGGATAAAGTAATCCTTGCCGAACATGCATACGCGCCGGAAGGAAAGGCATTTACCGGAAAATATTTCTTCTGCGCGCTTTCAACCGGCGCACCAAAAGACAAATTCGGCAAGGATGCCCGCAACAATTACACGGTGGATGAATTTTTAAGACCGGTGGAACAAACCATGCGCGCGGCAGGGATGGAAATTTTACCGCATTATGTCATTTACGGTGCCCGCTTTGCTGAAAATGAAGACCGCCTTGACCCACATGTTAAAGGATGGAGGAAGTTGCTAAAACAAGTACGAAATAATGATTTTGGTTTCTAAATAGCTAAAAAGTTATTTCTATATAGTTTTTGGATTCAAATTAAAATCCAAATTGTATCCAGTTTAGTCCAACGGCGAACTAATTTTCTGTGCAACAAGCGTTAAATTTATTTCATCGTATAGATACTTGCATAATACACACAATTTACCGCAAAGGTCATTTACAAAATCTGGGTAAATTTCAATTCTAGGCAATTTTTGGAGCATCTCGTCTGAAATAGATAAAATACCTAGATTCTGCTGGTTTTTTATAAATACCACTAAATCTTCACCCATATCCAATCCGCCTTCATCATCACATTTCAAATATCCTCCATTATGTACAATTCGGTTTCTTAAATATATTGCCCTAAAAAGAAACTGCCATTCGTCGCTACTGATAACGCTACTCATATTCAAACAGCAGTCCTTCTGCATATACTTAACTGCATGTTTCACAACTTTAGAATTTGGCCGTTCATAACTATTGGAAGCATTAGTTATTTCTCCTAGTAGATAACAAAGTTCTACTATCGAAACTTCAAAGTAACTTAATGCGGTTATGACAATATTCCCTCTCTGAATTTGTGGGAATGTAAACTCAATGCGGTTCAATTCCGACATTAAGTGTTCTTTTATTTGCGGAGAATTCTTGCTGCTATTTTCTCTAAGTTTTTTCAGCCACTCGCTCAAATTATCAACAGCATTTTTATGATGAGATACCCATGCGCTTTCCGCTAAAATATGAAAATCCTCCAAATAACTAAATTCAGCCGTTATCTTTTTGAAGAAAATTTCAATTTTTTCTAAATCCGTAAAACCGATGCCTCGTTTCGTGTTAACGCCGTCGCTCATAAACAATAGCGTATCGTAGAAAAAACGGTTAGTAAATACGATTTACATCACTCAACCGTCACAGACTTCGCCAGGTTTCGTGGCTGGTCAACGTCCGTGCCTTTGGCCACCGCAACATGGTACGACAAGAGCTGCACCGGTATCGCATGAAGCAATGGCGTCACGAACTCATCCAGCATCGGCAGGGCAATGGTTGCAATCGCGGCTTCACCGTCAGTTTTTGCCCCTTCAACATCGGTGAAGAAATAAACCTGTCCCTTACGGGCAATCACTTCCTGCATGTTTGAAACGGTTTTTTCATAAAGCCGCCCACTTGGCGCGATAACAATAATCGGAACGTCTTTATCAATCAACGCGATGGGGCCATGCTTCATTTCACCGGCGGCGTAGCCTTCGGCGTGGATATAGGATATTTCCTTAAGCTTCAGCGCCCCTTCCATGGCGATCGGGTATTCAAGCCCGCGACCAAGGTAAATGACATCACGTGCCTTCGCCACTTCATAGGCCATTGTCTGTATCGCTTCATCATGGTTCAGGACTTCGGCCATTCTTGCCGGCACTTCGGAAAGCGCAACGCAAAGACGGTTTTCCTCAGCCGCGTCAATGGTGCCCCGCGCCTTGGCATGCGCGATCGCGAAACAGGCCAGTACCGCCAATTGACAGGTAAACGCCTTGGTTGACGCCACGCCCACTTCCGGTCCGGCGTGGGTGTGAAGCACGAAATCACTTTCCCGTTCCATGGAGCTTTGTGCCACATTCAGGATCGATAAAATATGCTGTCCCTGCGATTTGGCGTATCTGAGCGCGGCAAGCGTATCCGCAGTTTCGCCGCTTTGGGAAATGAAAATCGAAAGTCCGCCTTTTGGCATAATGGGCTCGCGGTAACGAAATTCCGATGCAATATCCACATCCACATTGATGCGGCCCACTTGTTCAAGCCAGTATTTTGCCACCATCGCCGCATAAAAACTGGTCCCGCAGGCAATAATCGTCACCCGGTCAATGGCTGAAAGATCAAATGGCATACCCAAAAGTTCCACCCTGCCCTTAAGCGGGTCAATCATCGTTCCAAGGGTCTGACCGACCACCATGGGCTGCTCGTAGATTTCCTTCATCATGAAATGGTTATAGTTGCCCTTGTCGATGCTGCCGCTGGCGGCATCAACAATATGGATGTCACGGTCCACCTTTTTGCCGTGCTCGTCATAAACCTGCGCGCTGTTGTGGGTGATTTCGACCCTGTCCCCTTCATCAAGGTAGGCGATTTTATTGGTCAGATGGGAAAGCGCAATGGCGTCCGAGCCCAGATACATTTCCGAGCCGTCATTTTCATCTGCGCCGTAGCCAAGCACGAGCGGGCTGCCGCGACGGGCGCCGATCATAAGATCCGCTTCACCGTCAAAGATAATCGCAAGGGCAAATGCCCCTTCAAGTTCCGAAAGGGCGGCTGCCGCCGCTTCGCGTGGCGATAATCCCTGCGTCATGTGATCCGTGATCAGATGGACGATGGTTTCCGTATCGGTTTCGGTGTTAAATTCATGGCCCTTCGCGCTCAGTTTTTCGCGAAGTTCGCGGAAATTTTCAATGATCCCGTTATGGACCACCGCCACTTTTTCCGATGCGTGGGGATGCGCGTTTTCAACCGTTGGCTCCCCGTGTGTCGCCCAGCGCGTATGCCCGATCCCGACAAGGCCGGGTAATGGAATTTCCGAAATCTCACGCTCAAGATTGACGAGTTTTCCTTCCGCCCGGCGACGACCGATATTTTCGCCGTTATAAATGGTGGCAATCCCGGCGCTGTCATAACCCCGGTATTCAAGGCGTTTAAGCCCCTGTACAAGGCGTTCAGCCACATCATCACTACTTATAATTCCAATAATTCCGCACATGTTTATGAACCCTGCTTTTTCTTGTTCTTTTTGGTTTGCTGTTTTTCACGGAATGTGGCGGCCCAACCGCCAAGTCCTTTTTGTCTGCCGCGCGCGACGGCCAATTCGTCTTTATCAACAACAGATGTAATGACGCTTCCCGCACCAACGATGGCCCCGTCGCCAATATTAACCGGTGCCACAAGCGCACTGTTTGACCCGATAAAGGCCCCTTCTCCGATGTCCGTATGATATTTGAAATAGCCATCATAATTGCAGGTAATGGTTCCCGCGCCGATATTGGCATTTTTGCCCACGCGCGCATCGCCGATGTAACTTAGGTGGCTGACTTTTGCGCCGTCTTCAATTTTTGCTTTTTTAATTTCAACAAAATTGCCGACCTTAACACCCGCGCCAAGTTCTGCCGCTGGACGAAGGCGCGCAAACGGCCCAATTGATGATCCCTCACCTACACTTGCCCCTTCAATATGACAGAAAGGATGGATGGTGACATTGTCAGCAATCACTGAACCGGGACCAAAATATACATTTGGTCCGATGGTCACATCCCTGCCGATTTTCGTGTCATGACAAAAATAAACACTTGACGGATCGGTCAATGTGACACCTTCATCCATGAAATATCGACGGCGGGAATTCTGAAAAACCGCTTCGGCTTCCGCAAGTTCGGACCGGCTGTTAATGCCCATGACTTCCTGTTCGTCCGCTTCCACCACTGCGCAGGTCAGGTCTTTACCGTTGGCGATTTCCACAACATCCGTCAGATAAAATTCCTTGGCCGCGTTATTATTGTCAAGCGCATCCAGAAGGCCAAACATATGCGCGCCCGAAAGCAACATGATGCCACTGTTGCACAGGGTGATGGCGCGTTCTTCTTCGGACGCGTCCTTATATTCGATGATCGCATCCAGGTTTTCGTTTTCGTTTACTTTAAGACGGCCATATGCTTTGGCATCTTCCGGGGTAAAACCCAGCACCACTACCGCAGCATTTGAAGTTGCGCGGGTTTCAATCATTTTCTGCATTGTATCAATGGTAATCAGCGGCACATCACCATAAAGGATCAGGACATCGCCCTTGAAATCATGAAGTTTGTCTTTCGTCACCTGTACGGCATGTCCGGTTCCCAGTTGCGGTTCCTGCACAACAATATCCGCCATATGCCCAACAGAGCCTTCAACCTGTTCCTTGCCCGCACCCGCAACAATCACCTTACGCGTGGGGTTCAATGGCGATAGCGTATCCATCAAATGGTGAAGCATCGGCCGTCCGCCAAGCGGATGAAGTACTTTATGAAGGGAGGATTTCATCCTGGTGCCTTTCCCCGCGGCAAGGATGATGATGGCGAGATCGGAATTATTCATAATATCCTGTTATTTCCTATTATTATTTTTTTCTACTTTGATTTTTTTATCACTTTGGTTATCAATTTGGTCAACATAATGTCATAAAATTAATCAATGCTGAATATCTATTCATTTTAATACGTTAATTGCTTTAAATTTATATTAAAAAACGGGCAGAAAAATGCTTAAAAACAAACCAAGCGCCATTTTATTTGACCTCGACGGCACCATAGCAGATACAGCACTCGATCTGGCCGCAACATTAAATCACCTATTGACGATAGCCGGTCGGGATATCATTGAACCGTCGCTTGTCCGAAATATGGTCGGTCAAGGTGCAAAAGCCCTCATCATAAAAGGGTTCAGCCACACCGGGAAGACACCGGACGACCAAGAAATTGAAGCACTTTTTGATCAATATCTTGATTATTATATGAACCATATCGCCGATGAAACTGTCCTGTTTCCAGGGGCGAAAAAATTACTTGATAGCATTCATGCACACGAAATTCCAATGGCGATTTGTACCAATAAGAATATTGAGCTTACCCACGCACTGCTTAAGGAAATGAATATAGATGATTATTTTTCGGCTGTAACCTGCGGCGATAGTTTTCCTTATAAAAAACCGGACCCAAGGCACCTTTTTTCCACATGTGAGCTTATGAATGCCGACCCGGACCGGGCGATAATGGTCGGGGACAGCATTAACGACATTGACGCCGGGAAAGCGGCCAAAATGATCACAGTCGGTGTTTCATTCGGCTATACAGAAACGCCGGTTCATGAGCTCGGCCCTGATATTATCATTGATCATTTTGACGAATTCACCGCGGCGGTAAATGGCTTTACGCCTCACCCCTGATTTTACGCATAAATTTAATCGATAAATGCTTGGCAAGCAGCGGCGGCGGCATGCGAAGCCAGTGCGAGCGAATATAAAGTCCGTTCATGGAAAGCCAACGACTTAACCCCGTCGCCCCAAGGGTTGGGGACATAACCCCCGGTACCATCCAGTCCATAAGGGATCTTACAACAATATTGGGACCATAAGGTTTTATGGCATCAAACACATGGTCCGGAATATCAGTCCCCAGAATCATTTTTGAATATCTGAGCGCATAATAAAGGGCGCGTGTAAAGCCAAGCTCGATGGCGCGCGGCACCAGTTTTTGCCAAAAATCCGGATTCTTACCGAATTCTTCAAACATATCATGCTGCTCAAGCAGATTTCGAAGGCTCGAGCGAACTTCCCCGTCCTGAAACAGATGCACGACGCTATGCAAAATAATGTCCACATCTGAAAATGTGTAAAAGCCTTCAATGCACGGGACCGCATCATCGATCAATTTGTTCATATCCGGATAAACGCGACTGGTGACGGGCAGAATGCTGTGATGGACATCAATGCTTATTTGCCTGTCCGGATGGATGAGTGGCGGCAGTTCATGCGAATATTCACGGTAAAATTTTTGGTCATAGTCATTTTCAACATGATGTTGCCATCCGGCAGCAAGGAATTTTTCTTCGGCAAAATCAATGCGGTTCTTTTTGATCAGGATATCCAGATCAACGCTGACCCGTCCGCGCGTGCATTTAAGGTTTTTGGCAATATAAGCCGCCCCTTTCAACAGAATGACTTTATCTTCCGTCCCGTTGAGCGCCCGTTTCACCCTGTTCATTTCCCAGGTGATCATCCTCCTTGAAGATCGGCTCTGATAATCGAACGATTTAAACATGTTTTGAACTTTAGCCGGCAATTCTTGTTTAATACCAATGTCTTGCGCATCTGCGGACAACCTCCCCGCCAGGTTGGAAATTTTCGCTTCCCGAAGCAGCTCATTCCAGTCCCGGACTGAAAGATCAGACATCAGCATTGGATTTTTTAACACCCGGATCAGGATGTTTTTGTTTGTAATTACGTCAGACATCCCGCGGCTCCGTATTCTCGGATACGAATTTTTCCACAAGCTTCACGGCTTCCTCAAGCGACGGATAAATAATTTCACAGACGGCCGAATTATAGATCAGGTTCGATATCGCCCGAAAAGCATCGGAACCAATATCGCCATAATTAGCCGAAGACATCACCGTTCTGAAAAATGCCATGGTTTTTGTAATCGGCCTTATTTGCGGCTTTGAGGTGGGATCAAAAATCGGTAGAATAACGACATTTGGTCTTGTGCGCACATGCATTTTTTCAATTGATGCTGCTGGCGGACGCATATAACAGATCGTCCCCTTCGGTGTCCCCTCATATTCTTCAGTGAAATAATCCAGATAATTATCATGCTCTGCCGCCACCCAGTCTTTCATGACAGGGATTGACTGATTTTTAAGTGAAACAGCCCGCGGATACGGCACCAGTTCCTCCGTTTCCAGATCCAGCAGGCCAAATTCATCGGAATGAAGCTGCCAGCCGCGGTATGAGAGCCCCGCCGCAAGCGTGCTTTTGCCACTTCCTGATGCCGCAGGCATAATCAGCCCGACACCGTCTTTGGCAACTACACCCGCATGGAACATCAGATACTGTTTGCAGGCGGACGCCACCTGCCAGTTCAATCCCATCTCAAGGCTCACCATTCCCATTCTGGCGGGTAACGGGATAAATTCATCATTCATCCCTACATCCACGAATGCTTGCGGCCGGATATAGGTGCGGAAAAAATTCCGGCCGAAGATTTTAATATAATTATCACGGATAACCGGAGCGTCATAATATGGATAATCACCATATATCTTGATGAATTCCTCACGGATATTTTTGAATTTCAGCGATATATTAACGGTAAAAGGTCCGATTTCAAGTTGCGCCCCCTCACCGGCCAACCTGTTATCAAGCGCCTGATCATTTAAACTGATCAGGTTTTCAGGATCATGGAAGATACTTTGTGCTGCCATTTTCAATGTTGCACCCTATAAATCACAATGGCTCAATCAGTCCCATGGCGTCAAAGCCACTGACCGTATCGATTATTTGCGTCTTTGTCTGTTCATCGAGTTTTCCTTCGATGATTTTTTCAAATTCATGAAAAAGGACATTCAGATTTTTCGGGCCGTCCTCATAAAGCGCGAGGAGTTCCCGGGCGAAGTCGTTTAAAACCTGCGTATGGCCACTTCTGGTATCATAGACGATATTGGCATCGTCCCATCCAGACCAAATAAAATCGGCTGTACTCGGAACCCGAAATACAGCCGTTTGATCAAATGAGGTATCTTTTGAATTTTCCATCAACTTGTCGCCTGAATAGATTGAATATATCGGTTTATATCAACTATTTAAGCGCTAAGCAACGAACTCTTTACATAAGAGCGCTACGCCAGACCTTAAAATTCGCAAATTAAACTTTATCACTGATTTGCGAGAATTTTGTAAAGCCAATCGAGCTTACACAAGAGAAACCATAACGCTGATTTTGCGGATCAGACAGAAACTCCCAATGCTGTGGTGACGCATTGAATGGCTCAATCGTTGTCCCATCAGGGTAGTCTTCCGCTTTGACTTCTGTTTTGTGGTTGCCAACAAGTGGTCGGGCAACTGTTCCGTCCTTCATTGGCACCTGCAACATCGGTGCACGGTGATCACCAGGATTATTGGCGATATCCATCAATTGCACAACACACAGCCCTGCTGAATCAGCATGCGCGAGCGGCACACCACCATGCAGCGTAAGAGCAACTGGTGCTGCAATAGCCCCCGCCTTTAATAGGCTGCGGCGATCCAAACGTTTTTTAAGTCCCTCAACTTTATTTACTTCGGTATTATCTACTTTGGTCATACTATTCACCCGGTATCCACTCTGCTCACGGCAGTTACTTATAAACTAAAAATCTACTGTTTATTTAGCAAGTATCGTGCCAACAAATCAAAAACATTTAATTTCAAATACTTAACTTACATTTGTAAATAAACCCATCGATATACTGTAAAGATATTTAACAGCAATCCCGTTCTGGGACAGAATTGTTAAAATTTTATGTCTTTATCGACAAAGTAAAAAACATAAGTTAGCATAACATATTGATATATAAAACCACTCAGACGTTAAGATAATATAAACAGCATGAACCAAATTATAAAAAAAGCCCCTTATATGGTGCCGCTTATCCTGATTTTAGGGATTTTAGTCTATACAGAGAATCTCGTCTGGTACTTCGCCCTCCTCATTCTGGTCACATCACTTTTGGCCCTGCTTGCAGCACCCGGTCGGATAAATATTCCGGGAAGCGGTTCTTCAATCAGTCTGGAAGATCAGCCGACTTTATTTGTGAATATATTGGAAAACCTAACCGACCCGTTATTGTTTTTAAATAAAAATGAAACTGTTTTGCTGGCTAACAAATCAGCAACTGAAATGTTTGGCGGGGACATTGTTAACCGAAACATATCGGATATTCTTCTTGATACCGATGCACTTTCGGCAATAGATAAGGCAATAGAAACAGGAAATTCCGACACCGTTGAGTTTACTATTCCGCACCCACGGCCAAAAAGTTACCTGCTTCGGATACATGTTCATCAAAAGGGAGGAGTCAGCCTCGGCGATGACGCCAGAAATGACCGAACCCTGCTTCTGACAATCTATGATATCACCAGCATCCGTGAAGCAGAAAGAATGAGAGTTGATTTCGTTGCAAATGTCAGCCACGAACTTCGAACGCCGCTCGCATCCATTTTGGGGTTTATTGAAACACTGCAAGGTCCGGCTAGGGAAGACCAGCAGGCAATGATGCGGTTCCTTAAAATTATGCAGGATGAAGCCAGTCGCATGACCCGGTTGATTGAGGATCTCCTTTCCCTTAGTCATATTGAACGTGATGCGCATATTCCACCGGACGAGGAAATATCGCTTAACAAAATAATAGTAAGCGTGATCGAAACCCTGAATATAAGACTTTCCAAACGCAACATGACAACTAGCTTCTCACCAAATGAGCATGCAGATAAAATCACCGGGGACCGCGACCAGCTCACCCAAGTCTTTCAAAATCTGATCGATAATGCAATTAAGTACGGTGCTGAAAACACTAATATTGAAATTTATATTACAGATTACATTGATGAAGTAAGCAAAAAGGACTATTTGAAAATTACAGTGACCAATCACGGTGCCGGTATCGCACCGGAGCATATAAAAAGGCTTACGGAACGCTTTTACCGTGTTGATACCGCCCGCTCACGTAGTCTGGGCGGCACCGGATTGGGCCTTGCGATTGTAAAACATATTATCCAACGCCACGAAGGAAAGCTTTCATTTGAAAGTGAAGTTGGTCAATTTACGACAGCAACCATATTGCTTCCGATGAAATCCTAATTCTGTTAATATGTCATATAACTGTAACAAATAAGTGCCATATATGTGATTAAAGATTAACATAACTTCTGAGTATTATGGAATGTCAGCTAAAATTCTCCTGGTTGAAGATGACCCAAGTTTGACCGAACTGATAAGATATAACCTTGAACAGGAAGGTTTTGAAGTGTTGGTTGAAATGGATGGTGAAGAAGGCCTTATGAGCGCCCAGTCAAACTCCCCGGACCTCATCCTGCTTGACTGGATGCTACCAAATTTGTCTGGAATAGAAATCTGTCGCAGGATACGACGCGATAAATCAACGCGGAATATCCCGGTGATCATGCTAACTGCACGCAGTGAAGAAAATGATCGCATTCGGGGACTGGATATCGGGGCGGACGATTATATCACCAAACCTTTCTCACCACGCGAGCTTACTGCGAGAATAAAAGCCATGTTCCGGCGGATAAGGCCTGCTTTAAGTGAACAGATGCTGGAATATGCAGGCATTGAAATGGATCTCGCGTCCCGAAAAATAAAGCGAGACGGAAATTCAATCCATCTCGGCCCAACCGAATTTAATATTCTAAAGTTTCTGATGGAAAACCCGCGCAGGGTGTTTTCGCGGGAGCAACTCCTTGATATGGTTTGGGGAAACGACATATATGTCGAAGCAAGAACCATTGATGTGCATATTCGCCGACTCCGTAAGGCGCTTAACGAAGGCAACAAACCTAATGTTATTCGCACAGTACGTTCAGCGGGTTATTCCCTTGATCAGGACATATAAGCCTTAATTCAAATCAAATTTTTTCTTTATCTTAAGTAACTTACATACGTATTCTTATTGTATGCATTAAGAAACGCTTGCAATTTGGAATTTTATGGGTATGGTTAATTTATATTAACAAATATAGTTAACACACTGCTCACGGTATAACGCATTGAATTGTATATAGTTTCTTCCGTATTATATTGTTGATGACAGTATTGTTAAGAAAATGTTAACCATTTTGGTTAACCATAAACTAATTAACAAAATATAGAGTGTTCTAAATATAGGACTGAATTATGACTGAACAAGAACCAGATCTGCATGGTCATACATCGGAAAAACTTTCCGCCCGCATGTCCGTATTTGCGTGGGTCATCTGCGCCGCGCTTGGTTGGGCACTCGCCTTAACATCATTTTCAACATTTACAGGAACTGATGAGAATGAAACGTTAACCGCTCAGATTGAGCCAAGTGCAGACGAAGCACAAAAAATGGAACAAATCCTTCCGGCTGCTGGCGAAAATACCGAAAATCAATAACATCCGTTCGAAACGGTATTATCCAAGCGACCTTGAAATAAAAGGGCCTATGAAATTTGCCACTGGCAGCGGCAACTTACGCCAGGTTTTAATCATCATCTGATATTTAGGATTTAACGGGTTCACTTCCGGAATATCATCGCCTTCCCTAAGATAATATTCATATTCAAGCGGTGTCGGCTCAAAGCCCCAATTCTTCTTGAAATTGAATGCCCCTGTTCCGTTCTTACTACGCCCAAAATCAAATATTGTTACGCCGCGTTCTGAAACCGCATGTTCCATAACAGACCAATACATAAAATCGTTGGCTGCATATTTTCGTGCCAAGTCGCCACCGCCACCGTAATATGGGATTATTTCGTTTTTGAAATAAAAGCTCATGACGCTTGAAATTGGTTCACCTTCGTTCGTGCAGACAGTAAGTATTTCGCAATCACTCCCAAATTCTCGCTTGAGTGCTTTAAAAAGTGTCTTCGGAAATACTGGCGTACCAAGGTTTCTGACGCTGGTTGAATATAAATGAAAGAGCCGTTCAACATCATCATCAATATCGTAAGTCAGACCAAATTTTATCCCTTTGCGTACCATTGCCCTTTGCTTGCGGGGAATTGCCAGCATATTTTCTTCATTGTCCGCACTAAGTTCCTTGCGGAAAACAGAATAGGTCTCCGCCTTAATTGGCCAATCGGTATGACACTGCTTTACCTGCCGGTACTCCATTGCAAAAACGCCCAGATCGTCAGCAATTTTTTTTGCTTCTTTATCAAGCATTTCAAGCACACCCGGATCATCAAATAAAGGACCGCCTCCAACGGCAAATGCAACTGACACCAGCGAGTTACCGAATAAACGGCTGTTAATGTGAATTAAAGGCAATAAACCGCAGATTTCACCGTCACGCTCAGCATACAGATAATATAAATCATGCCCCATACTGCTCTGAACAGCCCGTCCCCAAGCAGATAGATGAAATACACTGGCCTGGTCACTATTTTCAACATATTCGTCCCAAGTTGCGCTATCAGCCATTATATTCATGCGTTTAATTTCGATCATTACTTACCCTTCAAATAGACGTCATCCATACGCCCCCAGCGAAAATCAATAAGAAGTTTTTCGATTTTCTTTTCCATAACATCAAGGTTTGTATAATGGCGAAACTTTGACTTGAGACTTGCATTTTCCTGCCGTGGCTGCTCCGGGTCAATCTCCCACGGATGAAAATAAAATATGCATGATTCACTGTCCTTTTCATTCACTCTTTTCATAACCAGTTTTGAAAGCGAGTAAGGCAGCAAGCGAAAATATCCGCCACCACCACAGGGGAATTTCTTATTCAAAAATTCAAATGTAGTAACCGGCATTTCAAGAAACTCACTGTTTTCTATCGGCTTAAACGCAAACCGGGGAGCAGATGGCATCCCGTAATGATCGTGGCGAATGGGGTAAATGCTGGAGCTATAGAGATAACCGGCTTCCTTCAAGCATTCCAACGCCCATATATTTTTCTCTCCGATTGAAAAACTGGGTGCGCGGTAGCCAATAACAGCAGCCCCGATCGTATCTTCAAGGAGCTTTTTTGACCGGTTAATATCATCAATAAATTCTTCACGACTAAGATCTGTGACCCTATGATGCCCTATGCTGTGGCTCGCCACTTCGTGGCCTTTCTGATGGATTTCTCTTATTAAAGCCGGATAGCGTTGGCAAACCCAGCCCAAAATAAAAAATGTCCCTTTAATATCGTAGCGATCAAATAGTTCCAATGTTCGCTTGGTATTTTGTTCTACTCGGCACGGAAGGTCATCCCAATCATCACGTGAGATATCATGTTCAAATGCACCAACATGAAAATAATCCTCAACATCAACCGTCATCGCATTTATTATGCGGTCATCTTCTAACGACTGATCATGATTAGTAATTTGTGACACAGTTTCTTTCATAATAAATCAACACCCATGCCTCACGCGTTTAACAGGTCGTCAACGATGTCGATCGTGCCTTTGATGGTTTTATCATGAATTTTTATATTTTTTTCCAACCTGACAACCCGTTTTCTCAATTTCATTAGCTCTGCAGATGCTGTCAGGCCCGCTTCTTTTGCTTCTTCAATTGCTTCCTCGGAAATATTCAAACTGTTATTTTCATTAGCACTTGTTTTATTTATACCATTTGTTTCATTTGCCGCTATATGGCTGTTTTGAGCAAGTCTCGCACTGGCAGAAGCGGCATAGTTGTCTTCTTCCATATCCGCCAGGACTTCCTTAACCACATCCGCATCAATAACTTCCAATTCTTCAATCGCTCCAAATAAAAGCAAACGGGTACAAAGCGTATTCAACTTCCGCGGCACACCACCGGAATATCTATATATTTCCGCGTGGCCGTCATCGGAAAATTCAGGATTTCCCTTCCAATCAACCAGTGTCAAACGATGTTCAATATATTCTTTTGTTTCTTCCGCAGTCATCGGTGAAAGATGGTGGGTCGCAATAACACGCTGGCGAAGCTGCTCTAACGCCGGATCGAAAGCCCATTTATCACGAAATTCCGGCTGTCCGACAAGAAAACTTTGTAAAAGAGCCTTGTTTCCTTCCTGAAAGTTGGAAAGCATTCTTAGTTCCTCAAGCGCCTGGGTCGTTAGATTCTGCGCCTCATCAATCAAAAGAAGCGTCGTTTTACCCATTCGGTTATTGTTACGCAGGAATTTTTCAATCTCGGTGATCATTATCGCTTTGTCGGTCACTGTGATATCAATCCCAAACGCGGCAGCAACCATTTTTAGAATGTTATCTGCGTCCAGCTGGGATGTAACAATTTTTGCGGTTACAAACTCAGCGGGATCAAGACTTTGAAGCAGGCGTCCAACAAGGGTCGTTTTCCCCGATCCGATCTCCCCTGTAATGATAATGAACCCCTCTCCCTGACTAATACCGTATGAAAGATACGCCATCGCCTTATGGTGCGTACTGCTATCAAAGTAAAAGTTGGGATCAGGTGTTAATTGAAACGGTTTTCCTGTCAGTTTATAAAATTCTGAATACATATCAAACCTTAGAAGACATAACCGATTGAAACACTGACATAATTCGACCCTCTTGGTACAAAGTTAAACAGCGCCTGTTCACGATTTGTGTGAATATATTCAATTGCCGCCGTTAAATTTGCAGAAAGCGCATAGTCAAGCCGCCCTTCCAGGTTTATAAACCTATCCGTTTGTATTGCGCCTACAAAATCATCTTCCATTACGTTGGCCACTAAATTGAGCGTCAGACGGGGGCTTAATCTTCGTGTCCACCCGATTCCGACTGAATCACGTGTAAAGTTTGTATCCACATTGTTTGATTCAGTGGTTCTGCGAGCCACCGTAATGGTGATCGTTGAACGGCCCCGCGTTCCTTCAATTCCTGCTGTATATTCCTTGAAACGCGAAAACTGTCCACTTACAAACTGCTGTTGTATCACGCCATCCTGGAAATTCTGGAGCGCATTTTCAGCAAATGTTTGATATTGATCATTATACCTAGCTGTAAACAGCAAATTCGGCGTAATCCGATAAGATCCATTAAAATCCCAGGTATTACCAAAAAAGTCTTTTCCGTATGTTCCTTCAACAATTGTCCTTGGGCCTGGGGTTAACCGCCCGCCCACACGCCAGACAATACCGTCAAAGTTCTGCGCAAATTGGTCACCAATACGCTTCATATAACCAATTGATCCAATAAAAGCCACTTCGCGGATATACTGGTACTCAGCGGTCACAATTGATGAATAAACATCAAGATCTTCTGCATTAGTCCTTCTTTGCGTCTGGAAAATATTTTCCCAATTCCATGTCGTCTTTGTAAAGCGCGTCCCACTATCAAAAATAATGCTACCTTCATGGAACTGTGTGCTTCCGCCACCCAGATCAATACCATCAAGTGTTATATTCTGCGAGCTATCGACATAACTATAATTATACCCAGTCCTCATGGTAGCGAAATTGCCATTAATACGGTTCAGCAGATAAGGGTTAAGGTCAACGATTGTAAGGGTAGAACGGTTGTTCGTGCGCGCGACAGCAACGGAAGTGAAAGCTCCCCTTCGATCAATAAATTGCTGATTTATACCCGCCGCGGCGTCAAAATAAAACAGATCCCGAACGACTTCTGAACTGGAATTTGCCTGTAAATTATGGCGAAATTCATCTTTATCCCCATCAAGCCCCGGATAAAAAAGATGATTGAGTGCGTAATCCAGATTTAAGTCGAACCTCGGTCCATCCGTAATCACCTGTAGCCCAAGCGTTGTGGTCGTCACAAAGTCACTTTGCGCAAAGGCTTCGTCGAGATCCACATCATCAGTATAAGTCTCCATTACAGTGAGTGACGGATTGATAATCCAACTTTCCTCAATTGTTCCCTGCTGTGAGCCAAACTGAGCAGATTGTGTCAATACAGCTTCTGGCAAATTCGTCGTCAGATTTGCGGCCTGTCCCGCGGGGGTTACAGTCTGGGCCGCCGCTGTTGCGGGATCAGTCTGTCCGGCCTGCTGAGCAGCTGCACCGGGTTGTCCCTGTCCTGGAACTGGTGGAAGTTGTTGAGCAACCTGCGCGTAAGCTGAAGCCGCACTCCCCATAGCTCCAAGAGCTGACATAAGTATGGCTGTTCCGACTTTATTTTTCATTTTTATATTGTCCTGACAGTATCTTATTTTATTTGTTATTGATTATAACCATAACCATAATAGGAGCCAAATCGTTTATTACCAGTGTGAATCTGCGCCTTATTCAGAATCAAATTTATATGGTCACAGTTTTTAATAAGTTGGAGCGCCTCTTTGACTTCCTCCTCAGATGTCCTATCTGCCTCCACAACGAACAAAATTTGGCCGACATGCATCGCAAGTACGGATGATGCACTACTCGCAAGCACAGGCGGGCTGTCAATCACAATCACACGGTCATGATAACGCTGTGCAAGCTCGTCTATCAATTTACCCATTTTTTCACTGGCGAGTAACTCTGTAGTAAAAGAATGTTTCTTACCTGCAGGTAGAATGCTTAAATTTCTAATGTCAGTCTTAAGAATGCAATCAGCCAGATCAATACTGTCATCACCGATCACATCAATAAGACCTTTCCCGCCTTTAACCCCAACGGTATTCATGACATCTGGTTTCGCCACATCAGCATCCACAAGGAGGACGTTCAGGTCTTTCTCCTTGGCCATACTCAATGCGAGGCTTAACGCGCAATAGGTTTTGCCTTCGTTCGGTTGTGAGCTTGTGACCATAATAATGTTTCCATTTTCAATGGCATTTTCACCGCCGGTAAAAGCATTGATAAGCAAACTTCTTTTGATAAGACGGAATTCTTCAGCGACCAATACATTGTCATTGTTCAGCGTCAGAATATTCTTCTCATTAAGACGGTCTTCATCAATCTTGATCGTCTTCGTCACTTCTTTAAAGGAATTATCCTTATTCGAAAGAGAAGGTTCGACCCTGTTTTCCGTAGCGCTATAGTTTGCCGGTTTTACCAACTCACCATTTGCAGTTTTGGTCTGGGATTGAATATCCGGAGCCTGTTTGCTGTCTGCGAGTTTCCTCGCCGCCCGCTCAACTAGGCTTTCCTTCGTTTTTTGTTTTTTTTCGTTCACGTTCATATTCAAATCTTCTCTTATTAATTAAACCACACTAGAGTTCATTTGTTCCAAAAGGATGTATACAAATATACTAGCAACGAACAGCCCTCCAAACATCGCAGATGACGTAATCATGTTACGCTTACGAAGTGCTTCATCCTGTTTTGAAAGGATTGCGGAAACACTCCCAAGGACAGGTAAGTTAAATACATCACGCAAGCGTTGTTCTGACGAAAATGTACTATGAAACTGGTTCATAATAAACGCCACACCTGCTCCCATTCCAATCCCTACTATAACACTGAGCGAAATCAGGAACAGGCGATTTGGGCTTGCTGGGCTTGTAGGAATAACGGCGGGTTCAAGAAGGCTATAATTGATACCTTGTGAAGTGTCCTCCAATACCTGAGACATTCTTGCCTCTTCGCGTTTACCAAGCAACAAGTTGTAATTTTCCAGAAGGATTTCATAGTCACGATTTAAGCGTGCTTCTTCCGCCTCTACTTCCGGTACGCGCTGAGAAAGTGCTAGCAAGTTATTTACCACTGACTCTTTTTGAAATTTACGCGCCTGAAGTTTGGCAATTTCACCTTCTGCATCAATAAGTTTAATGCTGAGCTGATCAAATAGTGGATTTGGCCTTAGACCATCCATTGAAGACAGCGCAGATGTATCCCCGTCGTTCATCGCACGTGCAAGATCTTCTTTCTCCTGCATAAGCTTTTCTTCAAGGGACCTGATTTGATCCTTAAGTATTACCACGTCAGGATGTTGATCTTTATAACCCCTTACATAAAGCGCATCCAACTGCGTAACCATTGAGGCAATCCTTGTTTCAACGGTAACACGCTGTGCGCCTGTCATCGGACCAATACCAAAGGATGATACGAATGGTGGCAATTCGTCACGGTATGAAATAATCTGTGCCTTCTGGCTTTCCAGCTCATCTATTTGAAGCTGAACGTCTGATACTTCTTTGCGGGCCGCGCTAAGCTGCTGGAAATAAGTCTGTCCCGTAGTTGATAGGAATGACATATTTTCCTGAACAAATTCTGAGCGTTTTTTCTCCGCTGCTTCAAGCTTCGCTTCCTGATCGGCGAGCTGATTTTCAATGAATAGAAGCGCACCAGTAAGTTCGACAGAACTGTCAACAAATTGACCCCCCATAAACGCATCCAGGAAACCCTGTACAACGCCATGCGCAATAATTGGATCCTCATGTGAGTATGACATACTGAAAAGTGTCATGGATTCTGGTTGAATAAGAAAGTTATCGACAATTTCATTAACCCAAAAGCCCGTCTCAGCTTCAGTAAGCTGACCGGTAGGATTAATCAGATTCTTAATATTGGTCCCTTTAATCACTTTCTCAACATTGTCCAGACTTAACAAAGTCTCACGAAGCGAAAGAATCTGGTTGTAAATGTTGTTATTTACAGTCAAATCAGACATCAGCGGCGTCAACACTTTGTCTGTATCAAAGTGCAAGCGCGCTTTGGCTTCATATTGATTGGGTATTTGCGATATATATAACCACCCAAGGATCGAAACGCCCCAAGCAACAGCCAAGGCCACTTTCCTGTTACGCCAAATACCATACAAAATTGATATAAATTGAGTATAAATTTCATTCATCTTATTATACTTTCAAATAAAACTCTTTATTGTCTTCAAATCAATTCTTTGTAAATCCCGATCCCATCAGATCAAACCAGATACCAAGAACAAACCCATTTCTTTTTTAATAACGTGCCGGCCACAAACTGGTCGGCACGCCAAATCGATTGCAAGCTTAGAAGAAGCTTTCCGGAACAATAATCACATCACCCGGTTCAATTTTCACATTCGCTGACACATCACCGTCTTTAAGGAGATCATCAAGACGAACCGTATATTCTCTTTGGCTACCATTTTCGATGCGCGCCAACGTGGAAGCATTACCAGATGCAAACTCTGTTAATCCGCCAACAGCGATCATCACATCAAGAAGCGTCATATTCGCTCTATATGGAATTGCCTGAGGAGCGGTTGCAGAGCCAACAACACGAACTTGTTGTGCAAATGGTCCTGTGAAGCCCCCGACGATCACTGTCACGATCGGGCTTTGAACATAACGTGAAAGTTGTTCTTCAATGTCACGTGCCAACTGAGTAGGTGTTTTACCTGTTGCAGCGATATCATCAATAAGTGGCATTGAGAAACGGCCGTCCGGACGAACTGTTACGGGTCTAGAAAGCTCAATCTGTCTCCAAACAAAGATTTCCAAAGTATCCAGGGGACCAACCACATATTGAGGTCCTGGCCCTTCGTTACTTGTAACAAATTGCGCAGATGGCAATTCACCATCACCACCACTGGCACATCCCGCTAGTACTGATACACAAAAAACAGCAAAAATTTTGGCAATATTTTCTGCCGTATCATTCATTTTTTTCAAAAGGCTTACCACGATTAAATTCCTTCTTTATTTTTTTAATTTAAAACTCATATTCTTTTGAGCTGGTGTATTACATTCCTTATTAGTCTAACTTTCTTAAATCTTTATAAATTTTTCAAAATTCATGCAGATTTATTTCTTCGCAAGACCTAACCAGGGAATTTGCATGTATAATAATGTTTTGTTAAATATTTACAGGACGCAATAATAAAGGCGCTGATATGATAACATACCCAATCGCCGTATAACGATTTTCTATAGTGGCTTCTTTTTAAATCCGCCCAAGCCCGCAAATTAATCACACCACCCGTCATACTCAAATACTATCACTAACTCAAAAGAACTCTCGTCTACAACACAATCCGAAAAATCCACTCAAAAACAGATATCTCAGGAGCAATAAAATAGCATAAATTCGCTTATTTTGCAGAAATAACCAATAAATTGGTAAAAAAAATAATATGTTAACTATAAATTGTCCCAGTTTGAGAAATTTACCTAGTTTGTTAACCATAATTTCCTGTGTAAATAATATGGAAATAGAATCAGTTTAAAAAACTTATTTTCATGAAACCCAAAAACATATATCAATAGAGCACAAATGATCAAGTACGGCAGATGAGCAATGAAATGATAATTGCCGGCTTATAACCAAGGAAAAATATATGTCAAAAAACATTCATCTCATTGCAGCAGCCCGCCCGAACTTCATGAAGATAGCCCCTCTTTATCATGCTCTTGCTGATCAGGATTGGTGCAAAGTCAGCATAATTCATACAGGACAACATTATGATGCAAATATGTCAGACGATATTTTCGCGGATCTCATGTTGCCCGAACCTCATTTTCATCTCGGTGTTGGCGGGGGAACCCATGCGGAACAAGTTGGCAAGGTGATGATGGCTTATGAAAACATCTGTATGAATGTTGAAAGGCCTGATCTTCTTGTTGTCGTAGGCGACGTAAATTCAACTGCGGCCTGCGCAATGGTTGCAGCAAAACTCCACATAAAAGTTGCTCATCTTGAAGCAGGATTGAGAAGTGGCGACAGACTGATGCCGGAGGAAATAAACCGGTTGGTTACCGATGCTATATGTGATTACCTCTGGACTCCTTCTCCCGATGCAGATGAAAATCTGAAAAATGAAGGCCACCCTGATAGCCGTATTATTCGTGTTGGAAACATTATGATGGATTCATACGAACTCTTGTCGGAAAAAATAAAAACAGAAAATGCACCCGCAAAATATGGTCTTAAAAAAAATCAGTATGGTGTAGTGACTTTGCATCGCCCCTCCAATGTCGATGACCCGGAAATATTAAAAACGCTTATGAATGGCTTAATCGAAAATTCAAAGAAGATAAAATTGATATTTGCAGTTCACCCCCGTACGCGAAACAGCCTCGAGAAAAACAATCTTTGGGGAGACCTTCAACAACACGAGAACCTTATTTTGATTGAACCCGTTAGTTATGTACCCTTTATGAGCTTGGTTCGGTCAGCAAAATTAATCATTACTGATTCAGGTGGCGTTCAGGAAGAAAGTACCTATCTGGACATACCCTGCCTGACGCTAAGAGAGAACACGGAAAGACCGATAACGATAACCGAAGGTACAAATAAGCTTGTTAAGCCTCAGGAATTGTCCCAATACGTCGACCAGGTTTTGTCCGGCGACTGGATCCATGGAAAAAAACCTGAAAACTGGGATGGAAAAACAGCCATACGGATAAGAGATATCATTAAGAATTTATTTAAATAAATGCATTATAACTTCAATATTCTGAGAACAAATGTTGTTGTCAATTAATCGAAATTAGTGATGTTAAAATGAAAACCATTAGCCGTATTTTATTATTTATCGTATTTTATTGCGGTGCTCATGCAGCCTATGCCGACACCAATCGGCGCACGCCAAGTGAAGACGGCACATTCACTGCCGGACCATATTATAATTCTGCCACTAAGAGTTATTTTGAACTTGTTCGAACAGAAAGCAATACTTGGCAACAGGCCTCAATGACAGCTGCAAGCCATAGATTTAAGGGCATCTCCGGACGACTGGCAACAATAAACAGACCAGAAACCCACCTTTTTATCGTAAGAAATTTTATATTTCCGGAAAGAACATGGATTGGCCTTCGCTTTTTTTGCGAAGATTCTGATCTGGTTTGGAGTGACGGCCAATCCCATAAAGCCGCTAAATTCTCCAATTGGAACGCCATGACGCGATTAAACGGAGTGGATTGCACAGACCGTGGTTACATTGCCACTTTCATTAACGCAAATGCATTTGATTGGAGCCTGAACATTCTGGATGGTCGGGCAAACCTTCTTCTGATTGAATACCCGACCGGACGCCAATAAGCGCCGGCAATTACAACAATAAAGAAAACAGGAAACTGTTGGCTGGGGTGGCAGGGATCGAACCTGCGATCACGGGATCAAAACCCGATGCCTTACCGCTTGGCTACACCCCAAAAATCAACAGTTTGCTTTAAGGTGGTGCGAACATAGTGAGTTTCAGATAAACTTGCAATAATGTTTTTTACTTATTTTCATTTTTTTTGACTTTTAATTATTCGGCATAAAATCTAGTGTTTACAGTCAAACACAAAACCACAAAACATCAGAGATCATTCATGGCCTGGGACAACATTATATCGCGAAGCATCTGGGTAATTATTCAACCCAGTAATTTAATGGTTCTGCTTCTTATCACCGCGTTTATCACAAATAATGTTTTCGCAAAAAAAGAAAGAGTAAAAAACATCTCACGAAAAGCGATAATTTGCAGCTTAATAATGTTGTCAGCGGCAAGTTTTACAAATATATCATCATGGTTACTTTGGCCGCTGGAAGGTCGGTTTGCGAGCTACAATAACTTAATTTCGTCACCACCTTATAGTGGCATTATTGTATTGGGGGGATCCGAACTCACCACTATCAGTACCGCCGTCGATCAGGCAACATTGCGAAATTCCGGCGAACGCCTGATTGAAGCAGCTGCATTGGCCAGAAAGCTTCCGGATCTGCCTATAATTCACAACGGGGGTAGTAGACAGGAGCAAGATGAGTGGTCGGAAAACGATGTAGCGGAAAGGTTTTTTAAGGATGCGGGAACTGATATTTCCAGAATAAGATTTGATCGGAAGTCTTATAATACGCATTCAAATGCAACCGAAAGCAGAAAAATGATTTCCGAATATGAAAATGAAAAATGGCTTTTAGTAACCAGTGCGTTTCATATGCCACGCTCAGTCGGCGCTTTTCGAAAAGCGGGAGTGAACATTCAGCCTTATCCTGTAGATTATATGACAACTATGAATTATCAGGGCATTTTCAATTTTGATGCAGCTAAAAACCTGCGGTTATTTGATTGGGCAATTCACGAATATATCGGACTATTCGCATATTACGTTACCGGGCGATCCAGTTCACTTTTTCCTGCAATAGAATCATAGAAAAAAGGATCGCTCCGCGATCCTTTGCTCATTCATTAAAGTTGCCACTTTCTGATATAATTGGGCTTATCCATATCTTTCCACATGGCTTTTATGTCTGCAATTAATCCGCCTGGTTCAAGTAATCTTTCGAATTCTGCCGCAGGGATATCCTTATATGCATCATGCGATACCACACCTACCACAGCCGAATAGCTATGATCGGTCAGGTCACTTAAATCACCTTTAAGATCAATGTTAAAGAATTGCTTCGCTTCAACAGGGTCTGCGGCGGCGTCGTGAACATCCACGCTGAAACCACGTACTTTAAGTCCCTTGATAAGATCGACAGCTTTCGTATTTCTAAGGTCTGGGCAATTTTCCTTAAACGTAAGCCCAAGAACCAGAATTTTACCTGATCCCGAAAGCTGAGCACAAATGCGTTCCGCCACAAAATCAGCCATACCATCATTAATTGCTCTACCGGACAGTATGATGCGCGGATCATGATTGATTTGCTTAGCCCGTTCTGCCAAATAATAAGGATCGACACCAATACAGTGCCCGCCAACAAGTCCAGGCGTAAAGTTTAGGAAGTTCCATTTTGTTCCCGCTGCTTCAAGCACATCATAAACAGAAATACCCAATTTCTGGAAAATCATTGTAATTTCATTTACGAAGCCGATATTTATATCACGCTGGGCATTTTCAATAACCTTCGCAGCTTCCGCTACACGAATACTTGATGCCTTAAAAACTCCCCCACTTGTCACCGCACAGTAAAGTTCCTCCAAAGCATCAACCACGTCAGGTGTTTGGCCGGAAATAACCTTGGTGATCTTGTCCACGGTATGCACCTTATCACCGGGGTTAATACGCTCCGGTGAGTAACCCAAGAAGAAGTCTTCACCGCACACAAGTCCTGATTTTTCTTCTAGGATTGGACCACAAAGTTCTTCAGTAACACCAGGATAAACGGTGCTTTCAAATACGATGATGCTGTTTTTTCCAATAACCGGCCCCAATGTTTCGCAGGATGAGCGAACAGGTGTAAGGTCAGGCCTATTATTATCGTCAACAGGCGTCGGTACAGTAACGATATAAATCGCAGCACCTCTAATGTCATCAACAGAGCTTGTTACTTTGAGAGCACTTGCCTCAAGCCGTTCTCTTTCAATTTCCTCTGTGCGATCAAAGCCATCTTCAAGTTCAGCAATTCTTTGTTCACTGATGTCAAAACCAAGCACATCGTATTTTTTGGCAAGTGCAACTGCAAGCGGCAGTCCTACGTACCCAAGACCAACTACAACAATGCGTGTTTCGGGTGTTAATGATAAAGCTGACATTTATTCTTCCACTTTAGTTTTTTTATCTAATTTTATTTTTCAGTTACACTAGACGCAAATTGTTAAAAAAAACATAAGATAGAAGCATTTATTAAATACTTCACTTACTTAAGAATACTGTTCCAATTGCTTCTAATTCTATAAGGCTGATTGGCCGATAGCAAATCATACAAATCAGTTTGATGGTCGATTTTTTGACCACCATCCTTGTCCAAACGTCTGAATTTGAAACTTGCTTTTTTACGTGTTTGTTTAAACCAGAAAAAGTCAAACGGAATGGTCATATATAAAACTTTATCAAAACTGCCCCGGCCATAAGTATTATCTGATATATCAGTAAACGTTGCCGTGGCACCAATGCGAATGCCATTTTTGAACTGGCGGTAAATATCGATCGTTGTTCCCCAATCCTTGGCCAGATACCGTCCAACGCTCACCTTGGTTGTGATATCATATTTTTTATTTACATAGTAGGCACTGGCATGCCCTGTTACGGTTTCATAATTGCGCATTCCAAACAGCTGTTCGAAATCACGCTGTTTCACATAATTGACATCGATACCAAATGCAAAGCTGCTGTCATAGGGGCGATATAAAATTTCGCCACTTACACCCGAATACATCGCTTCAAGATGTCCAGCCGTTAACCGGGTGTAAAAATCATTGGTCGGATTTTTTATATATTCCAACGTCATTCTTCGAATACTCGTCTTACCCTGCGCCGAATATCGTCCTATATCACTTCTGACGTGGTAAACATCTGGATCAGCTGACGTCGGTATTTGATCAAGATTTCCGATAATATGTTGCTTGGCTTCGGCATAAAGCTGTAAATCTTCAGTCAAATTGACTTGGCCAAATATTCTCAAATTAAGATCGCTCTTAAAATGATCATTCTTTTCGGAACCAAAATGCATTTCCACATCTGGTAAGAACCCATAATCAAAATTTGGAAATTCTTCTAACGATGGATTTGCATTTCCGCTATCCGAGGGATTTTTTATATCTGCATTCGCCAATATCTCTTCGGGGCTTGAATTGTAGCTTGCCAATTTCTCAAAATCTTTTCTCAGTACGGATATATTGGAGACTTTAATGCCACGGTCTCTGGAGATAATGTTAAACCGTTCCACATTGTCAGGCACCTCGCTGGTCAAAATTCTGGCAGTCCTACCAACATTTTTCGGCACTTCAACGAAAGGGGCAATATTTTTTTCCACCGTAACTTCATCAATGTCAACTGACACAGAAACTGGCCTTAACTCTTTTTCTTTCATACGGTTGAAAATTGACTTCTCAATCAATTTTTTTTCACTTTCTGTCGATGTCTTTATCTCGCCCTCTCTCGCAAAAACAGCACTCTTGCGAAATTCCTGTATAGATGACTTCCCAGATATATCATCTGAAGTGCCACTTATTTCATGATCAGGGAATTTGATCGTAACCCGATCAAAAACATCAAGAACCGCACCGAGAACCAAGGTATCGCCTTCTGCAGGTCTCTCACCTCTTTCAACCTCAATTCTGAGATTGCCACCGGACAAATCCAAAGACGATATTGAATAACCGAGGAAATACAAACGCTCGAATATAATATCCCTGTCACTAGCGTCCTTATAATCGTTGGCATTAATTGCAACGTTCCTGAGCTCTCGTGTACGAATCTCATCCACGTCCGGCCCTTTTGCAAAATTCAATTTGACCGGTTTATGCAGATTTTGTCGCAATGTAATATGGAGTCCCAACTGATTGCCGTGATGCAGCCCTCCACCGACTTCAAGCCAATTTTTAACCTTGTAATTAACACCGAAATTAAATGCTGTTTTACTCTTATAATCTTCAAATAATGGTATCTTCGATTTATCCAAAGTCGAGTATTCAACTTTTGCCGTCATCCCCTTTATGGGTGTTTTATACTCAACACCCCAGAAAAATCCCATTTTTTCGCCCGAGAAATAATCCGAGAACCGAAACTTTTCAGAGCCCTGTTGATCAAACCCTCTCTCACTAAATCCGTTACCGAAAATGCGCATGATATTATAGAGCTTGGAACGGGAGGCCAAATTGCCAAAACCAAATCCCATCGTAACATCAAAATCATGGATTTTCTTACTCGCCACAATATATTCACCACTGAACAAGCCGTCCCCCAATAGATCCTGAAGGCCAATGGCAAGTGAGGGCTTAAAACTCCCCTCTTTCATCAAACGAAGTTTAACATCAAGGCCTTTATCAATACCCTGATCAACATCATCATAATCTGAAAACCGCAAAGTAGTTTCCAGCCAGGGTGTCGCCTGCCACGTTGCATAATAATTCTGACTGTCATCTAGATAAGCAAATCCGATGGACAAATCACCATCGTTTGCAAAACGCGCGTTTCTCATCTCAAGAAGACCAATGCCCCCAAATGAGCCCACCGACCCCACTTCGGTGACTGGACTAGACTGCGCATACAAAAATTGTGGCACAACCGTCAACGTGGAATAGAGGGCGTATTTAAGATATTTCATAAAATACGCCCTTCGTCCCGGTAAATTCATGTGTTAATTTCTGACAAGAACAGCGATTGACGCAGCAGAAACAGCCAGATTTCTAAAGATATCGCCAATTTCTCGGACAAGTGTCAGACTGTCATAAGGGCTTAAGTCAGTTGGCACCACAATCGCCGAACCTGGAGGCACACTTAAATTGCGGTCGCCGCCCCACGAAGCCAGACTAATCGGCTTAGCCACACCATTTGGATAAACGACAAATACGCGATCTTCGTCTGCAGCGCGGGTAAAGCCACCAACTTCATCCAAATAGCTGCTAACCCCTTTTCCGGGAACGAATTGAAGTGCACTTGGGTTCAACACATCACCAACAGTAACAATAAAATTAGGTCTTTTTGGCATAAAGAGGCTGTCTCCCGCCTCCAGAACCGTATCCTTACCCGGGTCTAGAGATAGGACCACGGGGTCGGATTCTATAACCACCCGCCCTATGAAATCCTGATCAGCCATCTGACCTACTATCCGTTGCAGGGCAATCGCACCATTGGCGTCAATATTCTTTTTAACCGATGCGGAAACCATCGCTGACTGCAACCTTTTCGCAGTCTGTTGCATTTCCTGGCGCTGAATTTGTTTCACACGATCTCTCGTGAAAATCGCACCGTAGGGATATGCCTGATCGGTGATACCGCCAGCCCGGGCAATCAGGGATGATAATTTTTCACCTTTTCTAATGGTGTAAACTCCCGGCTGGACAAATTCCCCCGAAAGCAACACTGCGCCAGCTTCAAAATTTGTATATACGCTACTGACGCGCACACCACCCCCTGCATTAACAGTGACGGTGCTCAGATCCAGAACCGAACCATCCACATTCTCCCAGCTCATAGCCAGATTACCATCAATGGCTTCCTGGCGATAACTGGTGATTTCGATCCGACCCATGTTCGCATCATTGGAAGTTCCACCCGAAACCGAAAGAAGCAGATCCACCGATGTTTCACTAGCAATCGGAAAAACCCCTGGAAGTCGCACTGCACCATCAACCGACACGATATGTTCAAGCGTAAAGGAAAGAAGGTTATCGACTTCCTGATATACAGAAGGGCAAATATCAAAGTTATCTTCCTCTTCCTCATCCTCCGCTTCTTTTTGTTTCTCAGCCAGTGCCTGTTCAGTCGGCGTAGCGGAAAGACTGAGAAGTGCCTCGCGGCGCTGTTTTTCAAGTTCCAGAAGCTCGGCCTCATCAAGCACCATTTCTCTATCTTTTTGCTGCTCTTCGGTGCTTTCACGGCGCACAAATACCGCTCTAATCGCGGTCGCAAACCGGTCTGATTGCGTATCGGAAATAATTCTCGCCAGTCTTTTGACCGGAGCGCAATACATGTGGTTTATTTCCCCGTTGGGCAAAAATTCTTCCTCAAGATATTCGCTGGTGAAAATGGCCTGTCTGATTATGTCCGATTTAAGAAACTCAATATCATTACGGCCATAAACAACCACTCTATCTTCATCAATCAGCTCAACATTTTCATTTTCATACAAAACTTTTTGCGGACTAAAGGGGATAAGCTGCCGGGTTTGCGTCATTGGGTCTGTACGTTCTATGACGCCAAATAAAAGATATGGATTCTGCGTCAGATTTTTTACGTTACCCAGTAAATCACGTACATTATTATATACGGAGACGGATCTGGCACCAGGTGTTTTTACGTGGCCTGTTAACGTGACTTTGCCGATTTGTGAGTTTTCAAGTAAATTTACCAGGATAATCTCACCGCTGGAAAGACTACCTGTTAAATCCAGCTTTTCAAAATTCACCCTGCCCGTATCATCAAACCGGAGATGGGTCATCGAGTTACCTTTAGCCCTCACTGTTCCACCGGCAAGCGCCAATGCTTCACGGGCGGAAATACTTGTTTGGCCACCGGCAAGTTCGTATATTGCCGGCCTTACCACATTTCCGTCAATTGCTACCGTTGCTCCTATTGTTGGAACAACGATCCGGTCCCCATCCCGTAAGGTGATAATTTCAGCATTTGACCCTGCAATTGTACTATAAAGATCAACAGGGATTCTTTCATCGCCGCGTTGAAGGACAATATTTCTCAAACTGCCTGTTTTCTTCACACCGCCAACATGGAGCAAAACTTCTATTGGTGTTGCTAAACTGGTGGTGCTTACCAAAGTGGGGTTTTCAACTTCGCCAGCCACAAGAACCGATATTCTTCTTAATGTTGCGACAGAAAAATAAGCTTCCGTACCGATTAAACTTTCCGACACCTGTTGCTGAAGTGAATTCTTGACTTCCCCCACGGTTAATCCGGAAACATTCAGCGGGGGTAACGATGGAATTATCAGGCGTCCTTCCCTATCAACTTTTAGCGAAACAACTTCTTCTCTTGATCCCTTAAAGCTGACAATGACTTCATCGCCGACGCCTAGCCGATAACTGTCCGGCACACTTCCAGTCATGACCTGGTCGAAAAGTGGCAACCGGTCAAATATGTTATAACCAAACTGCTTTAGTTCGACTCCTGAACCACTACCAATTCCGCTTCGCCGTGAATTGTAATCCATCTCAATATTCGATGGGCCGGCATATCTCCTTTTTTCAAGCTGCGCATTTAATTGGTCGACATATTCCTGCTCTCTGGTCTGATCAAGCGGGGACCGCACTCTCGTGGCATCTGTTGTCGCCCCTGTCTGTCTTTTAATCTGATCAAATATGGTTTGATCGAGCCCTTGAGCAAACACCGACACACCACATAATATTTGCATACCAAGGATTACTGAAACTGTTTTCATGAATATGCTGTTTTTTCTCTTGATCATTATATTCGATATCCTACCGAGTGTTTCAAACTATTCAAAATTAACCATATTTTAAGTATATTGGCAAATCTATCATATAAAAGGCGAAGCGCAAGTATTACCTATATTAATTAGTCATCCAAAGCGCGTCATTTTAATCCACCAATCCGGGTTTCTCCTTTGCAGATCGCTCGCTGCATTTTTGCAATCTTCTTCATTCTCAAACAAAGCAAAACAGGTAGCTCCACTCCCGGACATTCTGCTCAACACAGCTCCTTTTAAATCTGACAATTCACCTAACACACCTGAAACCCTGCTTTCCAGTTGACATGCCGCATCCTGAAGCGAATTTTTGCTGCTTTTTAATTGATCAATCATTAATGGTAAATGAATTTTGTTGACTGAAAATGCTCTTTTTTTCTCAAATGGGGTATCCAGTGACTTATATGCGGTAAACACAGCAGGTGTTGAAATTGAAATTCCGGGATTAACCAGCAACATTTGCAGATCATTATCAAATTCGATTGGCGAAATAATACCCCCAATTCCGGTCATTCTGCAAGCTTTGGATAACAGACATGCCGGAACATCTGCACCAATCTGCAGGGCTATTTTTTTTAACCTGTTTTGATCAAAATTAATTCCCAGCATGTCATTGCAAATCTTCAATGCTGCGGCTGCATCGGCTGAACCGCCACCGATACCGGAGGATGAGGGTAAGTTTTTCTTTAAATAAAATTTCAGATTGGGCCTGACATCTGCTTGCTTACAGATTGCGTGAGCGGCCTTGAGAACCAAATTGTCACCGTTATTGGATATGTCTTTCGAGAACTCACCATCAATGACAAGCGATAACTCATCACAATGTTCGGCTGTCAAATAATCGCCTAATTCTGTAAAGACCACGATGCTGTCCAATAGATGGTAGCCGTCTTCGCGACGCCCTGTTATTCTCAGATCAAGGTTTATCTTTGCTGCCGCGAGCATCATTCGCTTCCGCTATTTCGAAGTTGGTAGACCGTTCTCAATTTTTGCTTTAATTCCGTCAACTTTGTCTTCGTCAGGAGACAGGGATAACGCATGTCGCCACTGAAAGCGAGCCTCATTTTTTCTTCCTACATGCCAATATACGTCACCTAGATGGTCATTAATCGCCCAGTCCTGTGTCTGCAACTGTGCAGCACGCTCCAGAACACCTACGGCTTCTTCTTTTTGCCCCATTTTAAATAACGCCCAGCCCAGACTATCAACGATATATCCGTCATTCGGCCTAAGCTCCACAGCCCTTTCCAGCATCGCTTTCGCTTCATTGTAATTTTTACCCTGATCCACCCAAGAATAAGCCAAATAATTCAGCACCATCGGTTGTTCGGGCCTTAACTGAAGCGCTTTCTTAAAGTCGCGCTCCGCTTCCGGCCAACGTTTTTCCTGATCAAGCACAATTCCCCTCGTATAATATAAAACCCAATCACGCTCTGTTTCTTCTTCAATAACAGCCACCACCTTATCATAGGCCGGGATAGCCTCTGCATATCTTTCATGGGTTCTGTAAAACTCGGCGATGGAATTCAACACTGTTCGGCTATTTGGATATTCCTTTTCCAACTGTAAAAAAGCTTCGAGCGCCTTTTCTTCCTCTTCCATATCATTTAAAAGCCACGCTCTTTGGATATTGGACGGAAAATAAAGCGGGCTTTCGGCGGAAATTTTATCGAGCTGCCTAGCAGCGCCTTCATAATACTCATCACTTTCAAAAATTTGTGCCTGCAAAAAATGTGCGAGCGGAAATTCCGGTTTAAAATACATCGCATATTGAAGGAAATTCGTCGCCACACGCTTTACGTTGTCCTGCATCATAATCGTCGCAACTGTATAGAAAAGCTCTGCATAGGCATCATTCAAGTTTGTAACCAATGGCGCAATATTGTCACCATTTTGTGCTGCAACAAGACCGGCCTTCAAGTTTTCATTGGTCGGTACATCCTGAAGATATTCTTTAAACACTTCCTCCGCCCGCGCTTGTTCACCGCGTCTTAGAAGAATTGCTCCGTATGCTTCCACGGCCCTCAGGTTCAGCATTCCCCGGGCACCAAGTGCTTTGGAATAATAAACCTCAGCCCGATCATCATTGCCCATGTATTCATAGAGAAGACCACTTTGAAAGAAATTAAAAAAGTTAAATGTTGTACCTTCGTCAAATCCCCTGACAATCTGTTCGACCTGCTCTTTTTCACCCTGCTCTGCTAAAATCCATGCCTTCAAAAGTGGTTTGATCAAATTTAAAATACCACTCGTTGCAAGATCATCGACATTGGTTAAAGCCTGTTCAAAATTTCCGGTTTTCACCTGATCAAAATAAAGCAGCAATTTTGACAAATCAGTTTGCTGATCCATCTGTTCCAGTCTTCGGGCAACTGAAATTGCATCGTCGAGACGTCCATCCGCCACAAGAACCGTTATGGTAAATTGATTAAGATTTACGTTTTCAGGATCAAGTTCAAGAGCTTTAAAAAAATTCTCCGCTGCCAGATCATATTGTTTATTGACCAATGCATGACGTCCGGCAAGATACTCACCAAATGGTAAATTCGGCGTGTCCGCAGAAGTATTCTGCGCCCCCTCCAAACCGTTCGACAGCACCGCCAAAGTTGTCAGCATTAGAGCAAGCACGATAGAAACTTTTTTTACACTGCCTGTTATCGTCGTCATATGGTTTTGGCCTTATCCTAAAGATGGGTTATGAATGTTAAAAATATATCTGCAATTGTCCTAATAAAACACTAAGATATTCACATATTGGGGTAATTCGGTCCACCACCACCTTCCGGTGGCACCCAATTAATATTTTGCGTCGGGTCCTTAATATCACATGTTTTGCAATGCACACAATTTTGTGAATTTATTTGCAATTGTGGCTCATTGCCGCCACCTACTTCAATAAATTCATATACACCCGCCGGACAAAATCGAACCTCAGGCCCGGCATATTTTTTATAATTTATTTCAACCGGAACATTACTGTCTTTTAAAGTTAAATGGCAGGGCTGATCTTCTGCATGATTGGTATTCGATAAAAACACTGACGAGAGCTTGTCAAAAGTAATTTTTCCGTCCGGTTTGGGATAATCAATTTTTGTCGCCTCTGAAGCGAGAACCAGGCACGTATGGTCTTCGTCATGGCTAAACGTCCAGGGAAGAAGAAATCCCAATCCAACATTATTAAGCCACATATCAAACCCCGCATACAACGTTCCCCAAAAAGCACCGAACTTATGGATCGCCGGCTTCGCGTTTCGTACTTTCTTCAGATCTTTATAAACCCAACTGTTTTCATAAGCACGGTCATACCCAGAGATATCCCCGCCACCATTCAATGCCTTAGCGGCTTCTTCGGCTGCAAGCATACCTGTTTTCATCGCGTTATGGGTCCCTTTAATACGAGGAACATTTACAAAACCTGCTGAACATCCAATAAGCGCGCCGCCAGGAAAAGACAATTTCGGTACCGATTGGAAACCTCCCTCATTTATCGCTCGTGCACCATATGATATACGTTTTGCCCCTTCAAAAAGCCGCTCAAATGCAGGGTGCGTTTTATACCGTTGCATTTCATCAAACGGGGAAAGGTATGGATTTGAATAATCCAATCCCACGACAAAGCCGATGGCAACCTGATTATTATCAAGATGATAACAAAAGCCACCCCCCACCGTGTCACTTTGAAGTGGCCAGCCTTGTGTATGGATCACTGTTCCTTCTTTGTGTTTTTCCGGGCTAACCTCCCATAATTCCTTAATGCCGATACCGTATGTCTGTGGCTCACAACCCTCACGAAGGTTGAATTTTTCGATAAGTGTTTTGGAAAGTGACCCACGTGCCCCTTCTGCAAAAAAAGTGTATTTTCCGTGTAGTTCCATGCCGGGCATATAACCATCTTTGTGACCGCCATCCGCGGCGACCCCCATATCACCCGTAAGGACACCCTTAACAGAGCCATCTTCATGAAAAAGAACATCGGCCGCAGCAAATCCCGGAAATATTTCAACACCCATATTTTCAGCCTGCTGCGCGAGCCACCGGCACAAGTTCCCAAGACTGATAATATAGTTTCCCTTATTACTCAGAAGTGGCGGCATTAATATATGAGGTAGATTGGTTTTGCCTTTTTCGCTCAGGGCCCAGTGTTGGTTATTGGTCACGGTTACCTTAACAGGTGCTCCCAGTTCTTTCCAATCAGGGATAAGTTCATCAAGCGCAATCGGATCGATCACTGCCCCGGATAATATATGGGCACCAATTTCCGATCCCTTTTCAATGACGCAAACGGAATAATCATTACCGGCTTCAGTTGCACATTGCTTAAATCTAATCGCAGCAGCAAGCCCCGCTGGCCCGCCGCCAACAATGACCAGGTCATACTCCATATATTCCCGTTCCATCAGCGCAAACTCCTTTTTATCATTACTTTTAGAGATAACCGTAAAAGGGCAGTCAGGTCAATCATACTTGTGGCAAACTAGCTGTTTATTTCGGCAGCAATCTGTACTAAGAATGTTTATCTATCTAATGATCATATGAGGCAGAATTATGAAATTCGAAGATATCGAACGCATACCTCTTACGAGTTTACCAACGTCATTTTACAAGATGTCAAATCTTAGTAATCATCTGGGTAAAACAGATATCTATATAAAACGTGATGATGTCATGGACCTTGCGCATGGCGGCAATAAAACCCGAAAGCTTGAATATGTTTTCGCTGATGCTCTCTCAAAGGGTGCGGATACTGTTCTTACAATGGGTGGAATTCAATCCAATCATGTTCGACAAACCGTGTCCGCCGCCGCCAGATTAGGACTTGAAAGTCATATTTTTCTTAATAACCCGGTTCCGGAACGCGTAAAAGAGATGAGATCAAGCGGCAATTATCTGATGGATAACATAATGGGTGCCAGCGAATATATCATTGATGGTGACGACGAAAAGGTTGCCGCTGAAATGACGCGTATTGAAAACGAACTTCGCACCGAAGGCAAAAAGCCATATTCCGTACCTATGGGCGCTTCAAACGGACTCGGCAGCTTAGGCTATGTGCTCGCAGCAAAGGAACTCATAAACCAATGGGAAAAGATGAATATAAATCCAAGCCACATTTTTCTGGGCACTGGCAGCGGCGGCACTCAGGCAGGATTACTTGCGGGATTAAGGTATTTTGGTAATAAGACAACCAAAGTAATCGGCATATCCGTCAGCCAACCGGAAGAAATTAAAAAACAGACTGTAAGGGACGTACTTAAACAAATTCATGACGTAATCGATATTGATGATACCCTGATTAGCAACGACGACCTTATTGTTAGTGGTGATTATTTCGGCAAAGCGTACGCCTACCCGACCGATAGCGCCAACGAAGCGATAAGAATGCTGGGGGAAAAAGAAGGCATAATCTTGGATCCTGTTTATACTGGCAAGGCAATGGCAGGTCTTATTGATATGTTGACAAAAAATAAGCTTGATAACCCGGAGGATATCGTGTTTTTGCATACGGGCGGAGCGCCTGCCATTCACAGTTTTGCAGACCTTTTCATTGATCCTGAATAAAAGTTATCTCTCACCCTTTTCATTTGCGGTAAAGTGAAATAGGCTGTTTCACATAATAAACGAAAGGGAGCAAATATATGACCAGACAGAGTCGTCGTTTTTTCATGAAGGCCGCAGGTGGTGCGACAGTTGCCAGCCTCGTCGGTGGGAGCATTTCATTCGCGCAGGCAAGTGATCAATTTGACAAAGTACCGCGTATTCGCCTGACTACGTTGCCTACTGCGTGCTATAAAATGAATAATATGACAGATCAGATCGGTGGTCCGGATCTTTACATTAAACGCGACGATGTGATGGAGCTGGCGCATGGCGGCAACAAAACCAGGAAACTTGAATATGCGCTGGCCGAAGCGTTGAACAATGGCGCCAAAGCGGTCGTAACCCAAGGAGGATTGCAATCCAACCACGTGCGTCAAACCGTATCCGGCGCCGCCAAAATCGGTCTTGAATGCCACGTTATTCTTTCCAACCCTGTCCCGGAAATGAAAGATGAATTGATGGGAAGCGGCAATTATCTGATGGATCATATCATGGGCGCCCATATATATGTCGCTGAAGATGGCCGTGGGCCAGTAGTAGAAAAAGTTCTTGCAGATCTTACGGCGGCAGGGAAAAATCCCTATAACATCCCCGCAGGTGCATCAAACGGCATCGGCAGCATGGGATATGTGAATGCCGGCCGTGAACTTGTCGCCCAATGGAAAGAAATGGGCATATCTCCAAGTCATATTTTTCATCCGACAGGAAGCTGCGGCACCCAAGCCGGATTAATCATGGGACTTCGTTATTTTGGCAATACAACCACCAAAGTCATGGGAGTTTCGGTTGGTGGTCCCGCTGAACCGGCAATGAAGCGCGTCCGCGCCGTGCTCAACGAAACATGTGAAGTAATGGGGGTCCCTGCCGACTTCATCAAGGATGAGGACATTATCGTTCTGGGAGACTATTATGGTAAGGCTTACGGCTATCCTACCGAAGCGGGTCTTGACGCTGTGAAAATGACGGCAAAGAATGAGGGTGTACTGTGCGACCCGGTTTATACGGGTAAAGCCATGTCAGCAATGATTGATATGGTGAAAAACAATAAACTTGAAAATGCCAAGGATGTCACGTTCCTTCATACCGGCGGTGCACCGGCGCTTCATCCCTATGCAAAATATTTTCTGACCTAAGTTTATGAAAAAATTATTTATTAATCTGGCTATTTGCTTGTGCCTGACGCAAGCGGCTTTGGCAGATGATATGAAAATCGTAATGCTTGGAACCGGAACTCCACTATCATTTCCCGAGCGATCGGGGCCGGGTGTAGCCGTGATATCAGGCGGAAAATCCTATATTGTTGACAGTGGCGCGGGCATATTCAGGCGAACAAGATTGGCTGTGGAAAATGGTGTTACAGAACTGACACCACCAAATCTTGACACGATTTTTTTAACGCATCTTCATTCCGATCACACCGCCGGGCTGGCAAATATGATTTTGGCTCCGTGGGTTTTACGACGCGCCGTACCGATCAAACTTTACGGCCCGCCCGGCACAAAACACATGGCCGACAATATTATTGAAGCCTATACGCAAGACATCGATATGCGCCTTAACGGGTCGCAGCCCGCGAACCCGGATGGATATAAGGTTATTACCCGTGAACATTCGAAATCCGGTCAGATTTTCGAAGATGATAATGTTATCGTTGACGCAATAAAAGTACCCCACGGCACCTGGAAACACGCTTATGGGTATAAATTTACCGAAAAATCAACCGGGAAAACCGTTGTAATTTCGGGGGATACTGCAAAAAGTGACGCAATTATGAAAGCATCAACAGGAGTTGATATATTAGTCCACGAAGTGGTTTCAAACATCGCACTCCTGAAACGGCCGCAAGAATGGCAGGTTTACCAACGGGCGTTTCATACGTTACCTGATGAACTGGCGGATATTGCCAATCAGGCAAAACCCCGTCTGCTGGTTCTTTACCATCAGATATATTGGGATAAGGCAGATGATAATCTGGCGGAAGAAGTCAAAGAAGCCGGTTACGAAGGAGAGGTCGTTTCCGCAAACGATCTGGATATTTTTGAATAAAATTTAGCCGCTTTTATAATAGTCATAATCGGCGCATCATATATTTGGAGGTAAGATGATCCGACCCTATTTCAAGGATCGGGCCTTCACCAATTTCAACGAAACCCTGTTTTAGGTAAAACAGCCGCGCCCGTTCATTGATATCCACAACAACAAGCCAGATATTTTTTGCGTCTGCCTTACGCGCCGTTTCATAGGCATGTTCAAGTAATGTTTTACCAAGGCCCGTGCCAAATTGATCAGGCAGAATATAAATTTGCTTTAATTCCACTGATTTTTCATCTTTGTCCATGACGGGACAGGGGCAATATTTATTCAAATAAAACCCGACTTCTTTTTCATCTTCAAATGCAACAATGCAGTCTTGAACATCTGAGCGAAGAACGTCTTTAGCTGCACCCAGCGTATACACACGGTCAGTGTAGCTTTTCATATTTTCCATTGTGTGTTTATCAGAATATGCCTGATAGAATGTACTTACCCAGAGATCAACAAGCTGATTCGCAAAGGACACATCAACTTTCTTTAATTCCACGACAAGCTACCTTATCCCATAAGCCCGAAAATACTCACGCCAATAAAATTGGCCGTCGCATAACCAAATGTTCCGCACAGAACCGCAGGTGTCACAAGACTTTTCCAGCCCAGCGCACCCGCCATGGCGGCGGCGGTTGGCGGCCCAAGGATACAGGCGTTCGACCCCACAAGCGCTTCGGGCAGTCCAATTTTAAAGAGCTTTGAAAGTGTGAGAACCGTGATCAAATGTACCAAAAGAATAATAAAAGCAAATAATGCCAGTATCATACCGCTTTCGAGCATCGTGATAATGTCAACCCCCGCCCCAATCATACCAAGGAATAAATACATAATAGCAATGCCGATTGGGAATGCTTCACTAAGGCTTGCCACTTTTTCATGGGCGAAGGTGGCCATCGCTACCGTCAGCGCCGTCAGAATAAGAAGGCGAAGCGGTGGATAACCGATAAGTCCGGAAATAATATCGCTTAAGACCACAATTAAAAATGCAATACCAAGGCTTGCCACGGCCCGTTCAATGGAAAATGGTTGCTCTTCTTCGGTGTGTTCTGCGTCATCATCGTCATAGAGGTTTGAATTTGCATCATAAGAAAACTTTTTGGCCACAAATTGTACGGACGGAATGGCAATCAGCAGCGCCATAAAAGCAACACCGACCACATTATCCGCAGCAACACTGGCCGTCAGAAGATTACTGTCATCGAAACCAATCGCGTTAGAAACACCGACGAAATTAGCCGAACCGCCAATATAAGTTGCGCTGAACACTGCCGCCAGCTCCGGTGCTTTCTCTCCAAGTGGCAATGTCAGCACCCCTAGAATTGTACCGAGAGTGGTACCAATCGCGCCGAAAATAAAGGCAATTAATGTCGGCCCGCTTTCTTTAAATATTTTTTTCAGGTTCGCATTAAAAAGAAGAAGGACAATGGCAATGGGAACGCCCGTTGTGTTGATGCTGCTGAACACGTTATTGGATGGGGAAATGATTTTAAAATTCGCCAGTATCGCACCAAACGTAATGATCATGATCGTTCCGGATATCTTTTGGCCCAATTCCGTTTTTTCAAGTTTAAAGACAAGCGCTACCAGAAGTAACATCACCGCCCACATGGCAAAATCATTATCAGCCGGAATTAACGACATTTAAAATCTCCCTTGGTTACCCATTGCATTAATTTTCACTTGTAATGACCCTATCTGATATGATTAGTTGTTGCCAATAGTTTATTTAACGGGGTCAGCCAATGCACTTTAAAATAGAGACACATTCATTTCCGCTCAAAGAACCGTTCGTTATCACCGGGTATACTTTCAACGATTCAAGTACCGTCCGTGTAATCATTGAAAAAGATGGCCATATCGGCCGCGGTGAAGCAAACGGCATCTATTATGAAAATGAAACAGCGCAAAGCATGGCCAGACAGATTGAAGACGTTGTCCATAGCCGTCTCACCCATGAGGAGGTGGACGAAATACTGCCCCGCGGTGGAGCACGAAATGCCCTTGACTGTGCTTTTTGGGACCTGCGCGCGAAGACGGAAGGAAAAACCATATGGGAGCTTCTGGATATAACACCCAAGCCGCTTTCCACCGTGGCAACCGTCGGCATTAATACAGCGGAAGCAATGGCCGAAAAAGCAAGAAAATTTGCCAAATACCCGAATTTAAAAATTAAACTATCCGCCGACGAACCAATAGAACGACTGGAAGCGATCCGCGCCGCACGCCCCGATGCGACCCTGATTACCGATGTCAATCAGGGATGGAGCTTTGAAGAACTGAGGGAATATATTCCACACTGCAAAAGATTGGGCCTCGCCATGATTGAACAGCCGCTCAAGCGCGGGGCGGATGAAATGCTTGAAGGATTTAAATCCGACGTACCGTTGGGCGCGGATGAAAGCTGCCTCGACAGTGCTGAATATGAACAGAATGCAAAACGGTATGATGTGATTAATATAAAGCTTGATAAATGCGGCGGACTGACCGATGCACTTAAAATCATCAAACTGGCCACGCTTGGTGGGAAAGGCCTTATGGTCGGTAATATGACCGGATCGTCCCTTGGTATGGCACCAAGCTATGTTGTCGGCCAGTTTTGTCAATTCGTTGATATTGACGGGCCGCTGTTTTTAAAACAGGATGTGGAACATGGCCTTGACTACATGGAAGGCGGCATTGCCAGCATTCCGACACCCGCGCTCTGGGGATAATTAATTTACATTAAAATCACTTTTCCTGATTATCCCTTTTGATTGTGGAAGTGTCCGTTTAATGATCGGCATTTCCACCTTGTAAACTTCACGTTTGGATTTGGATATTCCCCAAAGAATGCGTGGGCCTTTTGCGCTACGGTCCCATGCAATCCCCTGCCCCTGAAGCGCATTCGGCACGATAACCGTCGCCGCATGATGCAGAACGGAACCGGCATCGGGAAGCTGCATGACATAAAGTTCCCCATGGTCATGCCCGGTTAAATAAAGATACCCATCCGGACCCCACGATCCGCCACTGTTGCTCATGGGTTTTATGCGTTCAAGTATGTGGTCCGGAATGATCCAGCTTTCGACTACTTTGAATTTATTATCCATTTTAACGACCTGCGTATTGCGGGTTTCACCATATGGTTCGCTGTCCCCGTCCTGCACCCTGTCATAATTGGCAAAGGCACCCCACCAATGCCCTCCGTAGCGGTCAAGCCAGGTAAAAGAACCCCGCTCGATGCCGAAACTATAGGAGCCTACATGCTCCATCGTCATTGTGTCCCACACTTCAATAGAACTGGTCATTGGCCGAAGGCCATAATTTGAATGCGAGGCATAGAGCCGATTATTCAGCACCACACCACTATCCAGATGAAAAATGACCTTACCATATTCCACCCCGTCCCATTGTGCGACCGGTGAACCATCGATCTTTGAATGCTTGGTTATTCGGTAACTGTCCACCGCATAAAAATGGCTTTTATCGACAGCAACGCCCTGACGCGCATCCGGCGCCGAAAATTTTCCAATAAGGGATGCTTCATATTGTGGCACATCCTGACCATGTGAGATGCCCGCAAAGCCCCCAATTAAAATTAAAAAGATCGCGATTTTTTTCATAATTTCTCCCTCATTAAAATCGACCGACTTAAAATCCATCGGCAGGATCGGCGATGTTTTCATATGCGAGAGAATAAGCGAGGCATGTTACAGCGGTGGGACACATTTATGACAAACGCAGGTGGAATGCGGGAGCGTTTCTTCACAAATTGTCACACAACCATCATATTTCCATCATCAATCCTTAACATCATGTTTCTATTAAGTGCTCAATTATTAAATAAAACGATTCGTGAGCATCAGCATTGAATGCTTAACTAAATAGTGGCGCAAATCTAAAATGCGGTAACGTTTAAATATTTCCCTCCCAAACCAATAATAATAAACAATAATAAACCCCCTGGCCGACAGTCTTCCCCCTGTCGGTCGTTTTTTTGCGTATATAATTTAGCTTTACGGAACCGGTAACATTATCTATAGAAATAATATGACTTTGTTTGGTAAAACATTTTTGGCACTTCTGCTGCTTACATTAACTGGTTGCGGATGGCTTGGGCTTGATGACGGACCGGATATCAGAGACAATAAACTGCCGTACTGGCTTAATCTGAATGCGCGCACCACTGATGAACTTAATATGATTGTGATCCATGCAACGGAATTGACCGATATGGATGAAGCGCGCGAATACGGGGAACGTATTCTTTATGAAGAAAGCGGCACCGGTGCATCCGGCCATTATTACATTGACCGCGACGGCACTATCGAACAATATGTTCCAGATAACCGTATCGCCCACCACACATCGGGCTGGAATTCAAAAACACTTAGTATCGAACTGGTAAACCGCGGGCGCTACCCCAACTGGTATCATAGCGACCATCAAAGAATGCAGGAACCCTACCCTGATGCGCAGATCGAAGCGCTGATATTACTGGTCAATGAATTAAAAAGCAGATACCCGTCCATTCAATATACGCAGGGGCACGAAGATCTGGATACCCGTATGATGCCGGCGGAAAATGACGCCGATGTCGAAGTAAACCGAAAGATGGACCCCGGCCCCTATTTCCCGTGGGACAGGTTTCTTGCCGCCGTTGATTTAAAGAAAGAAACGCCGCAGCGCGAAGACCAGTAAAAAACCGGCGGATCGAATATAAACCCGCCGGCCTTTATAATTTTGTTTTCAAAGAGCAGTTCTATGAGCTGTTCCGGCGTTTATCATCAGGCACGATGATAAACGCCATTTTTATGTTCAGTGACAACATTTGCAATCGCACTTGGAACAGTCACAGCCGCCCTCACAATCGCATTCTTTGTTTTTGTTTTCTTCTTGCTTTTCCGTTGTCATTTGTATCTCCTTTCATGAACAACATGTTTTTCGATATTTTCCGCAGTTTGTCGTAGAAGCGCGGCAACTTCCTTCCTGTTTACGTGGTAAAAGACTTCCTTACCCCGTTTTTCAGCCGAAATTATCCCGGCATTCTTCAGTATGCTTAAGTGGCGGCTGACCACCGAAAGGTCCACCGTGCAGCAGCAAGCCACATCCCCCACGTTGCAGGGACAATCCCTGCTGCATAAGTTGTTCAGTATTTTCATCCGGTTTGGATCGCTAAGCGCCTTAAACACCAGTTCCGTTTCCATGTGACCACCTCATATGTATATTTGCACAATAATGCAAATATATTATTAAAGCAACTTATTTTTTTGGATACATATCAAATAAACTTAATTTTGCTGATGTGCTTCTTTCGCGACATTATGAATATATAGAAATAATAGCACTGGTACCATGGCCAACTTTACTTTTTAGGCTAAACTTCCCACCCTGCAATTCCACCAGTTGCTTAACAATGGGCAGCCCAAGTCCTGTACCAGATTTATTTAATTCGCGCGTTTCGTGAATTTGGCCAAATGGCAACAATACTTCATCCAACTGGCTCTCAGGTATGCCTATACCGTTATCAATAACCGCAAGCTTTATGGCGCCATCCTCCTGCCTACTCGCCTGACATATTATTTTACCGCCTGCATCAGTAAATTTCACCGCATTGGAAAGCAGATTGATAATAATGCGTTTATACGCATTTTCGTCCCCGACGATATGAAGATTACGATGATCGGTGATATTTTCGTATATAATTTCTATATTTTTATCTACGGCTTGAGATTCAAGCATTTTTATCGCCGATTTAATACAGTCATCCAGTAGAAATTCAACTTTATCAAATTGCCATTTTCCGGCTTCAATTTTTGACAGATCAAGAATATCATTTATTACCGCTTCAAGATGCTTGCCGCTATCGGTAATATCATGCAGGTAATCCCTATATTTAGGTTGTTTTATTTCACCATGAATTCCAAGTGACATGCTCTCGGAGAAACCGATAATTGCATTAAGGGGCGTCCGGATCTCGTGAGACATATTGGCAAGGAACCTTGATTTCGCAGCATTGGCTTCTTCTGCTTCCGCTTGAGCTAATTTGGCTTTTTCACGGGAAATAAGCATTTCTTTTTGCGCATCTTTTCTCATATTCACTTCGTTGCGCAGGCTGTAATTCCAAAATAAGATAAGTGCCATAACAATGATGGTTCCAACACCGACCTTTATGAGTAAATCATAATTTTCGGTTGCTTCATAATTTAACGCGAGCCATTTTCTGGAAATTTCCGCCTTTTCTTGCGGTGTGATTGCCGCCATTACCTTTTGCATGGCACTAGCAAGCAAAGGAAGTTCGTTTCTTATGCCGATGGCATTTTCGCCTCTGTAAGGTGTGCCACCAACTACGGAAAGCTCCAAAAGACCTTCCTGTGCTATATAATAGGCGGCAATGGAAATACTGCCAACATAAGCGTCCACTTTACCATCGGCAACAAGATGTAATGCATCTGCGACAGTATCAGTTTCAATAATTTCAATATCGGGATAATCATTGGCAATGCTTTTTGCCACGGCAAATCCCTTTACCTGAGAAATTTTATATCCTGACAGACCATCCATGTTGCCAAACGTTTCACCCCCAGAACGGGCGAAAATCATATGCGAAACATTTAAATAGCTTTCTGTAAATGTAAGAAACTCACGACGGGCAGCCGTATTATTCGCGCCGGAGACAATATCAGCTTCGTGGGACGCTATTTTTTCCATACCTTCGGCCCAGCTTTTATTACCGGACCAGATAAAATTTATATTAAGCCGTTGTGATATTAACTTTAAATATTCGCCCGCAATACCGCTTATTTCACCATGTTGATCAATAAACTCCAGTGGTGCCATCGTTGGGTCAGAGGCTACGATTATGTTTTTATTCTGCGCTAACCATTGTTGTTCATCTATTGTAAGGCCGATTTCGGATGAAAAATCTGATCTTTGTCCATACACAGCACCAGCGTTGAATAATATCAATGAAAATAAGGACAACAAAAAAAGGACATTTTTTTGAAAAAAAATATGAATTTTATCCTCCCCACTGGCCAATTCCAACAGCAGAAATGCTTACCGATTATCATATCAATGATATATTATTAAATCATTAATTCCTGATTACTCCGCTTTATAAAGGTTCAGCATTTTGACCTAAAAATCCGCCCTGAACACCCCTAATCCAACTGCGCATTCATGATATGGCCGTGGCGGCTTTGAATTTCGATAAAGACCCGTTTTATTTCCGGATGCTTTTGTTTGATTTTCTGTTCAAACATCGAAATGATATTTTCCACTTCGCCGGCAGGAATGCTATTCTTGAAATCAAGGCTGAGATTAAGCAAAATATCTCTGGGCCCCATATGCATAGTAAGCACTTCATTTATATTATCGACATAAGGATGCCCGTCAAAAAGGTTGCGGATACTTTTGATTACCTTTGGATCCGCCGCCTCCCCGATTAACAGCCCCTTACATTCAAACGCAAGTAACGCGGCTGTCATCGCAAGAATAATACCGATCGCTACAGATGCGACCCCGTCCGCTTCCGGTATGTCGAAAAAGTCCCCGATCAAAAGACCTACAAGTGCGGAAAACAGACCAAGCATTGCCGCCGTATCTTCAAACAGGATCGCGAAAAGACCGGGGTCCTTGCTTTCCTGCACTGCCGTAAAAAACGGCAGTCCGGAGCGTCGCCTGTTAAATTCATCATAAGCCATTTTCCAGGGATAAGCCTCAAACAGGATCGCAACACTCAGAACAATATAGTTAATGTGAATATTTGTGATTTCTTCAGGCTCAATTATTTTATGAACCCCTTCATAAAGCGACACACCAGCCCCGACCGCAAAAATCAGCATTGCGACAACAAAGCTCCAGAAATAAAGCTCCTTACCATACCCGAACGGGTGAGCCCGGTCCGCTTTCTGTGAGGCTTTTTTAATCCCGTAAAGAAGAAGCACCTGATTACCACAGTCAACAATGCTGTGGATGGCTTCGGAAAACATAGCCGACGAATTCGTATAGATTGCGGCGCTCAGTTTTGTAACAAATATCAGAAAGTTTCCAATAAGCGCTGCGAAGATGACTTTTTTTGACGAATTGGCTGCCATAAATCCTTATTTTCCTTTAACTCGAGTAATTTTTTTCTTGTTAGATGTTTACAGCATATTAATGACACGATTAATAATTACAAAAGAAATAAATATTGTAATTAAATTTTTAATTTTCCTGATATATAATTGACGAATGATGAAAATTGCGACCGCAGAACAGGAACTTGATCCCATTCAGCTGCTTAAATGGTACGTTGAGTGCGGGGTTGACGAAACCATATCGGATCAGCCGGTAAATTGGTTTGCAGAAAATGAAAATATTCATATTTCACAAACAGTTAAACCTAATAATCCCCCTGCACGAAATGCGAGCGGGTCGGCACCGCTGGCATCAAACCGTGAATTGATTGAAACTGCGGAAAAACTTGCCGCGGGTTGCGACAGTTTGTCGGCACTAAACGCGGCGATTCTCGAATTTGATGGCTGTAGTCTTAAAAAAACGGCTTCAAATACGGTCTTTTGCGATGGCAATCCGGATAGCGATATCATGCTGATCGGTGAAGCACCCGGTGCCGACGAGGACCGAATAGGCAAACCATTCGTCGGGCAGGCGGGACAGCTTCTTGACCGGATGTTCGCCGCCATTGATATGAAACGAGAAAAGGATTTTTATATCACAAATGTGCTTCCATGGCGCCCACCGGGCAACCGCAAGCCCACTGATCAGGAATGTGATATGTGCCTGCCGTTTTTAAAACGGCATATTGAGCTTTTTAAGCCAAAACTGATTGTCCTTATTGGCGGAACATCGGCAACGGCGCTGCTAAATACCAAAACCGGTATTACCCGCCTTCGCGGCAAATGGCACGATTATCCCCTTGGCGACGAAAAAATACCAATGATGCCAATTTACCACCCGGCATATTTACTTCGTCAGCCACAGTTTAAAAAGCAGGCCTGGCATGACCTGTTGGCAATTAAAGAGAAATTAGTGAGTTAAGAAGTATGTTTAAAAAATTATCTTTATATGCCGTATTGGCAATTTCCCTTTTGAGCGCGGCAGCGGCGAATGCGCAGACATCATCGCTTGATGAATTCACCCTTGAACCGCTTTCCAAATCTGATGTGGAAGCATACCGCAATATATTTTACGAACAAAACCGTGGCCGCTGGAAACAGGCGGACCGCGAAATTAAAAAGATCGAAAACCCAATCCTCATGGGACATGTCTGGTATCAGCGCTATATGCATGCAACAGCCTACACCTCCAAATTCGGTGAACTTAAAGTGTGGATGGAAAATTACGGCGATCTTCCGGGCGCACAGCGTATTTACGACCTGGCCAAACGAAAAAACGGCGGTAAAACGGGCGGCATGATGCAGCCCCTAACCGGCAAATCATATGCCTTCCCTGCGGATAAACCGACCCCGCCATCAAAAGCGGAAATAAGGGCAGCACAGGAAGCAAGACAAAAACAAACAGAACCCACCGAAGCGCAACTTAGAAAAAGGCAGGAGCGTCGCGACGTTGCGGAATTAAACAGAAACATCAACCGGTATCTGCGGCAACATAACGCGGCGCGGGCGGAAAAGCGCCTTTGGGCATTTGCAGAGCGGGGAATTTTAACCGCAACCGAAATCGATAACCACCTGTCGCGCATCGCCAATGAATATTACCTGACCAATCATGATGAGAAAGCATTTGCCCTTGCGCAATTAGCCAGCCGTTCCCGTGAACATATTTCACAGGCCGACTGGATCGCGGGACTTGCCGCATGGCGACTTGGGGACTGCGCCGTTGCCGCACAGCATTTTGAACATGTTTCAAACTCTGCCGTGGCTGGTGACTGGACCGCATCCGCCGGTGCTTTCTGGGCCGCGCGTTCATACCTGAATTGTCGCCAACCAGCTGAAGTAGGGCGGCTTCTAAAAAAAGCGGTTGGATTCAAGCGAACATTTTACGGTATTCTGGCAGCACGCCAACTTGGTATTGAAATTGATCTTGACTGGACCGCCCCGGAATTTACAGCACGGGACTACCGCGAACTGCGCGGACTTTCATCCGTTCATCGTGCCATCGCGCTCGCGCAGGTTGGTGAAAATACCTTGGCCGATCAGGAACTTTCTGTCGCCTGGAGCCGGACAAGAGACAGTCAGCATTTGGCCTTGTTGGGACTGGCATCGAAACTTGGTCTTGCGGCCACGCAACTTCAAATTGGACGCATCGAAGAACAAAAACGTATTGCCGCACTTGACAGCACCCTTTACCCGGTTCCCTATATCACGCCAGATGGTGGCTATACGCTTGACCGGGCGTTGCTTTTCGGCATGATCCGCCAGGAAAGCGCCTTTAACAGTTGGGCGCGAAGCGGGGTTGGTGCACGCGGTCTGATGCAGCTTATGATGGGAGCCGCCGGGGATATGTCCCAGAACCGTCGCTTGCGGCGTATCAAGCTGGATGACCCGAGGTATAATATGTATCTTGGTCAGAAATATATGAAAACGATGCTTGAAAATTTCGCGGACGGTAATCTGTTCAAGTCACTCACCGCATATAATGCTGGGCCGGGCAATATGCAGAAATGGGTAAAAAGCACAAATTTTCAGGATGATCCGCTGCTGTTTATTGAAAGCATACCAGCACGGGAAACCCGGATATATATCGAACGCGTTCTTTCAAACATGTGGATTTACCGCATGCGTATGGGACAGGATACCCCCACCCTTGATTATGTGGCGGCAGGTGAATGGCCGATCTATACACCGCAGGATAATAACCAGTCCGCAAGCAATAATGAAGGCAGACGATATGCCAATCGATCAGACTAAAGAATTTTTACCGCTAAACATTGCGATCCTTACCCTTTCGGACAGCCGTACGCTTGACGATGATATTTCCGGTCAGGTGCTTGTCGATAAACTTCTGGACGCGGGGCACAAACTGGCGGACCGGGCGATCATCCGCGACGAAAAGGACGATCTTCGTGCGCAGTTAAAAAGATGGATAGATGATGACAATGTTCAGGTGATCATTTCAACGGGTGGTACCGGCCTTACCGGGCGCGATATCACACCGGAAATTTTCCATGAACTGTATGATAAGGAAATCGAAGGATTTGGTGAAATTTTCCGCGCCATTTCATTTAAAATTATCGGTACATCTACACTTCAATCCCGCGCCACAGGCGGCGTCGCCAACGGAACATACATGTTTGCGGTGCCCGGTTCCCCCGGTGCCTGCAAGGACGCATGGAATAACATATTTGCAGAACAGCTTGATATCCGCTTCAAACCCTGCAATTTCGCGGAAATGATGCCGCGATTAAAGGAAACATAATTAAAAACCCGCAACCAAAAAATGGTCGCGGGCTAACGTCTCGAATAAAATAATCTCTTTTGATTAGTCTTCCCAATAAACACTATCCATCACAAGATGCTGTGGTCCGTTATCATCGCACATCGAATAATAACGTTCCGGCCCGCCACGCATGGCGACACCGGCAAATTCGCTTTTCTTGTTCAGAATATAGAATTGAAGATTAAAGGCAATTTCGCCCTCTTCATTCACATAGCGTGGATTATCGATGCAAAAATCACGAACCCGCTGAAGCGCAAACATACCCGCATCTTTCGGGTGCATTCCGTCACGCATTTTTTCTACAATCAGGAATGAACATAGATGATAAAGATTCATTTCACCAAGTCCGGTTGAACCGGCGGCACCCACTTCATTATTAACATAAAGCCCTGCGCCAAGGATCGGGCTGTCGCCGACCCGGCCAGGGACTTTAAAGCTGCGACCCGATGTCGTTGTATTCCCGCAAATGTCGCCCTTGTTGTTAATCGCATTACAATTGATGGTCCCGTGGATATGTTCAATATCAATCAAACCTTCCTTTGCCATCTGGTAGGCAACTTCGAAACCTTTTTCTTCAATAAAATCGGGGCCGAGTTCTGCGAATGTGCGGTTATCCCCTTCGCGTTCCACCCGTTCTTTCCATTCAAGATAGCGTTTGAATGAATGTTCACTGTTAAGATCGCCTTCTATTCTGTGGCCATTGGCACGGGCAAAATCGGTCGCCCCCTGCCCGGCGAGAAGGTGGTGATTGGTTTTGAGCATCACATCTTTTGCCACATGGGACGGTGCGCGAACCCCTTGTATATAGGCGACACCACCAGCCCGTTTCATGGGGCCGTGCATACAGCACGCGTCAAGGGTCACGTCGCCATTGGCATCGGGAAGTCCGCCGTATCCGACTGAGCTGTCCTCTGTCGAATTTTCAGGAAGGTTGTTACAGGCAATCGTCGCATCAAGCACGTCCCCCCCTTCCGCCATCATGCGGTAAGCGATCTGTACCCCGGTTTCACCATCGTCATTTTTAAGCCGATTGCCGTTATGCGCCGCGACCACAAGTGGTTTATAACTGCTCATGATTGCGGGGGCCTGCCCCTTGGCACCGCTTGCTACTGCTGTTACCGCCGCAACCGTTGCCGCCGCCCCCAATACTTCGCGTCTGTTCATTTTTGCCATTAGTCTCTCTCCCTTATGATTTTAATGAAATTATAATGGGAGGAATTGGGATTGGAGTCAACAACAGGCCGCTTGAATCAGCAATTGGATTACCTTAGGATTGAATCTTGTGCAATGTTTTACGCTAGGTTGTATCCTTGAAACAATGACGGCTAGAACATTCTTAACATCTAATCCAGATTACAACCAGTATCTTACACGCAGATTCTATTCAATAAACTGTTGAAGAAAGGACAATTTTTAGATAACTTCTTACTATTAGTTTATACTGTTTAGCTTGACATTTTTCTGTATTTTTTATTGGGGTATATTCATGTATCAAAGAAATCAATTCACTAAGATATTAGTATTTTTTTACGTCGTCTTTGTTTTTACTACCAGTTTAAATGCGCAAGTGAATAGACTCTCAGCAAAAACTTATTTTGAAATTTCAGGAAAAGCATTCAATGAATACGAAAGCGAGGTAAGCAGGGGACAAAGAGCGTTTTCTCATGCTATAACGTATCAGGACGAAGCTATCCTTAAACAGAACTATACTGACGAAAGAGGAAAAATTTACCTAGCAGGAACTATCCTTTTTAAAATCCATGTTGAGGAATTCAAAACAGTTTTTTGCGGTTCATTAAAATTTGATATGCTTGATGGCAATAGCACGCAGTTGCGATGCTTTGTCGACCTCGACAACAACGGGATATTCGATCAAGTTCATGCAGGATACATTAGTTTCATTGACCCAATATCAGTTAGTTCCATTAGATCGAGATTAGAAAAGACGCCAACCAACATTCCATACAATATTATTGACAATAAAAAGCGCCGTATCGTCGGCCACTTATCTTTTGGACTACGTAACAGCAGGCAAAGACCTAGTGGACTGGGTATTTACGTTGGTTCAAATGAATACGAACAATTTATGTTTAAATCATTTGTTAAAGCAAGGGCTGGCAATTTCATTGATTTTAATGACACCAAAGTCGAAGTTAAAGAAACAAAAAAAAGAAGTACTAAATTGAGCATAAATCATGAAATCCAACTAGGGACACTTTTTCAAATATACTCTATCCACAAATCAACCATATTTAAAACAATTACAACAAGTAATATTAAGTATTAAACTAAATCCCCGGACTCATCCACATCATTGAGCATGTCGGTAAAATCAACGCGGTTTCGAAGATTGATATTTGCCACCGTATCTTTAAGGGCATATTCTGTCGACCAGCGCACCCCGTCAAACGGCGCAATGCGCGAACGGCGACGGCGCATCCCCACAAGCCAGTACCCGCCGTCCGTGGCAGGGCCAAAAACAATATCCTTGTTTTTTAGAGCGTTAAAGGCGTTGGTGATGTGGTGTTTTCTCATTCCCGGGATATCACCACCAATTAATACCAGCGGCCCAGCACCTAACGTATCAAATACCCGCTGCATCCGCTGCCCCAGATCGCCGCCGCCCTGGGGGATGATGTCAAAGTCATCACCGAAAAAGGCACCTTTATAATCATCCGGCGAGACACAGATAATTGTTTTCCAGTTTCCCCGCCCGACACGTTTGATAAGCACCCCTAACGTTCTGCGATAAAAACGCCACGCTTTAAAGCGGCCAATATCCTTCGCGAGCCGCGTTTTAACACGGCCCAGTCGGGGTTCTTTCACAAATATAATGAGAATGCCTTTTTTCATCAGTATATTTTCCTGATGGTCGCGGGGTCGACCCCCAATTTATAAAGAAGCAGGCAGAACCCGTTTCGAAGCATACGGAAAAGATACCCATATTTATTATATTTTTCCGCCGACGTGATAATCACATGCTTTCCGATCCGAAGCCTCAAGCGCCCGATACGCTTTATGATATCAACGTCTTCCATCAATGGCATATCGTTAAACCCGCCAATCTCATCATAAAGCGCGCGGGATATAAAAAGCCCCTGATCGCCATAAGGAAGCGCAAATAACCAGCAGCGAAACCGCACCCAATATTCAAGCAGGCGCGGAAAAAAACCATCATCATCAAACCGAAGGCGAAATACGAACGCCTTGTCCGGGTGCTTTTGTATATGATCAACCAGAACCTTCATCCATCCTTTGGTCAGAGTGCAATCTGAATGAAGAAAGAAAAGCCAGTCGCCCGTGGCGAACTGGGCACCGGTCTTAAGCTGCAACCCACGCCCAGGATTTGTGTTGATGATAGTCCGATCCTTAAATGAATAACTTTCCGGGCCGCCATTGACAATAATCACATCATCCGGAAGGATACTTAAAATTTCCTTCAACTCATCGTCAAGCTTCAGGGTCGGTATTATGATCGTTATGCTCATGTTTGCTCTTTATTGATCGTTTTTCAAAGTCTATAGTCGGCGCATGAAAAATCAAAGTCCAAAACCCACTTATGATCTTGAAATCAAAATCGGAGCACCGCACAAACTTATTTGCGGTGTCGATGAAGTGGGTCGCGGACCACTCGCCGGGCCGGTCATTGCGGCGGCGGTGATCCTTGATCCTGAAAATATTCCCCACGACTTAAACGATTCAAAAAAGTTGAGTGCAAAAAAAAGGCAATATCTAAACGATGTCATTTTAGCATGTGCTGAGCACGCCTTCGGTGAAGCGTCGCTGGAGGAAATAGATGATCTGAATATACTGCATGCGTCAATGCTTGCCATGAAACGTGCCGTGGAAAATTTACCCCGAAAAGTAGACCATATTCTGGTCGATGGAAACCGTCTTCCCGATTTCGAAGCACCCGCCACTGCGGTCATAAAAGGCGATCAAAAATCCGTTTCCATCGCCGCCGCATCGATAATTGCTAAAATAAAGCGTGATTTTTTAATGAAAAAACTTAGTGAAATTCACCCTGAATACGGCTGGGATCGAAATTCCGGATATGGTACGCGGGAGCATATGGAAGCACTAAATCTTGTGGGTCCGAGTCGTTTTCACCGAAAGTCATTCGCACCAATTCGTGACCTAATGACTCAAGAAAACATTATAACTGATTGATTCATAGTAAAAATTTTCTTGACGTGATTCGTTAAATGATTCATGATTCCGCCCATGAAACAAAAAACAAACAAAATTAGGAAAAAGGTCACTTCGTCGGTTAAGGGCAAAACTGAACGCAAAGTATCCTCTTTTAAAAGTCTCCCGAAGGATAAAATTCTAAAGGGTGACTGTATTGAACTGATGAACAGTCTTCCGGCAAAATCCGTGGACGTTATCTTTGCTGATCCGCCATACAACATGCAACTTAAAGGTGAGCTACATCGTCCTGACAATTCGCACGTTGACGCAGTTAATGACAGCTGGGATCAGTTTTCAGGGTTTGACGCCTATGACAAATTCACCCGTGAATGGCTGACAGCCGCACGGCGGGTGTTAAAAGACACCGGCACCATCTGGGTAATCGGCAGTTATCACAACATCTACCGTGTGGGATCAATCATTCAGGATATCGGGTTCTGGGTGCTGAATGATATTGTCTGGCGCAAGACAAACCCGATGCCTAATTTCCGCGGGACGAGATTTACCAATGCTCATGAAACATTGCTTTGGTGCAATAAGGGGGAAGGATTTAACAAATACACTTTCAATTATGAAGCCATGAAAGCCTTTAATGACGATGTTCAGATGCGGTCGGACTGGCTGCTACCAATTTGTTCGGGTAAAGAACGCTTGAAAGTAAACGGCCACAAAGGCCACAGCACACAGAAACCGGAAGCGCTTCTTTATCGCGTGCTTCTCAGTTCAACCAATAAAGGCGATGTGGTGCTTGATCCGTTCTTCGGAAGCGGCACAACGGGCGCGGTTGCCAAGAAACTGGGCCGTCATTATGTCGGTCTTGAACGCGAAGATAAATATATCCGTCTGGCTGCAGACCGCATTAAGGATATTGAACCGCTTGATGATGCAAGTCTTGAAATCACACCAGCCAAACGATCCCTGCCCCGTGTGGCGTTTGGTACCCTGATTGATAATGGCATGATAAAGCCGGGAACCATCCTTTTTGGTCCCGGAAAACGTGTTGCCGCCAAGGTCAGGGCAGATGGCACCCTTATCAGTGCTGAGAGCAAGGGATCAATCCATCAGGTCGGCGCGAGCGTACAAAATGCGCCAAGCTGCAATGGCTGGACCTTCTGGCATATGGAAGTGAATGATAATCTGGTCTCAATTGACAATCTGCGTGCGCAGGTTCGGGCAGAAATGAATTAGTATGTTGTTTTTAGTAGAGGAATAATAATAATAAAAGAAGCAATATTATCTTCCCCGATAATATTAACTATTTACCTTCTCCGGTAAGTAACCCGCTAAGCGCCCAACTTAGCGGGTTAATTGTTTTTATGGCCATTTTCGTTTATCATTGAGCGAAAATTATTCACGTGACTAGGCCATATAAATATGTTTAAGTCATAGCACATATATACATAACATACAGGTAAACTGTAGTCTCCGGGTATAAGAATGGGCGGATAGAAAAATCTGGTAAAAGGGGAGAATAGAGATGGCTTTCGATTATGGGTCGCTGGATCTTGGCTTAAAAAATCCATTTAAAAAAGAGGGGGTAGTCACCGCAATCAGGGGTGGCATACAGGTGGCAATCGGTATAATTCTTTTATTTCAAGCGGTTGCACAAGTTAATGAAGACCAAACGGTGGGGTGGATTTTAATAATATTTGGTATTTCAGTTCTGGCATTCGGGATAAGAGTGCTCAGCGGCGGCATACTTGCTACATTGAGATATTTTGTCGGCCGTAACCCGCCGACGTCACTGTCACTTAACTATAGCAAATCGGAAAGCAGCAGTGCTCAGGAAGAATCTACATACGTTCAGTATAACAAAGATGAACTTGAGGAAATGCTGGTTGGCCGTAAAAACATTACATTTGTAGAGCCAGATGGTTTTCTTGCCCGTTTGCTTCACAGCGTACTGCCGAAATTACTTTATATGCCATATCCAATTCGCAATATGGCGCAACGAATTTTTGGTGCCTGGATAAATACTATTACATCGCTTATTGCATATGCGTTTATCGCATTGGTAACACTAGCGGGTTTCACTGGGGAAGCTGGCAAACTGACGTTTCCTATTTATTCCACATTGTTGACGGTGTATATCGCAATAGTCTGGTTTTCCGCAGGACGGGCCATATTCAGGGACGCCGAAAAAACCATTCAAACATTGGGTGGAACCACCCTGGCAAAAATAATATCATTTTCGATAATTATGCCGGTTGCCATCGGTCTTGGCCTGTCCACATTAATGAGCAGTACCAATATAACGGCAGCCGAGGTAGAAAGTTTTTTTGACGCCCTGCCCTCGCTAAACCCAGTTTTATACCTTATTGGGATTCTGGTTGCTGCCGCGTTGAGTTCATTTGCCATTATCACGATGTTAAAATATCGCATTCAGTTCGCTGATCCGCGAACCGAAGTTTCTGAACTGCGGGAAAACTGGCAGGAGTCAATTCATCCAAACGAGATATTTATAAACCTCGATAACCTTGTTATGGCCAACAGGCGATATAAAGAGGTTCCAAACCGGGTATATCGGGAACTCGATCCTAAATTAAATGCACAGGTTGAAGGAAAAGGGTCATTTGATGGGATCATGATTCAGGAAATACAGCCAAAAGTGTTTGAGATGAATTTAGGAGAAGCATTCTCAAAAACAAGAGTAGTTAGTCTGCTGTCCGCCAATATTCTTTATGTTGTCGGTATAGCATTTACCTATCTGCTGGCTCACTCAATTCCTTCCGTATATTCATATGCAAAAGATCTGGATTTCGGAAATTTAACAACAACATCAGCAGAATTCTCAAATTTGGTTAATTTATCAATGACGGCCGCACATTACCTGTTGATAGGTTTTATTATAAATTCGTTTGCCCGGGTCATGGCTAATTCTGCTCATCTTTTTTATGCTGAAATGCAATTTGAATCACTTATCGTCTACTTCAAATGTGAAGGAACATTTACAGAATCAAAAATTTCAACTGGAACCGGAATACACGACAGCACGCGATCCGAAAATACTTTGGTCAGAAGTAGCATTACTCCGTGGATCATTGTATCACGACTGGTGAGTGCGACATTCGCGGCAACGGGAATGAAAAACCTGGAGCATCCGAGATACATACTTGAAATGCACAAATCAGATAGCAATCTTGCCTTAATAAAAGAAGATGTGCTCAATTTCCTAAAAGACCGTGAATCCATTGCTTCGATCACAAGTGTGCGGGACTTGGATAATGCGTCAAAAATTCATCAGATTAACGAGCGAACAAGGGCGATGCCGTCTTCCCAGCAAATTGAGCATGATGAACAAGCGGCCGGTTTCTTGAAAAAAGAAAACGAGTCCGATAACGACGAAACAGAAACCGAAAAATAAATATGATTTTAAAACCCTACAAATTGCTAACCCGCTAAGTGCCCAACTTAGCGGGTTAATTATTTTTAATCCATACATAGATATCGTCTTTCCGCAGAGATAGGCCGGGGAGCGCCCGTCCAGTTTTTGCAACAAAAATTTTACAGTAATTACATTGCATTAATTTCTCGCCCCTCTATAGTGCGCCGCTTATGCACGAGTTCACGTTTAGGAAAAATTATGCAAACGGCACCTGATCTGCCAATCATTGAACCAAAATCAACAGGTGTTTTCGCTAGGTACAGAACTGAAATTCTATCCGGCCTGACGGTGGCATTAGCGCTCGTGCCGGAAGCCGTTGCCTTTTCTTTCGTCGCCGGGGTTCATCCGCTTGTCGGTCTTTACGCGGCATTTATCGTCGGTTTAATTACCGCTTCTTTTGGCGGGCGCCCCGGAATGATATCGGGCGCCACTGGCGCACTGGCCGTGGTGATGGTGGCACTGGTTGCAACACACGGCATTCAATATTTATTCGCGACTGTCATTTTAATGGGAGTTCTGCAGATACTCGCCGGCATATTTAAACTGGGTAAATTTATCCGCATGGTTCCCCATCCGGTGATGCTTGGTTTTGTGAACGGTCTCGCGATTGTTATTTTTTTGGCACAACTTAGCCAATTTAAAGTCGAAGACCATCTTGGCAATCAAACATGGATGACTGGGTTTCCGCTTTATATGACCATCGGGCTGGTAATCCTGACTATGGCCATTATCTGGGCTTCGCCAAAAATTATTCGTAGCATCCCTGCCCCGCTGATGGGGATTGTTGCTGTCTCGCTGATTGTCATTGGCTTTAACATTGATGTACCAAGAGTGGGCGATCTTGCCTCAATCAAAGGAGGGCTGCCCGCTTTTGCTATTCCGGATATCCCATTTACCCTGGAAACCCTAAAAATAATCCTGCCCTACAGCTTCATTCTAGCCGCGATTGGTCTGATCGAAAGCTTGCTGACCCTAAATTTAGTCGCGGAAATGACCGAAACGCATGGTGGTGCCAGCCGTGAATGCGCGGCGCAGGGTGCAGCCAATGTCGTTACCGGATTTTTTGGCGGTATGGGAGGCTGTGCAATGATTGGTCAAAGCATGATCAATGTAAAGTCCGGCGGTAGAAATCGACTATCGGGCATATCTGCTGCGCTATTTCTGCTATGCTTTATCCTGTGGGCATCTGGTCTTATTGAACAAATTCCCGTAGCAGCACTTGTCGGTGTGATGTTTATGGTTGTGCTGGGTACGTTTGCCTGGTCAAGTTTGAGCGTTTTGCACCGCGTACCACGTCATGACGCATTTGTCATAATTCTCGTGACCATTGTCACTGTTTACAGCGACCTTGCGGTTGCGGTCATTGTGGGCGTAATTGTTTCAGCGCTCGTATTCGCGTGGCGATCATCCAAGCGGGTATCTGTGCGCGCCGAACTCGCCGACGCAGGTCATAAAATATATCATATTCGCGGCCCTCTATTCTTTGGCAGCACTGCAAATTTTCAGGATATGTTCACCCCCAAAGATGACCCTGAAGACATCGTTGTTGACTTCATGAAAAGTAGGGTATGGGACCATTCAGGTCTTCAAGCCATAGAAACCCTGACAGAACGGTATAGCCGACGCAACAAGACCATTCATCTGCGCCACCTTAGCCCTGACTGCAAAGCCTTACTTCATAAAGCCGGAAGCAACGTGGAACAAATTCCCGACGAAGACCCGGATTATGGTGTTGCGGTTGATTACGACGAATATTTCAACCATTAAAGTATACTGGAAGCTAATACTTTAACACCTTTCCAAGGTCAGGTGTAATCCAACTAGTTGCTGAATGCGTAACAAACCCAGTTGGAAACTTTGGAGAATAAGAATGAAATTTCGATGTTCACTTCTGTCCTTTTTAATGTTGGGTGCCTGTTCCGGTAACACTTCAAACCACGCCGAACTTGAAACCGTACCGAAGGTCGACCTGAATCGTTATTTGGGTGAATGGAACGAAATTGCCCGCATTGATCATTGGTTTCAGGAAGGATGCAACAACAGTAAAGCATTTTATTCGATGCGTGAGGATGGCGACATAAAAGTATTAAACAGCTGCATATTACCTGAAGATGGCGGAAAACAGGACACTGCAATCGGCCGGGCCTGGGTTACTGATCCGCAAACAAATGCAAAACTAAAAGTTCAATTCCCACTTAGAGGTATAAAACTATCATTCCTCGCGGGCGATTACTGGATCATAGACCTTGATCCGAACTACCAATACGCGATGGTGGGAGACCCTACGCGTGAATATTTATGGATTCTAGCCCGTGATGAAACATTACCGCAAGACACATTGTCAAAACTGTTGGAAAAAGCTGAAATCAACGGTTTCCCTACAGAGAGACTAATTTACAGATAACACTCTTGCTTTAATAAAAAAGATGTGCTCAATTTCCTAAAAGATGGTGAATCCATTACCTCGATCACGAGTGTGCGGAACCTGGATAACGCATCAAAAGTCCACCAAATTAGTGAGCGCACAAGGGCGATGCCGTCTTCTCAAAAAAACGAACATGATGAGCAAGCTGCCGGATTCTTGAAAAAAGAAAACGAGTCCACCAAGGACGATACAGAAACTGAAAAATAAATATAACTTTATATACCGAAAGCTACCAACCCGCAAAGCATCCAACTTAGCGGGTTAACTGTCTCAGGGAGTTATTTTTGTTTCAAAAAGTCACCAATTACCTTGTGAAGAAGGTCAGGTTTTTCTTCATGCACAAAATGTGTGGCACCAGGAACAATGAAAAGCTCGCTATTGGGCAGGGCTTCGTGCATCTCTACTGTGTGCGGGATAGAAATATCATAATGATCTCCGACAATCACCATAATTGGAATATTGATTTTGCCAAGGTCTTCTTTTGTTAAATTCGGAGATGTGGCCCACATAAAAGACATTTCTTGAAGATGCGCTTTAAAATCCTTTAGGTCCTTGTGTCCAAGAAGATAATGTTCGATCGCCATCCCGGGAAATCCCGCCGGATTATTATCACCTTCGTCATCTTTGCTCCAAGTTATATTCTTCCAACGTTCTTTCTGATCATCCGGATAGGCTGAATGATTATAAACCGCACCGTGGATGACAGATTTTAGGATACGTTCCGGATGATAAAATGAAAGAAGCAATGCCGTGACCCCACCATCGCTTTGCCCAAAAACATACGTTTTCTGAATATTCAACTGATCAATAATCCCCATAACATCGCTGACCATCAATTCATATGTAATCCGTGAAGATGAAGAAGAACTTCTACCCTGTTCCCGACTGTCAATGGCAATCACTTTATACTCTTTTGAAAAATGATTTATTTGCCTTCTCATATCTTCACGCGACATCATACCACTGTGAAGTAAGACAAGCGGCTCACCTGACCCCACAACTTCAAAATCAATCATGGTGCCATCACTGGCTTTAAAAGAGTTCGCATGAACAGTATGAACAAAAGACATTATGCAGAAATATACCAAACTCAGGCAGAAGTAATCAATAATTCTCACTTGTTATAGCTCCTTCACTTTTAGATATAAGAAATAAAGAACGAAAAAGTAACCACTTATTAAAACCATTTTTCGACATTTGATATGATTTGGACTATTACCTGTTCAACTATTCTAATTATGGGAGGTAAAATATAAATGGCTGATTTTATCGATGATGCAATTGCCGCCGCAGAAGTAACCATGACCATAAAACCACTGGATGGCAATGCTTTTAAATGTGACTTGACAAGTCGCCATCACCAAATGACCCGCACCATTACCATGGCGGAAGGGTACGATGCCCCAAAGCTCGGTAATCTGATCTATTATTACGCGACGGAAATCCAGCTTTATGATGACTGTGATGATATTCTCGAATGGTCAAAGGATATGGGCCTTGATCCCGGGGATAGCGAGACACTCAATAGATACAAGCAGTTAGATAAAGACAATCGCGACCTGCGCCTTTTACTCAGCGAAGAAACATATCAAGATATGATGGCAGCTCTTGAAATCAGTCAGGCCATTGAAACCGCTAAGCCAAGATAAGTACCCCACACCGCAATTGAGCAACTTGCTGAAAATGAATTATGCTGATAGGGTTTTATAAATAACCATCGGGAAAGCATTCATGGGTTTAATCATTCTTGGCATTATGACTTACCTTATCGGGCTTGGCGTGTTCGCGTTGGCGCAAAGAAGTGCGACCAATGACCTGCGGAAAGAGCTAAAATGAATGAATGCTTCAAATTTTTATTCCAATAGCCATCCGCTGTGATAATACTGCTTTATGGCTATACTCCTTCTTTTAAATCAGGTCGATCCAACAATATTGGAAACACACCTCAAATCGCTCCCCTCCTGCCCTGAGGTACGTACTTATCCTGATGTTGGCAACTCGGAAGATATTGAATGCGTTGTTGTCTGGAAACATGACAAGGGAGTGTTGAATGATTTTCCAAATCTTAAACTGATTGCATCTCATGGTGCCGGTGTTGAAAATATATTATCTGACCCGTCTTTACCGGAAGGTGTCCCTATCACGCGGTTTGTCGATCATACTCTGTCTGATCAGATGGCGGAATATGTTCTCGCCGGAATATTAAATCACCGCCTTCATCTTACTTATTACCGTGAACAGCAGGCGGCCGCTCACTGGCGCTGCAGGGATATCGTCAAAGGGCGTAACGTCACCATTCTTGGCATGGGTGAGTTGGGATCAACCACCGCCAGACTTCTTATACAAAACGGGTATACAGTTTCCGGCTGGAGCCGCTCTGAAAAAGATATTCATAATGTAAAAAGTTACTATGGTGATGATCAGCTCATCCCGTCTGTGGCTGATGCTGATTATGTTATCTGCCTGCTTCCACTGACCCCTGCAACCAACGGCATCTTGAATATCAAACTGTTCAATGCGATGAAAAAAGGCGCATATTTAATCAATGTGGGGCGCGGCGATCATTTAAATGAAAATGATCTGATGGATGCACTTGCCGGTGAACAGTTGTCAGGAGCGTTGCTGGATGTCTTTTCAACAGAACCGTTACCGAAGGATCATCCATTCTGGCGGCATCCTAAAATCCACATTACGCCGCATATTTCAAGCCCAACCGATAAAGCGCAATTAGCCCGTCAAATAATGGAAAACTACCACAGAATGAAGGATGGGAAACCTCTTAAAAACGAGGTAGACCCAGAAAGATCATATTAAGCCTTATAACTGTTGCCAACACGTTGCTATGGTGTTAATTTCCGCGCAAATTCTATGTTAGCTCTTTTGAACAGGTGAAACCATGAAGATCCCCGGCAATACAATTCGCCCCGGTTATGTAATTGAACATCAGGACACCATATGGGTGGCTGTTAAGATCCAGCACACCCAACCCGGCAAGGGCGGTGCCTATCTTCAGGTGGAACTTAAAAACCTGCTGGATGGTCGCAAACTGAATGAACGTTTCCGTTCTTCTGAGAAAGTTGAAAAAGTGCGCTTGGAACAGAAGAACCAGACATTCCTGTTTGAAGCAGATGGCATGTACACATTCATGGATGCGGAAACCTACGAGCAAATAGAAATTTCCAGCGAATTTCTGGGTGACAAGGCACAATACCTGCAAGATGGTATGGAAGTGGTTGTTGAATTTTACCAAACAACACCGCTTGGTGTTGAGCTTCCGGCAACGGTGGAACTTACGGTCGTTGAAACAGAACCGGTTGTTAAAGGCCAAACCGCAAAATCATCCAACAAACCTGCGTTGCTTGACAATGGCGTGCGTGTTATGGTGCCCACTTTCATAAATCAGGATGATCGCATCGTCATCAATACAGAAGACGGCAGCTATAACGAGAGAGCAAAATAATGGCCCTTCAATCCGCCGTCATCAATGTGATGGAAAAAGCCGCAAAAAAAGCCGGGATCAAACTTTCGCGTGATTTTGGTGAAGTGGAACATCTTCAGGTATCCAGAAAAGGACCGGCCGATTTCGTTTCAAAAGCCGACCTGCGCGCTGAAAAAACAATCGTGGAGGAACTTAAACTCGCACGGCCGCAATTCGGCTTTATCCTTGAAGAAGGGGAAGACATACCGCCGCAGGATGGAAATAACAGTGTCTGGATTATTGACCCGCTTGACGGGACTTCAAATTTTCTACACGGCATCCCCCATTTTGCCACATCAATTGCTCTGGAGCAGGGCGGCGAACTAACGGCGGCTGTTATATATAACCCAATTACCGATGACCTTTTCTGGGCGGAAAAAGGCCGTGGAGCTTACCTTAACAATCGCCGATTAACGGTTTCCAGCCGTAAAAATCTTACTGAATGTCTTCTTGCAACAGGCATTCCATTTCATGGTTGCGCGCACCAGGATACATTTATTACCAATCTGGAGCATATCATGGGCGAAGTGGCCGGGGTTCGTCGTTTTGGTGCTGCGGCGCTTGATCTTGCTTGGGTCGCGGCAGGCCGGTATGATGGTTTTTGGGAAGAAGGTCTTAAAAGCTGGGATATCGCTGCCGGTGTGCTTATTGTTCGTGAAGCCCGTGGAATGGTCAGCGAATTTGATGGACGCGCCAAAATGCTGCAAACCGGGCAAATTATAGCAACAAACGGGGCTATACACGGCGCAGTAACACGGTTATTATCGAATGCCAGAAAGGCGCATAAGTCAAAGCAAAGCCAATAAGGACAAGTTAACATAATGACCCCCAAGACAGCAGCCAGTTTTGCAATCACGTCAGCCCTATGGCTGACGCTGCTGCCGTCCGAAGCTATTGCGCAAGAGACTTCGAACCTTCCTATACATTCCACGAGTGAGCAGGCACAAATATTTCTAAATGCTGGCAACCTGACGACGGTTGAACCATTATATCTTAGTTTTCATCCGCAGCAGATAACGCTGGAAGAGGAAAATATGAAAATCCTGAAAAAATGGCTTGAACATGTTAAAAAGTCGGAGGTCCCTATCCATATCTATAGCTATGCTACACCGCCAAGAAGCAGAATGGATATGACACCGTCCTCCGCAAGACACATGGCGATCAGAAAGGCTTTCAACCGTGCGATTGAGGCAAAAAATGTGCTTCAATCCCAAGGAATTTCAGAAAAACTGATTGCGCTCCACGCTATTGGCCCAGCGGGAGAAATGCCATCTGACCAGCTAAGAATAACGCTCAGACAAAACTGATTTCATAATTAAAACCTATTTTCGCCTTATTATTGCCAACTAATTCTTAGACTCTCCCGTTCATTGTTGATAGTATTCAGTCAGTGAAGTGTCAGGAAAACCATATTAATAATAAGGGGCTATGCGTATTAATTGTTAGGGCGCATTAAGCCGGGAGCTTCGATACAAATGATCAGACCACAGAAATACCTGAATAGAACCATTTTTTTTCTAGTAGGTGTCATAATTGTTGGTGCATTTCTCTTTCCGACGATGGAAGCCGCTTTTGCCGCCAATCCGGGCCTTAATGGCCTGATTGCTTTGGTTCTTGTCGCAGGGGTATTCATTTCCATGCGCCAGACATATATGCTGGTGCCGTCGGTAAACTGGCTTGATAGTTTCAGAAAAAGCGAAGGCACTGAAACACCAGGTCAGGCACCGGAACTTCTTGGGGCCATGGCAACCATGATGGAAGAACGCCGTGATAAGAAAATGTCGCTATCAACCATGTCCATGCGCACATTACTGGACGGGATCGCCGCCAGAATGGACGAAGGTCGCGAACTAACACGTTATATTATAGGACTTCTTATATTTTTGGGACTATTGGGTACGTTCTGGGGATTGCTGACCACCATTGGGTCAATTGGTGCAACCATTGACAGCCTTCAGGTAGGAAGCGGGGATGTCTCCATCATGTTTGAAGATTTGAAGGAAGGGCTCGCCGCGCCGCTCGCTGGCATGGGCACCGCCTTCAGTTCATCTCTTTTCGGTCTTGCAGGTTCTCTGGTTCTCGGTTTTATCGACCTTCAAACCGGGCAGGCTCAAGGCCGTTTTTTCAATCATCTTGAAGATTGGCTTTCCGGGATCACCAAGCTGTCATCCGGTGGTTCAAATATCTCACTTGAGACGGGCGATGCATCTGTTCCCGCATATGTAAGCGCTCTCCTTGAAGAAAGTGCTGATAGTCTTGACAGTCTTCACAAGGTTATTTCCAAATCGGAAGAAAACCGAACGCAGGTCAATCAGGCAATAACAAATTTGTCCGTCCAGCTTTCAAGCCTTGTTGATCATCAGACAGAAATGCGTTCCGTGATGAAGCAGATGGTTACGGTTCTTGCTGGCTCAAAAGGCGGCAGCAGTGAGACAAGCGAAAAACATCTACGGAATATTGACGTGCAGCTCAAGACGCTGACCGACGAAACAATAAAGTCGCAGGACAAATTTGCCTCGAGTCTTCATTCTGAAATTCGTGTGCTTGCGCGTACCCTGGGCGCCATGGTTGATGGCGGCAGTGCGCCTGCAGCAGCGGTCCAGCAACAAGCCGCGGCAAGACAGGCACCTGCGACAAAGCCGCAACCCGATATTACAAAAGCAGCAGTGGCTCCCTCACCCGCACCAAAAAAAACGATCGTTGAAGACGGCAATTATAAAATGCCAGAAGTAAACCCCAAAACGGATAAAAAACCTGCCCTTACAGCAAAAAGGGATGACTAATGGCACTTCTCAGGTCAAGAGGGCGCCCCGGCGGCGACGCCAGTAACAATACATGGCCCGGCTTTGTCGATGCGCTCAGTACATTGCTGCTGGTGATCATTTTTTTGCTTTCCATTTTTATGTTGGCGCAATTTTTCCTTGGACAGGCTCTTTCCGGGCGCGACGAAGCGTTGGACCGGCTCCGTACACAGGTTCTGGAACTCAGTGACCTTTTAAGTATGCAACGTCAGGCGAATGATGATCTTCGTGCCAACGTTACTCAGCTTTCAGCGTCGCTTCAGGTGGCTGATGGTGACCGCGAGCAGCTTCAACGCCGCATTGCAGAACTGGAAGCCGATATTGCAGAAGCAGAAGGCGTTACCGGTCGCGTTAGCCGCTCCGCCGATGAACAGCAGCAAATGATTGCCGACCTTCAAGGCCGTTATAATGGCGCAATGGATAATCTGAATAAGGAACGTGCCCTTTCAAAACAGGCCCGGGATGAAGTAGCAGTTCTTAATCAGCAACTTTCAAGTTTAAGACAACAGCTCGCCGCGCTTAGTGAAGCGCTTGAGGCATCAGAGGCAAGGGATAAGGAGCAGCAGGCCGTAATCACCAACCTGAGCCAGCGTTTAAACACAGCTCTTGCATCGAAGGTAACTGAACTTAACCAGTTCAGATCAGAATTTTTTGGGCGTCTCAGACAGGCTCTGGGAGACCGCACAGACATTCGTATTCAGGGTGACCGGTTTATTTTCCAGTCGGAAGTTTTATTTGGCTCCGGCTCCGCTACTCTCGGACAGGGCGGTCAACAGGAAATGCAGAAACTGGCCCAAACACTTTCTGATATAATGACAACAATCCCTGATGATGTCGACTGGATACTGCGCGTAGATGGTCACACAGACGTCTTACCAATCCGAACCGCCCAATTCCCATCAAACTGGGATCTGTCAACAGCGCGGGCGCTTTCGGTGGTTAAATATCTGATCAGTCAGGGTATCCCGGCAGAGCGGCTCGCGGCCACAGGGTTTGGTCAGTTTCATCCGCTTGATCCTGCCGATAATCAGGATGCCTACCGACGCAACCGCCGTATTGAAATGAGACTGGATCAGAAATAAAACTTATTCTCATGCCGTCGCGAGTATCCCTACCCCGCATACGACGACAGTGGACCAGATCAGGCGATGTTTCAGGTGCCCCTCACCGAGCAAGATGCTACCCATTAACACGGAAATCAGCACGCTGGTTTCCCGCACGGGGGCAAGAAGCGTCACCGGTGTAAAAGTAATCGCAAAAAGAAATAAAATATAAGCAAGCGGACTTAAAAAACCAATCAGCATCACCCCCAATCTATGGTCATTCCAATGAGCGATAACCGCGTCTTTTCGCCGATATGCTACGGGGGCCAGCAGGATTGAGCGAAACGTATTGGATGCATAATCAAGTAACACCGGTGAGACCATCAATACGGATACTACGTAGGCATCCCAAGCCGTGTAACTACCAATAAAAAACCCAACAGTTAAACCATATAAAATAGATACTGATACATTTTTTGCGCGTTTTTTGAACCCTCCGGTAAGAAAGAAGATGCCGAAAATGATAATACCCCCACCAATAATGTTTCTGATGGTCAAATCTTCGTCTAAAAACAATACCGCAAATATAACTGAAATAACCGGGCCCGTTGATCGCGCCAGCGGATAAACCAAGGACAAATCGCCATGGCGATATCCGCGTTGAAGAAGCGTGAAATATACCGTGTGAAGAATGGAACTTCCGATAACGAATAATATCTCATGAATGCCAATATCCGGCATCTGGGCCCAGAAAATATATATAACCCAAGGCAGATAGATCACATTTGACAAAAATGAGATCAGCCAGACAAGCTCCGGGCCACCGCCAATACGTTTGACATAAAAGTTCCATGTCGCATGGCAAAAAGCGGCAGCAATAACAAGTAACAATGCAATGAGTGTCATGACAGTTCCCTAAAAATTTTAAATAAGCGAGCAAATGCTCACCCATCTATCCCCCCTAGTTTTTTAATCTTTAAGGTGTCTACCATATCCGGTTCATCAAGACGCTCGGTCCTGACCTGATGAAATCAGCGGAACCCTAGCCATACATAAATAGGTATTCTGAACTTAACCTCAGGACGGGTAATGTCAAGAGCGCTGGAAGCTATTTTTATCTGATTACTATGAGTTTCAGCCCAACCCACAATAAATAAATATATATTATTATATTAATATATTCTTAAATATTTAAATGTATTTTAAATACTCCTCAAACAATTGTAACTAAATGTAATTTGTTTAATGTATTTTTAATATATCAATCTTATTTTAGTGTTCACTTTGGGGTTTATTACAATAGTTATTAATTAAGGTGACAAAGATATGTTCAATATTTTGAAAAAGCCAGGGAGCAATATAGCGCCAAATTCAGAAATGGAAGCCGTGCTTTCCGCTTTGGATGCATCGCAAGCCGTTATACATTTTGACATGAACGGCATTATCCTGGATGCCAATAAAAACTTTCTCGATACACTCGGTTACAGCCTTGAAGAAATATAGGGTGAGCACCATTCAATGTTTGTCGAAAAAAAGTTTGCTGCAAGTAACGAATATGCTGAATTCTGGGCCGCGCTTAACCGCGGTGAGTATCAGTCAAAAGAATTTAAACGCATCGGTAAAGGTGGAAAAGAAGTCTGGATACAGGCATCCTATAATCCGATCCTCGGACCAGGTGGCAACCCCGTAAAAGTCGTAAAATATGCCACAGATATTACCGATCAGGTTTTGCAAACCGCCAATTATGCCGGCCAAGTTGACGCTATCAACCGTGCTCAGGCGGTCATTGAATTTGAGCTAGATGGAACGGTTATCACGGCAAATGAAAATTTCCTGAACGCTTTTGATTATCAGCTTGGTGAAATCGAGGGCCAAAAGCACAGCATGTTTGTGGATAAAAATTACGCCCAGTCGAGCGAATACAAGGATTTCTGGACAGCGTTAAACCGTGGTGAATTCCAGGCCGGCGAATATAAGCGCTTCGGCAAAGGGGGCAGAGAAGTTTGGATACAGGCGACCTATAATCCGATCCTTGATCCGAATGGCAATCCCGTAAAGGTCGTGAAATATGCAACGGACGTCACAGAACAAGTCATCAGAAATGCAGATTATCAGGGCCAGATCGATGCGATCCATAAAGCGCAGGCCGTCATCGAATTTGAGCTTGATGGAACGATCATCACGGCAAATGAAAATTTCCTGAACACACTTGGTTACGCGCTTGATGAGGTAAAAGGAAAGCATCATTCCATATTTGTTGAAACAGATTATAAGCAAAGTAGTGAATATGCTGAATTCTGGTCAAAACTGGGACGCGGCGAATATCAGGCCGCTGAATATAAGCGTATCGGTAAAGGCGGTAATGAAATCTGGATTCAGGCATCATACAATCCAATTTTTGATCCCTCCGGTAACCCATTTAAGGTAGTGAAGTACGCCACCGATATCACTGAACAGGTTAACAAACGTGATGAAGCAAACCGCGTTGGCAAATTGGTTGACGAAAATCTTACGAAAATACTGAGTTCCGTTGGAGATGCCAATAATCAGGCGACATCAGCGGCATCAGCGTCAACGCAAACGCTTCAAACGGTGCAATCTGTTGCCGCTGCTGTTGAGGAATTTCAGGCATCATCGCAGGAAATCGCCCGTAGTATGGAACTTTCCCGTGAAGAGGTTCTGAAAGCCACGAGTGAAGCGGAAGGAGCGGATCAGTCAGCGAAACGCTTGAGTGAAGCAGCGGATTCAATGGGTAACATCATTGAAGTCATTTCCGATATTGCCAGCCAGATTAACCTGCTTGCATTAAACGCAAGTATTGAATCGGCGCGCGCCGGTGATGCAGGTCGCGGCTTTGCCGTCGTTGCAAACGAAGTAAAATCACTGGCCAATCAAGTGGCTGGTGCTACCGACAGTATTTCTGGAGAAATTAAAGGAATGCAGGATATCAGTGTCGATGTTGTAAGCCGGCTTGACCATATCAAAAGCTCTGTCGGTTCGGTCGAAGAAAGCGTGACCACAGTTTCCAGCGCCGTAGAGGAACAAGCGAGCGCAAGTAGCGAAATAACATCCAACATGCAAATTGCTACAACCGCTGTCGGAGATATTAATGACAACCTTAGTTCCATATCCGGCGCCGTTTCAAGTGCCAATGAACTGGCACAGGAAGGCACCGAAATGTATAGGAGCCTTCAATCCGAGGCCGGTTAATTCCAAACGTTGTAGTTGTCATCTAAATCGGGCGGCGGGGTTATTTAACCCATCCGCCCGAATGACATTGGGAAACTGTTATCCTGAAGCCATTTTTCGTCAAGCTCGGGAAAGTCCGGGTTCACGGGTGTTTCATCCTTCCAGTTTTCTTTCCCGCTCCAGCATTCGATTTCAATTTTAAATGCTCGCGTGCGATCAAGGTCCTCCTGTATAATCGGGCTAAAATCCTTATTGAGTTCCATCTCAGAGAAATATTTTTTGATTAAGCCAAAAAAGCAATGTTTCTGTTCGTCTTCTGTGGTGACTTCCACCACTTTGCCAAAAGCCATGACGGAACGAAATTGCGCTGAAAAATTAAGCGCCCGGTTAGACGGTAATAATCGCCCCATTTCAGAAGCGCAAAAAGCAATTTTTTCATGCCTTTTGGTATTCGCATCCCGCCGCCCCATCATTGCACCATGCATATAGATACAGTGCTTATCTTCGTCATACCAAAATGTCATAGGGTGAACGAAGGGCTGGTCATCCCAACGCGTCGCGAAATAACCAATGGGCGCACGCTTAATAAAATCTGTTATCCAGTCATCTTCCTTGACCAAATGTCTGCGCCGCTGCTTATTGGCCGGACGACTTTCGAGATCATACCCACGTTTTTTCGCCCCGGATCTGTTTTTTACATCTGACATAACCATTACTCACATTGTTTTGATACGATGCCGTTATATCCGATAATATGGTCATAAAAAAATATCCACTTATTCCTTATTTATATATAACCACTTTTAAAACTGATAGATGAATGAACCTTGATAACGATCAACATTTGGCGTTGTCTGATCGGATAGCTTACCGATCAGTTTTTTGTATTCCATGGCGATGGTAAAATCTTGAGTGACATTATAATACAGGTTCGCATGAAACGACCTAACATTTTCGATTGAATGCCCCGCGCTAAGCGTCATCGTATTTTGCCCCGGATCCAGGTTTTCCGCCCATGACCCTACGATGGTGGAATTTAACTTATCAGTCCAATGAATAGTTATGCTGCCTGTCGCGCCTTGAATATCAATAGGATCAATATATTTTTTGCCAAGTTCATTTTCCAGAATGATCCCGTCAGCAAAAGCAGAAAACGCACCGTAGTGGCCTATACCGCCACGGATATACTGAACCATCACATCAAGCCGATCTTTGATGATTGATTTGCTCGCCGTAACCGCTGCACCGCCCGTTATTTTATGTGCTTCAAATTCCCCATTATCAATTCTGAGTTCCCTGATAATTCCAGCAATGGAAACATGGCCAAATTCGCCATCAAAATCAACCCGCCCTACAAAATCTGGTATCCGCTGATCATCGGTGATTAAATTATATCCCAAATTTGATGTTGGATTCTCAACCGCCAGATGGACCGTAAAATCACCTATTCCTTGCGAGAACCTTATTTGTGGCTGTCTTGCAAAAACGCTCGCGGCATTACCGCCATAATCAATGACGTTTGGAGCGCTAACAGGGTCAAGAAAAGTACTGAATGTTTGCCCGATTAGAAAATTGCCTGTTTCGATATAGGCATGACGAAGCACGAAACGTTGATTTGTGCTCCCGTAGGCTTCAATAGTATTACCATCATTATTACCATCAACACCAAAATTTCCCTCAATATAGGCCTTTATCTGCCCAAGTGGTGTTTTAGTATTCGTATATGTGACATGGAGGCGCGTCTCCTTCGCACTGATCCCAAACCGTGTGCCTTTGTTATCACCAGCGAATAGCAAATCCGCATTATAAAGGCCAAGCGCATCATCAATACCATTTGTTCCTTTAGTCGATATCGCCGCACTTACTTTGACAAATCCGCCAAAATCGAATTTTCCTGCATCATTATCTTCCGCACGGGCGCCATTAATCCCCATAAAAGTTCCGCTAATAGCCAACATAAAAGTCATTGTCTTGATCTGTTTTAAGTATAACATTCCCTTTTGCACACAATTACTTGCGCACACTCACCTGTTTAGAGTTTCATTGATTGGCTGTTATATTTATACAGAGGCCTCTGGTCTTACCGCTTCTTGTTCTCCAATCAGAACAAGATATTTCTAAAAGACAAACTAACCGTATCACGGCATATTTAATTAATTAATATAGTAATATTTAATTTAACTATTCTATTATCTGAACTAATCTTTTTGTTTCATCCTCCACAATTCACATGTTATTGTCATAAAATTATTCATTAAAATTGAGCATTATATATGACCAATTTATATATTAATCTGGATAGAAACCTGGCGGATCCGCTGCACAAGCAACTTATTATTGCGTTGAAGGAAAATATTCTCTCCGGCGAAATCGGAATGGGTGGCAAGCTCCCCTCCTCACGTAAGCTCGCAAATGACATTGGCGTTTCACGTATCGTAACACTCGCAGCATATGAACAACTTATCGCCGAAGGGTATCTTGTTTCACGGTCAGGATCTGGAACCTACGTTAGCAATAATATACCTTCAACCGTAAATAGCCAACATCAGGATTATGTCGGACCGACATGGTTTAAAAATGACGAAACGAAGAAACGGGTTCTCAATGAGGCCACATACAATTTTTCGGTAGGTCAACCAGCTCCGAATCTTTTCCCTGAATCTAGCTGGCGACGGGCATGGCGCCGGGCTTTAAGTCATCCATTTGTTTCACGAAAACCGGACCCCACGGGTGACCCGCGCCTTCGTGAAGTTCTCGTAAATTATTTGAAACGTGCGCGCAACATAACAACAACTTCAGATAATATCGTCATCACAACAGGTGCAGCGGAAACGCTGAGACTCATTTCAAAAGCAATGACAATCTATAACCCGGATACATATCTGGAAAGTCCGGGTTTTGGAAATGCCTGGCGATGGCTTTCCGAATGCGGAAAAACGATACCGCTATCAGTTGATGATAATGGATTAAAAGCTGCAGATTTGCCGGACGCGACAAATAAACCGACGATGCTGTTTTTAACACCTTCGCATCAGTTCCCACTTGGATTTCGGTTAAGCCTTAAGCGCAGAAACAAAATCCTGAAATGGGCGCAGGATAATGATGCACTTATTCTTGAGGATGATTATGACAGTGAATTTCATTATGAAAGCATGGCGCTTCCCACTTTAAAGGCGCAGGATACGACGGGCAGCGTTCTGTATTTTTCATCCTTTTCCAAAAGCATCAGTCCCAACGTTAAAATTGGTTATTTGATCGCGCCGAAAAGCATATGTAAAACCATTGCAAATATCATTACCGAAGAACATTCCGAACCTCCCTATCTGATGCAAAATGCCATGGCACATTTCATCAATAGTGGTGATCTTGATAAGCATATCGCCAGATCACGCCGTCATTACACGAAACTGAATAAAATTATGCGCGACAAATTAAGCAAGCTGCCTAATGGTGTTGTGGTTTCCGGACTGGACAGTGGAATTCACGCATTCATGTCATTTGAAAAATTTCCGACTGCACTGATCAAGCGCCTTACTGAGCAATCTTTCTATTTGCCGCACCAAACAGACCAAGGGAACTGGCGCGGTTTCGCGCTGGGCTACGGGCACTTTACTGAAGATGGTTTAAATGAAGCGTTGGATAGATTGATAAGCAATCTTTCGGATCTATACCCCGAACTGTAAACTGGCGAGATGTGCATAGAGCCCGTCTTTTGCAATCAGTTCATCATGAGTGCCGCTTTCAACAATTTTGCCGTGATCCAATACGACAATGCGGTCAGCTTTTAAAACAGTGGCAAGACGATGGGCAACAACCAGAGTTGTTTTATTCAACATAAGTTTTTCAAGAGCAGCCTGAACGAGGTTTTCTTTTTCCGCATCAAGTGCCGATGTCGCCTCATCAAGCAACAGTATCGGTGCATCTTGCAAAATCGCGCGGGCAATGGCGATACGTTGACGCTGTCCACCGGAAAGACGTGTCCCCCTTTCACCCAGAAAGGTTTCAATCCCCTCGGGAAGGCGTTCAATAAATTCATCGGCGCGGGCGGCGCGGGCCGCATCCCTTATCATTTCATCAGAAGCGTCCTGATTACCATAACGTATGTTTTCGGCAATTGACGTCGCAAAAATCATACTTTCCTGGCTAACTACGGCAAGCTGCGACCTTACATCAACAGGATCAGCGTCGGTCAAAGCCACACCATCAATTGTTACCTGCCCGCTCTGGGGATCATAAAACCGTTGAAGAAGCTGGAAGACCGTTGTTTTACCGGCACCCGACGGACCAACAAGAGCGACCGTCTCCCCGCCTTTCACATCCAGATTAAAGCGATCAAGAATGTTTTCCGTCGGTCGGGAAGGATAAGCGAAAGTGACATTTTCAAACGCCAACCGACCTGTGGGCGGATTAGGAAACAGAACAGGGTTTTTCGGGGCCTTAATTTCCGATTCAGTTGCGATGATTTCAATACATCGCGCTGCAGCACCAGCGGTTCTCTGTAATTCACCATAAACTTCAGAAAGCGCGCCGATAGCACCGGCCACAAACCCCGAATAAAGGACGAATGACATAAGTTCACCGCCTGAAATATTGCCGGCGATGACGTCACGCGCGCCAAGCCATAAGACCAGGTCAATCGCGCCGAATATCAATAGAATAACTAAAAATGTTAATGCGGCACGCGCCTTGGTTCTTTCAATCGCCATATCAAAAGCGCGTTCAATAAAGGTTTTAAACCGCTGCTTTTCAAATTCCTCCTGGGTGTAGCTCTGTACTGTCTGTACGGCACCGATCGTTTCATTGGCCACGGCAGTTGCATCGGCAATTTTCGTTTGTGACTCTTTTGAAAGCCCCCTGACCTTCCTGCCAAGTATCACCAGCGGCAACACAACCAAAGGCAACACCAGAAACATATAACTGCTTAGTTTCCAATTGGTATAAAACATCATAATGAGCGCACCAATCATCATCAGAAAATTTCTAAGCGCAACCGACGCTGTTGAACCGACGACGGATTGGATGACGGTAGTATCCGTATTAAGCCGTGATAAAATGTCCCCGGAACGGTTTTCCTCAAAGAAGACGGGACTAAGTGTCAGGACTTTCGAATAAACTTCTCTTCTGATGTCTGTTACGACTCGCTCGCCAAGCCAGGTCACAAGATAATAGCGAGCATAAGTCGCTGCCGCCAGAACTGCTACAACCCCCATTAAAGCGATGAAATAATAATTTATAAGTTCTGGCCGATTGTCGGAAAAACCAATATCAATAATGCGACCAACCGCTCGTGGAATAACAAGAGTAGAACCAGCCGCAACGAAAAGCGCCGCACCGGCGAGCATAATAGTCTTTTTATACGGACGAAGAAAATGCCATAGAAGTTTGATTTCACTCACCTTTCTCTTTGGCGCTTCTTCGGTTTCAGTCTCACTGGTAATTATGTTATTCTGATCTGCCATAAACTTTTTTAAAATTTTGATTACTATTGAAGTCAAGCGATATAGCACCTCACCGCCTGCCAAACAATCAAAGATCGATGAATCTTCAAAATTTTTAGGCAAAAAGCGTTATAATCCTACATTCGCACTTGCACTTGACTGGGCACTTAGGTATATAGTCGCAACAAATTTGCTCCCCGGAGCCAAAGAATAAGAGTTTTGATATGAAAAATGACATACATCCAGATTACCATAAAATTAAAGTGGTTATGACTGACGGTTCATCTTATGAAACACGCTCAACCTGGGGTAACGAAGGTGACACGCTCACTTTGGATATCGACCCGAAATCACATCCGGCGTGGGTTGGTGGAACGAAACAGGTTCAGGATAAAGGCCGTGTTGCCCAGTTCAATAAACGCTTTGCCAATTTTAAATTGTCAAAATAAAGAATTTTTTCTTTATCACGAATAAGAATTAAGGCTTCCCATAAATACGGAAGCCTTTTTACGTTATATTTTTTCTATTTTATTCATTAGGTTGCGAACCGGGTTTTCGTTAGTTTTGTCAACTTCATATAGAAGACGATCAAGCCTCACTATCCGGCCATAAAGCGCCCGAACACGTTCCGAGTAATTCATAAATTCGTTGGGCAGTTTGTCGTTATCACTGCTTACAGGGACATTAAATAATTCTGTATTACTTAAACGGTTTGTCGTCTTGGCGACTTCTTCACTGCTGACTTCACCAGAACGGACGCCCTTTTGCATCAGACACCACGACATTGCCTGCATAATTCCCGTCGTAATACGGTTACATTCAAGAGTGTATGAGCCCATCAGCTCCGGACCGAGATGCTGAAAGCTTTCTTTTTGATTTTTTTGAAAATACTCAACGACACGACCGCTTAAATCAAGCGCTTCATTATAAAGTTCATCCAGCACCGCAGAATCCAGCGTACCGTCCTGTGTTATCACGTCATTGATCATATTTCTTACCTTTTGGGCCTTTCCTTATCTTTTTTAGAGAAAAAACATTAAAATCACCTTTACATATTGAAAAAGCAAAATGACTTAATATCTATATTTATGTAGCGGGGCAAAAATCGTCGCCAGATGGGGCGATAGGCTCGCTACGGACGCAAATTCGCCAACCGTTGGTTTATACAACAGTTGGTAATATCGCTTAAATGAAAGGATATAAGACATGAGAACATTAGATTTTAGCCCATTACTCAAATCCACAATAGGGTTTGACCAAATGAACCGCATTTTTGAAAATGCAGTAGGAAATAACGATATTTCCTATCCCCCTTATAATATCGAAAAGCTGGATGAAGACGATTACCGCATTACCATGGCGCTTGCCGGGTTTAGCGAAGAAGATCTTGATATTGAGCTTGATGGCGGTGTACTTGTTATTTCCGCCGAGGGTGCAGACGAAGAAGTGGACAATGAACGCTTCCTTCATCGTGGAATCGCAAAACGCGCCTTTAAACGCCATTTCAGATTAGCTGATACTATTAAGGTACTTGGCGCGCAATTTGAAAACGGCCTGCTGATGATTGATTTACAGCGTGAAATCCCCGAACATCTAAAACCACGCTCCATTAAAATAAATAAAACCGCTGACATCAAAAAAATTGTTGATGAAGACGCTGCGTAATTGATAAAAGCCCCCGTTCAGAAAAGACGGGGGCTTTTAAATAATCCGGTATTAAGTGAATAAACTGTCCGCTTCAACATGGACATTTTTCTTATGTGCTTTTTCCCTTTCGGTTCTCACCACTTCTGATTTTAGGATTGCTATTCGGTCTTCAAGCGCATCAATACTGTGCACAGACAGGTCTTCTTTTGTTAATTGCCTTAAAATCGATTCCTTTGGAATATCCAGTTCATCATCGTCCATGTCATTCTCTTCAAAATCATTTGCGTATGTTGTTCTATTCTCTATAAAATAATCAAACTGTCAATCAGGATTAAACAATGAAAGCAGTTAATATAAAAAAATTCGGCGGAGCCGAAATGCTCGAAATTTCTGAGTTTGAAAAACCCACACCTTTAACTGGCGAAGTCCTTATCAAGGTGGCTGCTGCGGGGATAAATCGACCCGACATCGTCCAGCGAAAAGGACACTACCCGCCACCTCCAGGCGCTTCACAGATACTGGGGCTGGAATGCGCAGGGGAAATAGTCAAAAAGGCAGCAGATGTCAGTGGTTGGAATGTCGGAGATCGCGTTTGCGCACTTCTCACGGGTGGGGGATATGCTGAATATGCCGTCGCGAACGCGGGTTGTTGTCTTCCCGTTCCAGCACCGCTTGATCTCTTTCAGGCAGCGGCCCTTCCCGAAACCTACTTCACTGTTTGGTCAAACCTGTTCGAACGGGCAAAACTGAAATCCGGAGAAACACTTCTCGTGCATGGCGGAACATCGGGGATCGGAACGACAGCGATCCAAATGGCAAAAGCATTTGGTGTAATTGTAATCAGCACATCCGGAAGTGATGAAAAATGCCGCCAGGCAAAGGAATTGGGAGCTGATCATACCATAAATTATAAAACACAGGACTTTGTTACTGAAACAATATCTATCACAAGTGGTAAAGGCGCTGATGTCATTTTGGATATGGTCGCTGGTGATTATGTGGGAAGAAACGTGAAAGCATTAAATTACGATGGCAGAGAAGTCATTATCGCCGTACAAGGCGGCACAAAAGTTGATTTTGATATTCTGCCTGTTATGACAAAAAGGCTTACTATAACGGGATCCACTTTAAGACCACGTGATAACGATTTTAAATCGGAAATAGCCATATCGTTAAAAAAGAATATCTGGCCATTGCTGCAAAACGGCACAATAAAACCGATTATTGACAAATACTTTCCGATCGACGATGTAATTGAGGCGCACAAATACCTCGAAAGCGGTCAGCATTTTGGAAAAATTATTCTGACAGTTTGATCACTGCCCCGTACGTCGCCACCTTTCGATGGTGGTATTGACGAAATTCTCATCCTCAAGACCGAGCTGCCAATCGACCGAGTAAGACGGGCTTCCACTACTTGGGAGATGTTCGGGTTCCAGGTTGTCAACCAGCAATCGCACAGGAGCCTCAACCCCTTCCCCCACAGCGAGCGCTTCCCTGTTTTGTAATGATGACAATGAATTGAGCGAACCTTCGGCCCCCTCGGGCATCACGTGCGCGACAAATTTCTGGTCACGTTCATTATTTAAGCGCATCGCGAAAATGGTTCCGCATTGTGATAACGCGGATTCAGAAACATCGGCCGGCCTTTGAGAAACAAGACCCATTGAAACACCGTACTTACGTCCTTCTTTCGCGATCCGTTCTATCGCCTTGCGGGTTGAATTGAATATTGTTGTATTATCTGTAGGAACATATCTATGCGCTTCTTCACAAACAACCAGTATTGGGCGCGCATCGTTACCGCGGCTCCACACGGCAAAGTCAAAAACGGTCCGGCTGATCACAGACACAACAACATTCACGATTTCCGATGGCACACCGGAAAGGTCAATTGTTGAAACCGGTTTATTATCAACCGGAAAGCGAAGCAGACTGCCGATGATGCTGTTCAATGTGTCATTAACAAGCATACCGGAAAACATGAAGCCGAAACGCGTATCGCGGCGAAGTTCATCGACCTTGTTTTTTAGTCGCAGATATGGTGTTAAAGTTTCCGGATTATCAAGTTTACCCATTTCATTATCAAGAAAAGCCGTTACATAGGACAACTTATAAGGAATGGGTGTATCGACCGTAATCTGCTCGGGCGATAAATGTTCGTTATTATCCACACGTGCTGCAAACAGGCAACGCCTTAACACATCGATTTCTATCATCCGGTCCTTACTTTGATAAGCGCCAATAAACATTTCAACATGTTCTTCAAAATTCATCATCCAATATGGCAAACGAAGATTGTTAATATCAAAATGTTCCGCGCAATCGGAAAAAGCGGTTTCATATTCGTTATGTGGATCCAGCATAATAATGTGTGCATGTGGCAGACGTTCAACGATCCGCCTGATCAACAACGCCACCGTACAGGATTTACCTGTTCCCGTGCTCCCAAGAATGGAAAAATGCTTACCCAACAAAGCATCGATATTAATAGATGCAGGCGTAATATATTGTGGATACACGTGCCCCAAATGGAAATGGTTGCTGTCATTGTCACCAAAAATACCTTCAACATCATTGGCAGTTACGGGATAAACGGCTTGTCCCGGTATAGGAAAGTCAGTGACACCCCGGTCAAATATCATCCCTGTTTCCGTATACGGCGCACGAATACCATGGCCAAGAAAATCCAGTTTCATTTCCACCTTGTTAAGCATTTCACCTTTTTCCTGAAGTGCAACAATATCTCGGACAGTTACAAACAAAAAGCCTTTGGATACTTTGATTTTAAGGATCGTTCCAATTTGTCCTGGTGAAAACTCAGAATCGCCACTGTCAAGCTGTGACATTTCGCGAAGTGTATTTAAATCACACATCGCTTTGACGCCGTTACCGCTGACCTCAACAATGTAACCAATCTCACGTGTCGGTTCGATTTCCTTAAGTTCTACTGAACTCAGTTCAATCTCATGATTCTCATTAATTCTCTTATCCATCAAGCTCAAGTTTCCCTGCGTAATGCACCGTCTAGGCAATGTGATTTCTAGGGGAATTATAATAAAACAGGCCTAAAGAAACGGTTAAAATAAGATTAAATGCATTGAATACAATCTTCGACGATTTTTTTCATTTCTTGCATAGGATTTCATTGACATTGTGAATTGATACCTATAGGTTCCCACGAAAGTTAAAAAAGTGCAGATGCACAAGGTCCAATTGGCCATATAGAGATAGACATAAAAGAATACGAGATAGATTATGAAAGTCGTAAATTCATTAAAGTCCCTAAAGAACCGTCATCGCGATTGCCGCGTTATCAGACGTAAAGGCAGAACGTTGGTAATCAATAAAACAAACCGTCGTTTTAAAGCGCGTCAAGGGTAAAAAATGACAAAAGTGTTAAAGGAATGTTTGACACAGATATCTCAATCATAGTAAATTAGAATTTGTCTAAGACTTCGGTCGATGACAATCTGGAGGTCGTGCTTCCCCCCCAAGGGCACGGCCTCCTTCCTTTTTGTACAGATGTATATTTTTCCTGATATTTCAGTCGTTTTAGACTTTTATGTGGTAATCCTGTACCCGCGAAATCCGAAGTACATTGGTCTTGCCGGGCGTTCCAAATGGCATACCGGCCATAATAACGATTCGATCATCTCCAACCGCATAACCATATTCATGGCAAACATTACAGGCTTTATCGATCATGTCCTGAAAATTTATCGCATCTTGCGAATAAACACAGTTGAGACCCCATACAAGTGCCAGGCGCCGCGCCGTCCCAATATTTGGTGTCAGCACCAAAAGCGATGCCTGCGGCCTTTCGCGCGAGGCTCGAAGCGCTGTCGAACCGGAACCCGTGTAACAAACAATCGCCTTGGCCTTTACTGTCTTTGCGACCTGCTTCGCAGCGGCACTAATGGCATCCGCTGTTGTTGCCTCAGGTGTTGCTTCATCCTTATTAAGCATTCGTCTGTAACTTGGTTCGCGTTCGATTGATTTTGCCACTCTGTTCATTGTTGAGACTGCTTCTTCCGGATAGTCGCCCGCAGCTGATTCCGCCGATAACATAATAGCGTCGGCACCATCAAAAACGGCATTTGCAACGTCTGAAACCTCTGCCCTTGTCGGAACAGGCGAAGTAATCATGCTTTCAAGCATTTGCGTCGCGACTACCGAAGGAATACCGGCACGTCGCGCATGGCGTATAATTTTTTTCTGTTGTGGCGGAACCTGCTCCATAGGCATTTCAACGCCCATATCGCCTCGCGCCACCATCACACCATCGGAAAGTGCAATAATTTCATCAATAGCATGGACAGCCGACGGTTTTTCAATTTTTGCCATTATGGATGCGCGACCAGCGATAATATCCTTTGCTTCCTGTACATCCTGTGGCCGCTGAACAAAACTGAGCGCCACCCAATCAACGCCAAGATCCAAGGCGAAATGAAGGTCTTTCTTGTCCTTTTCAGTAAGCGCCGCGAGTGGCAAAATGGCACTTGGAACATTTACGCCCTTACGATTTGAAAGCTTACCCCCCACCAGAACCGTGGTCGTGATCCTTTTTTCTTCTACTTTGTCAATATGAAGTCTTATTTTGCCGTCATCCAAAAGTAGCTCTGTTTTAGGCATCACCGCTTCGTATATTTCCGGGTGAGGAAGTTCCACTCTTCCCTCATCACCAAGACTATCATCCATATCCAGGACAAATTTTTCACCTTTTTTAATAGTGACGCTATTACCTTTAAACGTTCCAACGCGCAACTTCGGCCCCTGGAGATCGGCAAGTATGCCAATAGGGCGCCCAGTTACTTTTTCCACTTCACGGACCATATTATAAAGATCGGATGCTTCTCTATGACTACCGTGGCTCATATTCAAACGAAAAACATCTGCTCCCGCTTCAGATAGTTTTTTAATCATTTCAAAACTATTTGATGCTGGTCCTAAAGTTGCGATTATTCTAGTGCGCCGACGACGATGCATTAATTTATCCTATTTTATTTTTTAAAAAATGCGTTGCAGGCACGGTAAAGATTATAAACATCAATTTTCGCGCTCACGGCATATGGCGTATGGATCGATAAAACCGGCACACCAAAATCAATCACATTCATATCCTGACGGGAAAATTCACCACCTATGGTACCTCCCCCCGCCGTACCGACTTTATAGGTGGCGGTTTGCCACGGAATGTCATCGTCATCAAGCACCTTACGAATATAAGCAATATATTCCGAATTGGCGTTAAAGCCCCGCCCATATAATTTAAGATTGACACCATACCCAAGACGAGGACCATTTAGCGGCTCCCACGCGCTTGGACGCATCGGATTAATGCCGGGATTGACGTCAATCGATATCATACGGCTGTTGGAAAGCGCGCGCCTGACATAACTTTCACGCATATCATCGCCCATTTTCGCCTCGATAAGACGCGAAACAAGGTTTGAAAAATATTGTGATTTTGCCCCGGTATTGTTGACGTTACCTACTTCTTCATTGTCAACAAGATGCGCAATCGCCGTTTTCGTCGGCACCCCTATATCAAGTAGGGCCATAACGTTTGTATAACTTGCCAGACGGTCATCCTGGCCATACGCCGCGATCAACCCACGATCAAACCCCATATCGCGAGATTTCATCGCAGGAACCAATGCAAGTTCTGCGGAAACAAGATCACCCCGGCTTATGCCAAAAGTATCTTTCAAATAGGCTTCAACCTGATCGGAGACGCCCTTGCCGTCCGGACCGGGGATATGCGCAATTACGGGATCCATATCTTCTGCCGTTAAATGTTCAGATACTTTTTTATTGCCATACCCGCGATCAGTGTGTGGCGATACTTCGGGGATAACAAAGACGGGATCATCATCATTCATTCCGATATTGATTTGAACAGTTGTTCCATCTTTTTTATCCACACGTCCAATAAGCGCAAGTGGAATGTTCGTCCATTGATGCCGCTTCATCCCACCATGATAATTGGTTTGAAACAAAGCAAACTCACCCTTTTCATATAATGGTACATTTTTAAGCTCAAGCCGTGGGCTGTCTATATGTGATCCAATAACATGGAGCCCCGATGAAAAATCGTCTTCGCCGACGACAATAAGCGAAACAGCACGGTCGCGATTATTATCATAATACTTCGCTCCTGGCGTCATCGGACTATCATCGCGTAATGGTTTGAATCCATTGGCTTCAGCAATTTTTATGGCTTCTGTTACAAACCCGAGCTCGGTACGTGCCTTATCCATAAAATCTTTATAATCTTCGGCAAATGCAAAAACCGTTTGTTTTTCCACAGGGGTAAGCGACCCCCACGCGGATTTACAATCCATATTTTCATTGCATTCGGCGCTATACGCAGTCGGCACTGCAATAACAACACTAATAGCCACACTAACAGCCAATGAAAACATTGAAATATAGCCTTTGTTCAGACGATTAAGATACGTGGAATACATGCTCACCTTCCTATTCAGAGATTGTAATTTCTTGCGCCCCGTTGCGCACCATTTTACCGATTATTTAAACACAGAGAATGTCAAGATAACAGAATAAAATAGCTTTCAAAGAAATAAAATTATTCATTGTGAAAGCCTGTATTGACCAAATTTCTGACACTTTTCAAACTTAGTTTAGCAGACCATAAGAAATCGGGGAAATAAAGCTGACATGTTTGATTTAGGCCAATATGAGATTGCCATTAATCTGATGGGGTTATCAATGTGTCTGTTTATGGCACTTTTTTTCTTTATGGACAGTCAGGATAAATCAACAACGACAAAATCACCGCGCCGGTTTCTTTCAGGCTTCTTGCTTATTTACAGCGTCACATTTCTGGACGGATTTTTGATGTCATCAAACATCAATTACAATTATCCAAATATGCATGGCATCTTTATCCCGACATATTTTTTGCTTGGGCCGTTTCTGTATTTTTACGTGAGGGATACCTGTAGCGTTGATTCTTACATACTGATAAGGCCGCGACTGAAACATTTCATTGCATTTTTCCTTTCGATCCTGCTGCTGATCCCGTTTTTTATGTTACCCCAAACCGAAAAGCAGTTGATTTTTTCAAAAAATGTTATCAGCGCTACCGAAGCAATACTTCCGTGGATTGCAATTTTTGGCATCCTCCTTGTTCATGTCATATTACTTTTTCAGGTACTTTTTTATCTCATTCAATCTTTCAGGGTCCTCATGCGTTATTTCGAAAATCTGAAAGATTTCTTTTCGAACATTGAGGATAACAGGCTTGGATGGCTCAGGTTACTAATGCTCATGCTTTCAATATCCTGGGCGGTTTACACATATGAAGCAATCATCGCGTGGCCGGAAACAATCAGCGATCCGATAAGGACCGTTATTTCAATGATCGACGTAGGAATAATATATTTTATCAGTTTTAAAGGACTACGTCAGAACGCCGTCTTTCGGGACCAGATCAACGTTACAGACAATGAAAGCGAAATTTCGGCAAATAAAATTGATGACAATACCGATAAAAAGCAAAAATATGCAAAATCAGCTCTAAATGATGCAGATGCAGAAAGAATATTCGAAAAATTGCACTGTGCACTATCGGATCAAGGTATTTATAGTGACAGTATGCTTTCTTTACGCGGATTAAGCGATCACACTAAAATATCATCAAATTATATTTCGCAGGTCATCAATCAGAAAACCAAAAGTCATTTTTTTGATTTTGTAAATAAATATCGCATTGAAGCGGCGATGAGCCGATTAGCCGACAAAGAAGAAAAGAATTCAATTCTTGATATTGCTTACTCCGTCGGATTCAATTCAAAATCAACTTTTAATTCGGCATTCAAAAGACAAACCGGCCAGACACCGTCAGAGTATCGCAAAAACTATTCTCCTGCAGATGAATAATTCAATTATCTTTAGAATAATTATCATTTAAAAACAGAACCTTAAACGTACGAATACACAGGATCGAACTTTTTTTGGTTTAATCCTGCAAGTTCGGACGACCATTTTTTCTCATTGCCTTAATTATCATTTCGTGAGGGCCACACATGTCCTGATTGATATGTGTGATCAACAATTAAAATGAAAACTAGAATAGGAAATGAAATGAATTTTTTAAGTAAAAAATTAGTCGCCGTAACGTTAACATCCGGCGCACTTCTGACTGCACCAATATCTGCTGCAATTGCGGCGGATGAAACCGCGCCATTTGATGGGGCGTATTTTGGCGGTGCAGCGACATTAAATAAATCGAATACCAATGCTACGGTCTCACCTAATGCGACAATGACACTAAATAGCAATCAAAAAGCAGGTGCAGGCTTCTTTGCAGGCTTTGGCAAGCAGGTGGAACAGTTTTATATGGGAGCGGAAGCCGGGTTTTATCTTAACCGAAATGCAAACCCAACCGCTTCATTCGGCACAACAAATACCGGTCTAAAATCCAGAAACACAATTGATTTGTCCGGTCGTGCCGGTTTTGTTGCTGATCAGGCCTTATTCTATGGCCTCGCCGGTTATACATCGACAAATTTTGAAACGTTTGGTCTTGCGACGAAAACAAGCAAGCGGCTTAACGGCTTCCGGTATGGCGGTGGTATTGAGTTTGCCGTTACACCGGAAATGAGCATACGCGGTGAATATACTCACGCGGATTATAAACCATGGAACGTGGCAAGCGGCAGCGATACAGTCAGGTTTGACCCAAGCGAACATCGCTTTCTTGTTGGCGCTTCTCTGCGTTTCTAGCTGCGCTAATTTCCTAAGGAGTTAATCTTCCCGTTCGAACTCCTTGAACTTGCAGAAGCGGTTCTCCCACCGCTTCTGTTTTTTCTTTTTTATCTCTTGTTGTTTAAATCAACAAACACATATAAAAATGTGACCCTGATTCACATTAATATTTGAGCACTATGGCATTTGAAATCATAAATCCGGCTGGAAAAGCAAATATCGTCCTGATATCCGAGCACGCCAGCAACCATATACCGGCGGAATTTGACAACCTTGGCCTTAGCGAAGAACAGCTTGCGCTTCATATCGCATGGGACATCGGTATTGGTGAAGTAACACGGAATTTGTCGAAAATGCTTGATGCACCAGCCATCCTTGCCACCTTTTCACGGCTTCTTATAGATGCTAACCGTAGTCTTGATCAGCACGGCCTGATCCCGACCCGCAGTGATGGGCACGAAATATATGGTAACCATGATTTAAGCGAAGACGATATAAAGGCACGCATAGAACGCTTTTACCAACCATTTCACGATGAAACAGACACGCTGATTCAAAGAAAAGCTGGAAATGGCCACGCGCCGATTATTTTCAATATGCACAGTTTTACACCACACATGAACGGCTTTGAGAGACCATGGCATTCCGGCATGTTATGGAACAGGGATGAACGCGTAGCCAAAGCACTCATGAAACGGCTTGAAAATCGCGGGTATCATGTGGGTGACAATGAGCCTTATTCCGGTCAGGAATTAAACCACACGATGAACCGGCACGGTACCCAACATGGTTTTCCCCACGTAAATATTGAAATCAGGCAAAATGAAATTGATAGCACAATCGGTATTGATAAATGGAGCGATGTTTTGGCAACCGAAATTATCGCCATCAGGGAAATACCGGAAATGGCCGAAGTCATACATTATTAACGGAGACACTTATGGACAAACAAACAAAACTTGAAATTGAAGCCGCTACCTTCCGTCGCATTATAAAGCATATGCAAAAACGTACAGATGCGCAGAATATTGACCTGATGGGCCTTGCTGGGTTTTGTCGAAACTGTTTTTCCAAATGGTACGCTGCCGAAGCTGCCGAGCGCGGCATTGATATTGGCAAAATGGAAGCACGCGAAATTATTTACGGCATGCCGTATGATGAATGGGTAGAAAAATATCAAACGCCCGCAACAGAGGAACAAATGAAACTGATGGACGAAAGCCTTCAGAAAAATATGGACGAAAGCCTTCAGAAAAATAAAGAAATGTAACAAAAAAACCAAAAACTCAAGGACTATAAAAATGGTAGAAACAGGTGGCATCGCAGCCGATGCCTTACGGTCATTTATTGAACGTGTTGAACGACTGGAAGAAGAAAAAAAAGCGCTTGCCGATGATATAAAAGATATTTATGCGGAAGCAAAATCAGTAGGGTTTGACACAAAAATCATGCGGCAAATCATTCGTCTGCGAAAAATGGATGAAAGTGACCGTCAGGAACAAGAAGCACTTCTTGATCTTTACACCCACGCTCTCGGCATGATCAGAGGGTAACGAAATTAAAGGCGGTGTGACAGCCGCCTTTAATCAACTATCCCATGAAATTAATCACGTGATTTGATCGCATCAACGATTTCCTGATGGCGTTCATCATCATTTGCGCCTTTCACCACGATAATGGCCCAAACGACCGTCACTATCCAAATAAGCGACAATGCCCCAAATGAAATGGCAAAGAGAACCAAGCTAACTATCCACAATATGCCATTGAATATCGCCTGAAAAATTTTCCCTTTAAAAAGAAGCGCAAGTGGCGGACAGAGTATTGCAACAAGATATATCATTGAAATGAGCCTTTTTTATTAATCATTAGATTAAATTTAAGGCTATTGTGGGCAATTTCAAGCAATTAATAATACGGCTTGTCTCAGAAAATAGCCCCTTTGTCGCAAATACAAAAAACTAATCGCTGTCAAAAAGGCCCATTTCCTCCACCTTTCGATAAAGCGTCGACCGACCGATTTTAAGCCTTTTGGCTATTTCGGTCATTTTACCTTCATATCGGATATAGGCATATTTGATCATCATTTTTTCAATATAGTCAATCGGATATACATCAGCATTATCATCATAAATCGCCGTATTATGAAATTCTTTCGGTATCTCCAGTGATTTGATCAGATCTTCCGTGCGGCGGTTATGACGCCTGTTTTCTTCCGCCATTCTTTCTATATCTGCCGTTACCTGCGGAAAATCATGTTCGGTGATCATTTCGCCTTCTGACAGAATTACAGCACGAAGCACCACATTTTCGAGTTGGCGTACATTACCCGGCCAATGATATCCGTTTAGCAGCATTATCGCATTGGTCGTCAATGACTTGATCGGACGATTTTCCTTTTCACAGATTTTTTTTATAAAATGACTGGTAAGTGTCTGGATATCGCCGTTGCGGCTCCTTAGTGGAGGGAGGGAAACCGGGAATACATCAAGTCTGTAATACAGGTCTTCTCGAAAAGCCCCTGCTTTGACTAATTCTTCCAGTTTTTTATTTGTCGCCGAAATAACACGAACGTCAACGCTTACAGTACCGCTGCCACCGACAGGGTCTACCTCACCTTCCTGGAGAACGCGCAATAATTTTACCTGTAAATCAAGTGGTAATTCACCAATTTCATCAAGAAAAATTGTACCGCCGTCTGCATCAATAAATTTACCGGCATGATCTTCCTTTGCGTCGGTGAATGCACCTTTAGCATGACCGAACAGGATACTTTCCACCAGATTGGACGGAAGCGCACCGCAGTTAACAACGATAAATGGCTTAGTCGAGCGGCTGCTGTTTTTATGGATCGCACGGGCAAAAACTTCCTTCCCAACACCACTTTCACCCTCTAGAAGCACGGGTACATCGGTCTTTGCACCTTTACGGGCAAGCATAATTGCCTTACTCATGGCTTCGCTATTGCCGATTATTTTATCGAACGCGCTCTCGCTATCTTTTTGTGACATACTCTCGCTTACCATAATATCGTTTTCGATCTTTGCCCTATTTTTTTCGAAACTGTATCATTACGGGACAAAAGTTAAAATTTATACAATATTGCTGGATTTTTTTGTTCCAGATTGAAACATGGCTCAAAAGCCCCAGAAATATTAAAGTTATTTAACATAAAAATATTTTTGCCCTACCCTTTTGGTTAATTTGTGTTAAGCTTTTTCCACCGTGAAAGATACTAATCAATCATTCCAAACGAATTGATCATATCAAGAGGTTACCAATGAAAATAGCAATACCAAAAGAGCGTCGAGAACATGAGAAACGTGTTGCGGCCACCCCCGATACTGTCAAAAAATTATCATCTCTCGGCTTTGATGTTGTTGTTGAGGCTGGCGCAGGTGACGCCAGTCAGATATCAGATAAAGACTATAAAGAGGCTGGTGCAGAAATTGCCGCTAACACCGCAGATGCATTTAACGATGCAGATATTATTTTTAAAGTTCAACGGCCCATGCAGGGCAACGAAGGTGGAGTTGACGAATTATCCATGATAAAAAAAGGCGCTATGCTAATAGCGATGCTTGAGCCGACAAACCATGTTGATGATGTAAAAGCATATGCGCAAAATGGTATATTGGCGTTCGCAATGGAATTTATGCCAAGGATTACCCGTGCTCAAAGCATGGATGTTCTTTCCAGTCAATCAAATTTGGCAGGATACAGTGCGGTGATCAATGCGGCACATGAATATGGCCATGCTTTTCCCATGATGATGACCGCTGCAGGAACCGTTGCTCCCGCCAAAGTGATGGTTATGGGGGCTGGCGTTGCGGGACTACAGGCAATTGCCACCGCAAAGCGGCTTGGTGCTGTTGTCTCAGCAACCGATGTTCGCGCCGCCGCGAAAGAGCAGGTCGAAAGTCTTGGCGGTAAATTTGTGATGGTGGAAAGTGACGAAGGCGGGGAAACTGAAGGCGGTTACGCAAAGGAAATGAGCGACGATTATAAACGCCGTCAAGCCGAGCTGATTGCCGAAACACTTAAAAAACAGGATATAGTGATCACCACTGCACTAATTCCCGGGCGCCCTGCACCGGTCCTGATTAATGACGATATGGTTGCGTCCATGAAACGAGGGTCGGTGATTGTTGATCTCGCCGCACCAGCGGGGGGAAATTGCACACTCACAAAGCCGGGAGAAACATATACAACAGATAACGGCGTAACGATAATTGCGCACCTCAATATTGCAAGCAATCTGGCCGCTGATTCAAGCGCACTTTACGCCAAAAACTTACTTAATTTTATTACGCCACTAGTGAATGAAGAGCATAACGGTCTGGACATTGATTGGGATGATGAAATCATCAACGGCATATTGCTCACCAAGGACGGTGAAATCGTCCACGAGCGCCTAAAAGGAGGAAATTAAGATGGATCAAATTACTCAAATGACCGATACTGTGATGACAACCGCGTCCATGTCGCCCTTTGTTTCGCAGATATCTTTATTCGTTCTTTCAATTTTTGTCGGCTATTACGTGGTCTGGAGCGTGACTCCTGCCCTTCATACGCCGCTGATGGCAGTTACCAATGCCATTTCATCGGTGATTATCGTTGGTGCGCTGATAGCTGCGGGGCCCGGAGACATGAGCATCGCAAAAATCCTGGGTATCGCTGCCATTGGCCTTGCCGCCGTCAATATTTTCGGCGGCTTTGCTGTTACCAAGCGCATGCTGAGTATGTATAAGAAAAAACCTCAACCCGACAAAAAGAAGGAGGGTTAAGTCATGTCAGAACAAAATATTGTTGATTTAACCGCAATAGCCTATCTGGTTGCCGGTGTTCTTTTCATTCTTGCTCTGCGCGGTCTTTCGTCGCCGGAAAGTTCACGCAAAGGAAATATGTATGGTATGCTGGGCATGGCGATTGCTGTAATAACCACGCTCGCCAACCCCGAAATCGTTTCATATACATGGATCATAATTGCCATCGCCGTCGGTGGTGGCATCGGACTGATAATTGCATCGCGCATTGCGATGACGGCTATGCCGCAACTGGTTGCTGCGTTTCATTCCCTCGTTGGTTTAGCTGCCGTGCTTGTCGCTGCAGCAGCATTTCTTCTTCCATCCAATTTTGGTGTGGTCGACGCAATGGGCCATATATTTATGGCAAGCCGAATTGAAATGTCGCTTGGTGCGGCGATCGGTGCCATTACATTTTCTGGATCTGTTATTGCCTTTGCCAAACTTAACGGAAACATGTCCGGTGCACCGATTATTTTGCCCGCCAGACACATGATCAATGCCGCACTCGCTATCGCTATTCTCGGTCTTATCGGGTTCTTTTCAATTGATGAAATTTCTGCGTCCGGTGACGGTAACATTATGTGGATCATTATCGGCCTCAGCTTTCTAATCGGGTTTTTAATCATTATCCCGATTGGGGGTGCTGATATGCCGGTCGTCGTCAGCATGCTGAATAGTTATTCCGGCTGGGCAGCGGCCGGTATCGGCTTCACGCTTCAGAATAATGCCCTGATCATCACCGGATCTCTTGTTGGATCATCAGGTGCTATTCTTTCGTATATTATGTGTGCCGCCATGAACCGTTCATTCATAAGCGTAATTCTTGGTGGTTTTGGCGGTGAAGATGCTGCGGCAGGTAGCGGAGAAATTGAAACACGGCCTGTCAAACAAGGCGCTGCGGAAGACGCCGCGTTTATCATGAAGAATGCGAGTTCCGTGATAATCGTGCCTGGATATGGCATGGCCGTTGCACAGGCGCAGCATGCCCTGCGCGAAATGGTAGACATACTTAAGGAAGAAGGTGTCAACGTAAAATATGCCATTCATCCTGTTGCCGGGCGTATGCCAGGGCACATGAATGTTCTTCTCGCGGAAGCCAATGTTCCCTACGATGAAGTATTTGAGCTTGAAGATATTAACAGTGAATTTGCCGCAACTGATGTCGCTTTTGTTATCGGGGCCAATGACGTGACAAACCCCGCGGCCAAAACAGATAAAAGCAGCCCAATTTATGGCATGCCCGTGCTCGATGTTGAATTTGCCGGCACAGTCCTGTTTGTCAAACGGGGTATGGCGTCCGGATATGCTGGCGTTCAGAATGAGCTGTTCTTCAGGGATAACACAATGATGCTATTTTCCGATGCCAAGAAAATGGTAGAAGACATCATAAAAGCGCTTTAATCTTCATCCACTTGAAAATTTACGCGCCCGCTCGTCTTATCGGTAATTTCTGATATGGCGAGCGGTGCTTCCCGGGCATCCATCCGTAAATTCCAGGCTATTTTTTCTGTAAATTTCTTGTCCATCGACAAAATGTTATAAGACTTCAAAATTTGTTCTATCAATCCCTGGTGGCTATATTCGGACGTTCCTATGACAAAAACTTCCGGTATTTTCTCGCATCTTTCCAGTTCTTCGAGCGCATGATTAACACTTCCACCATATGCGCGCACAAGTCCGCCTGTACCAAGTTTCACACCACCAAAATAACGTGTCACAACGGCGGTGATTTCACCGATCTCTGAGCCCAGAAGAACATTCAATATGGGCTTTCCCGCCGTCCCGTTTGGCTCTCCGTCGTCTGAAAAACCGAGCACCTGACTATCATTCGGCGCGCCGGCTACATATGCCCAACAATTATGAGCTGCATCAGCATATTTTTCTTTTATTTCCGCCACGAAATTACGCGCACTATCAATGTCCGGCGTATGTTTTATATGGACAATAAAGCGACTCTTTTTAATAACTTCCTGAAAGAAAACTGTATTTTGGGGAATATAATAGGATGTTTCTGTCATCTTACGTGCTTAGCACAAGAGTCATTGAAATTAAACACTGCTCGCATTTTTATAATCAGCATTGTATCCTGGTTTTTGGTCGCCCCCAACCACGCGGTTCCCTGGTAAAACAACATATACGGTTGTTTGTTTTCCAATTTCGCTTTTGATTTTCACAGTACCATCATGCATTTCAACAAATGCCTTCACAAGTGAAAGGCCAAGCCCCGTTCCCACTTCGGTTTTCGCATAACTGGTTTCGATCTGGTGGAACGGTTGCATGATATCCTCAATCTTGTTTTGTGCGATACCGATGCCATTATCGGTGACACTGATAACAATATCATTGCTCTCAGATAATTTTACCGAAATATCGATGTCACCCCCTTCGAGCGAAAATTTCACAGCATTGGAAAGAAGGTTGGTCATTATCTGTTGTATCATCCGCTCGTCGGCTTTTATCAACGGAAAGTCTTCGGCTGTATCAATGGAAATTGTAACGCCTTTATCATCCGCCAGGTTTCGCAACACCCGCATTGACGTTTCGCATATCTCAATAATATCAACATCGTCTTCGTAAAAACGCATTTTACCCGCTTCGACTTTGGAGAGATCAAGAATATCATTGATAATACTTAAGAGATGTTTCCCGCTCACCATAATATCCGTTGCATATTCCTGCGTTCTATCCTTGCTATAATTTTCCATACCGTTATTCGCAAGGATTTCAGAAAATCCGATAATCGCATTAAGCGGTGTTCTCAGTTCGTGACTCATATTGGCAAGAAAATCCGATTTCGCCACATTGGCGACCTCGGCCTGTTTAATAGCATTCTCCAGCTCTTCCCGAATTCGGGTACGTTCGTCGTTATAATCAATAACACGCTGCAATTGTACCGTAAGCGGTGAAAATTCATCATGAACCCCAGTAGTAAGATGACCCACAGGTTTTCCATCCACAATATTTTTCATTGTTTCCGAAAAGGCATCAATTCGACTGAAAAGATTCACTTTGAGTAGATAAGTCGCGATAATCCAAACAATGACAAGACAAACAGAAGCAACTAGAATTGCAGTGTATTTGAGATTTGCTGTTTCGATTTCCAGGAACTGATCATCTACATACGCTATCATCGTGACAAAACCACCATTATTTCCAATGGAAATTTTTTCACTGATCTTCTTCAAATTATTATTGTTAGCGGATAAGTCACCTTTGCGAATAGCGTTTATATAATCTTCCCTAAACAGCAACTCATCGTTCATTCCCCGGATCTCGAAGTCTGCCCGAACATAGTTCGATATACCCGATAAACTTTGCCAAACCGAAGCAATGATAACTAATTTATGCTCGTAGTTTAGTCGTTTGATTGGTATTATCATCATGTATGTGGGCACACCATTTACATCCAGCTCGAAGGTATCATTTACCATATCATCCGTTTCAATCTCTCTTTTTTCACTTTCTTCGAGAAATGACTGAATGGCGCTTTCATCCAGAAATGAACTATCCCATGCGCCCGCTATATTATTATATTGATCATATATTTTTAGACCCGTAATTTCGACATCGCTTTTTTCAAAAAATGGTTCGGTGCGAACGTTTTGTAAATAATCATTGATCTCGTTTCTGTCACCGGCTTCCACCTTTTCTAAAAAATCTTCATCATTAATCACAAGGTCACCTACAAGTCGGACGCTGCTCCTGTGCTTGCCTTGCATCGTGTTAGCAAGAACCATACGGAACAGTTCACGATTGTTTTCGTAATCAGAGTTTGTGATAAAATTGGAATATCTTTCTATACTATAGATATACGCCGTCAAAGGTATGGCTGTGACGAGTAACATCACACAAAAGAGTAATGTTTTCAGATTAATTATTCTGCTGTTCAAGTCGAATTTAATAATGCCCAAACCCCAAGTTATTAATAAGTGGTGCCTATGGACTTGCGAAAGCGATCCATTATTTCTTGGATGTAAATCTAAAGAGAAAAGTATAAAATTTTGTTAATCAGTTAAGTAAAAATCTGGGTTAAAGGAATTTTTATTCCGTAAATTTTCAATATCCCTTCCATTAACTGGTAATACTAATATTTAAACCCGTTGGTTTTTCATCAGTGACACTGAGATCTATGCCGTTTTCGTATGCTTTATTAACAGACAAGACCGAAAATTTGCCAAAATCGTTAACATCAAAATCGTCCTTCTGCTCCACCTTTTCTGATTGCTCCTCTTGCTTTTTTCCGAGAAGTTCCTGTCTGGCCTGATTTCGTGCGGCAACCGCAGCGGCCGCGATCTTTCTATCCTGCGCGGACGGCTTTGCCGGAGCAAGCGCCGCGGCAATGACCACATCCAGTTTTGCAATTGTTGCTTCCGGGTCACCCTCCACCGGGGCCACATCAATAGGCACTTCACCACCTGTCGCGTACCTTTTGCCATCAGGTCCGACCGTGTAAGAAAAGGAAGCACTACCCGCGTGCTGTCCGCCGGCATTTTTATGAGCCGCTTCGTGCGCCCGAACTTCCTGATCGGCTTTTTTCAGCCGATCAACCTGTGCTTTCTGATCTTCATTAAGCTCACCGGGCGTGGCAGATTTTTGCCTGACAGGATTAATCAAATCCTGACCATTTTCGGGTTTTGTCGGAGCAGTAAATCCGCCCGATGTTCGCACCAAAACCGCCGATAGCTGTGTTGAAACGTTCGTAATCATAACAAATACTTTACATGATTAGCGTTAACTGATCATTAAATAACTGATAAACTTTTTATGAAGTTACTACCAGTCCTGTTTGCCAGTATTATCATTCGAGGTCGGGTTGCGCCGACGGTCATCATTTCTACTTCGATACTCGCGTTTTGGTGGGTTTTTGAAGCGTTCCAGTATCTTTTGTCTTTCTTCAAGGCTCATTTCGCTAAGGACCTTAATCATAACGTCCTGTGCCGGATTGACCATCTTATGATAAATATCATGATATTCATCCATCGCGGTGCGCAACTTTTCGTTATCCAGCGGATCCTGCGCGATGATTTCCATTATTACAGCCCTTTGCTGCATTATATTTCTATAGATCGGGATGAGTTCGTCCCGCTTACCGCGCATTGTCACGTAAAATTCATGCTTACCACTGCGAGGAAAAGGCTCAACCAGCTTTGAAATCGATTTATCAAAAGAAAGCCTTGTCATCCTGATTTCTTTTGCTTTGTGTTCAGCATAGATATAACCAATCACAAAAAAGTTAATCCCAAGTGACAGGAGCATTACAACGCTCATCCAGTTTATCTTAAGGGAAAGATTCCTCATTGTACTTGTTCCTCAGCAAAAATAAACTCTTCCACATCAAGTAAGGGTTCCGCATCACCTTCAGAAACACCACCAGCACCGACAATTTCAAATGTCTGGCTATTAATAACGGCAATTTCATCTTCCGCGAGCGCAGAACTACCCGCTCCGCCCATATAAATGCCAAGGATACAAACAGCCGTAAGACCAGACAGGCGCGGAACCAGAAATAGGAACCAATCACTTATGTTCCATGAAAAACCGGGCGACTGATCTATTTCCCGTGGAATAGCCATAATATTATCAATCAACGCCCTGCTTGGTTCAGGACTGTGTGATTTTCCATATGCATTTAAATATTCATTTAGCTTTAAATCGTTCATTATCCGATCTCCTTCAAGAGACTGTCTTTTTCATCCCTTAATATGTCTGCCAAATTACGCCGCCCTCTCACTAAATAAGATTCCAGTGCATTCAAACTTACTTCCATCACTTCGGATGCTTCACGGTTTGAAAGCCCTTGAAAATAGCAAAGCATAATCGCCATCCGTTGCCTTTGCGGTAATTCCTGTAGTGCCTTCTTTACCTGATCGGAGCGCTGTTCCACTGCGATCACATTCTCAGCACTGGCTTCACCCGATGGTATACGTTCCAGAACTTCCACCTTTTCCTGTGGTTTTCTTTTGCGACCAACATCATAACATAGATTTGTAACCACCCGATAAAACCACGTCGTAAAACGGGTATTTCGGGACGGATCCCATCTGTTTGCATGTTTCCACACTCTGACGAACGCTTCCTGCATTACCTCTTCCGCTTCTGCTTCATTTCCGAGAAGTTTGGTTGCGTATCCCAAATTCAGGGACAAGTGCCGGTCAACCAATATACCATAAGCAGTTTGGTCACCTTCACCGATACGCAGCATCAAATCTTCGTCGGTTATTGCATCTGTCCCCATTTAGTTACCATCTTCTCGTTACCGCTCACTTAATTATACGCCTAACGTTAAAAAAACCGTCATAAAAAATAAATAGCGGAAAAAGTGACAAAATATAACAATGACGCCAGGGCTTTTAGCCGAACCACAACATCAAAAAAAATCTACAAATCAAAGGGGTATATTAATTATTCAACGGTCCATGTGCGCCCGGAACGGATCAACGCGTTAAAGTCCGCCTTTTTCGCCTTTTTGGCTGCTTCCATCTGATTATGAACGGCAACATCATAACTTTCTTCAGGAACACAATAGATGACGCCGCAGGCCACGGGAAATTCTGGCGCAGCCATCTCAACAAGCAGCTGTGCTAACATCTTATTGGTTTCGTCATGAACAAGGACATCTTCTTCTGTGACGCCATCTTCGCCGATAACCACCTTCTCAAGCGTAAACTTTTCCACGTTAAACCGTAACCCCAGATTATTTTCCTTACCGTAAACAAGGGGCTTGCCATGCTCCACATGAATTTGCGTATTGGCCGCTTCTTTCTTATTCGTAAAATGCTCAAACGTCTTGTCATTAAAAACGATACAGTTTTGGTAAATTTCAACGAATGAGGCACCCTGATGGTCCTTGGCACGTGCAAGAGTCTGCGGAAGCGCCTTAAGCGCCGTATCAATACCGCGCGCGACGAACCTTGCCCCCGCACCGAGCGCAAATGAACACGGATTGAGCGGAAGATCCACTGACCCAAGTGGTGTCGATGGTGATTTTGTTCCCGGCTTCGATGTGGGTGAATACTGCCCTTTTGTAAGACCATATATTTCATTATTAAAGAGCATGATTTGCATATTAACATTACGCCTCAGCACATGAAGCATGTGGTTACCACCAATGCTCAGCCCGTCACCATCCCCCGTTACCAGCCAAACATCCAGATCGGGATTAGCAAGTTTTACACCCGTCGCAACGGCCGGGGCACGGCCATGGATCGTATGAAACCCATATGTTTCCACATAATATGGAAAACGCGAAGAACAGCCAATGCCGGAAATAAACACGGTATTTTCCGGTGTCGCACCGATATTTGCCAACGTCATCTGAACGGCTTTTAGGATCGCGTAATCACCACACCCCGGGCACCAGCGCACTTCCTGATCGGTTTCAAAATCCTTGAATGTGCGTTTTTTAATATCTACCTGTTCGTTCATTTATTTTCTCCCGCCTGATCGCGGATACAGTCCAGTATTTCTGATATCTTGAAGGGCTGACCTGATACTTTGGTCAGTGAATAGGCATCAAGTAAATATTGCGCCCGAAGCAGATTATTCATCTGCCCCTTGTTCATTTCAGCAACAATAACCTTGTCAAAACTTTTCAGTAAATCACCAAGATTGCGTGGCAACGGCCAGATATTGCCAATATGGACATGGGAAACATCAATCCCTTCGCCCCGCGCCCGTTTGACCGCCTGATGGATTGCTCCACGGGTGGATCCCCATCCAACAACTGCCAGTTTACCGCCGGCATTCCCAAGCGATACCGATTGTTCCGGAATATCATTAGCGATATTTAATATTTTCTCGGCGCGAATATCGGTCATTTTTTGATGGTTCGCCGGGTCATAGGATATATGCCCACTGTCATAGGATTTTTCGATACCACCAATCCGGTGAAGTGTGCCCGGTGTGCCCGGTTTCGCCCACACGCGGGCCAGAGTTTTCGGATTCCGTTTAAACGGGTGAAAACCTTCCGGGTCAGTGTGGAAGTTAACGGTAAATTTATCAAGTTTGTTAATATCGGGGATTTTCCATGGTTCGGAGGCGTTACCGATATAACCATCGGACAGAACAATAACCGGTGTCATATATTTGGTGGCCAGCCTGACCGCCTCTATTCCCACATTAAAACAGTCCTCCGGATTAGATGTCGCCAGCACAACAACAGGCGCATCACCATTTCGTCCGCAGACTGCCTGATAAAGATCCGACTGCTCCGTTTTCGTGGGCAACCCTGTTGATGGTCCTGCTCGCTGAATATCCAGAATAACAACAGGAAGTTCAGTACTTATCGCAAGGCCGATTGCTTCTGTCTTCAGGGCAACGCCCGGCCCGGAGCTCGACGTTATGCCAAGGTGCCCCGCAAATGACGCTCCAATCGCACCGCAAATAGCGGCAATTTCATCTTCCGCCTGAAACGTCATGACATTAAACTCTTTAAGTCCGGCAAGCGTATGCAACAATGTTGATGCGGGCGTGATCGGGTATGAACCAAGCATAAGCGGTATGTCCCCCAGCTGCGACCCCGCAACCAGCCCCCACGCAAGGGCCTGATTACCATTCACGGTCCGGTACTCGCCGGGTTCTTCTTCATGCTTGCCGATATGGTACTGACGAAGATTTGATGAAACTTCCGCCGTTTCACCGTATGCGTGGCCGGCATTAACCGCAGCAATATTTGCTTTGGCAACATCCGGAATTTTGGCAAATTTTTGTTCCAGCCAGTCGGTGATCGGTTTTCGGGGACGGTCAAACATCCACAGGATCAGGCCGAGCGTCCACATATTTTTAGACCTGATCGCGTCTTTATTACCAAGACCAAATTCTTTCACCGATTCAAGGGTCATTTTGGTAATATCAAGTTTCTGAACCTGATAATCGCTGAGGCTGTTATCTTCGAGCGGATTTGTTTCATAACCCGCTTTATCAAGGTTTCTTTTATTAAACGCCCCCTCATCAACAATGATAAGTCCGCCTTTGCGAAGGCCGGATAAACTCACCTTGAGGGCCGCAGGATTCATAGCCACCAGCACATCGGGCTCGTCACCTGCTGTGGAAACTTCTACTGAGCCAAAATTGATCTGGAATGCGGAAACACCAAAAGTGGTCCCGACCGGGGCACGAATTTCCGCAGGGAAATCAGGGAATGTTGAAAGATCACTTCCTTCGAGCGCCGTTACAACGGAAAACTGTGTGCCGGTAAGCTGCATGCCATCGCCGGAATCTCCCGCAAACCGCACCACAACGGAGTCAAGTTCTTCAAAATCACCGGCTGATGTCTGCACATTCATTTTTTTGATCCTTACCTGATTAAATGGTACATTATACTGCACTTTGTTTCAAAGAGTACCGTTTAATATGTAATGACATTAATTACAAATGATATGTTGTTCATTTAACGCAAAAAACATATCATTTCAGCCACTTTACTCTATTATTCCTGTAACAACACTCGTTTTAACCGGATCAGCGCTCCAACATTATGCCATACGCCACAGACCATAGTACTATATCCCGTCAAATGTGGCAAATCGCAGTTCCGGCGATCCTCGCCAATCTTAGCACCCCACTTCTTGGTCTGTCGGACAGCTTCATTATGGGACATCTTCCCCATGAACGATATCTGGCCGCAGTTGCGCTTGGTTCCATGTTTTTTTCAATCCTTTATAACGGTGTTAATTTCCTGCGTATGGGGACCACGGGCCTTGCCGCGCAGGCCCATGGCCGCGACGATGAATTATCGCTTGGAAAACTCCTTATCCGCGGCTGCATAAGCGCATCGGCTATCGGGCTTCTGTTCATTTTAATGCAAAATATGCTGGCACAGCTCTTCTTCGCGTTCATGGAAGCAGAAGAAGCCGTTTTGTCCCTGACAGCGCAGTATTTCAGCATCCGGATATGGGGGGCACCCTTTGCACTTATGAATTATGTGGCTTCGGGCTGGTTACTTGGTATGGGACGTGCAAAGAAAGTTTTATATATTCACCTTTATATGAACATCATCAACATCCTGCTGAACTTCCTGTTTGTTTATGGATATGACATGACTGCGGATGGTGTAGCGCTGGGTACCGTTCTTTCAGAAAGCAGCGCATTTTTCCTAAGCCTTTATTATGTGAAACATCATAGCAGACGGGAATTCAGAATTCCGATTTTCGGCACGGATGTTCTTGAAAATATTCTTGATTTTGACGCCTTCAAAAAACTGTTCAGCCTTAACCGTGATATTTTTATCAGAACCATGTGCCTGACCTTCACGCTCGCCAGCTTCACATTGCTGGGCACGCGGTTCGGGACGGAAATCCTTGCGGCCAATGCGGTCCTTATGAATTTGCAGAACCTGACCGCTTATGGTCTTGACGGGTTTGCGCAGGCCGCGGAAGTTCTGGTTGGGAAGGAAATCGGCAAAAAATCACGTGATAATCTGCGCACGGCGGTGATTATTTCGGGAAAATGGGCCATTTATACCGCTACCGCATTCAGCGTATTTTATTTCCTTTTCGGAGAAACGGTTATTCATTTACTGACCACAATTGAAACGATCAGAACCATTTCTTCAGAATATCTGATCTGGGTGATTATTTTGCCTGTCCTGTCAATCTGGAGCTTCCAGCTTGATGGTATTTTCATCGGCGCCACCGCCGGCGCATCCATGCGAAACGGCATGATCATTTCCACCGTGTGTTATGCCATCTGCATCTATACGCTGTTGCCACTGTGGGGAAATCACGGCCTTTGGGCATCATACAGCATTTTCATTGTCATGCGTGCCCTCACTCTCGCGGTTAAATACCCCGAAATTGAAAAACGGGCTAGTTGATCTTTACAAAGCCAACACCGTCGCGGTTTTCAATCTCAACACCGTAAGGGGTCGATCTTTCCACAAGGTCATTGAGTATTTTGTTTGCCAATTCGCCCTTGGCAAAAAGGGGGCGACCGCGTATCTGTTCGGGTAATCCGTGACCAAGTGTGATGGGATAAAGGGCCAGTTCAGATAAGTCCTGACCATTAAAATTGGGAACGGCGATCACCGCTTCCCATATTTCCGGAAGCGCGGGAAACCCAGTTTTGCCGCCGTCATAGCGCGCGTTGTTAAAATCGGCGACATGCGCATCATCCGCAAGATTATATCGGTCATAATTATCCGCTGGAAGCCGGAGCAGCGTTTCGTTCTGAAACATAAAATCACCAAGGCTATAAAGGATCGGTTTGCCGTTATACATTTCAATTCCGCGCAGAACATGAGGACCATGACCGACAAATACATCGGCCCCCGCATCAATGGTACTGCGGGCAAATTCACCGATAAAATCCGCCGGAATTTCACGGGGTCCTTTCTGTTCGTGGGCGTGGATTGTGACAATCACATAATCGGCAAGCTTTTTTGCGTTTCGAATAACGGCATTGATTTCATCCATGTCTTTTTTGTTGGCTTCTGTGCGAACGCCAGCCTTTTCCCCCTTTTCAAACCAGTTACCATAAAGGTTAAAGGCATTTGGCCGGTTTTCTGATGTGCCGCGTGGCTCACCGTCCTGCGTTGTGAACAGGCCGAGGCTTTCCCCCGTTTTTCTTAAATTCTCCCACTCGCCTTCCGGCAATATATAGGTCCGCGAATAACGAAGCGGGTTTAAACCAGGTCGCGGCGGAACATTATCCCGCGACCTTCCCGCAGCCATGTGACGGGCAAAGGTGGACGCTACCGAAATAAGCGCAACCCGCGCCTTCCCCGTTTCCAGAAATTTGGCTTCGCGTGCTTCGGCGAGGCTCCCGCCTACGCCAGCATCAACAAGCCCCGCTTCGCGCACATATTTTGTTGTAAGCTGCTGCCCCAAAACCCCATAATCACCGGTATGGTTATTGGCGCGCGAAACCATGTCAAACCCCGCCCATACCAGTTCCTTTGCCAGTTTCGGGTCCCCCCGCATATAAGTCCCGCCGCTAACCGCCATCGGATAGGGTTCATAATCATGAAACAGCATTTCCAGATTGGTAAACGCCATATCCGAAGACCGGATCAGTTCAATCATTTCAAGAAATTCCGGTTCCGTATAAGGCGATAATGGACGGGTGATGATGGAATCCCCGGTAAGCGCCATGCTAAAACCCCCGGTGGCCTGATTGTGCTGCGCTAAAGCGGCGCTAATCATTATCAGATATAGTGTTGCGATTTTCTTCATTTCCCTCTCCCTTTATTAAATTGTAGTCCGACACCATGCTTAAATCAATAGGCTCGCCAACCACCCCGATGGCTTGAAAAAACACCCTGATTGCAGTATGCTTCTGTCTGATTATTCCCAAAACTGGGGGAAATATATGTTCAAATATCTTTTAGCAATTCTTTTCATTCTATTCTCAACGTCGCTTTCGTTTGCTGATGATACCGCGGACAAGGCGGAATTTAAACGCCTCTACGCAGAATTTAATGATCTTTATGCAAGTTCTGAGGAAATTGATCCAATCATTGAGGTTGCTGAAAAACTTTATAAACTAGCGCCGAAAGTTTACGGTAAAAACCATCAGAACACCGCCTCGGTTACCTATAATCTTGCCATCCTTTATGATGAGAAAGGCGATAGTGGAAAATTTAATGGTACTGACGAGCGCAAGGCATTTGATCTTTATGAAGAATATTTCAATCTATTGGACGAACTGGATGTTCCAAAAGATGAACTGTATTTGAATCAATACATTCGTTATATGGTTTCTTCTTTTCACTCAAATGTATTTCACGCCAACAGCGAAATAGCTGAAAATATGCTGAAGATCGCTTATGATTTAAAAATCAATACTGGTGACTTGGCAAATTATGAATATCTGGCGGCAATATTAATAGCAGATTTTGTGGATTTTGACACCGCAATTCCGCACTTTAAAAATACTTTGGAATTATATCTTAAAGAACTTGGCCCAGGTCATATTCGAACTGGCGGCATAAACCTTATTCTTGGAAAACACTCAATTATTAATAAAAACTGGGAAGTTGCAATCAACCATCTTTTACAAGCTGCTACTGCTTTTGAAAAAACTGAACTTGATGGAAATGAATTAAAAATTGATGCATATGGCAGCCTTTTGACTAGTTATGAGCGTTTAGGTAATTTAGAAGAAAGACAAAAATATTCAGAACTTCTCCATAAACTTAATCCATCAGTATATAAAACAAGCTTTTCACCCGTACCAATAAAACGCGTGCCGCCTCGATACCCTGCTCGCGCAGCAGAAAGTGGTCTGGATGGGTACGTGGTGGTTAATTTTACAGTTGATAAAGAAGGACGAACAAAGAATATAAAAGAAGTGGATTTTAGCGACAGAATGTTTGTTAAACCCGCTATCAGCGCAGTAAAAAAATACGAATATGAACCACCCATAGTTGAAGGTAAAAACATAGAAATTCATGATACAACAGTCAGAATAGAATTTATGCTTGAACCAACTTTCGGAGCCTGGCGCAAATTTTTACCGGAAAAACTGTTTGAATTTTAATACTGCTTGTATAGGAAAATGATGATTATTCCCAAAACAAATAACGATAATCATAACGTATTTTGATCAATGTAATTATATCAACCCCGCAAGCGGGGATGACGGATCGGCGTAAAGTTTTTTCGGCATACGCCCGGCGAGGTAGGCATCCCTGCCCGCCTGTACCGCAAGGTTCATGGCGCGGGCCATTCTGACCGGGTCTTTTGCTTCAGCAATCGCCGTGTTCATGAGAACCACATCACAGTCAAGTTCCATGGCCTGCGCCGCTTCGGACGCTGTACCGACCCCGGCATCAACAAGCCCCGCTTCGCGCACATATTTTGTTGTAAGCTGCTGCCCCAAAACCCCATAATCACCGGTATGGTTATTGGCGCGCGAAACCATGTCAAACCCCGCCCATACCAATTCCTTTGCCAGTTTCGGGTCCCCCCGCATATAGATCCCGCCACTGACCGCCATGGGATAGGGTCCATAATCGTGAAACAGCATTTCCAGATTGGTAAACGCCATATTCGAAGACCGGATCAGTTCAATCATTTCGAGAAATTCCGGTTCCGTATAGGCGATAATGGACGGGTGATGATGGAATCCCCGGTAAGCGCCATGCTAAAACCCCCGGTGGCTTGAAAAAACACCCTGATTGCAGTATGCTTCTGTCTGATTATTACCAAAACTTGGGGAAATATATGTTCAAATATCTTTTAGTAATTCTTTTCATTCTATTCTCAACGTCGCTTTCGTTTGCTGATGATGCTGCGGACAAGGCGGAATTTAAACGTCTCTACGCAGAATTTAATGATCTTTATGCAAGTTCTGAGGAAATTGATCCAATCATTGAAGTTGCGGAGAAAGTTCGTGAGGTTGCGCTAAAAGCCTATGGCAAAAACCATATGAACACAGCGGTCGTGACCTATAATCTTGCGAGCCTTTATGATGAAAAAGGTAAAGATTATAGCAACAAATTCGAGGAGAAAGCAGTCGACTTATATCAAGTTTATTTCAGAATTCTTGAAAAAATGGATAAACCTTTTGATCAATCATATCTATCTCAATACCTTAACTACATAACTGCATACGTTAATGTGAAAACGATCACGTCGTGGGCTGGTCATATAGATAAACTAGACAAAATTATCGACGGGTTTAACATTACAAACATGCAACGCGCAAATACGAAACTGTATATGGGATCCCTTTACTCCAAGGCTAGTAGTTTATCAAAGTCATACAAAAATATGCAGGAGGCAATTGAACTCTATGAAGAGGAACAAGGCAAGGATTTCACTAACATCGGCCAGGCATTATTTTTCCAAGCAAAGATTGATATGTTTAAGAAAAAACGAGATGCAGCAGAAGAGAAATTTCTAAGAGTTTTGGACATTTATAGTAAGAACGGCCTGCCTGGTCACGAAGTTGCATTATCAACACATGCTTTTCTTGTCAATCTCTACGAAGATATGGGATATTCAGACAAGGCCACTGAGCATTGCCGCGCTGTAGCCGTCGAACGCCCAACGGATTTTGATGTATATGTAGAGCCAATTTACCGTTCAAAAGCAGAATTCCCAGATTCACTTTCTAGAATTGGCAAAGGTGGGTGGGCATTACTTCAATTTGTGGTCGACGAAAACGGGATTACAAGAGATATCGAAGTTTTGGATAGCTCACACAAAGGTTTTGAAAAAACCAGTATTAAAGCAATTAGTAAATACCGCTACGCACCGAGCGTTAAAAATGGAAAGCTAGTGACTACAAAGGGTGTGAGAATTAAGATGGAATATCAGATAGCGAATTGATGGCCCTAGAAAACTTTAATTATTTTATAAATTCAACACCGCCACACTATATCAAGCCCGCGAGCGGTGATGACGGATCGGCGTAAAGTTTTTTCGGCATACGCCCGGCGAGGTAGGCATCCCTGCCCGCCTGCACGGCGTGTTTCATAGCGCGGGCCATTCTGACCGGGTCTTTTGCTTCAGCAATTGCCGTGTTCATGAGAACCGCATCACAGCCAAGTTCCATGGCCTGCGCCGCTTCGGACGCTGTACCGACCCCGGCATCAACCAGGACAGGAACAGACGCGTTTTCAACAATGATACGGATTCCCACCGGGTTTTGGATACCAAGCCCGGACCCGATCGGCGCACCGAGAGGCATAATGGCGCAGCAGCCGATATCTTCCAGGATTTTTGCCTGTATCGGGTCATCATTGCAGTAAACCATCACCTGAAAACCTTCCTTGATCAGTGTCTTGGCCGCTTCCACGGTTTCCGGCATATTGGGATACAGTGTTTTTTGATCCCCCAACACTTCCAACTTCACAAGTTCAAAGCCCCCCGCTTCACGGGCAAGGCGCAATGTACGTACCGCATCATCCCCGGTAAAGCACCCGGCCGTGTTGGGAAGATATGTATATTTTTTGGGGTCAAGATAATCGACCAGCATCGGCTCACCCGGTTTTGAAATATTAACCCGGCGTACGGCAACGGTGACGATCTCAGCACCCGATGCCTCAACCGCCCGTTTCGTTTCATCGAAATCTTTATATTTACCCGTGCCAACAATAAGACGGGAGGAATATTCCTTTCCCGCCACGATCAATTTATCTGTCATTCTTCTTCCTTAGCCGCCACCAATGAAATGAACAATTTCGAGATTGTCACCATCTCTGATCATCACCCGGTCGAACGTGCTTTTCGGGACGATTTCGCGGTTATGCTCAATCGCGACCTTATCTTCTTCAATGTCTAATTCGCGAAGAAGGTCGTTTAAATTCAAATCGCTGTCCAAGCTGTGCGTGTCACCATTAATGGTCACGTTAATCATCAATATTGCCTCAAATTCAATAATGGCTGTTTTCAAATCATGTTTATAGTATTATATACATATCTAATGATAATAAGTCAGCAGGGAAATATGACAAAATCAATATTGGTGATCAATGGCCCAAACCTTAATCTTCTGGGCACACGGGAACCAGAGATATATGGTGCGGAGACCCTTGACGACATCAAAAATAAAATGACGGAAAAGGCGGAAACGCTTTCGCTTTCCATCGATTTTCGCCAAAGCAATGTGGAAGGTGAAATTGTCGGCTGGATACAGGAAGCCCGAGAAGCACACGATGCTATCATTATCAACGCCGGTGCGTTCACCCATACTTCGGTTGCGATTATGGATGCTCTTCTTGCTGTTGGCACACCCACCATTGAAGTACACTTATCTAATATATTTAAACGCGAAGAATTCAGACATCATTCATATATTTCTGCAGCAGCAGCGGGTATGATTACCGGATTTGGAGCGATTGGCTATTTAATGGCTGTTGATGCAGCGCATAATATGCTTAAATAAAAAACGGGAATTATTAAAAGGATTAAAAGAAATGGCAAAAATGCAAGTCGACACACAGTTAATACGTGACCTCGCTGAACTGCTTAATGAAACCGACCTTACCGAAATTGAGGTAGAAGACGGAGAACGAAAGGTAAAGCTTTGCCGAGCTGGAGCCACTGTCCATGTCGCTAGCGCCCCTGCACCCGCGCCAGCAGTTGCCGCATCTACTGCACCCGCCCCTGCAGCGGAAAGCACAGCAGCACCGGCAGATCATCCGGGAACGGTTTTTTCGCCAATGGTTGGCACCATTTATACTTCCCCGGACCCAACAGCAGATCCGTTCATCAGTGTGGGTGATACCGTTTCCGCCGGTCAGACAATCCTTATTGTAGAAGCCATGAAAGTCATGAATCAGATACACGCGACCAAGGGTGGTGTTGTAAAAGCCATTATGGTTGAAAATGCACAGCCCGTCGAATATGGCGAAGCGCTGGTTATAATTGAATAGCGGTAGCAAATATGATTGAAAAAGTACTTATTGCCAACCGCGGGGAAATTGCCCTTCGCATCCATCGTGCCTGCCATGAAATGGGCATCAAAACGGTGGCGGTTCATTCCACCGCAGACGAAAATGCCATGCATGTCCGCCTCGCCGATGAAAGCGTGTGTATCGGCCCGCCTTCATCAACGGATAGTTATCTTAATATACCGGCTATTATTTCAGCAGCCGAAATTACCGGCGCTGACGCAATCCACCCGGGCTACGGCTTTCTTTCCGAAAGCGCAAAATTCGCAGAAATCATTGAAAAGCACGGCATCATCTTCATCGGCCCAACTGCGGAGCACATCAACCTTATGGGCGATAAAATATCCGCGAAGGAAGCCGTAAAAAAAGCTGGCATTCCGGTTGTTCCCGGCTCTGATGGTGAGGTCAGCGAATTTAAAGAAGCCGCGAAAATCGCCACGAAAATCGGTTATCCGGTGATCGTTAAAGCCGCATCCGGCGGTGGTGGTCGGGGAATGAAAATCGTCCATGATGAAAGCCAGCTTGAACTTGCCGTTTCCTCAGCGCAGCGTGAAGCCGCCGCGGCCTTTGGTGATGGAACGGTTTATTTGGAAAAGTTTCTTACAACACCACGACATATTGAAATTCAGGTGCTTGCGGATACCCACGGTAACGTCGTACATCTTGGAGAACGGGACTGCTCGCTGCAACGCCGACATCAAAAGGTGCTTGAAGAAAGCCCTTCACCCGCCCTTAATTCAAAAGAACGTGATGAAATTGGTGAAATTTGCCGAAAAGCAATTCAAACACTTGGTTACCGCGGCGCCGGAACGATCGAATTTTTATATGAAAACGGCGAATTTTATTTCATTGAAATGAATACCCGCCTGCAGGTGGAGCATCCTGTAACGGAAATGATCACCGGTATTGATCTTGTTCGTGAACAAATCCAGATCGCCGATGGTCTACCGCTCAAATATGATCAAAAAGACATTAAATTTTCTGGCCACGCGATTGAGTGCCGGATCAATGCAGAGGACCCATTTACCTTTATGCCTTCACCGGGACAGGTAACGGATTATCACACGCCGGGTGGACTTGATGTTCGGGTTGATAGCGGTCTTTATACCCGCTACCGGATACCGCCTCATTATGATAGCATGATTGCCAAACTTATTGTTCACGGAAAAACCAGAAACGAATGCCTGATGCGGCTTCGCCGTGCATTGGAAGAATATGTAATTGATGGCATTAAAACAACCATACCGCTGCATCAGATGCTGATCCGCGAAGATGATTTTATCAATGGTGATTATAATATTCACTGGCTTGAAAAATATCTGGACAGCCTTAAATCTGAATAAAGGCGCAAAATGGAGATCACAAAAGAACTCCTGCTAAGTGCATATATGCAGGGCATTTTTCCAATGGCGGAAAGTGCGGACGCGGAAGATGTATTTTGGGTTGACCCCGATGAGCGGGGGATATTTCCGCTTGATAAATTTCACGTCCCCAAAAAACTGGCGCGCAAAATCCGGTCGGAACCGTTTGATGTTCGCATCAATACCGCTTTTCGTGATGTCATGTTAAAATGCGCGGAGCCAACAAAAAATATTGAGCGACAAAATACCTGGATCAATGATCTGATCCTGGAACGCTATGTGGAGCTTCACGAACTTGGGTATGCGCATTCGGTGGAATGCTGGCAGGATGATAAACTTGTGGGAGGTCTTTATGGTGTGTCTCTTAACGGCGCCTTTTGCGGTGAAAGCATGTTTCATGACGTTACAGATGCCAGTAAAATAGCACTTGTTTACCTGGTCGCGCGTCTCAAGGTTGGCGGTTATGAGCTTCTTGATACCCAATTTGTCACGGATCACTTAAGCCAGTTTGGCGCGATTGAAATACCGCGTGCTGAATACCATGAAAAATTAAAACAGGCGCTTGAGCTTGATCAGGCTGATTTTTATTCGCTGTCAGAAGACGCCGATGGATCAACCATTTTACAGTCGGTGACCCAAACATCATAGACCGCATGTTCAAGTGGTGAAACAGCCGGACTTGAAGCAAACATCCAGCCAGTAAATACTTCTGTCGGCTCCCCCGAATGGCCAAGATCCACAACTTCAAGAAATGCGACAGATTCAGGGGTTTCTTCCGGTGGGTTCGAGCGACAATTACGCATGGTGATTTCCAGCGTGCCGAATTTCACTGTTTCATTCTGTCTTACATTAATGGTTTCAAGTTTCGCGGTAATTTTATTCAAAGCACCAAGTGTTACGATGGGCACTTCCTGCGCGCTCACAAAAGCAACACCTGTTAGAAAGAAAAAAACTGTGAATAAATAATGGCGACCCATGTCGGTTACTCTTTGTCGCCGCTACTCGCAAAGGCACTTAGTAGCCCAAGAAGATCAACGGCACCCTGCGTTTCTATAATCTGATCGCCATCTTCAAGCATTATATCGCTCCCGCCAGGGTCAAGCACAAGATAATTACCGCCAAGCAATCCTTCAGACGTTATTTTCGCAAACGTGTCTTCAGGAAGCTTTATATTTTTATCAATGTTGATTTCAACAACCGCTTCATACGTATCCGCATCCAGATGCTGCCCTGTTATTGTACCAACTTTAATACCGCTTATTTTAACTTCCCCGCCAACGGCGAGGCCATCAATTTTATCAAAATTAGCATAATAGGTAGCGCCGCCCGTCGCCCCTACACCAGAGTTACTAAATGCGAAGTAAAGAAAACCGCCAGTAATCAAAAGAACTATGGCGCCCATCATTGTTTCAACAACATTACTTCTCATTCATCGCTCCCTGTATTGTATCCGCAAAATTTTAAATCAGTTGCCCGGCGTCCAGGCTTCATAGTCCCCCGTCGTGCTTTTCCTTACGCCGCCCTCTGAAAGGGCCCCACTTGGAAAATAGGCGTTGACCGTCCCAGTCTGGTTCGGCAACCGTTCTTTTTCCCAACTTTTAATGCTACGTGGTTTTTCAAGCGGTGTTTCATCAACGATTTTGTGTAGCCACGCATGCCAACCGGGTTCAATGGCACTGGCTTCTATTTCATCAGCGAAAATAACCCAACGTCTTTTTCGGTCTTTGGAAACGTAGTATTTGTTTCCATGCTTATCTTCGCCGACATTTACGCCCTTAAATTTTGTATGAATTAGGGTCCCAATGGTCCCTACATGCCACCAGCCAAAAATTCTTCTTATTAATCTAACAAGCATCTTGATCCACTCTTTTCCGGCACCATTTCAAATGGCCATTCCTGTTTTTAATAGTTCATTCTATACCCTGTGCGGAATAATAGAACAACCATTAAAGCGAATGTCGGCTCCATTCTTTACATTAAATGATATGTAAGCTTGGCCATAATAAGGCAACACTTTCATGACAGGTTTCAATTTAAATATATATACCAACAGATTACAGCTAACTTCGCATAAAAACCATTAACAATGGCTTAATTACTGCGAATCATCATATCCACTAGATGTGGTAACCACAAGCTTAGTCAACCACAAAATCTATTAAAAAGCGCTTTGCGGAGCGTGCCGATTAAGTTACACTTTCTAGCTAGAATCAAGTGCAATTAAGAGTGAAAATTAGCTGTTTTTTGAATCGCCTAATTGCCATACGCTTAAACAAGTAAGTAACGACGGGAAACAAAATGAAAATCCAGAGATGTTATACCAAATCATCAGAATCGGCATATGATGAGCTGAGCTTTCGGAAAGCAACAAGCGAAATTCGTAATCCTGATGGTGAGGTTATCTTCGGACTTAAGGATTTTGAGGTGCCAAATGGGTGGAGCCAGGTGGCCGCGGACATCATTGCGCAAAAATATTTCCGTAAAGCCGGTGTTCCGGCGGTCTTAAAACCGATCGCCGAAAAAGACGTCCCAGAATGGCTCTGGAGAAGTGAAGCTGATATTGAGGCGCTTAAAGAACTGCCGGAAGAAAAAAGATACGGTCCTGAGACCAGCGCAAAACAGGTCTTTCACAGATTGGCCGGAACCTGGACATACTGGGGCTGGAAAGGCGAGTATTTTGATACGGAAAAGGACGCCAAGTCATTTTATGATGAGCTCTGTTTCATGCTTGCAAGCCAAATGTGTGCACCAAATTCTCCGCAATGGTTCAACACCGGACTTCATTGGGCTTATGGTATTGATGGTCCTTCGCAAGGACATTATTATGTCGATTACAAAACAAAGAAACTGAATAAAGCCAAAAGTGCCTACGAACATCCACAGCCACACGCCTGTTTCATCCAGGGGGTTGATGATGATCTGGTTTCCGATGGTGGTATCATGGATCTTTGGACCCGAGAAGCAAGACTGTTCAAATACGGCTCCGGTACCGGAAGTAACTTTTCGACGATCCGCGGGGTCGGTGAAAGCCTGTCGGGCGGCGGCGCATCATCGGGGTTGATGAGCTTTCTTAAAATTGGTGACAGGTCGGCAGGCGCAATCAAGTCCGGTGGCACAACACGGCGTGCTGCAAAAATGGTTATTGTCGATGTGGACCATCCTGATATTGAAGAATTCATCAACTGGAAGGTTGTAGAGGAACAAAAAGTTTCCGCCCTAGTTACAGGATCGAAAATTACAGAAAAGCATGCAAAGCAGATCATCAAAGCCTGTGATATGGATGCGGATGACGGATGTGATCCTAAAGTAAACGAAGACTTAAAAGCTGCTGTACTCGCCGCGCGGCGAGACATGATCCCTGAAAACACCATTCAGCGTATCATCGGTTTTGCCAAACAGGGTTTCAAAGATATCGATTTTAAAACATATGATACAGATTGGGATTCGGATGCCTATTCAACCGTATCGGGGCAAAACTCCAATAACACGGTTCGTGTAACAGATGATTTTATGAAAGCGGTATCGAAGGATGCGGACTGGAACCTTACACGCCGAACTGACGGCAAAATTGATAAAACCGTGAAAGCACGCGATCTTTGGGAGGATATTGGGCTTAGTGCATGGCAATGCGCGGATCCAGGCCTTCAATTTCATACGACTATTAATGATTGGCACACCTGCCCAAACGGTGGTGAAATTCGCGCATCAAACCCGTGTTCGGAATATATGTTCCTTGATGATACGGCGTGTAACCTGGCATCCTTAAATCTGATGAAGTTTAAAACACCTGACGGTGATTTTGACGTGGAAAGTTTTGACCATGCCGCCCGCATCTGGACAATTGTCCTTGAAGTTTCAGTGATGATGGCTCAATTCCCATCAAAACAAATCGCGCAGCGAAGCTATGATTTCAGAACGCTTGGACTGGGCTACGCAAATATCGGTGCGCTTATCATGTCCTGCGGTTACTCATATGACAGTGATCAGGGCCGTGCCTTATGCGGCGCAATCAGCGCACTTATGACTGGTATCTGTTACAGAACATCCGCAGAGATGGCTTCTGAACTTGGAGCCTTTCCAAAATACCACGAAAACAGATCCCCGATGCTTCAGGTGATCCATAATCACCGTACAGCGGCCTGGGGAAAAACATATTACCGTGGTCTTCATACGAAACCGGCGCCGCTTGACATAGATAATTGTCCATTCAAGCAAATATCGACAGCAGCCGGACGTGCATGGGACATAGCCCTCGCCATTGGTGAAAAAAACGGCTATCGCAATGCACAAACCACCGTGATTGCGCCAACCGGGACGATCGGTTTGGTAATGGACTGCGATACAACAGGAATTGAACCTGATTTTGCACTTGTTAAGTTTAAAAAACTTGCTGGCGGGGGTTACTTCAAAATCATTAATCGTATGGTTCCTGAAGCGCTCAAAACACTTGGCTATACACCGAAACAAATTGGTGAAATCTCAAGCTATGCCGTTGGACACGGTAACCTGAAACGTGCACCGCACATCAACCATGATAGTCTGAGGGCAAAGGGCTTTGCTCAGGTGCAGATCAATGAGATTGATACTGCAATCCAAAACGCTTTTGATATAACATTTGCTTTTAACCGTTGGACACTTGGGGACGATTTCTGCACAGAGGTATTGGGTTTCAGTACTGAGCAATTATCAGACCCCACATTCAACATGCTTCGGGAACTTGGTTTTTCCAAAGAGCAGATAGAAGCGGCAAACGAGCATTGTGCGGGTACCTTTACCCTTGAAGGCGCACCGCATCTGAAAGACGAACACCTCCCGGTATTTGACTGTGCAAACCCATGCGGTAAAAAAGGCAAACGGTTCCTTGGGGCCAAAAGCCATATCTATATGATGGCCGCGGCGCAGCCATTTATTTCCGGTGCGATATCAAAAACAGTGAATATGCCTGTGACAGCAACAGTAGACGATTGCATGGAAGCCTATGAATTATCGTGGCGTCTGGGGATAAAGGCAAATGCGCTTTACAGAGACAGCTCCAAGTTAAGTCAGCCACTAAGCGCGTCCATTCTAGAGGAGGAAGATATTGAATCAAAGCCGCTTCTTGAAAAAACACAAGCTGTCGCTGAAAAAATTGTCGAAAGGGTTGTGAACGAAAAATACGGTCCCGCCAAACGACGCAAGCTGCCTACGCGTCGCAAGGGCTATACGCAAAAAGCGAGCGTCGGTGGTCATAAGGTCTATTTGCGTAGTGGCGAATATGATGACGGAACCCTTGGTGAAATATTTATTGATATGCATAAAGAAGGTGCCGCCTTCAGAAGCCTTATGAATAATTTTGCAATCGCGCTTTCGATCGGGCTTCAATATGGCGTTCCCCTTGATGAATATGTGGATGCCTTTACCTTCACAAGGTTTGAACCTTCCGGTCAGGTTACCGGAAATGATGCCATTAAAATGGCAACATCGGTGCTTGATTATATTTTCCGTGAGCTTGCTGTATCTTATCTTGGGCGAACTGACCTCGCCCATGTTGTGCCGGATGACCTTATGCCGGACGCGGTAGGATCCGGTGATCAGAAAATATCACCCGAAGAATTTGTAGCCGAAACCGACACCGCGCTCAACCGGGTAATCGGTCTGACAAGTACAGGGTATGTGAGAAAAAACAACCTCTATGTGCTGAAGCAGGAAAGCGTTGAAACCAAGCGAACACAGTCACTGTCAATTAGCGATGAAACTCAAATTGCTGTTGGTGCGGAAACTATCAATGAAACCACCGTTATTCAGCACGAGACAAAATCAAACCAGATATTAGAAGCCAAAATGAAAGGGTATGAGGGAGATGGCTGTGGTGAATGCGGTAATTTCACAATGGTTAGAAACGGTACATGCCTGAAATGTGACACTTGTGGCTCGACGAGCGGCTGTTCGTAAAGATTAAAAAATAAATCCAATATTACCTAAAATTAGCTTTATTTTTTTACCAAATTTTTACCTAATTGGAGCACCTTACATATCAACGAGAGTGAGGTGGTCACCTTTCTGTCAAAAGCGGGCAATTTCTAAGGCAGTTAATCAATGGTTGTTCAGTCAAACGCATCACCATTTTTGTTCAGTAACAAAAAACCAACGATAAAATCACCATCAAGATCATTTGATATTTCAAATCCGGTAACGGATGGAATAGCCATCATAAATGTTGAAGGTGAAAATGACTTCCGCTTGATATCCGCAAACAGCACTTTTTTAAATTGCGCCCACGATGAACAGAAGGACCCTATTGGCTGTTATGTCGATGGCATTTTCTGGGGTGATGATGTTCAGGAAAACAAATTACAGACACACCTGGAGAAATCCTATCATTCAAGACAGCCGCTTGCTTTTATCTGGCAACTTTCGATTAAAGGCAGAATCTATAATCTGTTATGTAAAATTATTCCCCTGCTGAACAGGGAAGGCCAGATAGCACAAATTACGATATCAACGGCCAACTATGATGACGCAGAGAACCTGGAAATTGAAATCGGAAAATATAATTATTATGATGCGCTTACCGGGCTTCCAAACAGATTTAAATTTTTTGAAACGCTTGAAGAACATTTTGCCGCTACGCCGAACGGCGTTAGCAACACATCCAGCGAACAAAGCAAAGAAGCGGCCATATTATTCGTCAATTTAAAAAAATTGCAGCGGATCAATGAAAGCTATGGCTACGAATATGGTGACAAGTTACTGGTTGATGCTGCCGAGCTATTAAAAAAAACCGTGCACGAGAATACTTATCTGGCCCGATTTACCAATGACAAGTTTGTCATCTTTCTGTCCGAAGACCATTTCGATAACGTTAAGCAGGAAGCAAATACACTCGCGCAATCAATACATCACAACTTTGCCACACAACCTCTGCAAAAAAAGAACGATATCCGTTTATCGGTTTCTATTGGTATCGCAACCGGCATAACAACGTCCAAAAAGATAGAACGACTGATGCAAAATGCCCATCTTGCGATGAAGCGGAATGGTGATTTTTCAACAAATCAGACAATTATCTTTAATCAGGATCTTAAAACCCAGGCAGTAACAAAATTACGTCTTGAAACGGAATTTCGCGAAGCACTGGAGGCGGACGCGCTTGAGCTTCATTATCAGCCTCTCATTAATATGCAAACAGGTCTCGTTGCTGGTTTTGAGGCATTGGCAAGATGGAACAACTCAACGCGGGGAACAGTATCACCACTTGAATTCATTGCTCTGGCCGAAGAGGTTGGATTGATCATTCCATTGGGTGAATGGGCGCTGAATACAGCGTGTCAGCAATTAAAATCATGGATTGATAATGATCCGCTTGCCGCTTCGCTCTTTATGGCAGTGAACGTTTCAAGTAGCCACATTATAACGGGTAACATCGCCGCGCTCACACGTGATGCCTTGGCAAAAAGCGGACTCGATGGGTCCAATTTAAAGCTGGAGCTTACAGAATCAACAATCATGGAAAATTCCGACATTGCGCGAAATATATTACTGGATTTAAAAACACTCGGCATATCCTTAGCCGTTGACGATTTTGGCACAGGGTATTCGTCCCTTTCCTATTTAAGCAGGATACCGGCGGATACTATTAAAATTGACCGCTCATTCGTTGCCAAGGTCGATAGCAGCGATGAAGGAATGAATATTATACGGGTGATTATTAACCTGGCGAAGTCACTTGGCATGACAATAATCGCCGAAGGTATAGAAACCGAAAGGCAGATGCATATACTAAAAGCGCTGGGATGCCATTTCGGGCAGGGTTTCCTTTTCTCCAAACCGCTGAAGGCGGACAAGATACCGGACTATATCAGAGAGCAGCCCTTCAAAAATTTTGGCAAATAATTCTCTCGAAATTTCTCCTTCGAAAGTGCATAATCAGATTTGTATATCAACAAAGTCTGTGAGCCATCCATGGAAAAAATATATAGACGCCAACCGACGATCCGAACATTACCCAAGCACAGCAATATCAACTCAAACGGTCATATTTTTGGCGGTTGGATTTTATCACAGATGGATAGTGCTGCCGGCATTGAAGCCATCAGGCGTGTCGGCGGCCCTGTTGCAACCGTCGCCATTGAAGCCATGAAATTTCATGCCCCGGTTAGCGTCGGTGACTGGTTAAGTGTTTATACAGATATCAGCAAAGTCGGACGGACGTCGCTTACGGTTCATATTGAAGTGACCGTCGTCAGACGCCACCACGAGGAAGAAATAAAAGTCACAGAAGGCGATTTTATCTTTGTCGCGCTTGATGATCATCACCGCCCGAAGGTGATTGATAAATAATCACTCAAAAAGATACTCTGCCAACGTATCTTTAATTTCGGTCTGTCGAATGGTTCCCCTGAATACAAGATCATCCGGCATTCCATATGAAAATACAGGAACATTGATACCGGTATGGGTTTGATCATATTCCCGGTTTGTACCGTAAAAGACGACAAGCTCATTGCCGCCATTCGTTTCAAGCAAATTATATAACCCCGGAATATTATCCCCCGTACGTTTGTAATCTTCGTAGTAAGGGTGATGGATATTTTGCGTTGCGCCGCCGTGATCCGCCGTTACAACAACCACCGTATCGGGTGTCTTCTTCGCATATTCAATCGCCATTTTAACGGTACGGTCAAAAGCAAGCATTTCGCCCATACTGCCACAAGGGTCGGCATCATGGGCCGCTTTATCAATCGACGCTCCCTCAATCATCAAAAAGAAACCCTTTTCATTCTGCTTCGCTGTTAATTCATCAAGTGCCCTTTTAGACATCATTTCCAGTGTCGGGGTTCCCGCGTGTTCCGGGTTTAACTCGCAGCGTCTAGCCTTTGGGAAAATAACGTTATTGTCTGCATCTGTTTCAATCAGTTGCGCCCATTTTCCGTCCGGCCCCTGCCATTCCCTCGGCAGGTGATGATCCGCAAAGACACCCCACACTTTATCATTTTTATTGCTTAATTCGCCGCTTGCAAGTTGATCAATATCACGGATAATTTCGTATCCTTGTGAGACAGCAAATTCTTCTATCGTGCCATCAGCATATTTTGCCGGAAGATGAAGGTTGCCGCCCCCCAACATCACGTCAATACCAAGCTCAAGCATTTGATCGATAATCGGTTTTTCCCCGGGCAGGCAGGAATCCTGCCCATATCGCATGCAATAGCGATTATTCACATGCGCGGCAAACGATGCTGGTGTTGCATCAGTTATGACCGCTGTTGACACCAGGCCGACATTAAAGCCCTTTTCTTTAGCTTCCTCAGCGATAGTTTTCATGGGTTTATTATACATTGCCGTCGTGGAGATACGCCTCACGCTTGTGAGCATGCCGGTTGCCAGTGCCGTACCACCACTTGCACTGTCACCAACAAATGCATATTTTTCCGGATCATCATTTCGAAGTGCGACAACAATGGCGGAGGCCTTGTTTTTTATCGTATCAATATATAATCCGGGACCGCTATCAAATTCATAGTTTCTGGTAAGCGCTATTTCCGCTTCCCCCATGCCGTCACCGATCAGCAGAATGACATTTTTCGGTTTCGCGACCGCACCGGTCACAGAAATAGCAAGTATAAATAAAGATATAAAAATTTGACGCATAAAAAGCCCCTGTTGTTTTCCTTAGCAAACTATAATCAAACAACAGGGGCCGGGATAGGAAAATATTCAGAGAATTAATTAAACAGGTAATCTTTCATCACACCATAGATTTCCGTCTGCTGAATAATACCGGTTAGCGGCTCAGGATTGTCCAGACCGTATGTATAAATCGGCACATTAACACCGGTATGGGCCTGGTCGTTGATGTTATTGGTACCGTAATAAGCACCAAGCTCATTACCACCCTTGGTCAGAAGAAGCTGGTAAAGCCCCGGTATATGATCCCGCCTTAACGGGCCAACATACGCTTCCGGTTTAAATATCACCTGCGTTGCCTGCCCGTGGTCGGCCGTAACAATCACCGCCGTATCGCCATGTTTTTTTGCATAGTCCACAGCCATTTTAACGGTTCGGTCAAAGGCGAGCATTTCACCAATGGTACCGCAAGGGCGGGCCACATGGGCCTGCTTATCGATTGAGGCACCCTCAATCATAAGGAAAAATCCCTCACCTTCATCGCTGTAAAGACTATCAAGGGCAAATTTTGACATTTCTTCCAGACGCGGCATATCCGCATGCGCCGGGTTAATTTCACAAGCCGCCGGTTCCGGGAACATGACAACCCGGTTATCGTTAACCCGGATAAAATCAGCACCGCGACCGCCGGGCCCGACCCATTCGACGGGCATATGGCCATTGGAAAAAACACCAAATGTTTTCGTTCCGGCGGAAAGGTCAAGCAGCTCTTCCCGCTTGGTAACAACCTTGTATCCAAGGGATTCTGCCTTTTCTTTCACCGTACCGCCACCCGCAGCATTTGCCGGTAAAAGGTTGGTACCACCGCCGAGCATCACATCAACATTATGATCAAGCATCTGTTCAACAATCGGTGTGTCACCGAATTGCTGACACCCGCGGGAGCTACTCATGAAACAGTAACGGTTCTGCGCGTGCGCCGCAAACGTCGCCGGTGTCGCGTCAGTAATGATTGCTGTTGTCACTAACCCCGTTTTAAAACCCTTTTCCTGTGCTTCTTCAAGGATTGTTTTATACGGGGAGCCATCCTCCGCTTTAACCGCAACACGGCCGCTGCTTGTCCTGTTGCCCGTTGAAATGGTTGTTCCGCCACTGGCGCTTTCACCGACAAATTCGATTTTGCTGGGATCGTCCACCATTAATTGCTTCACAATTACCGAACCACGGTTTTTCATGGTGTCAACGTAAAGCCCGGCGTCACCGTCGAATTCATATGCACGGGTCAGTGCAATTTCCGCTTCCCCCATCCCGTCACCGATAAGAAGAATGATATTTTTTGGTTTGGCGGCTGCAGATAATGGTATTAAAAATATCATCAGTATAATAGAGATTAAATAATTTCGCATTTTTATTCCCGATTGGATGTAGGTTATTCTATGAACTTAAAGTCAAATTAAACTTAAGCATAGTAAAACATTTATTAAACTAATTTTCTATACAGCTAGTAATTGAATGGCAATAATTAAAAATGACTGATTTTATCAATAATAAGATGACTGAACCTGTCAAGGGATGTAACAATAAAATTTTTTCGATCGATATCCTACGTGGGATAGCGTCGATAATGGTACTTATTCATCATTATAAACATTTTTTTCTTCCTGCAACTAGTATCAAATGGACCACGGACGATATTGTCTCTGTACCAAATTTCGAAATATGGGCACCTGCATATTATTGGGGGCTATACGCCGTACAGTTTTTTTGGGTACTATCAGGGTTTGTCTTTATGCACGTTTATGCCAATAAAATATCAGTCACATCAAAAAAATTCTTTTTAAGTCGATTTGCAAGGCTTTACCCACTTCACTTTATTACATTAATTACTGTTGCTCTTATTCAATGAATAAACATCAAACAATTTGGGACGGATACGGTTTTCGGGAACAATGATCTATACCATTTTAACTTAAATCTATTTCTTGCTTCCGAGTGGGGCTTTCAAAGAGGCCTCTCTTTCAATGGTCCTATCTGGTCAGTATCTCTAGAAATATTATCTTATTTATTATTTTTTCTATTTTTAAAAACTTTTAAAATGACACTATATTCAATTGTGATCGCGGTGATATCAAGCTTCCTTGTTTATTCATTGTGGAAGAACAATATTATGCTTTGTGCCACTTATTTTTTTATTGGATCATTTATTTATGGTGTTGCAAAATTAATTGAAGAGAAGTCTGCATTTGTTAATGCAATTATTTGCACTATTTTTCTATCCGCCGTACCAGTGCTAATCATTTTCTATTCGGATTTACCTCAAACACTTGTTTTATCTGCGACTTTTTCAGCAATTATTGTCTCATGTTATTTACTTGAAATAAAATTTGGAAGCGGCCCACTAAGACATTTTGAATGGTTTGGCAACTGCTCTTTTGGCAATTATTTATGGCACACACCACTTCAGTTGATGTTTTTGCTGTTAGTAAGTTTTCAGCTAATTAAAATTGATATTATATTCAGCGCTTATTTTATATTCGGATATATTGCAGTGGTTATTTTAGTATCGTCAATTTCACATAGCTTCATTGAGAAACCTCTACAGCGTTTCTTTAATTCCTTCGCTTAAAAGCCTTCTTAAGGTAATTATTCAATTCACCCGTCTAACTTACAAAAAAATAATACAGAAAAACCCCGACACCGGAATGGTATGCGGGGTTTTTTTGGTGAGCCCGACAGGGTTCGAACCTGTGACCTACTGATTAAAAGTCAGTTGCTCTACCAGCTGAGCTACGGGCCCTCAATAAGAGGTGAGCGGAACATAAGGCCCCGCCTTCAAATCGTCAATAGTATTTTATCACTTTTTGGCAATTTATTTAAGTTATTGGCGCGATGTCGCCTTCGGCACGGGTCTCATGAAAATCCTTTACAAATCCGCCAAGGGATTTACGGGAAATAGCATCGCGAAGACCGGCCATTAAATCCTGGTAATATGTCAGGTTATGTTCCGTAAGCAACATCGGCCCCAGAATTTCACCGCTGCGGATCAAGTGCGACACATAAGCACGGCTATATTGGCTGCACGCGGAACACCGGCACTGTTCATCAATGGTGCGTGGATCATCAATATGGCGGGAGTTTTTCATGTTTATAGTGCCTCTGCGTGTGAAGGCCTGCCCCGTTCGTCCGGATCGCGACGGCATTACGCAATCGAACATATCGATACCGCGTTCAACCGCGCCGACAATATCATCCGGCTTTCCAACCCCCATCAAATAACGGGGTTTCGATTTTGGCATGACTGGCATTGTATAATCCAGCACTTCGAACATAACATCCTGCCCCTCACCAACGGCAAGTCCCCCAATGGCGTACCCGTTAAAATCAATTTCCTTTAACGCTTCCGCCGAATGATGGCGCAATTTTTCAAACACACCCCCCTGTACAATACCGAATAACGCATTCATTTGTGCATGTTCGGAACCATCATGAAAGGCGTCATAAGACCGTTTCGCCCAGCGCATTGAAAGCAACATGCTATCTTCGGTTTCTTTTTCGCTTGCCGGATACGGGGTACATTCGTCAAACGCCATAACGATATTTGATCCCAGAAGGCGTTGAATTTCCATGCTGCGTTCGGGGCTTAACATATGTTTGCTGCCGTCGATATGCGATTGGAAAGATACCCCTTCTTCGGTAATTTTCCGAAGTTTGGCCAGCGACATTACCTGAAACCCGCCCGAATCCGTTAAGATAGGCCGTGACCAGTTCATGAATTTATGAAGACCACCCAGTTTGGCGATCCGTTCCGCCGTTGGCCGGAGCATCAAATGATACGTGTTGCCGAGGAGAATATCCGCCCCCGTCTCTCGAACAGTTTCCGGTTTCATCGCTTTCACCGTGGCCGCCGTCCCCACAGGCATAAATGCCGGTGTTCTGATTTCACCTCGCGCCGTGTTGATCACGCCGGTGCGGGCATTGCCATCGGTTTCAATTATATCCATACTGAATGTCATATATGTTCCTTTACACCAATTCCCGGCGAAACAAAATACTACTGTCCCCGTATGAATAAAAACGGTAGGCGCTTTCTATTGCATGTTTATATGCCTTTTTCATAACATCACTTCCGGCAAACGCGCTTACCAACATGAACAATGTTGATTTCGGCAAATGAAAGTTGGTCATTAAAATATCAACGGCCCGGAATTTGTAACCGGGCGTAATAACAATATCCGTGGCTGCGGCGAAGGGATGCGTTTCTCCGTTTTCATCGGTGGCCGCCTCAAGTAACCTGAGCGATGTTGTTCCCACCGCCACGACCCTTTTGCCACACGCATGCGTTTCGTTGACAAGCGCTGCCACCTCTTCGCTTATTTCACCATATTCCTCATGCATTTTATGGTCATCCGTATCATCCACCTTTACCGGCAGAAAGGTCCCAGCGCCGACGTGTAGTGTCACATAGGCGCTTCGGACGCCTTTTTGCGCCAACGCGTTCTGAAGTTTGTCCGTAAAATGAAGGCCCGCAGTGGGCGCCGCCACCGCACCATCATTTATGCTGTAAATTGTCTGGTAGTCCTGTTTGTCCTGTTCGTCTACTGGTCGCTGTGAAGCGATATAAGGCGGCAATGGCATAACCCCGGCCCCATTCAGCGCCTCTTTCAATTGATCGCCGCTTTGATTGAATTTTATGGTAACTTCCCCTGCGTCCCCCTTTTCAAGCACGCGACATTCAAGCCCGCCATCAAACAAAATAACATCGTCGCTTTTCAGTTTTTTCGCGGGTTTGGCAAAAGCTTTCCAGACACCACCCGACATATTCATATGGAGAGTGAGTTCGATCTTCGCATCACGTCTTTTGCCGCTTAGTCGTGCCGGAATCACACGGGTATCGTTGAAAATCATCAAATCACCAGGATTTAGAAAATCCGGCAGATCAGTGACCATTTTGTCATTCAGTGCTTCTCCATCAACCACAAGCAACCGCGCCCCGTCACGTTGTGGGGCGGGGCGAAGGGCTATAAGCTCTTTGGGTAGCTCAAAATCGAACTGATCAACTTTCATCTATTGCATCAGGACGCGTCCGCGGCAACCTGCATTTTCACGATTTTATCCGGGTCGCCATTCATACAGAAATCCATCCCCTCACCACGTTTCAATTCGTCAACATGTTCCATGCCGTCAACGACCTGACCCCACACACTATATTGACCATCCAGAAAAGTTGCGTCATCAAAACAGATGAAAAACTGGCTGTCACCGCTATCAACATCCTGTGAACGTGCCATCGAACAGGCACCGCGGTGATGCGGTTTATCAGAAAATTCGGCGGGCAACTTATGGCCGGAGCCACCCATGCCGGTTCCATCAGGATCGCCGCCCTGTGCCATAAAACCTTCGATCACCCGATGAAAAGTCAGGCCATCATAAAATCCTTTGCGGGCAAGTTCCTTTAAACGCGCCACATGTTTCGGGGCAACATCGTCATAAAGTTCAATCGTAACCCGACCCGCTTCAAGGTCGAGATATAGTGTATTTTCGAGATCCATTTAGTTATCCTTATTCTTTGACGTCCGCAGCAACCTGCATCTTCACAATTATATCCGGGTCGGCAAAGCCATCGCCCTCACCAATTTTTATTTGATCAACATAGCGCATACCTGAAACGACTTCTCCCCAGATCGTATATTGACCATCGAGATGCGGTACATATGCCGTGCAGATAAAAAACTGGCTGTCGGCACCGTTTATATCTGTTGGTCGTGCCATGGATACCATACCTTTATAGTGGGAAAGGTTCGATATTTCAGCATCAAGTTTTGATCCGGTTCCGCCGGTTCTTTGTCCTTTTGGCGCCCCTGTTTGTGCCATAAACCCTTCTATGACGCGATGAAAATATGACCCGTCATAATAACCCTGCCTTGTGAGTTCTTTGATCCGATTCACATGATTGGGCGCTATATCGGGAAACATTTTGATCACCACCCGGCCATATACCAGATCAAGATAAAGTGTATTTTCAGGGTCAAGGTCAGAAGAATCCTGAGCCATCGCCACAACCGGCATCACAGATATAATAATTAAGGCTAAAAATCTTTTGAAAAATATTTTCATCAGAAAATCCTGTTACTAGAATTAAATTTTGCCAAGCTTGCGTAACACATCTTCTCGGACGGAGGCGGTAACGAACTTGTCAATTTCACCGTCATATATGGCAATTTCCTTTACAAGTCGAGAGGCAATTGCCTGAAACGACGGATCAGCCATCATAAATACTGTTTCAATTTCCGCATTCAGTTGGTCGTTCATCGCCGTCATCTGAAATTCATATTCAAAATCTGACGCCGCCCGCAATCCCCGTATGATGACGGAGGCTTTCACTTTTTCAGCAAAAGTCATAAGCAGGGAATTAAATCCCTTCACCTCAATGGTTGTGCCCTTTTTACTATTTAAATGGGCGGTTTCGCGCTTTACTATTTCAATTCTTTCTTCCAGGGAAAAGAGCGCTTGTTTGGATGGGTTTGTTGATACACCAATGATTAAATGGTCCACCAGTTTTGAGCCACGTTCAATAATATCCATGTGACCCAATGTAATCGGGTCAAACGTCCCTGGATATAATCCTACCCTCTTGCCAACAGACATATATCACTCCTCAGGAGTTGTTTCCTCATCAGAAGAAGTATCAGCAGTTTGTTCTGCATCATCTTCTGATTCCTCATCATCGTCTGTTTCATGAATTCGGTCAACAGAAACTATATGCTCATCATCACCGACTTTAAACAGGGTAACACCCTGGGTGTTACGGCCGGCAATACGAACATCATGAACGGGAACCCTGATCAAACGCCCGTTATCGGTCACCATCATCAATTGATCATTTACATCAATTGGGAACGCTGCAACAACTTCGCCGTTACGTTCTGATGTTTCTATATTTATAATACCGCTACCACCACGCCCGGTAACCCGGTATTCATAAGACGAAGTCCGTTTTCCGTATCCGTTTTCCGTGATACTTAAAATAAATTCTTCCCGCTCCTCAAGGGCGCTTAGCCGTTCTTCATCAATTTCAGTTGGCTTTTCAGGATCCTCGCCACGACGTTTTGCCGCCGCATAACGAAGATAGGCTATCTTCTGATCCTGATCCATATTGACATGATGCAGGATCGACATGGAGACCACTTCGTCACCATCCGCCAGTTTTATGCCGCGAACACCATCCGAATTACGCCCTTTGAAAAGCCGTACCTTGGTCGCAGGGAAACGGATACATTTTCCGCCCTTTGCCGCCATAAGAACATCATCTTCTTCGTTACAGGCGGCCACGCCGACCAGCCGGTCATCATCGGAAAGTCGAATCGCAATTTTCCCGTTTGCCCTGACATTTGAAAAATCAGAAAGCAGGTTACGGCGAACATTACCCTTCGCTGTCACAAAGATTGCATGAAGCTCTTCCCAGCTATCCTCATCTTCCGGCAGCGGCAGAATGGTTGAGATCGTCTCCCCCTGCTCAAGCGGAAGCAGGTTGATCAATGCCTTTCCTTTTGATGTTGGTGAACCTAGCGGCAGTTTCCATACTTTTAATTTATATACCTGCCCAAAATTACTGAAGAACAGGATCGGTACGTGGGTATTTGAAACAAAGACATTTGATAGCACATCTTCATCTTTCGTCGCCATGCCACTACGGCCTTTTCCGCCGCGGCGTTGAGCGCGGTAAGTATCCAATGCCACGCGCTTGATATATCCCGTATTGGTCACCGTCACGACCATATCTTCTACCTGGATGAGATCCTCATCTTCAAACCCGTATGCATCAGCAGCAAATTCACTGCGTCTCGGTGTCGCAAATTCGTCCTTATAAGCGACAAATTCTTCACGCATGATGCTATACAGACGCTCACGTGATCTTAAAATATCAATAAAGTCCTCAATCTGCTCGGCGAGTTCCTTGAGTTCCCCACCGATATCATCCCGGCCAAGTGCCGTCAGCCTGTGCAAACGAAGTTCAAGGATCGCACGGACCTGTTTGTCGGAAAGTTTGTATTTCCCGTCAACAACGCCACGCCCGGGTTCATTGATAAGTTCTATATAGTCTGCAACATCAACCGCATCCCAATCTTCTACGAGGAGCGCTTCACGCGCAGCAGCGGGGTTTGGTGCCTTGCGGATCATTGCAACAACCTTATCAAGGTTATTAACCGCGATAACAAGACCGACCAACACATGGGCCCGGTCACGCGCTTTACCAAGCTTGAATTTGGTTCGGCGGGTAATCACTTCTTCACGGAAGCGTACAAATTGCTCAATGACATCGTGTAAGTTCAGAACCTGTGGGCGCCCCCCGCAAAGCGCCAGCATATTGGCCCCAAAGCTAGTTTGCAGTGGCGTAAAGCGGAAAAGCTGGTTTAAGACAACATCAGCAACCGCATCACGCTTGACTTCAACCACAACTCTGACGCCGTCACGGTCACTTTCATCGCGGATATCTGAAATACCTTCTACTTTTTTTGTTCGGACACAATCAGCAATATTTTCGATCATCCGCGACTTGTTAACCTGAAAGGGGACTTCAGTAATGATAATTGCTTCGCGATCCTTTTTAAATTCCTCTATATGGGTTCTGCCGCGCATCATAATCGAACCGCGCCCCGTCATTTCCGCTGACCGCGCACCCGCACCGCCCATAATAAGGCCTCCGGTCGGGAAATCCGGGCCCGGCACAATTTCCACCAGTTCTTCCAGGCTTATTTCAGGGTTATCAACATAAGCGCAACAAGCATCCAGCACTTCCCCAAGATTATGAGGCGGGATGTTGGTCGCCATTCCAACCGCAATACCACCTGCACCATTCACCAGCAAATTGGGAAAACGCGCCGGCAGAACGCTTGGTTCATGTTCACTTTCATCATAGTTTGCCTGAAAATTCACCGTGTCTTTATCTATATCTTCCAAAAGACCACTGGCGGTTTTTGCCATCCGCGCTTCGGTGTAACGCATGGCCGCGGGTGGATCGCCGTCCATGGAACCGAAATTACCCTGACCATCAATAAGCGGTAAACGCAAAGAAAAGTCCTGTGCCATTCTGACCATGGCATCATAAATCGCACTGTCGCCATGAGGATGATATTTACCCATAACATCACCAACCACACGTGCCGATTTACGGTATGGTTTGGTCCAGTCATAATTATTTTCATACATCGAATAAAGAATGCGGCGATGAACCGGTTTAAGACCATCTCTCACATCCGGTAACGCCCGTGATACGATCACGCTCATGGCATAATCAAGATAGGAGGTCTTCATTTCCTGTTCGATGGTGATATTGGAGATATGCTCGTCCGGTGCTTCAGAAGCAGTATTATCGGTCAAAATATGGCCCTTTTTGATACCTGAATTTTATATTATTTCCAAATAATATGCGGTGCAAAATAAATGAAAAATTTAACCTTAATTTTATACAAAATATAACCGGCCATAGCAAGCATTGGGTGGGTAAAAACAGCCTTTTTATGAAATAAAAAACAGCCATTTTCGTTGATATTTTTTTTCGTTTAATATTAATGACTTACATCATTTTCTAGACTTGTTTTTTTGTGTCAAATTTGAAAATAATTAAACGAGAATCCACCAACAATCGCCATAGTAAAAATAACCCCTAAAAAAGCCACCAAAAGCGGCCAGTGAAATAGCTTTTTAAGCAGTATCATCTCCGGCAAACTGGCACCACCGCTACCGATTACCAGAGCGATGATGGCGCCAATGCTAACGCCTTTCGCCAGAAAAGTGCCCATAAGCGGCAGAAGCGCCGTCACCCGCACGTAAAGCGGAATACCAATTAATGCAGCTGTGGGTACTGCTACCGGATTTTCCGGCCCCGCGACTTCCGCAAAAAAATCCGTCGGTACAAAACCATGGACAATAGATCCTATCGCCATAGCAATGATCATATAAGGCATCATTTGAGTAAAAAGCGCCCAACACTCATCCCATGCTTTACGCCAAATGGAAGGCTCTCTCTTGGCCACCGCGGCCCCCACAGCCTTTAGCTGTCCCGTATCACAACATGAGTTGGGCTTATCCAACAACATTTCCTGTTTTATATAACGTTCAAAGCCAAATCCCTGGAGTAATATACCTGCAACTATCGATACACTCAGCGCAAGAGCCGCATACCACAACGTTACTGATAAACCGAGAACGGGAATAAATAACGCTATTATGATCGGGTTTAAGAGCGGTGATGTGAACAAAAATGTCATTAGGGGACCAAACCCCGCCCGCGCTTTCAAAAGTCCGACAAGCATCGGTATTGTCGAACAGCTGCAAAAAGGTGTTAGCGCGCCTAATCCAGCGGCAATTAAATAGCCCCGCCCTTTGCGCGCACCCAGTAATGACTGAATTTTCTCTGCAGGTAGTTTTTGATTAAGGACGCCTACGACAAAACTAATCACCAGAAACAATAACGTTAATTCGAGGAAGAGCTCAATAAACATCCTGCCACTTTCGATCAGCATCATCTCAAACTCATCATCTATTACAAAAAAATTTCCCATATTAATTCCCTTCGATATTTCTACAATTTTCGAAATATAAGCTTAAAAAAATACGGCCTTGACCGTTTCATATATAATTTCAATAAGTTACCTTATTTTCTTAAAGTGTACAGCATTCCGCTTCCAGAAATGTAACAACATCCTTTAGTGCCTCAAGCTCCGCAAAACAGTAAAGCGTTCGTCCATCCCGTTCCTGACGGACAAGGCCTGCGCCAATAAGACGATGGATATGATGCGAAAGCGTTGGGCCTGATACTTTTAACCTTTCCTGTATATCTCCAACTGCCAATCCATTATTACCCGCTTTCACGAGCAACCTGTATACCGACATCCGGGTGCCGTGGCCAAGCTCACCTAATCTTTTTACTGCAAGTTCCTGATTCATTGTGAAAGCATACAGAGTTTCATATTATATTTCAATGTTTTTCGAAATATAGAAATATAATACGCGAGGTCATCACCATGGCTTTCCTAATTCTATGAAGATATTGGCAAAATTTTAAGTCCCCACCGCTTCAATAGCCCATGCCCTTCTCAAAAAAAATACCCCGACCAGCGGGGCATTTAATATTTTAGAACGGGATTTCATCGTCGAAATCAGAACCCCCGCCCGCCGGGGCCGATCCGCCACCGCCGCCGGAGCTTTCACTAAATCCACCATTATCACCGCCATAGCCGCCGCCATCATTATCACCGCGGCCATCAAGCATAGTCAGTTCACCGTTAAACCGTTGCAGCACCACTTCGGTGGTATATTTCTCAACGCCCTGCTGGTCAGTCCATTTACGGGTTTGAAGTGCGCCTTCAACATAAACTTTTGACCCTTTTTTAAGGTAATTTTCCGCTATCTTACAAAGGTGTTCATTAAAAATCACCACACGGTGCCATTCTGTACGCTCGCGTCTTTCACCAGTAGCACGATCCTTCCATGTATCAGATGTAGCTATGCTGAGCTGGACGATCGGTGATCCGTCCTGCGTGTGCCTGACTTCCGGGTCACGCCCCAGATTTCCAACCAAAATTACCTTATTAACGCTCCCCGCCATGACATACCTTTCTTCAGTAAAAATTCGAATCTAATATGCATCACAATAGCCACTCGCAAGCATGAATGCAACAAAGAACAAAATAAGAACTTTACTTATTTTTCGAATCCCTTAAATTGCGGTAAAAGAAGACGAAAAAGGGTGCCTAAATGCTAACCGAAATTTCCGTTCGCGGTGCAAAGGAACATAACTTGAAGTCCGTGGATGTTGATATTCCGCGTGATAAACTTGTTGTAATCACCGGACTTTCAGGCTCCGGAAAATCGTCGCTTGCATTTGATACGATTTATGCGGAAGGTCAGCGCCGATACGTCGAATCCCTAAGCGCATACGCCCGGCAATTTCTGGAAATGATGCAAAAACCAGATGCAGATCATATCGAAGGGCTATCCCCCGCCATTTCGATCGAACAGAAAACAACATCGCGAAACCCGCGGTCAACGGTAGGCACCGTTACCGAAGTCTATGATTATATGCGTCTTTTATATGCGCGGATCGGTGTTCCCTATTCCCCGGCAACCGGACTTCCGATTACCAGCCAGACCGTAAGCCAAATGGTCGACAAGGTCATGGAAATGGAAGAAGGCACACGGCTTTACCTACTTTCTCCAATCGTGCGTGGCAGAAAAGGTGAATATAGAAAGGAATTTGCCGAACTTCTGAAAGCGGGTTTTCAACGTGTAAAAGTGGACGGCGAATTCTACGAAATTGAAGAAGTTCCCGAACTTAACAAAAAGATCAAACATGATATCGAAGTGGTTGTTGATAGGCTTGTTGTCAGACCAGAACTTGAAACCCGTCTCGCCGACAGTATCGAAACGGCGCTTGGCCTTTCAGACGGCCTTGCCATCGTGGAAGTAGCCGCAGACAATGGTGAGCGGACATTATTTTCTGCGAAATTTGCCTGCCCTGTCTCCGGCTTTACAATAGAGGAAATTGAACCCCGGCTATTTTCGTTTAACAACCCGTTTGGGGCCTGCCCGACCTGCGACGGACTTGGCGAAAAACTGTATTTTGACCCGGACCTTGTCGTGCCGGATAAGAAACTTTCCCCGGCCAATGGGGCTATCGCGCCCTGGGGAAAATCAAATTCACCCTATTATATTCAAACGCTCGAAAGCGTCGCCCGGCATTACGGCTTTAAAACCACGACGCCATTTGAAAAGCTATCCCAAAAAAATCAGGATATCCTGCTTCACGGAAGTGGTAATGAGGAAATTGAAATTACCTATAACAGCGATAATATCAAAAGTTATAAGGTGCAAAAGTCATTTGAAGGTGTGATTGGTAATATCAAACGCCGCTGGCGGGAAACGGACAGCAGCATGATACGGGAGGAACTCGCCAAATACCAGAGTGCCACAACCTGTGACGCTTGCGGTGGGCACCGGTTGAAGCAGGAAGCACTGGCCGTTAAAATTGACGGCAAGCATATCAGCGAAATTACAGAGCTTTCGGTTAAAAAATCATATGAATGGTTCGAAGGGTTGACGAAGAAGCTTACCGATAAGGAAAATGAAATCGCCAGCCGGGTGCTTAAGGAAATCACTGAACGGCTTGGTTTTTTGAATAACGTCGGCCTCGAATATCTTAACCTTTCACGTACGTCCGGCACACTATCCGGCGGTGAAAGCCAGCGTATAAGGCTCGCCAGTCAGATTGGCTCCGGACTTACCGGGGTTCTTTACGTTCTTGACGAACCATCAATCGGGCTTCATCAACGCGACAATAGCCGACTTTTAAAAACACTGTGCAATCTTCGTGATATGGGCAATTCGGTATTGGTTGTTGAACATGATGAAGAAGCAATACTTTCTGCTGATCATGTGATTGATATGGGCCCCGGCGCTGGTGTCCATGGTGGTGAAGTTGTCGCACAGGGCACACCAAAACAGATTATGCAAAACAAAAAAAGCCTAACCGGCCAATATCTCAGCGGAAAACGATCTATTCCAATTCCAGCAGAAAGGCGCAAAGGTCATTTTGCTGGAAAGAAACGAAAAGAAATTGTCATCACCGGAGCAGAGGGAAACAACCTTAAAAATGTCACTGCAAAATTTCCACTTGGTGTCATGACCTGCATTACCGGCGTATCCGGATCGGGAAAATCAACCCTGACCATCGACACTCTTTATAAGGCGGTTGCACGAAAATTAAACAGAAGCCGTGTCATTCCCGGCAAACATAAAGACATTACCGGACTTGAATATATTGATAAGATAGTGGAAATTGACCAATCCCCAATTGGCCGCACCCCGCGTTCGAACCCCGCCACGTACACCGGGGCCTTCACGCCGATCCGTGACTGGTTTGCCGGACTTCCTGAAGCAAAAGCACGCGGTTACAAACCCGGAAGATTTAGCTTCAATGTAAAAGGCGGCCGCTGCGAAGCCTGTCAGGGGGACGGCGTTATAAAAATCGAAATGCATTTCCTGCCGGATGTTTACGTCAAGTGCGATGTGTGTGACGGAAAGCGTTACAACCGCGAAACACTGGAAATAAAATTCAAGGGAAAATCCATTTCCGATATTCTTGATATGACTGTCGAAGACGGCGTTGAATTTTTCGCCGCCATCCCGAGTGTGCGTGACAAGATTAAAATGATGCAGAAGGTCGGCCTTGATTATATTAAAATCGGTCAGGCTGCCACCACCCTTTCCGGCGGTGAAGCGCAGCGGGTCAAACTTTCCAAGGAACTTTCAAAACGGTCGACGGGTCGGACGCTTTATATTCTGGACGAGCCGACAACCGGCCTTCATTTCGAAGATATTAAAAAACTGCTTGAAGTGATTCAGGCGCTGGTTGACATGGGAAACACGGTCATCATTATCGAACATAATCTTGATGTGATAAAAACGGCCGACTGGATCATTGATATTGGCCCGGAAGGCGGCAGCGGCGGCGGCATGATCATCGCAGAAGGAACACCGGAAACAGTTGCGGGTAATAAAAAAAGTTTCACCGGTCAGTATTTAAAGAAAATACTTTAAAATTGCCTGAAAATTACGCAATTAAGAATACTCTAATATGCCTCAAAATGGGACTATTATGGTTAATATTCGTTGAAACAAAGTATTCGAAAATAAAAAATTTAATGATCATGATAAAAATATTACACATAAATTAACCCATTAACCATTTGATAAATAACATTATTTTACATAAAAAGATCAGTTTTAAAAAAATTATTATAAAATTTTTAGTGTTGTTAACCTTTTGTTAACTTTCTCGTCCTATATTGAAAATATTACAGATGCCCAAACATAACTGTAATACCATAATACTCAACTTACTCCATTTTGATGCGCCTGCTTTGCCCAAGCAGGCGTTATCATTTTTGGGCTTATATTTTTTTAAAAAGAATGCTATCAGCGTGCCGAACAATGTAGACGACTAGGCAATGAGCATTTCCCCTATACATATCATCGGCGGCGGCATGGCCGGAACCGAAGCAGCATGGCAGCTTCTTAACGCTGAAATCCCCGTCATTATCCATGAAATGCGCGGTGTAAAACCCACCAATGCCCACAACACGGACGGCCTTGCCGAAATGGTCTGTTCCAACAGCTTTCGTTCCGATGACCCGGAAAATAACGCTGTCGGGCTGCTTCATGAAGAGATGCGTCGCCTGGGCAGCCTTATGATGGAAGCGGCCGAACATACCAAGGTCCCAGCGGGAAGCGCACTGGCGGTTGACCGTGATCTGTTTAGTGACTACGTGCAATCAAAACTTCTTGCCCACCCGTTATTCACGCTTGAGCGCGGCGAGGTGGACGCGATCCCGCCCGAAGAATGGGGCAACGTGATTATCGCGACCGGCCCCCTCACCTCAGACAATCTGGCAAAGGCGATCCTTGAAATAACCGGTGTTGATGAACTTCAGTTTTTTGATGCCATTGCCCCGATAATTTATAAGGAAACAATCGATTTCAACAAAGCCTGGTTTCAAAGCCGCTATGACAAGGGGGCCAATGAAGGTGCAGGTGGTGCCGATTATATTAATTGCCCCATGAGCCGCGAACAATATTACAACTTCATTGACGCAATAACCGACGGTGAAAAATCGGATTATAAAGAATGGGAGCGCGACATTCCCTTTTTTGAAGGCTGTATGCCGATTGAAGTCATGGCCGAACGCGGCCGCGAAACCCTTTCATTCGGCCCCATGAAGCCGGTCGGTCTCAGCAATCCCCATTCCGATGAAAGACCCTATGCTGTTGTCCAGCTCCGTCAGGATAATAAGCTGGGTACGCTGTACAATATGGTAGGGTTTCAAACAAAACTTAAATATAATTTTCAAAAAGAAATATTCAGAAAAATACCCGGCCTTGAAAAAGCGGAGTTCGCGCGTCTTGGCGGGCTTCACAGAAACACTTTTATTAATAGCCCGAAGCTTCTGGATGACCAACTGCGCCTTAAATCAATGCCACGTTTGCGGTTTGCCGGCCAGATCACTGGGGTTGAAGGATATGTGGAAAGTGGCGCCATGGGCATCATGGCCGGTCGGTTCCTTGCCGCCGAAACGCAGGGAACCTCTATCACATCCCCGCCAATCGTGACTGCCTTCGGCGCGCTTATAAATCATATAACCGGCGGCCATATCGAAGGTGCCGGTACCGCAAAAACATTCCAGCCGATGAATGTAAATTTCGGCATCATGCCGCCGCTTGAGATTAAAAAAATTGATGGCCGTAAAATCAAACGCAAAGACAGAAAGCCCCTTAAGGCAAAACGTGCCCTTGAAGCGCTTGAAAGCTGGTTACATCAAACCAAATAGCGCTGAAAAGAACAAACGGCATTGACGTGGGAACATCGTTGCTTTTTCGTTTATTTTAAAAGGGCTATAGTCCGCTTTTTTAAACATGTTCAAATAACTCCTGCTGAGCGCAGAAAGAAGGAACACCGAACGCACATCTTTGTTCAGATATTTTTTATCCCCGGCAATCTGATCGAGATATCCCCCGGCGGAGCCACAAAGAGCGCATACTAAATTGCGTAGTTTTTCGTTTTCCTCCATCGCGAATATATCCCGCTTCATCAATCCGTATTCATCCATCACATCCTGCGGTAACGATACTTTATTGAGGGAGATATGATAGCGAAGCGTCCTTAATGTGCCAATCAATCCCCAGACAAGCCCCATATCATACGCCATCGTCAGCACATGGTCATCCCGTTCGCCCACGATAAACGCCGCCATCTTCATCAGATTGCCTGATGTTGCGCCAAGATAATCCTCAAATTCCGTAATGGTCGCCGGGGGTTCGTCGTAAATATCCGCCGCCCGTGCATCAATTATTTTCATAAAACTGTCTTTGGGAAGCGAATGTCTGTGAAACGCATTATTCAGCGGCAGGACAACTTCATGATTTCGCGGTTTTCCTTCGGCAATGCCGTCAATTGCTTCCCGCCACCATTGAAGCCGGATTTCACCAAGCATCGGCTCACTTACTGCTTCCCTTATTTTCGCCACTTCATAATTAAACGCGTAAAGCGAGAATAAGTCCTCCCGCACCTCGGACGGGGCGAAAAGCGAAATCAGAAATCGGTCATAATCATGTTTTTTGACCTGTTTTGCACAATATGTTTCAAGTTCGGACATAGGCCTTAAATGGCTGAAAATATTAAAAGATACAAGAGTCTTTTTGACGCATGGTTAAATTACTGTTAAGTTTAAACCCGTTCTAAACATACGATCAAGTGATCCTAATAATAAGGGACGCAGAACTTCAAACTTTTTAAGAGGGTAAAATAATGGGTAAAATTTTAGAATCACTACCACTTACCGTCGTCGCGGGGATAGTTCTTACCGTGATTATGGTCTTTGCTACGGAAGCAATATACGACAGTCAGATGAGCGCGCCGGAAAAGGCCGTTTCTGACATGATGAACAACATGTAGGTCGGGAGAGATATTATGACACATGAATTTGGACTATTTCTTATCCGCTATCTGCACGTAATCAGTGGGGTAATGTGGATTGGCCTGCTTTGGTATTTTAACTTTGTTCAAATCCCAAGTATGCCAAAAATTCCTGATGAACAGAAACCGGCCATCGGCAAAGTTATTGCCCCTGAGGCGCTTTTCTGGTTCCGTTGGGGCGCGATGTTCACCGTTATATTCGGTCTATTGCTCGCCATGATGAATGGCTACCTTGTTGATGCCCTAACGCTTAAGGCACCAAATATCGGCTTCGGCATGTGGCTTGGCATCATTATGTGGTTTAATGTCTGGTTTGTCATTTGGCCAAATCAGAAAATCGCTCTCGGCATTGTTGAGGCGGAAGCGGACGCAAAACCCGCCGCCGCGAGAAAAGCCATGCTTTTCTCACGCACAAATACAATGCTGTCTATCCCGATGCTTGCATCAATGATTTCGGTTCAAAACCCGATCATGTAAGGGGCAGCACATAGATTATAATAAGCCGGGCTTTTACAGTCCGGCTTTTTTATTGATATTTTTCTGAGCCGAAGATGACATGGTAGGAAAACGAATACGTCTGCTATCGACCCAAAGCAGACGCTTGGCTCAATGATAAGTATGTGCTAGATTTATATAATATAAAGAGTAGTTTCGGGGGTAAAGATCATAAACACCGACATCCTTAAATATTCATTCACAGCCCCGTGGCGGGTCGGGCGATCGTGGTGGGCGGTTTTCTGGCAATTAGTTTTTTGGGCATTTTTATTGTTTGCATTGCCTACATTAGTCGGAGAATTTTTTCCCCTTATCGCCGGTCTGGACCAACTATATTTTGAAGGTAACGGCGAGCTAGAAGCAAGCGTCGATGGATTTATATATAATATTTACGTGATTATAGAGACCATTATATTAGTAATGACAGTTGATTGCGCAGAGCAAAATAAAACCCTATCCTTTCGTAAAATCTGGCACAAATTGTGGATCAACATAAAAGCGCTCACGTTGATTGTGATTTTTATTCTCTGTTCTCTCCAAATGATAGGATATGTTATTGTTGAGCTTGAGCTGACCCAAAAATTGTTTAACTTAGAAGCGTATGATGCAACAGAGGACCCAGTCATACGATATATGATATGGCCGGTACTGCTCTGTTTATTTTCCATATTTTTGGTGGCTATATTGAAGGGCTACACACGGTACCGCTATTTTTTGCCTGATATTTCACGGGCGCTAGAGACGTTGCTGCAGAAGAAAAACATTATTTGCCTGATGATATTTTATTTACTGTATGTGGTGTACATCGATCATAGAGACTTCATCGAATGGTTCTTTATTGAGCGGAACGCCGTCTATGGTGGCGAGGTAATTGTTATTGGCCCTGCTAAAAGCTTTGATGAAACCATACTCTTCGGTGTAGTGATGGAACTTGGTTATCAGGCACGTTTAGTGATAATTCAGGTAATTTACCTGGCGGCTCTTTATTATCCGTTTCGGGGGCAAAATAACAAGTTCTGAACGTCTGCTTTGGGTCGAAAGCGGTTTTCAGTCACCATAAAATTCTGTTTCGGGCATTACAGCACGCTCTGAGTGTCTTCTAGCGACCCAAAGCGGACGTTGCCTTTGTTGTGCTGGTTAGATAAAATCAGGTAGTATAATTACAATTATTTTCGTTGGGTGTATAAAACATTATGGCTAGGCGCAAAGACCTTAAAAACATTCTTCAAGGTATTGTTGGCGCGTTTGTTAGCAGGAATAACGATCTAAACGGTTATTGGGCGATTGGCAAAATTTACAAGGCAGCCGTGGATCATAAAATCGAAATCGTTCATTTGGACCTTTTAGGTTCTAGTTCGTCACTTGGTACAGCTGAAATTAATCAGTTAGCGCAGATTTGGAGCGAGAAACTCGCGACTGAATTAGCAAAATGCAACATACCTAAAGGCTGGCTTCGCACTGCTAAAATGACTTGTGAATTTACAACTGATGTTCAAAATATTGAAGTGTCCGGAATTTATCCGGTGGGCGACCTCGGTAAGTACACTTTCGAAATTATAACAGATATAGGATCAACTTATTCACAATCGAAAATAGTAAAGTGCAGGCAGCACGACGCTTCTAGAGAACAAAAAAGAAAGTGACTGCTTCCGACCCAAAGCGGACATTGGAATTTGTAAGAAGCAAATGTGATATTAGGGCACATCTTTGATATATTTCAAGCCATCCCAATATCTATAATCATCATACTTTACAGCAAAACCTACTCTAAAAGATGGGTGCTCGCTGCCAATTTTTTTAGGGTACAAATTAATCTTGTCTACTCGAATTGTGCTTCCATCATCTATGTTTTGAATTTTATGAAAATCAAATACATCAAGGGCAATGTAATTTCCCTGATCAGGGTCCCAGCTATATTCAAATGATTGCCACTTGCCTTCATTATATATTGTTTCTAAACCATTTTGAGTTCGTTTTTGTTGGTAGGTGTTATTTTCATTTATACAGAAAGTATCAATATAAGAAGACGCAGAATATCGATAACAACCATTTATGTCTTGCACAGGTTGTTCAGATTCAAACGATATGTCGCATGCGTTTAACAAGGTAATACATATAGAGCCAAAAACGACTACACGAATAATTGAGTTCAATTCAAGCTCCCCACAATAAGAATTAGTTACATCTTTAATTTGACTTAAGATAATCGAATTTGACATAAAGCTCAACGTCCGCTTTGGGTGGCGGTCTCAACCGGTCGCTGCAACACATTGGTTAAATTTATATGCTGGACTTCTGAAGTCCAGCGTTTTTCTTGGTCGTTCATTGAGCTGTCGCGCCACTGCATTCAGCTTCGCCTGCGAATGTTTGGA
>JAUIDN010000026.1 GCA_030428615.1 Alphaproteobacteria bacterium | reverse complement strand
AAACTTCCGGATCCGATATCGACCGATCATAAAGATCAAGATACTGTTCATTGTTAATAAGCGCATGTTCAGCCGCTGAACGACCTACCCGATATACTCTACTCTCAGACATGTGTACCTCTGTCAAATTGATGTTCTATCGAATGTTAATAAGTCGCGCCCAAAAAGTCTATTTTTTTGACAGACTTCGAATGATAAAACGGGCCGGATGAATGGCATTGCATATATTTTCGTCAAATGGCATTGATTTACCCGATATTAGGGCAGATAAATATTTTGCCAGTAAAGGGGCAGTCAAAAAACCCCTTGAACCCAGTCCTACATTTATGAATAAGTTTTGATGATATTGCGCGTCTCTGAATTGCCGATGCCTTTTTCCATGATGAAGGTCTTGATAATCCCGTATATAAGAATTCTGGTCCGGTGCGGGTCCGCATAGAGGCAGGTGATCATTGGACATTGCCCTGATGGAACGTCGTCCCCCTATTATGTTAGGTGTTTGAAAGTTATAAGGGGATTTTGTCAGGTTTTCCTGATGCGCTTCATCGCTGAGAATGTGAGAGCCGCATTTTTCAAATGTGGCGCCGCAAATATTTGCCTTCCCCTGGCCGGTATTGACCGGCGGAGTTATATAACCCTTTGAACACAATATACGGGATGCACCATATTCCGGTGAAAGATAAGAAATCTGACCCCACACTTTCTCAAGATTTATATGTTTTGTTTGATCAAAATTATCTGTTTCGTAAGCGTTGCAAAAAATAACAGCATCGGCTGTTAAGAATGTGCGGCCTTGTTGATCAATTAATGCCCAGCGCTCGTCTGGGGTCAATATTATTTCACTTACATTTTGACATAGAAGAACATTTTCCATATCGCTCACTGATTTCCTCAAGGCAGATGGTAGAATATACCCGCTTTCAGGAAATACGAGATTTCCATTATCTAGAAAAACGATATTATTTTCGTAAGTTTCAGCAATCTTTTTAAATCGGTTCTGTTCCAATTCGACTGTCGGTATTTTAACAAGTTCAGTTTGGATAAATATATTTTTACCTAAGGAATTATAAAAATCTTGTGCGTATTTATAGGCGCTAAGATAAAAAATTCGTTCAATAGTATCACTTGCGCTAACATACGGGTCCAGAATGGCCGCAGGATTACCGGAAGCGTTCGAAAGAATTGTATCACTCTGTTCAATCAAAGAAATTTTATAGCCAAGGTCAATTAAATGGATTGCGGTTGTTACGCCAGCAATACCGCCACCTATAATCGCTATGTGAGCGTCACTTGTTACCGGTTTTGGGTGGATAAACCACGGATCTGACATTGGCTATTCGATCAATTATTTGGTGTTTTTATAAATTTAAGTTAAGACAGATTACAAAAGGACAAGTATATTTTAATCTGTCTTACTATTCTAGTGGTCTTGGGTTTTGTAAGGAAAGAACAAAAATGAAGAAATTATTCATCCTGTTATTAATGCTGACAACTGCTCCGGCGTTTATTCAGGTTTCTCATGCCCAGGATATTGGGAACCTTGTTGTCCCCTGCGCTGTCCCATTTTACCGTGAATTTGATTTCACAGTTGGTGACTGGCAGGTATACCACAAATCAACAGGAAAGCTTGCCGGGTATGATCGGATAGGACGCACATTGCGGGGATGCGCCATTCAACAAAGCTGGATATCGCTTGATGATCATTTTTCCTCGGAATATGTACCTTTTCGTATGAACGGTAAAAGCCTTACCGCATTTGACGGCAGTAAATGGATTCAGTTTTGGGTTGATAATCAGGCGGGTGTACAGGTGCTGAAAGGCGGCCCTGAAAATGAAAAATTTGTGCTTCGAAGCGAAGAAAATGTCGGAGGCTTTGAATACATGCTCACCTGGCAACGTCAGGAGGACGGAACACTTTTAAATGTCCATCAACGCAGGCAAGTGGATGGTGACATTAAAGGGGATTGGGAACTTCTCTATGAATGGGTATATGTAAAGAACCTAAATCAAAATCTGTTTCCCGAAGATGGGGAAAATGAGGATAATGATTAGGACTTAACACCCGATTTTTTCATAAATTCGACAAAATCATCATAATTAATGGGTCGGCAGAAATGATAGCCCTGAAAAATGTCGCAGCCTTTTTCTTTTAGTATTTTGACATGTTCTTCCGTTTCAACACCCTCGCCAACGACACTCAATCCAAGGCTGTGTCCAAGCCGTATTACCGCGTCGGTGATCGCAGCATCATCATGATCTTCATGAATATTACGAATAAAAGATTGATCAATTTTTAACTGGTCTACAGGAAATTTTTTAAGATAGGCTAAGGAAGAATATCCGGTACCAAAATCGTCAATCGACAGAAGAACACCAAGTGCTTTTAGTTCTTCCAGTTTTTTGACCACATTATCGGTATTTTTGATCACCATACCCTCGGTAATTTCAAGCTCAAGCAGGTTTGGATTTAAATTTGATATTTCTATGGCCCGTTCAATGGTTTCAACGAAATTTTCCGCATGGAATTGTCGCGCTGATATGTTGACGCTAATACGAATTCCGGGATGTCTCGGGTCTTGCCAGCTTTTTGCTGCTTTACAGGCCGTGTTTAACACCCATTGGCCAATCGGTATCATAAGGCCGCACAATTCAGCTACCGGGATAAACTGGTAAGGTGGGATCATTCCTTTTTCGGGATGTTCCCAGCGAATGAGGGCTTCAGCGCCGACCATCTTATTTGTATGCGCGTCGAATTGCGGCTGATAATGAAGAAGGAGCTCATTATTCTCAAGCGCCTTATTCAGATCAATTTCAAGCTGTTTTTGGGCTTTGTTATCAGCGTCCATCTGCTGATCGTACAAGCGGTATAAACGTCGCCCATCGTCTTTCGCCTGATACAGGGCAACGTCAGCCATTCTTATAAGCTCCACGGGTGTGTCGGCGTCATCAGGGAAAAAGCTTATACCAATGCTTGTCCCAATTTGAATGATATTTCCATCAATTTCGATAGGGAGCTGTATGCTGTTGATTATTCTGTCCGCGATAACGATAATATTTGTATCGTCTTCAATGTTAGTGAAGATGATTGCAAATTCATCACCGCCAAGTCGCGCGACGGTATCCACTTCGCGTGCGCATTTAAGAAGTCGTTCGGCAACGACCTTAAGAAGCTTATCGCCGGTTGTATGGCCATAAAGGTCATTAACGGGTTTAAATTTATCCAGATCGAGAATCATAACGGCGACTTTTTTTCCCAAACGGCGCGCCATTTTTAAGGCTTCATTTAGCCGTTCAGATAATAAATTTCTATTGGCAAGCCCCGTTAAACTGTCGTGCCATGCCATATGTCTGATTAGTTTTTCGGCTTCATGTTGTTCGGTAATATTTCGAAACAGAACGGTATAATGCTTTTCCTGCTCCAAAAACACTTCGCGAATATCAATCTTAAGAGGGACAGATGTTCCGTCCTTTCTTTTTCCTGTCTCGTCTGCCTTATAACCGTTAAATCCGTCCACCTGTTCGGTAAGTAAATGGCGGATATCTTCTATGGATTTTATCGATTGCGAATTGACCAGGGATGTTAGGTCCATTCCGATAAATTCAGATGGTTGGTACCCGAAAATAACGGACATCGCATTGTTTGCAGATACAATAAGACCATTGTTGTTCAGTGTAACCAGACCTTCTTCCATCGCGTCGAGAATTGTTTGAATTCTCTGGGCCGAATTGGCAGCTTCTTCCTTTGCAACGGCAAGGTCTTCAGCCATATAGATCGCTTCCTGGGTTTGCGATTCCAGATATTCCTTGGCTGCCTGGAACTCAATAAGCTGGTGGTTTTCAACATCATCGGTATTGCCAACGGATATGATAATACCCTGCATCGGATAGAATTCCGCTTTTAGCTCAATTGAGCTGTCTTCGGTAACATGTAGTTTGTAGACCCAACTAAAGGAGTTTTCTTTGGCGGTTTCGTGAAACATTTCAGAGATAAGTGAAATTATTTTTTTGTTTTCTTGTCTTAACTCATTGTTTTTTATTGGTAAATCAAGAAGTTCAGCAATCAATGAGTGCTGCAATACATCAATATCTCTAATGTTGAGTTGCCCAATAAACGCGTCATTCCATTTGATGAGCTTTAATTCCTCGTCAAACAGAGCTACGCCGATTGGCATGCTGTTTATCACAGACTGTATGTCAAATAAATTGTCGGTTTTATTCTGACTATACACTGTTACTCTTTTACCCAGTTGGTTCATAATGTCCCATATATATATTAGACCACCCAATACATTAGTTAAGCAAACTTAATTTTACGTTAATTTATAATGACATGAGGGGGTTTTTGGTGGGTTTAGGTAACAAAATATTAAATGGCAATCTTGTTAATCTGATCATAGCAACCGGATAATTGAAAAGAGGAAGATTTTTATGTAATTGCCCTTCAGGCGGACCTTCGGTAAATAAATAATATTTTGTGATTTGACCTTTTATGCTTTGCCTGATCCTGAACTAATTGCTAAATCACTGTAATCAGATTTTTGACATTGGAAAATTATCATTCTAAATGAATTGGAAAATATCCTTGACGTCAGTGGCCATAAATGTCCAATTCCGGTCTTGAGGCTTCGGCGGGCTATGGAAAGGTTGGCGGCGGGCGAAAAAATCAGATTAAAGGCCACTGATCCAATGACACTGATCGACGTTCCTAACTTTTGCCGCGAGGCTGGGCATCTTGTTGAAAATGTAACGGAAGAAGAAGATTATATTTTATACATAATAAGAAAGTGCTGATATGATCCGCACTTCAGGATGAAGCATAAAGAATGAATATTGAAGAAGTAAAAGAAACTTTTGAATTTATGGATGAATGGGAGGATCGCTACCGTTATATAATTGATCTTGGCCGACGGCTTCCCGAATTTGATCCTGGCGACCAAACAGAAGAAAACCGTGTACATGGTTGCACAAGTAAAGTTTGGCTTGTGTATGAACGTGACGGGGACAAAATTATATTCAAAGGCGATAGCGATGCGCATATCGTCAAGGGGCTCGTCGCTATAATACTCATGATATTTTCAGGAAAAACACCTTCCGAGATTGTAAAAACCGATGCCAAAGCCATATTGGAAGAACTTGGTTTATCCCAGCATTTATCGCCGATGCGAACCAACGGATTATTCGCTATGGTAGAACGCATCAAGGCAATTGGAACAAGTTTTCTATGAGTGGGTTTGCAGATATATTGCCAATAATCCCGATCATGCTTGTGACCGGTCTGATAAGTGGTGTAATGGCGGGACTACTGGGTATTGGCGGCGGCATCGTTATTGTGCCTATTCTGGAATTTTCCTTAAGCTTATTTGGTGTTGATGAAACGGTTCGAATGCATGTTGCTATTGCAACGTCATTAGCGATTATAATTCTGACATCTTTTTCTTCGGCAAGGGCGCATAATAACCGGGGTACGGTCGATAAGGAATTAATAAAAAAATGGTCAGTTTCAATGTTGCTTGCTGCCGCTTTTGGCAGTTGGGCGGCATCGGAACTGAACGGAAAGGCGCTTGTCATAATTTTTGCTCTGCTTGCTTTATTGGTGGCATTGAAAATGTTGATATTAGGCGATTCAAAAAAAGTGCGTGACCGTTTCCCTGATCATCCGGCGGTGCAACTTATGCCGATTTCAATCGGATGTTTGTCAAGCATGATGGGTATTGGTGGGGGTGTTATGGGGGTAAGCTACATGACGTTATTTGGTATGCCGATCCATCGTGCGGTTGGGACAGCGTCCTTTTTTGGTGTATTAATCAGTATACCTGGAACCATCAGTTATATTGTTACTGGTTTGGGGGAAGAGGGTCTGCCGCCAGGCAACATTGGTTATGTTAGCATGATCGGGCTATTGTTGATTGCACCAATTTCATATTTAGCCGCGCCCTTGGGCGCGAAAATAGCGCACCAGCTTAAACAACGGCAACTCAATCTCGCTTTTGGATTATTTTTGTTGGTTGTTTCAAGTCAGATGATTTACCGATACCTTTTTTAAAAAAATACCCCGGCATATAGCCGGGGCAAGAGGGAAGATATCGGATGAAAATAATTTTCCATCCTAAGTTAAAAAGTTAAGAAAGGCTGTTTCGTTTTCTGATCTGAATGCATCCGTAAATCATTGCCGCTGCGACTACGATGCCAGCCCAGAATGAGGGTTCTGCGAGACTTTCAAGATAGCCCAGTGATCCTTCGACCAAGTTTACACCATCACCGTCTTCAAAACGATATCCATATTTATCAACATGTGTGAAACGTGAGCCGATCAGTTGCAAGAAAAGTGTACTTCTGAAAAAGACAACTTCAAAAACAGCAACCAACGCGGGCGCGATGAATGCAAGGAGGAATGGCGAACGTCTTGAAAAACTTGATACAAGCATAAACCATGCAATTATCGGCATCGCCCACAATATATTTACGAATAAGGGGATAATATCCGCCATCAATAGACCACCAACATTAATGTTGGTAAAGACAAGATTCCATGCGCTGATATCCGAATTTATTGCGACGAATATACCTAGCATAAGCGTTGAGAATATTTGGACAATAAGAGCGAATGCGATAGCGATTAATGGAGTGACAATAGTTATTGTGGCGAGTTTTATCAACACTTCCTGAGCGTCTGAAACGGGCATCGATTTCCAGAAAAGGATGCTTTTATCTTTACGTTCGTCATACAGAACGGAAAGTGCCGTAAAAATCATGCTGAAACTGACCACAAGAAACAGGATCATGGATGGAACGATAATAAGCATAGTTATGATATCAGATGATTCCAATGGGAAGTCCTCGGCCTCTGCCAGATGTTCGGCCATTGAAGCCCCGTCGATTGTCATGCCGGTACCATTTATCATTGCGACAATTGAAAAGAACATAACTAAACCTGTAACCACCATTGGCGTCACCAGAATGGCTCGGCGATGTTCCCAGAATTCTTTTAGAAAAAGCGCTTTGATCGGGTTATATCCGTTTATTTTTGTTAATGAATTTAACATTTTATTCTCCGTATTATTTTTCTGTTATGTGCTAAACGAATAAGCACTGACCAATGGCGCAAACCATTATTTTATCGTTGATAATTCCCGTGCCCTGTCCGGTTAATTCGTCGCCGTAACTTGAAGCCGTTAGACCGCGCATACCAATTGTTGCGACCATTATCAGGAAACAAATCAGACCAACGTTTATAAGGGTATGGATTTTTCTGTGTTTTTGTAATTGATTGTTCTTCATGATTTTTCTCCGGTCATAAGTGTGACAAAAAGATCGGAAAGTGACAGACGTCTTACGTCGCCATAGACACTTAAGGTTTTGTGATCTTTGTCCTTAAAGATGAAACTGATCCGTCCAAGTGATTTCATCTCCCGGTATGGGGAAAGGGCACGTGCTTCATCCACTTTAGCAGGCGTGGGATCAAGAATTTTCCATACCCCCATCGTTTCTTCCATACTCGCATCATACATGATACGGCCGTCACGAATGAAAATCACATCGGTAAGGATATTTTCAATTTCATCGACTTGGTGAGTGGTGATAATTATGGTTTTTTCTTCATCAAAATAATCTTCGAGAAGCTGCTCGTAAAATCTTTTGCGGTACATGATATCAAGACCCAATGTAGGTTCATCAAGTACAAGGATTTTTGCATCAATTGCCATTATAAGGGCCAAATGAAGTTGCACAACCATCCCCTTGGAAAGTTTGCCGACCTTTTTGTTCATCGGTATGGTTGTTTCAGCAAGAAGGTTCAGTGCCTTTTCGCGGCTGAATTTTGGATGTACGCCTTCAACAAATTGAATAACTTCCGACACTTTAATCCATTTTGGCAATGTCGCGACATCGGAAATAAAGCATACCTCTTTCATGAGCTCATTGCGTTGAGTGTACGGATCAAACCCCATAACACTTAACTCGCCGTCAAAAGAACTAAGTCCCAGAATAGCGTTTATCATTGTTGTTTTGCCTGCGCCATTGGCGCCGATTAATCCAACAATCTGACCTTTATTGATAGTGACGTTCACATCATCAAGGGCAAGAAAATCGCCATATGATTTGCTAAGGCCTTTTGCGCTGATATAATTTGTCATTGTAATGTCCTCTTATTCTTTATCATTTTGCGCGGTGCCTTTATGACCGGCTGAAAGCAGTTTCTCAGTATCAAGGCCGAGCCTTGTGATTTGTTCTAAAATCTTTGGCCATTCAACTTCCAGAAAGGCTTTCTGTTCTACTGCGAGCAAATTTTTTCTTGCCCCTTCTAAAATAAACATTCCTAATCCCCTGCGTTTTTCCACGAGACCTTCATCGACCAGTTCTGCGTAGGCCTTGGAGGCTGTAATTGGGTTAATCTGATATTCTACCGCGACCTTCCTGACGGAGGGGAGAGCTTCCCCTTCGTTCAGCACTCCATCCATGATCATCGTGTGTATCTGATCCTTTAGCTGGAGATATATAGGTCTGTCATCTGTCCATTGTTCTACCACAGTACTTTCCAATCGTAATATTTTGGGCCAATTTAATTTTGCCTTTGTGCAGTCAGGCTACCCTTAAACCATTGATGTGTAGGAAGCGATAGTCGACTGTTTTTGTAACTCGAAATTCGTTTGATACTGGCTGCCGTTTGCGATAACGGAAATTATAAGGATGCTGAGAACGGCGAAGGTTGAAATAATTTTACGGTTGTCAGCCATGACTTCGTTAAGATCATTATTTGGTTTTGATGCGACAAGACTTAAAAAGCCTCTACGATCTGCGTTTGCGTATAAATTTAACATTTTAAGTTCCTTTCAGTTTGGTATTTATGTGTTTTGGTGTTTAAGTGTTGTAGTTATATATAACACTAATACAAGAACTGTCAATATTCCTTTATAAATTTTTGGAACTATTTTATAAAACCATTATAAATCAATAGATTAAAACATTATTTTTTTCACAAATTATGCCTCATAGGTGTTATAGTTGGCATCATATCTTGAGTTAAAGGTGTATTACTGGTGCAAAAAGAATCACTTTATAAACAAGTTGCAGCCGAAATTAAGAGTGTGACCGAAGGCGAAAATAACGTCATTGCAAATATGGCGTCGGTGAGCTGTCTTCTGAATATGGCCTTTGATGATTTTTTCTGGGTCGGGTTTTATCTGGTTGACCCCCTTAATAAGGAGGAGCTTGTCGTTGGGCCTTATCAGGGGACGTTGGGGTGTTTGCGTATTTCATTTAACCGGGGTGTGTGCGGTGCGGCGGCAAAAACGGGCACAACACAGATAGTCGATAATGTTCATGAATTTCCAGATCATATCGCCTGCGATAGTCAGACAAACTCTGAAATTGTTGTCCCTGTTTATAATAAGGATCATGAGCTTATTGCCGTACTTGATGTTGACAGCACTAAATTCTCAACCTTCGATGAGACAGATCAACGATGGCTGGAAAAAATTCTAACTAATGTATTTACAAAATAATCAACTATACGAGTAAAATATGATAAAAAAAAATGCACTATTCCTCCTTTTCATTACGTTAACTGCATGTGGTTCAGAGAATAAAGCGATTCAAGGTACAGAAATCGCAGATATGGTTCTTGAAAATGGAAACCTTTATTCCTTTTCTTGGGGTGGCCCATCTCCAGAAGGTGTCCCGTCAGATAGTGCCCCTTATGAGAACGGTCGTTGGATTCCTGATGCTCAAGCTATTGCCATAAAAAATGGCACTATAATGGCAATTGGGTCAACAGCTGCAATGGATATCTATAAAGGAGCTGAAACCAAAGTCATTGATATACAGGGAGCCTATATTTTTCCGGGAGTCACTGATAGCCACGCACATATAGAAGAGCTTGGCGCCACTTTTGAAAATGTTGATTTATTAGGTGTCGAAACTGAAGAAGAAGCGGCGCAGCGTGTTGTCGATTTCATAAAGAAAAATAATATACCGAAGGGTGAATGGATTGTTGCTCGTGGATATGATGAAGGAAAATGGGCTGATAAAAACCCTACTTATAAGATTATAACTGACGCGGTGCCGGATAATCCTGTTTACATGGATGGTTCTACAGGTTTTTCTGCTTATGGAAACAAGCTGGCCATGATAGCTGCTGGAATAACGCGAGATGCTGAAAATCCTGTGGGCGGTATTATCCACAGAGATGAAAATGGTGATCCTACGGGACGTGTGAGCAACAGGGGCGTGACTTTATATCGCGAGGCGATTCCACAGCTTACTCCCGAAAGATGGAAACGTCGCCTATCCAATGGTTTGAATGCGATGGCGAGGTCAGGATTTACGGCTGTCCATCAGGCCGGCGCACATACCCCGATGATGGACGCATTTCAGGAAATGGAATCTGAAGGAAGCCTGCCTATCCGTGTTTACGCCATGATTAGCGGCCGCGATAAAAAACAGATGGAAGAATGGCGAAAATCAGGGCCAAAACGTTATGAAAGTGGGATGTTATTTATTAACTCCGTCAAAGGTTATTATGATGGCTCTCTCGGTGCGAGAGGGGCGAAAATGATTGATGAATATTCGGACGAGAAAGGAAACTATGGTGTTTCGGGAGAAGCGTATGGATTCTTTGTCAATGAAATAGGGGCAATACTACAATCTGGATTTCAGGTAAATGTTCACGCAATTGGCGACGGTGGTAATCGTGAAGTGCTACATTTTTTCCGTGACAATTTTGCCAAGAACCCGGAATTGCAGAAAAACCGTCATCGTATTGAGCATGCACAAGTTGTTCATCCTGATGATTTTAAATTGTTTGATGAACTTAATATTATAGCTTCTGTCCAACCCCCATTTGTCGCTGAAGATAAACTTTGGACCGTTGACCGAGTAGGAGCGGAAAGGGCCAAAGGAGCTTATGCCTGGAGAACTTTCCGCCGTCATCATGTGCCTCTCGCTTTTGGATCGGATTTGATGGGTTATGACTGGAATATTTTTTATGGTATCCATTCGGCCATTACTCGCAAAAGTAAAGAACTAGAAGACGGTGATGGCTGGTATCCGGACGAAAAATTGACTGCTGAAGAAGCAGTGCGCGGCTATACGACGGGTGCTGCGTATGCGGCATTTCTTGAAAATGAGACAGGGACGCTTGAGCTTGGTAAATGGGCGGATATTACTGTTTTTGATATTGATGTTCTCAATGTGGGAAAGCATAATCCTTCCGAGCTGTTTAAGGGCAATGTACTTATGACCATCGTTGGAGGAAATATCGTTTTTCAAAAAGAATAGAAGGATAAGATTATGAATGACAAGGCTGACCATGCACAAATCATTACCCACCCGCCGGTGTTCTATATAATAAGTATTTTTATAGCACTTGTTATCGACTATTTTTCCCCCCTTGGTATTGGCGATACAATGATCTTTAAAATGACTGCGATCGTAATAGGGGTTGTGGGCATCCTCGTTTTTATATCGGCTGGGCGTATGTTCAGGGCGGACAAGCAAAATGTCAGCGTGCACACAAAAACGAAAAACATATACCAGTCCGGTATCTATGCTTATTCCCGTAATCCGATTTATCTGGGCGCACTTTTGATGGTGATTGGCTGTGGCATATATTTCAATAAACCGTGGATATTGATCATGCAGGTGCCTTTGGTGCTTTTTATGAATAAGTATGTTATCGGCAGGGAAGAAGCTTATCTTGAGCGGAAATTCGGCGACGAATATTTGGACTATAAGAAAAAAGTCCGGCGCTGGATATAAAACACTCACAAAAAGTTGATGATCATTGATGGTGGTTATCTTGTGTTTTGATACGAACTATGGCTAGGTTTTCGCATCAATTCACAACAAGAGGACACCATTATGAAAACACATGTTTTCAATAAATTACTTATTATTTTTTGTTATTGCGCGGCTTATACGCAGACTGTCATGGCGGACGAATATGATAACGTGATAGAAGAAGCGGTTGCAAACCCGGAAAGGGCGGAGCGTAACAAAAACAGGGATGATTTAAGAAAGCCAGCAGAAGTCATTAAAATGATGGGAACAAGACCTGGCATGACCGTATTGGATATGTATGCGGACGGATCATATTATACCGAAATTCTCGCGTCAATTGTTGGTGAGGACGGACGGGTAATTTCGCATTTATTCCCTGCGGCCGGTATGGACCCTGATAACCGCACGACAACATACATCAGAACATCGGATCATATGAAGAATGTTGTTCCGATTTTTGCAGATATCAATGATCTTGAATTAAAGGAAAACAGCGTCGATCAAATATATATCATACAGTTTTACCATGATTTTTATTATAAACCGCTTAATGTTGACCTGGATAGAATATTGGCCGAATACCGCAAAATATTAAAGCCGGGTGGAATAGTGGCACTGGTGGACCACGAAGCTGTCAAAGGAGCACCGGCCTCTGTTGGTGATACACTGCACCGTATTGATCCCGATATTGTCAAGATGGATATGCAAAAGGCCGGATTCATCCTCGAAGGAGAGAGTGATATACTTTTGAATGATATTGACGACAAAACGATATCGGTTTTTGATGATGCAGTACGCGGAAAAACAAGCAGGTTTATCCTTAAATTCAGCAATCCGTGAATAAGAAATAACGCTCTGATAGGCAAAGGGTTCTTGTTAGACTAATGATTGAAGGGTGTCTTTGAATGATAATAAATAATGGAGAAAGATCGTGAAATTTAATCAATTAAGGAAGACCGCGATATATATTGCTTTTGGTCTTCTGTTACCAAATATGACTTATGCTGATCAGTATGATGATCTTATTAAAGCGGCAGTGGATAACCCGGCCCGCGCAGAGACAAATAGTTCTCGTGATGCCGCTCGCAAACCAGGTGAAGTCATTAAATTTATGGGCGTGATGCCGGGTGATACTGTACTGGATATGGTATCAAACGGTGGGTTTTATGCTGAAATTCTGGCTGGTGTTGTTGGCAGTGAGGGACGAGTGTTGGCGCATATGTTTCCAGCAGCGGGCATGGATCCGGATAATGAATATGCCGCAAAAATTCGTACCGCAGACCATATGCAAAATGTCGTTCCGATTTATGCGAGTTTTAATAGTCTTGATTTAAAAGAAAATACGCTTGATTACGTGTTTCTTATTCAAAACTTCCATGATTTTTACTTTGATCGGTTCGATGTGGATGTTGACCGCATTCTGGCTATGTATCGCAAAGCTTTAAAGCCGGGTGGAATCATGGCGGTAATTGATCATCAGGCGGAAGTTGGAGCCCCTTCGACAACAGGGACAACGGTTCACCGTATTGACGCTGCAATCGTAAAAAGTGATATGGAAAAAGCGGGTTTCAAACTAGAAGGGGAGTTGGATATTCTGAAGAATGATACCGATGATCCGACAAAGTCGGTTTTTGATGACGCGGTACGCGGAAAAACAAGCAGGTTTATCCTTAAATTCAGCAATCCGTAACAAAATATGATACTATACTAAAATTGAATCCTCCGCTAATTGGCGGAGGATTTCTTTTATCGTTGCTAATGATCGGCACCATGCGTTATATAGTGCCAGATTTATTCAACCCAACATGAGGCACAAATGGCATCCTATCAATATAGTTATGTAATGAAAGGTCTTGGAAAGACTTATCCGGGCGCAAAACCAACGTTCAGTGATATTACCCTTTCATTTCTGCCCGATGCAAAAATAGCGGTTATCGGCGTAAACGGCGCTGGTAAATCGACACTTTTGAAAATAATCGCCGGGATTGACAAGGACTATGTCGGTGAGGCGTGGGCTGCTGAAGGTGTACGTGTTGGTTACCTGGAGCAGGAACCCCATCTCGATTCAAGTAAAACAGTATTTGAAAATGTTATGGACGGAATGGGTGAGATTAAAAATATTGTTGATGAATTCAATGAGATCAGCGCCAAATTTGCAGAACCAATGTCTGACGATGAAATGAATGATCTTATTGCCAGACAAGGTGAGCTTCAGGATAAGATTGATGCTGCTGATGCATGGGATCTTGATAGTCGTGTTGAACTCGCGATGGAGGCGTTGAGATGTCCACCTAAAGATGCTGACGTAAACATCCTATCCGGCGGGGAACGTCGCCGGGTTGCGCTCTGCAGGCTTCTTCTTGAAAAACCCGAAGTCCTGCTTCTCGATGAGCCGACGAACCATCTTGATGCAGAATCGGTGTCTTGGCTTGAAAATCATCTTAAAGAATATAAAGGCACTGTTATTCTCGTCACCCATGACCGGTATTTTCTTGATAATGTTGTAAACTGGGTACTTGAACTCGATCGTGGCCACGCTATCCCTTATGAAGGGCATTATTCATCCTGGCTTGAGCAAAAGGAAAAAAGGCTGCTTCAGGAAGAACGAATGGAAGCGGGTCGCAAGCGTACGATGAAACGTGAACTTAAGTGGATTCAGCAGTCACCGAAGGCCCGTCAGGCAAAAAGCAAGGCCCGTATTAAGGCATATGACGATTTGCTTGCTGCCGCGCAGGAAGGCCGCAACGGCGAAGCGCAAATTCAAATTCCGGTCGGCCCGCGTCTGGGTGGTGTGGTGATTGAGGCGGAAAAACTGAACAAAGGGTTTGATGACCGTCTGCTGATTGAAGATCTAAACTTTAAACTACCTCCTGGTGGCATTGTTGGTGTAATTGGTCCCAATGGTGCTGGTAAATCCACGCTCTTCAAAATGATCATTGGCGTTGAGGAACCTGATTCAGGATCAATCAAGGTAGGCGAAACTGTCCTGTTGGGATATGTGGATCAAAGCCGTGATGGGTTGGATGACAGCAAAACGGTTTGGGAAGAAATATCGGACGGGCTGGACGTGTTTGATTTTAATGGCCGTAAGGTGCCGACCCGCGCTTATGTTGGGAATTTTAATTTTAAAGGAACGGATCAGCAAAAGCGTCTTGGGCAACTTTCCGGCGGTGAAAGAAACCGCGTTCATCTGGCGAAAATGCTGAGAACACCAGCCAATGTCCTGCTTCTTGACGAACCTACCAACGATCTGGATGTGGAAACATTAAGCGCACTTGAAGCGGCACTTGAAGATTTCGCAGGATGCGCTGTTATCATTTCGCATGACAGATGGTTCTTAAACCGTATTGCGACACACATTCTTGCATTTGAAGGTAACTCACATGTGGAATGGTTCGAAGGAAATTATGAGGATTATGAGGCTGACCGCCGAAGACGTCTGGGAGACGCGGCAGACCGCCCCACAAAAATGCAGTATAAGAAGCTAACGCGTTAGATAACAATTTTATGCGGGTTGTGTTATTTGTGCTTAGTTAATCTTTGACTGAACAACGCCGATATTTTGCTTCAATGCTGCGTTTATACCTTCGTCATCGGGTGCGTTTTCTAATGACATTTTGAAATCTTTAAGAGAATTTGGAAAGTCCTGAACCATATAATATAGCGTTGCCCGCGTTTTCAAGCTTTCCCAATGTGTTGGTGTCATTTCAATTGATTTGTTACAGGCTTCCATCGCTTCCTGCACGACGCCTTGACCAGTCAAACTAATACAGAGACAATTATAGGCTTCCTTATAAAAATCCGAATAGGATATCCCGCTTCGACGGGTTCTATCTTCACTACCGATAATTCTTTTTGCTCGACTTACGGCGGATTCGAAATCTCCTTCATTAATCGCTTTTCTAATTCTTTGAATAGCTCTGAAGTCATTGTTATTGAGACTTTGTACTGTAGCATTAGACCTCCCTGTAGCAGTAGATGTTTGCGCTTGGGCGATAACTGGTATTGATACGCACACAAAGCACAAGGCGATCGTCGCAACGGCTGTCTTCAGATTATTTTTCATGATGTTCCCCTTATATTTGATGTAATTAACCTTACACCAAACCTAAGAAACGTAATAGTTTGAGTCAAATCAACTAATCGTGAAAAATTTGAGTTCGCCCTAGCTCAATTAAGTTTTGCTTCAACGACAGAAATATTATGTTTGAGCATCGCGTCAATATCTTCTTCGTGAGGTGAATTTTCAAGCGCTAACCTAAAATCATTAAGGGAACGGGCATAATTTTTGTTTATAAAATGGAGTGTAGCTCTGCTCTTCAGGCTTTCCCAATTAGTCGGGTTAAGTTTGAGGGATGTTTCACAGGCTTCCATCGCATATTCGACTTTCCTTAACGCGGCGGAACTTACACAGAGACAATTATAAGCTTCTTTAAAATATCTTGATTTCTCCAACCCATTTCTGGAATCGCGTTCTTCACTTCTGATGAAAGTGATTGCTTTCTTGGCGGCAGAATCATACTTTTCTTCGTAAATGAGCTCGCGGATCTGATTGATGGTTCGGAGGCTATAATTGTTAACTTCTATTATGTCACCTGCTACCCTCCCCTTGGATGTATACACTTCCTGAGTGCTTGCTGTCGTGGATAGGCCAAAGGATGTAAAGATAAAAAGAATACAAGAAAGAAATAATTTGTTGGCATGATTTATCATGGCTTTCCCCTTTTATTTTCTAAAAATTAGAATTTAAATTGGTCCAATAAAATCATAAGTAAGTCAATTGTTACCTAAAGTTGTTTATATTTTATTCATTATATACTGAATATAGAGTTGCCAATCCAAGAGATATCAGATGTAGGCTGAGTGCCATTACGGGGGTCCACCATGTTAGATCCGGCCAGCCGGTGTAAAGCATTAATCCTAATACGCCGGCAATGTAGCCTGAGTAAACAACGGGTTCGATATGATGACCGGAAAAAGAATAACGACTTTCTATTACAATATATCCACCCATTCCGGCCAGATACCCACCCATGATCTGTTCCATAGTGAAGTAGCTGGCTAACGCACCGCTATATACGAGTCCTATAGTAATGAATGTGATAAGCATAATGCTGAAACGCCAGATAAAACCCGGATTTACACCATACTTCAAAAGTATCAAGGCTTGCGTCGAGGATATAATTAGTAATATTGACGTTATGAGAGCCACATCATCTGCTGTGCCCAAGAAGGGTAATAAAAGCCCCATAAGCCCTAAAACAGTGTGTGCGGGCCATTGCATGAGCAACATTGTTCTGCTGGCCTGTATTGCATTGTGACGTTTTTCCTCGCTGGGCAGGGCTGGCTCGGATTGTAAATCATTTGTCATTTGACGCTCCCTTATTTTATTCTGATATATAATAAGAAGAGGACAATAAAAACAAGTTCAAAGAGTGTTAGAATTGAAAGTCTTCATCAAAGTCATCGAATTCTTCATTAAACAAATCGTCTTCTTCACTGGTATCAAGGTTGCCGTTGTTGATATCATATAATCTTAATTGTCGGTAGCTGCTCCGGATTGTAGCATATAAATCGGTTGATGACTTGCTAAGATCGTCCAGCGTTTCCAGATTTTCTTCCCTATATATCAATCCTCTTAAAGCAAGTCTTCCGTAGCGAACATATGTCCAGTTTCTGTGTGACAACCAAAGACTGACCGGGTCATAAAAGAAGTCCACAACGAAGCCGGTAAAATCGCGCGCGTTCGATGGTCCCAGGAATGGTAATATTATGAATGGTCCTTCCGGAATGCCCCATACCGCAAAAGTTTCGCCAAAATCTTCATTGTGGCCCTCAATGCCCCATTTTGATGCAGTGTCAAAAACTCCCAATAAGCCGAATGTTGAGTTAATAAGAAAACGGCTAACCGAATTTCCGGCTCGCTTGGGTTCCGCTTGTAAAACATCATTTACAAATGTCACCGGTTCACGCCAGTTGGTGACGAAGTTAGCGATGCCATCCCGAATGTCAGGCGGTCCCCACATCCGATAGAGTCTGGCAGTGGGCTCAAGAATGATGTCATCAAACAGGGTGTTAAAGGCGAATATTTGTCGATTCATTGGCTCAAGCGGATCATTTGCTTCATCATAGGCCATTCGCCCTTCCACATCTGTTTCAGGTGGCCGCTTGGCGCAGGAAATCATAGTTAATGCTATCAATATTATTGACAGAAACGCAAAAAGTTTTTTCAAAGTTTGATTTTTTTTTATTATTAGGCGCATTTTATTTTTCGTTCTTTGATTACTACCCGCTTTTTTTAGCTTGTTAACCATGAATATTTAATGAACGACAAGATAGATTTTTTTGAATTGAAATAATAGTGCAATCTGTAAAAAGCATATTAACGGGTCGAAGATTAGTATGCTTTAACAAGAATATTTAATAATAACGTTTGGACTTAGTTCCCTGAAACGCGTTCTTGGGAAATTTCGATATTGTGTTCGATAATTTTTCGAATTCTATCCGCAGATGGGGCTCTGACTAACGCATTATTATAATCATTTAAAGCTTCGGCATATTGTCCGTTTTTATAATGCGCAGATCCGCGACTATTTAATGCTTGCCATCTCCCGGGGGCCATTTCGATAGCTGTATTGCAAGCTTCTATTGCATCTTTATATTGTTTATTTGAAGTCAAACTAATACATAAAGCATTATATGCATCATATTCATAACTTGATGTGCGACCACTTCTCGAATTATTAATAAGACGGCTTAAAAATTTTTGAGATTCGCGCACTGCATCCTCTGTTTTTCCTTCGTTTATCATGCGTCGTATCGATTTGAGAGTTTCATCATTTCCAAAATGTATATTTGCGCCAGTAACCGCACCAGTCCAAGGTTCATATTCTTGCGTGTGGCCAACAGAGGTTCTCACAGTCGCAACCGTTAGAAGGGCCAAAAACAATGTTATATAATGTAGTTTACGCATTTAAAGTTCTACTTTTATATTACTTATCGGATACTGGTTATAACAAATATTGGGGCATAATAGTTTATTATGCTCCAATATTAAACAAATTCTCAAAACCAGCGGTTAATTTGAAGATATCTTATTTTGAGCAAGGCTGACATTATGCTCAAGTATTGATCTAATGTCGGAAGAAGAAGGTGCATTGTTAAGCGCCATATTATAATCACTAACAGCTTCCGGGAAATTTCCCATTTTCAGGTTAAGTGTTCCACGGCTATTATAAGCCATCCAACGATTTGGACTATCCTTAATTGCCGTGTTGCAAGCCTCTTTTGCCTCATCATAACTACTTTTTGCGGTCAGGCTGATGCACAATGCGTTATAGGCGTCATATCTTAGAGATGACGTTTTACCAGAACGAGACTCTTGTTCGATAGACTGCACATTTGCACGGGCAAAAGTTACAGCTTCATCTATTTTACCCTCATTCAAAAGTTTGCGAATGTTTTTCAGGGAATCGTCACTCGAAAATCTATAAGTATCACCAGGTATGGCTCCCGTCCAAGGATCGATCGCAGTTTGTGCATTTGCATTTGTCACCATTCCAACGGCCATCACCGTTCCGGCAACGATATATTTTAGTTTTAATTGATTTATCATATTTATCATAATAAAATCCTCAAATTGCTTCCTGAGCGTTCAGAGTATCCAGTTCCGATCATCAGGAAAATTTCATTCATATTCCGTTCTATATCTTAATATTTGGGGATTAACTCCTTCACAGTCAATTCACAATTGATCAGAAAATGATCACATTAATGTTATTTACATTATATAAATATATCTTTATATATTTGTTTATGAAATTAAAAACGGAATTGTTAAATTGGACTTGACTTTAGACAACTTATTATCCGCTTTGAAAGCCGCAGGGGAAGAAACGCGCTTGCGGATATTGGCTTTATTCAGGACAGGAGAGCTTACAGTGACAGAATTGGTCAGTGTGCTTAGACAAAGTCAGCCAAGAATTTCAAGGCATCTCAGGTTGCTGTGCGAAGCAGGCCTCCTGGAACGGCACCGTGAAGGTACATGGATATTTTACCGTCTTGCTGATGGTGGGAAAAAGGCGGAGTTGGTTAAATCAGTAATGCAATATATTCCGTACTCAGATCAAACATTGCAACATGATCAGGAAAGACTGGCTACAGTCAGAAAAGAAAGAGAAAAGAAAGCGGCAAGGTATTTTAATGAAAACGCCGCAAATTGGGATCAGATAAGGTCACTTTATGTGCCGGAAAAACAGGTAGAGGAATATTTATTAAAAGTTACGCAAGATATTAAGATTGATGACCTTTTGGATGTGGGAACCGGAACGGGAAGGATGTTAGAGTTATTTTCAGATCGTGCGAAACGGGGGACTGGCATTGATTTAAGCCGCGAAATGCTGGCGGTGGCCCGCTCACACCTGGAGATGAAAAACATTCAAAATATGCAGGTTCGGCAAGGTGATATGTATGACCTTGCCCTGAAAGATAAGAGTATGGATCTTGTGCTCTTTCATCAGGTTCTGCATTTTGCGGATGACCCGCTAGCGGCAATTCGTGAAACGAGCCGGATACTGCGTATTGGCGGTTCTGCTGTTATTGTTGATTTTCTGCCACACACACTGGAAAAGTTACGGGATGAGCATGAGCACCGAAGATTGGGATTCTCAACTGACGAAGTAACCGAATGGTGCAATGCAGCAAAGCTAAAGATAAAATCTACCGAAATAATGCGGGGCAGTGAATTGGATATCGCAATTTGGGTTGCATCAAAAGAATAAAATTAAAAGCAGAAAAATGAAAAATAGAATTGATCAGGACTTATTAAAACCAAGTCTTTTTGCAGAGCACGCAAAAGGAATACAGGTATCGTTTGAGTTTTTCCCCCCTAAAACGGACAAAATGGAAAAAACTCTTTGGCAAAGTATTCGTAAACTTGAAGGATTAAACCCTTCCATGGTGTCGGTAACCTACGGCGCGGGTGGGAGCACAAGGGAAAGGACGCATAATACCGTCTCCCGTATTTTAGATGAAACGAATTTGACGCCGGCGGCGCATCTAACGTGCGTTGGGGCGTCAAAAGACGAAGTTAATGATGTTGCACGGGCATATTGGGATGCCGGAGTACGTCATATTGTTGCGCTACGGGGTGACATGCCGACAATTGGGCAAGCCTATAAACCACATAACAACGGTTATCAAAATGCGGCTGAATTGGTTTCCGGACTAAAAAAGATCGGTGATTTTGATATTTCGGTTGCAGCCTATCCTGAAAAGCATCCCGATAGTCCGACTGTGGAGGCAGACATCGATAACCTGAAGCGAAAAATTGACGCTGGTGCGAACCGTGCGATCACACAATATTTCGTTGATGTGGATATCTATTTTCGCTTTATGGATAAGGTGCTTGCGGCGGGAATTGATGCGCCTGTTGTACCCGGAATTATGCCAATCACGAATTTCAAAATGGCAAAGAACTTTTCTGAAAGATGCGGGACAACTGTTCCACGGTGGCTTGAAAACCTATTCCAGGGACTGGATGAAAACCCTGACCTTCGACGGCATATTGCGTCAATGGTGACGGCTGAACAATGCCTTCGCCTTTATGCAGGTGGTGTCAGGAATTATCATTTCTATACGCTAAACAGGGCAGAGTTAACATATACTATCTGTCACATTCTTGGTGTTAGACCAACAGGAGAACAGCGATGACCGACCTTAGAGAACGTCTCGAAAAAGAGTTAACATCAAGAATTCTCGTGCTTGATGGTGCGATGGGAACGATGATACAGGCGCTTAAGTTTGAAGAAGCTGACTTTAGGGGTGACAGATTTAAAGACAGGATTAATGAAATAAAGGGCAATAACGATATTCTCGCGCTCACCCAGCCCGAAGCAATCTGTAATATCCATAGGCAATATCTTGAGGCCGGGTCGGATATAATCGAAACCAATAGCTTTAATGCCACAAGCATTTCCCAGGCGGATTATCAGATGGAAGATGTTATCTATGATCTTAATGTTGCCTGCGCCAAAGTGGCGCGCAAGGCGGCGGATGAATTTACGGCGCTTACGCCCAATAAGCCAAGATTTGTGGCAGGTGTTCTGGGGCCGACAAGTCGGACTGCATCGCTTTCGCCCGATGTTAATGATCCGGCGTTTCGCAATGTGAGCTTTGACGAGCTTGTCAGTTCATATAAGGAAGCGACTGACGGTTTAATCGACGGCGGTTCAGATATAATTTTAATCGAAACTATTTTTGATACATTAAATGCCAAGGCCGCAATTTTTGCGGTTCAGACAGTATTCGAAGAAAAAAATATTGAGCTGCCGATTATGATTTCAGGAACGATAACGGATGCTTCTGGCAGGACGCTTTCCGGACAGACACCTGAAGCATTCTGGTATAGTGTGCGTCACGCAAACCCGATTAGTGTCGGTTTTAACTGCGCCCTTGGCGCGAAAGAATTACGCCAGCATATAGCTTCCCTTTCGAAGGTTGCAGATACATTTGTATCGGCGCATCCCAATGCGGGACTTCCCAATGAAATGGGTGAATATGATGAAAGTCCGGAAGAAATGGCCACTCAGCTTGGAGAATGGGCAAAAAGTGGTCTTGTCAATATTATTGGTGGGTGCTGTGGCACGACGCCCGCACATATAAACGCCATTGCGAATGCTGTTGAAGGTATCCCCCCACGAAAAGTTCCGGGAATTGAGCCACATATGCGCCTCAGTGGTCTTGAAGCGTTTAAGGTGATCTGACATGGAAAATGAAAATACTAAACGATCACGGGGAATTTTCATCAATATTGGTGAACGAACCAATGTTACCGGGTCGGCAAAATTTAAACGTTTGATCCTGAACGGTGAGTTTGATGAGGCACTTGAGGTCGCAAAGCAACAGGTTGATGCTGGTGCGCAGATCATTGACGTCAATATGGATGAAGCAATGCTTGATTCAGAGAAGGCGATGGTCAAGTTTTTAAATCTTATCGCATCTGAACCTGAAATTTCACGTGTACCGATCATGGTCGATAGTTCAAAATGGTCGGTTATTGAAGCCGGACTTAAATGTGTTCAGGGCAAGGCGATCGTCAACAGTATTTCCCTGAAAGAAGGCGAAGAAAAATTTATTGAACAGGCAAAGCTTATAAAGCGCTATGGTGCCGCAACCGTGGTAATGGCCTTTGATGAAGAAGGACAGGCAGATACCCTGGAACGCAAATATGAGATTTGCGAAAGATCATACCGTATTCTTGTTGATAAGGTCGGATTCCTACCCGAAGATATTATTTTCGATCCCAATGTATTTGCTGTAGCAACGGGTATTGAAGAACACAATAATTATGGCGTTGATTTCATTGAAGCAACCCGAAAAATCACCAGTAACTTACCCCATTGCCATGTTTCCGGCGGTGTCAGTAACGTATCCTTTTCGTTTCGCGGCAATAACGCGGTTCGTGAAGCAATGCATAGCGTCTTTCTCTATCATGCGATTCAGGCGGGGATGGACATGGGTATCGTTAATGCCGGGATGATGACAGTCTATTCTGAAATTCCGGAAGAACTCCGGGAGCGTGTTGAGGATGTTATTCTTAACCGCCGTGATGATGCAACAGACAGGCTCTTGGATATTGCCGATAAATATAAAGGCGTTAAAGGCGAAGAAAAGAAAGAAGATCTTGAATGGCGTAGCGGCACAGTTGGAGAAAGATTATCCCACGCGCTTGTGAAGGGTATAACGACCTTCATTGAGGAAGACACGGAAGAGGCCCGTCAAAAGGCGGAAAAGCCGCTTCAGGTTATTGAGGGACCGTTGATGGACGGAATGAACATAGTTGGTGATCTTTTCGGATCCGGTCAGATGTTCCTACCCCAGGTGGTGAAATCCGCGCGGGTTATGAAGCAGGCTGTTGCCTACCTTCTGCCTTTTATTGAGGAAGAAAAAGTCGAGGGGGAAAATTCGTCTAACGGAAAAATTCTGATGGCCACGGTTAAGGGCGATGTTCATGACATTGGAAAAAATATCGTTGGTGTGGTGCTGCAATGCAACAATTATGAAGTCATTGACATGGGCGTGATGGTGCCTTGTGAGGATATTCTGGCGAAGGCAAAAGAGGAAAAAGTTGATATGATTGGCCTGTCGGGTCTTATCACTCCGTCGCTTGAAGAAATGTGTACGGTTGCAAGCGAAATGCAGCGCCTTGATATGGATTTGCCGTTGCTTATCGGTGGCGCTACCACGTCCAAAGTGCATACGGCCGTTAAAATTGCACCAAATTATAAGGGTCCACTTGTTTATGTTCTAGATGCTTCGCGGGCTGTGGGTGTTGCCGGACAGCTTCTTGGTGAGCAGACCAGGAAAAAGTTCACTGCAGAAATCGCCAAGGAATATCACGATATGCGCGTGAAATATGAAGGGCGAAACAAATCCGATAATCAAATTTCAATAAATGAGGCGCGTGAAAATAAGTTTAAAATTGACTGGAACGGGTATACTCCTGATAAGCCGACATTTACGGGTCTTAAAACATTCAGTGAATATGATTTTAGTGATCTGGTGGAAACAATCGACTGGACACCCTTTTTCAGAACGTGGGAGCTCGCGGGAACATATCCGAGAATTCTCACCGACGAAGTGGTCGGCAAAAGCGCTACCGAATTATTTAATGACGCGCAGGTGATGTTGCAGAAGATTATTGATGAAAAATGGCTTCGTGCCAAAGCGGTCATTGGGTTCTGGCCCGCAAATTCCGTTGGCGATGACGTAGTGCTTTATGAAGATGAAAACAGAACTGAAATACTGGATACGGTGCACTTTTTACGCCAGCAGATGAAAAAGCGCAGCGGGAAGGCTAATATGTGTCTGGCGGACTTTGTGGCCCCCAAAGAAACGGGTATTCAGGATTATCTCGGCGGCTTCGCTGTGACGGCCGGGATCGGTATTGAAGAAAAGCTTGAACTTTTCAAAGGCGAGCACGACGATTATAATGACATTCTGTTAAAAGCACTTGCAGACCGTTTCGCTGAATCTTTTGCAGAACATTTGCATCTTCGTGTCCGCAAAGAATTTTGGGGATATGCGCCTGAAGAGACCTTTAACAATGAAGCGCTTATCAAGGAAAAATATCGTGGCATCAGGCCAGCTCCGGGATACCCGGCTTGCCCGGATCATACCGAAAAAGAAGGCCTGTTCACATTGTTGAATGCACGCCAGAATGCGGGCATTGAACTTACGGATAGTATGGCCATGTTGCCCGCATCGTCCGTGAGCGGATATTATTTTGCTCATCCCGAAAGTCAGTATTTTGGCCTTGGCAAGATTTCCAAAGATCAGGTTGAAGACTATGCCAATCGAAAGGGGATGGATTTAAGACTTGCTGAAAGATGGTTAAGTCCTAATCTGGCGTATGAGCGCCGCTAGCTATTAAATCTTGTGCTGCAGCCGTTTCTTCTATAAAATGCTACTCATCAGTAACATTTTATTCACACGGTGCTGAAAATGACAATTAAAAAGCCTGAAACCATTTCCGACTGGCGCAAGCTTGTTTCGGGTGAACTGCGCGGCAAGCAGATTGATGATCTGAGCTGGGAAACGCCGGAAGGGATTGTTGTAAAGCCGATTTATACCGATCAGGATACGAGCGAAATACCACATGTTGGAAACCTGCCCGGTTTTTTCCCTTATACCCGGGGCATCCGTGGAAGCATGTATGCGGGCAGGCCTTGGACAATAAGGCAATATGCCGGTTTCTCGACCGCAGAAGAAAGTAACGCATTTTACCACCGAAATCTTGAGGCGGGTCAGATGGGGCTTTCGGTCGCTTTCGATCTGGCAACCCACCGTGGATATGACAGTGATCATGAGCGCGTAGAAGGCGATGTCGGTAAAGCGGGTGTTGCTATTGACACCGTGGAAGATATGAAAATTCTGTTTGGCGGTATTCCCCTTGATAAAATGTCGGTATCTATGACGATGAATGGCGCGGTTATTCCGTGTCTGGCATTTTATATTGTGGCCGCCGAGGAACAGGGGGTAAAGCGCGATCAGTTAAGTGGCACGATACAAAATGACATTTTAAAAGAATTTATGGTGCGCAATACTTATATCTACCCGCCGGAACCCAGCATGCGGATCGTCAGCGATATTATTGAATATACGTCCAGGGAAATGCCGAAATATAACAGCATCTCTATATCCGGTTATCATATGCAGGAAGCGGGCGCCACACAGCTTCAGGAGCTGGCCTATACACTGGCAAACGGAATGGAATATGTCAGGACGGCGATGAAAAAGGGCCTTGATATTGATGATTTTGCACCGCGTCTCAGCTTCTTTTTTGCAATTGGAATGAATTTCTTTATGGAGGTGGCAAAACTTCGTGCCGCGCGGACAATATGGGCCCAGATTATGGAAAATTTTGGCGCAAAAAATCCAAAAAGCATGATGCTCAGAACCCATTGTCAGACATCGGGCGCATCGCTGACTGAAAAGGACCCATACAATAATGTGGTCCGCACAACCATAGAAGCCATGGCGTCAATGCTTGGCGGGACACAGTCGCTGCATACCAATTCATTTGATGAAGCCATGGCCCTGCCTACGGACGCATCGGCAAGGATCGCCAGAAATACACAGATCATTCTACAGGAAGAAACAGGTATGACAAATGTGGTTGATCCGTTGGGGGGCTCTTATTATGTGGAGAGCCTTACAAATGATCTGGTGCAGGAAGCATGGAAAATCATTTCAGAAATAGAAGATATGGGTGGCATGACTAAAGCGGTTGAAAAAGGCCTTCCAAAATTGAATATCGAAAAAGCTGCTGCGCTAAAGCAGGCGAGGATAGACAAGGGTGAAGAAACGGTGGTCGGTGTCAATAAATACCGTCTTGCGGAAGAGGATGATATAAATATCCTTAAAATTGATAACATTGCCGTCCGTAAAGCGCAGATAAAAAAACTTAAGACAGTAAAAAAGAAGCGCAATGCTAAGGAATGCGAAGCGGCGCTAAAGGCCTTAACAAACGCAGCCAGGGATGGCGGTAATCTTCTGGCGAAGGCAATTGATGCGGCGCGCGCGCGCGCGACACTTGGTGAAATATCCGACGCGATGGAAACGGTGTTCGGCCGCCACAAGGCAGAAGTCAGGTCGATTTCAGGTGTTTATGGCGGTGCATTTAAAGGGGATGAAAATTACGTGGACATACAGAAAAAAGTAAGTGATTTTGCTGAAAAAGTTGGCCGTCGACCCCGCATACTGGTCGCCAAAATGGGCCAGGACGGGCATGATCGTGGCGCGAAGATAATTGCAACGGCTTTTGCCGATATTGGTTTTGATGTTGATGTGGGGCCACTTTTCCAGACACCTGTGGAAACAGCAAAAGAAGCGATTGAAAATGACGTTCACATCATCGGCGTTTCGTCGCAAGCCGCCGGACACAAAACGCTTATCCCGAGCTTGATCAAAGCATTAAAGAGCGAAGGAGCGGATGATATTCTGGTTGTGGCAGGCGGGGTTATTCCCGCGCAGGATTACGATGAATTATATGATGCGGGTGTATCGGCAATATTTGGCCCCGGAACCAACATCCCCGAAGCGGCATCAAAAATACTGGATGTTTTGCAGGAAAGTTTTTAAAGTCTCAAAACGGCCATATTATAAAAATAAATTTTTCCGAATGTTAAAAATAACTGCAAAAAAGGTCAATATTTCATGATGTTAAGGTTCAAATTAAAGTTTCTTCCACTATGTCTATTATTTCTTTGCTACCAAGCGCACGCAACGGATTGGGTGGAAAACAACGAAATTGGGGAGCTTTTTAAAGAAGCTGATGTGACCGGGACCTTCGTTCTTTATGATGTATCAGCCGACCAGTTTACCGGCTTTAACCGGGAAAGAGCAGAGACAAGATATATACCCGCCTCAACATATAAAATAGCCAACAGCTTAATCGGTATCTCTGTCGGTGCGGTAAAGGACGTTGATGAAATTTTGCCTTATGGCGGCGGTGAGCAATTTATCAAAGCATGGGAAAAGGATATGTCGCTAAGGGACGCGATCAAAATATCAAATGTGCCAATCTTTCAGGAACTTGCCCGTCGTATCGGACTGGCGAGAATGCAGGAAAATATCAGCAGGCTTGAATATGGTAATCAGAATATAGGGCAGGTGGTTGACAGGTTCTGGCTGGATGGGCCACTTGAAATCAGCGCAATTGAGCAGGTTTTATTTGTATCAAAACTCACTCAAAATAAATTGAACTATCCTATAAATAATCAAAAAGCGGTTGTGGAAATTCTTGAAATTGAAAAGTCGGATGAATGGTCGCTCCATGCAAAAACCGGCTGGCAGACCGCGACTGACCCCGGCATTGGCTGGTGGGTTGGATGGGTTAACCGTGGGGGTAATATTTATGCCTTCGCACTTAATCTTGATATGGATGAAATTGTCGATGCTCCCAAAAGGATAGAGCTTGGCAAGGCGGCGCTGAAAGCTTTGAAAGTTTTATAAAACAATAATTTTGAATGACCGCTAACGACCCGAAGTAGACGTTCGAATAATACTAGGTAGACCCACCAATTGCCATCTGATACATTTCAGCAACTGGGGAGCAATCGATATGAATGAAAACGTTAAATTAAATGGCAAGGCGTTATTCGAAGCAATTATAATCTCAATTTTTCTTGTAACACCAAATTTAGTAAATGTAGTAATTCGAGTTTTTTTCGGCGAGATGACCGTCATCGAGAACTTAGATATATTCATCATCCTAAACGTTGCAGCATTTTGTTTTATTGTATTGATATTGAAAAGGTTAGATTTCTTCATTCAGTATCTTAAGAAAGCAACTGCGATGATGATCCTGTTTTCTATTTATCTTATCGCAAGTCTACTGCATGAGTTCAGTTTGAGTGGCATTTATATAGAATTTTTCGCAGACTTTCCGTCTGTTAATTTATATTTTGCATCAAGTTTCCTAATTAACACTATGAAGTGCTTGATATATATTGCACTTTTATACAAGTTGTTAAAACACCGTTTAACTTAATCTTTCAATGTCTGCTTTGGGTCGGAAGCGGTCATAGTGTGAGTGTCTCCTAACGACCCAAAGCGGACGTTCAAATTAGTCAATCTCGCACTAATAATCTAACTCACCCCATTCGCTAAGATGACCTTTATCAACCAATAAATTAAAATTGCCAAAACGGTACTAGATTGATGTCCCCTAAAACGACCCCTGTATTGAAATGCGCAATTCAGTCAGACGCTTCCAATTTTGTTCCTTGCGTTCATTTAGATCATTAAATCGGATATGATCGTGGTAGATCCAAGAGGTTGCGAGACCACGTGTTTTACGAAGGCCTTCTGCTTCCAGTCGTAATTTGTAATCAGAGAAGATCGTTTTTTCAGCATATATTTTAATGTTTGCTGCAGGGCTATTTGGCCAGTAAAAGTTAATATAATTTCTGGTATAGTCACTTCTAGCGGTAAAATCAAAGCCGTGAGTGAATTGATATTCTGGAATGTCATGGCGGAAATTTATGGTCCAGTTCTGGTCGGACAATCGATCAAAATTACGCTCAAGTCCGGTAAACTGGTCTGTGGTTCGTCTTCTTTCATAAGTATAATTTACGCTGAACGTCGCATTAGGTACTCCAATAAAACCTAGACGAAGATTGGTTTTTAATTTGACGCCGTACGCGTTGGCTTTTGGAATATTTCCTGATTTGGCGACGTAACTTTCCCCGGTATCATCAACAAAATCACGGAGCGCTATATCTGGGGGCAAGGCAAAGAATGTATCTGAATCTACAGGATTAAATGCAAAATCTACATAATTTGTAAAATCAACAACCGATATATGATCGGTATATTTGCGGTAAAATAATTCAACTTCAAACGAACCTCTGTCATTAGGTAGACGATGTTCATAAGTGGCGGCAAAATCCCAAGTTTGCTCGGGGCGGATATTGGTATTACCAACCTTGAAAATCTGTTCCAGTTGGTCAAAGCGGGTGACAAAATTATTAAAATCAAGTTGGCTGACTTGTTTTTCCGCAAGGAGCCGAATTTGATCTTGTTCGGTAACGTCATAACGAAAATTAAATCTCGGTTTGATATAGGTGAAGCTGGTATCGCGCCTATCTATTTGCCCCTCCGGAAGTACATTATCCGCCACAATTTTCGAAAATTCTGTGGTAATCGAGCTTTGTAGCACCATTGCCGATGAAATATTAAAGCTGTGACTGGCAAAAACCTCATAGCGGTTTTCTTTTATTTTTACGTTATCGCTGGTATTATTTAATAAGTCACTGATTGTATCTGAACGGCTAAAACTGTCGAAAGTTTTGTTGAATTTATTATATGCCGCTTCTCCACCAATTTCCAAGGATTGCCCGTCTGCTATATCTTTCGTGATAGAACCGCGGAAGATTTTTTCCGATTGTTCAAGATCCGTATCGTCCCGGCTATATTCGTATTTTTGGCTGCCTGTACCCTTAAACCGATCGACCAGATAATCTTCTTTATTACTATTTATAACAAATAATAACTTCAGGCTACCAAGAAAGCCCAGAGAGCGGGTATAATCACCGCCAACTTCCCATTTGTCGGCATCTCGATCAGTAACCCAGACAACCGGGCGCAACATATCACTTGTCTTATCTCTAATCTCAGTCCCTTTTTGCCCATTGGGTTCATATAGTCCGTTAAGCCGGAGGCGCGCGCCGTCCTCAAATTCATAAGCCAAGTTAGTATTAAAACCGTGCGCAAAGCGCGTTGACCCGTTCTTGATGGTCTGTGTAGACTTCTGATTACCGAGAGGGTCATAAAATTCTTCATCTATATCGAATTTAGACCCGTTGTTCTTGCGTTCGTAGCTCAATGTGTAGTCAAACTTTCGCAAAGAACCGGTGTGAGAAATAAGAAATTCTGGAAGAAATTTATATCCCTGAGTATATTCGCCTTTTAGTTGCCAAAATGTAGTCGACGTTGACGCACCTTCGGTCATAACGATATTGATTACCAAACCCTGACTTTGAACATCCAATCCGCTAGACGCTCCGCGGATGAGTTCAATATGCCCTACTTGCACCGCCGATACTCGAGAAAGAGTGTCATTAATATTGTTTGCTTTACCGGCGAGGCGTTTCCCATCCATCAGGATTTGATCGCCACCAGAACCAAACCCGCGTTGGCCACCACCACCTGTTCGTTGTGCCTGTCTTGCTCTTTGTTCGTTTGCGTTTAGAATTTCTGGCACCCCCGGTACCGCTTGAAGCATATCAAGCAAGGTAACCGGCGAGAAAGTTTCAAAATAAGCTTTATCATAAATAACTACTGAACTGTCGGTGGCCATCTCTTCAGCTGAAAAAGCATTGGTCATCCAATTTCCCAAAGCGGTTGTGAGAAAAAGCGTCGCAACAATTGTCTTATTCATTTACCCATTCTCGTTCCATAAGTCATCTTAATTGCTTTCCCTATACCTAGCGTCAGGTGTAGAGACATGACGGGAGAGGAATTTGTTACATAATACAACTTTTATTCTTCGGTAAATATTGTTTCGTCCAGTTTCAATATTGTACGCAAGAGGACATCCGCGCCGTTTGCCATATCCTGTGGGGACGTATATTCGTTAGGAGAATGGCTTATACCACCCCTGCTTGGCACGAATATCATACCTGTTGGTGTAAAATGTGCCATATGCTGTGCGTCATGCCCTGCCCCTGACTGCATATGCTGACATGTAAGTCCTAAATCTTTTGCTGATTGCTCAATGAGGTTTCGTAACCTTATATCAGTCAGTGCAGGCGCGGGCACCCCTGATGTTCCAAATGAGATTTTGACATCCATTTCAACCTCAACCATCTTTGCTTCCTGCTGAATTACTTCAAAGAGATGCTGAATTTTATCTGCATCAAGATCACGTATCTGAAGGGAAAACTCCACAGTACCCGGGATTACATTTGATGCTCCCGGGAAAGCCTCTATTCGACCAACCGTTGCTACTTGTCGGCCTTCCATACGAGTTGCGCGCTCATTAATGGCAATGATCAGTTTGGATGCCGCGACAAGGGCATCCCTCCTACCCGGCATTGGGGTTGTGCCAGCGTGGTTTGCAAAACCTTCCACCTTAACAGGCCATGTGCTGATACCGACAATGCCTTCGACTATGCCTATGTTTAGGTTTTTCTGTTCAAGTATACCCCCTTGTTCAATATGGAGCTCAACAAATGCATGGACGGGGTTTGTGGGCCTGACTTCTTTAAGTCTGGTATGATCACCACCAATACGGTCAAGTCCATCCCGCCTGTCCCCCGGACTCGTAAAACTATCCAAAGTTCTTTTTGAAAGGTCGCCGGTAAATGCTCTACTCCCAATCATGCTGCTTTCTTCGGCAGTGAATATAATCATTTCGAGCGGATGTTCGGTCGTGATATCGGCTTCATTTAATAAGTCAACAACTTCAAGTGCCCCCATTACCCCGACATCACCGTCATAATTACCCCCACCCGGCACACTATCAATGTGCGAACCAAATGTAATTGTAGCTAGAGCTGGATTTTTACCAGCGCGCTTACCTATAATATTGCCCGCATAATCGACATGAACTTCTAAACCTGCCGTTTTCATCAAACCAATCATATGGTTGCGACCAGCGATATCAGCATCAGAAAAAGCAACACGGTCGACACCGCCATCCGCATTTTTGCCAAATTCACCAAGCCCTATAATACGCGCTTCCATGCGATCAGCATTTGCCTTCGGTGCATCGGCAGCAAGAAGATTGAGACCGGTAACATTCAATATTACCAACGTTGCAATACTCATAAACAGTGATTTGGCCATCTTTGACTTCCCTATGTTAAAAGTTTATTTTTATGCTTCTATTTAAACTGGAAACCAGTTCTATTTGTAACGCACTGCAATAAATGAAAATGAAGAATTGACATAAAATTTTCCCATGTGATGAAAAGAGCTTACTTTACTCCTTTTTTACGGTCAATTCGCTATTGGTCTAATGTCTGCTTTGGGTGGTGGTCTCAAGTGGTGAGCGCAACACTTTACTCTAATATAGTTATAGAGGGAGTGATTGATATGGCTTACAGAACGAGAATAAAATATACGGTAGAGCAGAAGAAATATATGTGGGATCGGTGGTTGAAGGGCGATAGTCTTAAGGATATTGGCCGCTATTTTGATCGACCATCTTCATCAATATACAGCATATTATCGCCCACGGGCGGCATACGTCCTCCTGAACGCAAGAGATCAAAGTGGTCCCTTACTCTTGCTGAACGGGAAGAAATTTCAAGGGGCATTGTCGCGGGGTTTTCGATCCGTGCCATAGCCGCTAAACTGGGTCGTGCCGCCTCAACGATCAGCCGTGAGATCAAACGCAATCAAGGCAGTAAACGCTATCGAGCCGCCTCCGCCGATCAGGCCGCATGGGATCGCTCAAAACGTCCCAAGCTGTGCAAGCTTGCGCAGAGCCGTGTTTTGCAGCTTAATGTTGCCAGGAAGCTTAAAGAGCACTGGTCACCACAGCAGATTGCCGGATGGCTGAAGCGAAAATACAGAGCGGAAGAGCATAACCAAGTGTCACACGAAGTCATATACAGAAGCTTATTTGTTCAGGCACGCGGTGTTCTGAAAAAGGAGCTGCTTCAGTATCTTAGGACAAAACGTACAATCCGAAGATCAAAGCATTCAACCATGAAACATAGCGGTCTTGGCCAGATTAAGAATATGGCTTCGATCCGGGAACGCCCAGCATCGGTGGAAGATCGTGCGGTCCCCGGCCACTGGGAAGGGGATCTGATTGCCGGGAGCAATAATAGCTATATCGCCACGCTGGTGGAGCGACACACCCGTTATGTGATGCTG
>JAUIDN010000025.1 GCA_030428615.1 Alphaproteobacteria bacterium | reverse complement strand
GACCCTGATAAAAAACTGCGCCTGACAATGACATATCCAATGAGTATCGGGCGAAATTTTGACGAAATTCTTCGGGTTATTGAAGCACTACAGCTTTCGGACAAACGGAAAATTGCCACGCCGGCCGACTGGAAACCGGGAGATACAGTTATTATTCCGCCATCTATCACCAATGAAGAAGCCGCAAAAATTTTCCCGGACGGATGGGACGAGATACGCCCTTATTTACGTCTGACTAATGTCAGCTAGGAAAGTGGTTAAGTAAAAAAAGAAGATATGTTAAAACTGATTCTATTATTAATTTAATGGAATGTGTGCTGCGCATTAAGGCTCACGGTAAAAGGAGTTTATTATGTTGGGATTTCCGGACGCAATGCCCCTAGAGGGTTTAGTAGGCGGTATAATGATTGGAATTGCTTCCGCTATCATGCTTTTGGGAGCGGGGCGAATTGCTGGAATAAGTGGATTGCTAACCCGCACCGCCGGAATGGGTTCCGGCGGTACACCGCGTAAAGTTGCGGCAAGTTTTATCGTTTCTTTGTTGGTGGGGGCATTGGTTGTGCAGCTTCTGTCAACGGGAGTCGTTTCGCGTTATCCTGGCGCGGCGTCGCTTGTGGTGGGCGGTCTTCTTGTCGGGTTTGGCACGCGATTGGGGAGCGGCTGTACAAGCGGACACGGCGTTTGCGGCATGTCCCGGCTGTCGCGAAGGTCACTTATCGCCACGCCGGTCTTTATCATTTCCGGAATGATCACTGTCGCTGTGATGAATTTTATGGGGATCGGACAATGAATCGTGAAATAATCGGTGCAATAGTTTCCGGATTGCTATTTGGGGCAGGGCTTGCTGTTTCCGGTATGGCTGATCCTATTCGTGTCAGGGGTTTTCTGGATATATTGGGAAGTTGGGATCCAACCCTTGTTTTTGTTATGGGTGGTGCCGTACTGGTTATGGGGCTCGCCTGGATTGTTCAAGGAAGAATGTCCGAGCCACTTTTTAGGGATCAATTTTCATTACCCAGTAAAACAGATGTTGATACCCCTTTAATTGCGGGGGCTATCCTTTTTGGAATAGGGTGGGGAGTTGCGGGTCTTTGTCCCGGACCTGCGCTTATTGGCTTGGTTCTGGTGCCATCAAGCGCCGTTATATTTGTGCTGGCGATGTTGGCCGGTATGTATATTTACCAAATCACGATGGAACGCAAATAAGTCAACATTAACGATATTTGAAGTCAGTGTTTGTTTAGTCGGTTGGTGCCGTCGCAAGTGTGTGTGCTATGCTTAATTGCTAGCGACGTTCTTCCTATGGACATGAATATCGTGTGCGGAATATTCGGATAATATTCTTTTCGCTTTTGCTTCGTGTTTGCTATCACGCGTATGAACCCAGAGCAGCAACCCTCCATGATCAAGCTGTTTTTCGATATATTCTGCGTGATGCTTGTCAACGAATGTGGTAAGTATACCACCGAGAAGGGCACCCGCCCCTCCGGCTGCTGCAACCGCTGCTATCGTTGCAGCAAGGGGTCCTCCGGCAACGGTCATGACCCCAGTGGTGAGAAGCGCGGCAAAATACATCGGCGTACCGATTAAAGCTCCCTTCACATCGGCGAGTGCTTCCGGCGAGATATAAGCGATCGTGGGCGCATCCGGATCATCTTCAAGATCGGTTACTCTTGAATAAATATGACCCAGTTTTCCTTCTATGACGTCTTCGCTGGCAAGAAGGCTAAGATCTGAACGGTCAAAGCCCTCATTTTGTAGCTCGTCAATGGCGTTCTGCAAGGATTTAGTATCTTTAAAAACGGCGACAACTTCATGTACCATCATTTTCCCTTTCTCTAATAATCTAATCTTTATTTGTTTTGAACTGCGTCATGGCATCCACGACGTGAGTTGCATATACCATAGCAGGGCCGCCCCCCATCAGGACAGCGACACCAAGTGCTTCGGAAACCTCCTGCTCACTTGCACCTGCTTCGAGCGCATCATGTGTATGAAATGAAATACATCCGTCACAGCGTGATACGACCGCTATCGCCAAGGCAATTAATTCCTTTGTCTTTTTATCAAGTGCTCCACCTGCAATAGAGGCATGATGCAAGCTTTCGAACGACGCCATCATATCCGGTTGATAATCGGCAAGTTTTTTTTGGCATTCGATTATGTGGTCCAGTTGTTTTGGATAAGTATTTGTATCATGTGAAGTCATTTCTAATTTCCCGGTTAGTCAAATATCAAAGTGTTATTGTCTGTCCCATGGACTGTTTGAAGTCTAACGTGATTATATATCCAGACTAATGATTTATGTTGATTGGGAACTTGACCACGATCAACATCGTAACAGATAAAATACTGTACTTGTGTGCTACGAGTTTTGCTAAATATAGATATAGTTTGCAGGCGCGGTCATTGGCCCGTTGTATTTCAAATATTAATGGAAGAATAATTGAACGGTCATTTTTGGATAACTTTTTTTGCGAGTGTTCTTGCCGCATCTGTAACGGTGTCCGGGATATATGTCATTCGACGCTATAGAGGTTGGGGGAAACGAAATACGATCTACTTCATTTGCTTTGCGGCAAGTGTGCTTGTTTCTGTATCTTTTCTGCACATAATTCCAGAAGCCATCAAAATGAATGTCAGAGCACCAGTATTTTTACTGGTTGGATATATGTTTATGCATTTATTCAATCGCTTTATTACGGCATTTGTCTGTGACAAGTCTGCGAATTCTGACTACGCTATTGGTATTATTCCATGTGGGATATAATCAATTTGAGAACGGGGTACCTTATAAACATCAGATAAAATCTCTACGCCCAGTTCACTCATTACCACCAGTTTGTCAGAATAGCGTATCAATCCGTCCATCACTTTTTTCTGATCTTCGTTTGGTTCTTTGAGAATAGTATGAAGGACCGTAATTACCGGCATATGCAGTGATTTCATCAATGTCAGAATGTGGCTACCAGCGGGGCCACCATATATTCCAAATTCATGTTGGATACAAACCGCATTTACCTGGCTTATATTGAGAAAATCTGCGGCGTGACGATAGGATGATAAATCACTTTCAAAGATTTCGAAACGCGCTCGATCAGAATAATTATATCCTTCTTTTCTGTCATTAACCGGTATCGCTATAATATCCAAATCCGGGTAGGCATCAGCCAATGCAAGCGATAAATCAGTGGTGAATGTTGCGATCCCACATTGTCGTGGCAGGTAATTTCCAATGACCGCTATTTTTTCGGGCTTGCCATTTTTGTCATTCAATTGATTGGAAAGGATTGATAATTTTCTTGTTTTATTTGTTAAGTGCATTTTTCTCTCACAATTAAAATTTATTGGTGTCACCCCTGAGGGCGGTATGGCTGCGTTACTGAAGGGTGTTACTGATCCTTTTCGATCGTGATGATTTTTGAAACACCGCTTTCACCGGGGAAATTTGTGAAAGCTGCCGTTACCAGATATGGCATAATTTCATTGAGATTACGTTCTCGGCCTGTGCTTGTTACAGATGTTTCAAAAATGACTTTTCTTGTGGGTGTACTTGCGCCTTCTGCCTCGACAATATTGATCGTCAGAGACCGATTATAAACGGTTTCGGAATATTCGCGGTAATAAGGTGGCGCCGCAAAGCCGTAGTACCCGTAGTAATAAGGGGTGTAATACCGACCTCTGTAGAAATGATAATGTACATATGGATCAGTTGTTGTCCTTATTCTTGATAGACTGGTACTAATATCATAATCGATTTCTGCTATGAGTTTTGCATCCTCGCCTGCCCCGACCGGAGTGTAGCCGATTGATCGCAGTTGTGTTGAGATGAGCTTCGCGTAATCTGCGAATTGAAGACTTCCGATGTTGGCTTTATTTATCGGCTCGATGCGGATTGTTTCACCTTGCGGTAACGGCCGATTATGAAAAGTCACCACCTCGCAGTCGACATCCCGCGCGCATGAAGTGATCATGCCAGCAAAAATAATACCTAAAATAATGTAAACGGTCTTTTTCATTTTCAATATCCATTGCAGACAATGTTTTTTATAAGTGAAATATATATAAAGACGGGAAACTGATATTATGATTACAATCAATTAAAGGGTGTTTTTAATGAATTTCTTTAGATGAGCCCCTTATAGCAACTGATTTTGAATTGATTTGCGTCAATTTGTAGATTGTTTATACTCTTTAAGCTTGAAGTGTGGATGTGAAATGTTCACAGAAATGGAGATAAAATGATAAAAACAATCCTCGTGCCCATAAATCAGGAATCGGATATTGATCAAAATCTGAATTTTGCCGTTGATATGGCGAACATGTTTGATGCGCATATCAAGATGCTCCATGTGTTAACGCCGATAGAAGCGGTAATTGGTGCATTGCCGATGGAATCTGCATATTTAATAAATGCCTATGGTGATTTCGAAAAGCGCGCAGAGGAACAGGCCGAAAAATATAGAGAAACCTGTGAAGGCAAACTCGAAAGAGCCGGGGTTCGTTTTGACTGGTGCCAGGAAACGGGTGATCTACTGCAATGTCTTTATACATATTCGCGGGTTGCGGATGTTTCTATCATCAGACAGGAGGGAAGCGACATTTATGATGTTTTTGACGTACAGAATAATTTCATCATTGGTGGCGGCCTGCCTGTTATCGCTATCCCTGATACCGAGGTGACGGATCATAAGTTTGGAAATATTCTTGTTGCGTGGGATGGTGGTCGTGAATGTGCCAAAGCGACGCATGACGCGCTACCGTTTTTGAAAATGGCGACTAATGTCACTGTTGTTACAATTTCAGAAAAGGAAAAAGCGAACCTGCCGGAAGCGGACATTTGCCGATATCTTTCAAGGCATGGCGTGAATGCCGAAGCATTAACATTGAGCGAGGCCGTGTCGGTTGAACGAAGAATTCTCGATACTGCTGAAAGCATGGAAGCGGATATGATTGTCGCGGGTGCATGGAGCCACGTGAGGATGAGTGAGATTGTTTTTGGGGGCGTTACCAAAGAACTGCTTAGCAATCAGAAACGACCCGTTCTGCTGGCACACTGAGTATGTTACGCTATCTGATCAAAGCTGCGCCACCTATCTAACATATGCCGGGATATTTTGTCGGCTTCCTGGAATATAAAATCACCTGAATTTGAATTTTTGGCGAAGACCATAAAATCGTGATATGCAAAATTATTGTAATATGAAGGGTTCATGATGACTATTCCCTCTTCTCTTTCCCTCGCATTGTATTGAAGGTGTGTTGTTGAATCTAAGAAATCTTTATTAAGGTTTGCTGACTGATGCATGTTGCTCTGGACAATGATTTTTAAATTCTCCTTCCAGTTGATCGTTAGTCTTTGGGCCGCTGTCATCGGGATAGAAACCCCTCCCCACCGTGCGTTGCAGTCTATCCAGTGTATATCGTGCTCTGTTCTTTTACCTGTTACCACTGCGTCGATACTGCACCTTCCATAGTAACCCAGTTGCTGGAACAGATAGGCAATTATTCCGGCTTCATAGATTAGCCGGTTTCTTATTTCCTTCTCCAACTGTGCAGGCCTGGCGCCGATGAAGGTATGCGAAACCGGGTCAAGGGCCTGCTCAAAAAGGCACTCAATTATTGGTTTCCCGTCTTCTGGAAGGGGGATCCATATTTGCAGCGAGGGACTGGTTAAAACATCCGTATCCCACACCGAAACCGCAAGTGGGTACATATCATGATATCGCGGAAACCGGATATGTGAGTGTATATATTCGGTGACAGCGGGTATAGATATGTCTTTAATGTGCGTTGTATCAATAACAACATTACCCATGGAACTCGCACTTGATGGGATTTTTACTACTATTTTAGGGTGTGTTTTCGCCAAACGAGTTATTTTTATCGCCAAGGCGGCAGGCCCAAAAGCGTAATAGGTTTGTGGCAGGGCGCAGGGGCCAAGACATTCCGCCAATCGTTCAGAAAACCACAACTTGTCATTTGTTTTTTGAGCTAACCAAGGTGTCGGGGCCATTATATAAACCGGCACGTTTGCCAATTCTGCTATTTTCTGGCCTAAAAGCCAAGTCCATCCTGTGCAGATATAGGGCATTATATTCAGGCAGCCATTTAATTTGGCAATCTTTACTATTTTCTGCATGGCTTTTGAACTTTCAATGCAGCTTTTGGCGAGGGGGGACAGTGCTTCTTTGCTTTTTACACATAGTATTTTTGGTGACGGCAGTTTTAGGACATCTCTGCAGTATTTTTCATATTTGTCGGAGCGCTTATTTTCTATCAGCAGGATATCCTGCTTTCCTGCAAGGAGTAAAAACCTGTATTGATAATGGTTTGACGCTTTAGGCGACGATAAAGCTATTGAGCGGTGGTCTTCGTAGAATAAAACAGGGCCGGGTTTATAGCCTTGTTTCACACCAGGGCCAAACACATCAATGCTGGATTTATTTAGATTTCCCCTTTTTATCCCTGCAGCTATTTTCCTAATCCGTGTTGCATCTGCCGTTTCTAATTCGGGGGCAAGGTCAGTAGACAGGGAGAAAGGAACAGACGGATATTCAGCTCGTTCGGTTTCATCCACTGAATTATTCCTTATATGAACTGACATCTGACCACTTCGGGTTTTCCTTACGCCAATATAGAAGTCTTTCGTAAAGCCTTGAGAGTTCATCATCCGGCAATATGTCGAGAACGGAAAAAAGTTCGCCGCATTCTGCAACATGCCTCTCCATTACGCTTATATGTTCCAATTGACGATTTTTGAATTCATCGGAAATGTCAGCAGTATCCGAAAGATCTATAATATCCAGAATTACATTGAGTCCTTCGGAATGCTCATCATACATTTTATCCGTATCAACATTTGGGCGTTCTTCTTTTAATCTTGGATAAAATTCATATTCCTCAAAAGCAATATGGGCTCCAACAGTATCGTTAATCTTTTGTGCGGCATTTTTTATGTCGGCCAGATTGCCTTCGCGCAATTTGGCGGACAATATGTGAAATCCGTTTCCCAATACGGCGTGATCCTCGGCAAATGCTTTAAATAATTTATTCTTGATTTCAATCATATTATTTTCCAATTCTATTGGTAGATTACATTTATTAAAACAGGGATGACCACATGTGTCGACTTTATGCATTTCACGCTAACGAACCGACAAAAGTTGAGTGCCCTTTGATTTATTCGCAGAATGCACTGCTGGCACAAAGCGCACAAGACACTGGGGGAATGAGCCACACAAACGGATGGGGTATTGCTACCTATAAAGATGGGTTGCCGAGTGTCGAACGCAAAGCCTGGGCCGCATATCAGGGGGAAGCTTTCGAAAAAGCGGCCGGGCATATTTATTCGAAAACCGTGCTCGCCCATATTCGTCGCGCGACTATTGGCGCACCATCCATCAGTAACACCCATCCCTTTGTATCGGATCAGTGGACGTTTATTCATAATGGTACGGTTCCGGGATTTCAAAATTTTAAATCGCAATTGATTGATGAAATTGATGAGCGGTATAGACCAAAGATTCTGGGAGAAACGGACAGCGAACATGTTTTCTACCTTTTTTTGACCAATTGCAGGCGACATAAAAACAGAACCATAATCGATAACCTGAAGAAAACTGTTCAAAAAATTCATCAGTGGTCCCGTGATGTTGCGCCTGGCGCAAAGATGGGACTTAATATGCTTATATCGGATGGCCGGAATATTTACGGCAGCAGAATTGGCCGCAGTCTTTTTTATGTGAAGCATAACGGTGTTTATAATTGTGAAATCTGTGGCTTTCCGCATATCCATCACGCTCCTTCTGTGAACTATCTGGCTATAGATATTGCTTCTGAACCGATCACTCGCGACGAATGGATAGAAATACCGGATCAGAGCCTCTTTTATGTTGATGATAACTTCACACTTCAAGGTACAACTTTCTAATAAAACATAGTTTGATATTACCTGATAAACCTTGATCCTGATCAATGGTGAGAACTACGACTGTGATAATTTATTACCATCGATAAGGAGGACAAGATGACCAAAAAAATTCTCGTTGTTTATTATTCGGATAGTGGTAATACAAAGAAAGTCGCGGATTATATTGCAAATGCGAAAGGCGCGACAGTCGTGGCGGTAAAAACTGATGTCTTCGGCAAAGGTTTCTGGAATTATATGAAGCGGGCCTGGTGTTCGCTTCGCGAAAAGATAGTCCCCATTGACCCAATTGCGGAAGATCCATCGAAGTTTGATCTTGTTGTTGTCGGCGCGCCTGTTTGGGCTGGTCATGTGGCAAGCCCCATTCGCAGTTTTTTAGCGGAATATTCCGGAAAAATATCAGGAATAGCATTCTTTGTGACGGCGGGTGGTGCCGGTACCGATGGGGCACTGAAAGATATGCGTCAGATATCAAAGATGGAGCCAATTGCGGAACTCGCCATAAATGATAAGGACAGAAAAACACAACATGATCAGTCACAGATGAACTACTTTGCCACATGTCTGGATAGCTGATCAATTTGGTGTCATATGCAATGAAAGTGAATTTGATTGTGATCAATGCCAAACGGAACATTCCATCATACATTCAGAAAACATGAATAAATACGAACAGATCGAAGGGATGGTCAAATGGCGCGGTTTTTTGTTTTTCTAACTTTTATTTCAGCTCTTATATATGGGGGTGTTTCTGTTCTTGCACAAAGCGATTTACCCGTAAACTCAAACATAGAAGATGATGTATATGTTAGCGGGTCTGACGTAAAGCAATCGACCAGATCACCGCGCGATCTTTTTGTATCGGGCTTTTCTGTCGTCGTTGACGGGGAGGTTGGCGAGGACGCCCACATTGCCGGGTTCGACGTGGAAGTTGAAGGTGATGTGCATGGTGATCTTTATGCCGTTGGTGCCCGTGTTTCAGTTGAAGCGCCTGTTGGAAATGATTTAACCGTTTCCGGTTTTAAAGTGAGTCTTGATCGACATGCGTCCATCGGTGGAAATGCGCGCATCGGCGCGGGAAAAATTGAAATTGATGCGCCACTTTCCGGTAATCTTGTCGCGGCTGGTGAGAATGTAAGCCTGAATGCTGTGGTGGCGGGTGACGCGCGTATTACGGCCTCGGAAATTATTTTTGGTGATAATGCCCGAATATCCGGTGAACTTGTTTATTCAGCGCCGGAGGAAATTGAAATTCCCAGTTCAGTAATTGATGCAAGCAGGGTTAAATATGAACCGTTTTCCAGAACTGAAATGCTGGGAGATATGGCCAGATCCGGGGATTATACCAAATCAATCATATGGGCGTCCATCTGGGGGGGCTTGGCGGCATATATTACCCTACTTGTGTTCCTGCTTGTCGTCGCAGTGGCGTGCCTGGCGTCTAAGCCGGAATTGGTGGAAAACTTAAGAGAACATATCAATCAGAAACCCGGAAAGTCATTGATTGTTGGTTTTATCGGCATGGCTTCGTTATTTGGGCTTGTTCCGGCAAGCGCGGTGCTGATTGTTGGCATACCGCTTATACCAATTGTCGGATTACTTGTTTGCCTGATCTGGCTGTTCGGGTATCTGCTTGGGACTTATGCAGTGTTCTGGCGTATTTCCGGAGTCCTTGGCAGAAGTTCAAATACCACTGTTATGAAATTGATTGTGATCGGCATAGGCAGTATTGTCTTCACGTTTGTTATTTTCATTCCTGTTCTTGGCTGGTTGATAATTCTTCTGACTGTCCTTCTTGGGTTTGGGGCTATTGGCGAAGCGTTAATCATGAAATATATCGCAAAGCCACGGGAATAAAATACGCAGCCAGTTATCAAACTGCTTATTGATTTTGTCTTATTATTCTAGATACCGTGCATATGAAAAGATTTCGGTAATTTCTGTTCTATACCATCCACGACCCGCCAACGCAGATCACATTTGGAAGTTCTAAATATTCGTCCGCTGTGGCGACATTAATGCCGCCAGTCGGGCAAAATTTTAGGTCCGGAAGTGGTCCATAGATTGATTTGAGCAACGCGATGCCGCCAATGGCTTCAGCGGGAAATAATTTCATAAATTTATATCCGTTTGACCTTAAATTCATCGCTTCGCTTGTTGTCGATACGCCCGGTAAAAAGGGTAAGGGGAATTCATTTGCCGCCTGCAATAATTCATCTGTTGTTCCGGGACTTACGGCGAACTGGGCGCCGGCTTCATAGGCGCTCTGTAACTGTTTTCCATCGGTTATCGTGCCGGCCCCAACAATCGCGTCGGGGAATGATTTTTTAATTGCTTTCATGGCGTCAAGTGCACCTTCGGTGCGTAAGGTTATTTCCAGCGTGTTATAACCCTGATCAATCAGTTTTTTGGCGACCGGAATGGCCGTTTCCAGTTTTTTGATGACCAGTACCGGGATTATTTTGGTGTCATTCAGAAGTTCTTCGAACGCCAGATTTTGATGGGCCATATCCTTTTTCTCCGCCTGATCAATAGCAAGGGTGAAACAAATTTTGTCAGAGTACGCATCATTAATGCTTTTCCGTCTGTTTTTTATATCTTAACAATATCCATAAGGCAAAGCTCATAAATAATGTTTCAATTTCGGGCAAAATATATAAACTGTCAGTCAAATGGGATAACATAATTCTGGGTAAAATGATGGTAGGGAAAACAAAAAATAAGATATTAATCGCATTGAGTGCAGTTGGGCCGGGACTATTTTTGATCGGGTATAATATTGGTACGGGAAGTGTTACCACTATGGCCAGAGCAGGTGCCCAGTACGGGATGACCTTGCTTTGGGCAATTGTTCTTTCCTGTATATTTACTTACGTCCTGATGGTGGCTTATGGTCAGGTGACGCTGGTTTCAAAAAAAACTGCGCTTTTGAATATTAAATCAGAATTTAAAATCGGGAAGTTTTTAGCACTTTACATCATGGCGACCCTTATTGTCGGTGAATTACTGGCTGTAGTTGGTATCATGGGCATTGTTTCTGATCTTGTTCAGGAAGGAATAAGATTGCTGACATCAGGGGTGGTCGTTGAGACGGCATGGATTACACTGGTATTGATCACAATGCTGTTTTTTATGTTCTGGTTTGGCCGATACAAGGTTTTTGAAAAGATTTTAACCCTGTTTGTTATTATAATGGCACTATGCTTTATCGCCGTTTTTTTTATGGTAAGCCCTAATATTTCGGATATTGCCACCGGACTGGTTCCATCAATTCCCAACACACCGGGGGCATTCGGGCTTGTCGCGGCAATGGTGGGATCAACATGTTCCGCCGCCGTTTTTATTATGCGAAGCACAGTGGTTGTTGAAAAGGGGTGGAACATCAATAATCTGAAAGATGAAAAAAGAGATTCTTTTGTATCTGCCTCAATGATGTTTCTCATAAGCGGTCTCATCATGGCCGTGGCGGCGGGGACGCTTCATCTTTTGGGACTTAAAGTGGATAATACACTTGATTTGATTGGTCTGTTTGAGCCCATCGGCGGAAAATTTGCTTCTTTTCTTCTGATACTTGGTATTGTGGGGGCGGGTTTATCGACCATTTTTCCGATTGTCCTGATTGCACCCTGGCTAATTTCGGATTACACGGGCAGACCGCGTGATATTCATTCGCCGATGTACCGGGTGCTGATTATTGCCGGTTTGCTGATCGCTTTTGGTTCTGTCTTCCTTGAACAAAGTCCAACGATATTGATGGTATTTTCAATGGCGTTCCAAGCCGCTATTTTGCCGGCCGTTGCAATTCCGATTTTTATCCTGATTAACAGAAGTAGTATCATGCATGAAAATAAAGCGTCGATCAGGATGAATATAGGCTTGATTGCTGTTATTATATTCTCTCTGGTGACAACTTATTTTGCTATTAAAGGGTTCTTTTAGTCAGGGATTATCGTTTGACCAATTATAAAATTTAATACGAGGATCGCAATGAAAAGTAAAAATGAAAATAGACGGGAATTTATCCGAAAAATTGGTGCGACCTCACTCGCTGTTGGGGGTGGGTTACTACCAATAATGTCATTTGCGCAGATGGGTTACGCGCAGTCCCAGCAGAATAAAAAACTGAAAATATTTAATGGGCGCGTTATTACTCCTTATCGCGTGTTGCCAAGCGGAACAGTGGTGGTGGAAAACGGTAAAATAACCGAAGTAAGCGAAACCAATTTGGACGTTCCCGGCGCGATAGAGATCGACGCAAAAGGTCTTAACATTTCCCCCGGGTTTATTGATCTTCATGTTCATGGTGGCGGTGGTCATTCATTTCTGGATGGTACGGTTGAGGCGTATCTGAAAGCCGCAGAGATGCATGCGCGGCACGGGACGACAGCAATGTACCCGACGGCAACTTCGGGCGGGAAAGAAGAGCTGTTCAGAAATCTGGAAGTTTATGAAATTGCCGACGCACAAAACACCCGGGGCGCACAGTTTATGGGAATGTTTTTGGAAGGGCCCTATTATTCAATGGAACAAAGAGGGGCGCAGGATCCACGTTATATACGAAATCCGGACCCGGAAGAATATAAGGAAATTTTATCACGAACATCGGTTATCAAACGGTGGGATTCTGCCCCTGAGAAAGAAGGATCACTTGAATTTGCCAGATATTTGAAATCGAAAGGCGTTATGGCGTCAATGGGACACACCAATGCTGTTTACGAAGACGTTCTGGTTGCTTTTGAAAATGGGTATTCGCTTGCTACACATCTTTATTCCGGAATGGCCGGTGTGACACGGCGCAACAGTTTCCGTTTCGCCGGTGGCGTACAGAGCGCATTTTTAATTGACGAAATGAATGTGGAGGTCATTGCTGATGGTAAACATCTGCCGGCACCACTCCTTAAATTGATATATAAAAGAAAAGGGGCGGATAAAATCGCGCTGGTTACGGATTCTATGCGTGCGGCTGGAATGCCTGATGGTGATAGTATTTTAGGTAGTCTTGAAAACGGGATTAAAGTGATCGTGGAAGATGGTGTGGCAAAATTACCGGACAGAACATCATTCGCTGGAAGCGTCGCAACCACCGACAGGTTGGTACGCACAATGGTTACCCTCGCGGATGTGCCGCTGAAGGATGCGGTGAGAATGGCGTCTATTACACCGGCTAATATAATGGGTATTGCCGACAGGAAAGGATCACTGGTTCCCGGAAAAGATGCTGATATCCTGATTTTTGATAATGATATTCAAATTGAGAAAACGATTATCGGCGGGAATGTCGTCTACAGTAGAAATTAAATCAGAAAAGAGGAAAAATTGACAGATATGCGTGAATTACAAAAAGAACAACTGAATGTGAAAATTTACCAAACCCGCCCACAAATGGGTAAAGCTGCTGCGGATGAAGTCAGCGAACGGATTAATCAGCTTCTTGAGGATAAAGACTATATCAATATCGTTTTCGCCGCGGCGCCGTCACAAAATGAATTTCTCGCTTCCCTGAGAGATAAAGACATCGACTGGAGCCGTATAAACGCGTTTCACATGGACGAGTATGTCGGGCTTGATAGAAGTGCGCCGCAATTATTTGGAAATTATCTTAAAGATGTTCTGTTCAGTCATGTGCCTTTCCGTGAGGTTTATTATATGAACGGGGATGTGGATGACTTGGCAGGGGAATGCGAAAGATACGCCGATCTTATGAAAAAATATCCAACAGATATTGTCATTCTCGGTATCGGTGAAAATACACACTTGGCGTTTAATGATCCTCATGTCGCTTTTTTCGATGATCCTGAGGTTGTTAAGATCATTGACCTTGACGAAAAAAACAGATGGCAGCAGGTCGATCCGGAAGATGAAATATGCTTTGATGTGATTGAAGAAGTGCCGACCCATGCTATTACCCTAACCATACCGGTTTTATTTAATGCGGCATATGCGTATGCAATTGCGCCGGGTATCAACAAAGCGGATGCCATCTATCACACGCTTAAGGATGACATACAGGAAAAATATCCGTCAACAATACTTAGAAAACACCCGCACGCGGTTCTTTATATTGATGAGGATAGTGCCTCTAAGTTGGATTAGAGGCGCGTAAACTTCTATATTTTTATTTATTTGTCCTTGGGGTTGGGGAATGAGATCAAATCAGTGGTTTCTCCGCCGTTCTCCAATTCCAATGTGGCCAATGCGTAAAAATTACCATCACTACCGAGTGCCAGAGAATTGATGTGTATGGGTTCACTGCCATCTTCAAAAATAATCTCTCCAAGGTCTTCATACTTTTGTTCAGTCAGATCATAAGAAATAACATGATGGTTTTTAAGTCTCAGGTCATCAACGGCACCGGGGCCAAATTTTTCAAATTCCTCTTCATTCGGATAGGCATGAGAAATGTGGTATAATACTTTATTCTCCGGCCCGAAGACCAGTCCCAAGCTGAAGCCGTATCCCATAGCGCCAGCCTTTTTGGATGTTTCAGAAGCCACGCGGTCAATCAGGGTCACTTTTTTTGTTATCGGATCAAGACTAAACAGATATTCGGATTCGTTATGCACCCCATAAATCATCTGGTCCAGCTCTGACCACACAGACTGTCTCCACTGATAACCCATTGACCGGCCCACCGGAACGCCGAAATAATCCTTTTTAAGGTTTTCTGTATCGACTTTTTTAATTTCGTCCTGATCGAAAATATATTCGTAAATTTCACCGAGCGGGTTATTAAAAAACATGCTTCCATTATTCTTGCTAACAGTCAGTGAGCGGCTGAGAATCTGATAGCGGTCTCCATCACCCTCTTCACCATCAGCAAAAAATTTTCCAAATTGTTTAAGGTCCCGGCTTTCGACATCATATCGAAATACCTCACCGGCGGGCCATGTAAGACCATAAATTCTGCCACGTTCGGTATCCATTGTTTGGGCAATGATGCCCCCTCTGGTCGGAGAAGCGATGCCGAGATCTTCAATCTCGCCGGTTTTCATATCATAGGATAAAATGTGTCCTCCCTGATATGGTTTGTAACCGGCAGGGGGATCACCCATAAGTTCCTTTCCGTCGACGTTTTTATAAAAGTCAACATGGGTGGCGAAATAAAGCTTTCCTTTATATTCATAGAAATTCACATGACTTTTCCCCTGCGGTATCGCTTTCATATCATAACCGTCAGTTTCTTCGGTAAGATCCGCCAGGTGCGTGATCTGGCCGCCTTTAGGGTTGAAGGAATACATCTGAGCACCAACATTAAGATCGCCTGAACAAAGCACATAATAGATCAGACCATCACTTGCAGATGAAATGCCATTATAATTACCTTTTGACTGCGGGAAATTGGTTGAATAGCGCGTGGCAATTATTTTGCTGTCATTGGCAAATGAATATGAAGGCGACATCGAAACCGCCATTAAGAAAAAGAACTGAATTACAAGTGTTGTTTTTTTATGGGTCATAACTTCACCTTTAATTTGACGATGGTCGGCGTGATCATTATTATTTTTATGTAAAAAATAATAAACTAAAAATACCCACCATTGTAGATGAAAATAAAAATATGAAAAATATCACTTTCCTGGTTACCTTGTATCTGTTGTTTATAAGCCAATCTTTTGCTCAGATAGCACTTGAGCCTTTTATCTATAATGAAGATTTTGAAGACCGAGAACTTGGTGCCTGGGCATCCTATCCGTTGTGGCAGGATACCGCTTATGACCCCAATTTCAGGGTTAACGAAATTTTGGCGAAAGACCCTAATATTTCGATTGTCCAAAAAGTGACGCCATATACAAATGTCGATAATTATGCTGGCGCGCAGAAGCTTATGGATATCCATTTGAGACCAGGGATGAAAGTGGATCTCAGATATTATCTCAAAACCAATTTGAAGGCGGAATTTTTCAAGGTAAGGTTTGCAGCGGGTGATTATGGAAAGCTTGATATAACAATACCCAACCCAAAGACAAATGAATGGGTAGCGTTAACGGTTGATTATAACGACCTTGTTCGTGAAAACCCTAAATTGACGGGCGACAAGAATATAAGGGTTTATGCCTTGGCGGTGCTTGCAAAGATTCCTGACGCGGATCCGGATATGCCATTTTATCTTGGACTTGATGATATTCATGTGGAAGCGCATCAGGCGATGGCCTTTCAATTTGTTGAACCCGCCATGTTCAAACTGCCGGAATTTTCACAATATATTCCACAAAAACATTTTAACGAAGGTGATGAATTTAAGTTAAGTGGGGTTTGGCCGTTGGATGCACAGAAAGTAAGCGTGGAAATAGCGCCTTTAACCGATAAAGATAATCCAATTTACGAAGGAGATCTTACAAAAAAGGGTGAAGAATGGTCGCTAAAACCACTTATTCTGTCTTATCCCAAAGGACTTTATATTGGAAAGCTTACGGCTTACAGGAATGCCAGCATCCTTTCCCAAACACAATTTACAATTCACATTGCCCCAAAAGTTCAGGAGATTGCGGGTAAACATCCAAGGCTCCTTTTTGACGATGAAAAGAAGAAAAATATTGATAAGCGATTTAAAGAAGAACGTTTTAAGTCAGTTTACGATGATATTCTAAAAGACGCGAAAAATGGCCGCGAGGCATATCCACTTGAAAGTCTGGTCTATGATCTTGATCAGTTTCCTGACGAAGTCTGGTTACCAACATGGGCGTCATGGGTGTCGCATATATTCAGGACAGCGGGACCACTGCGCACCAATTCCATGGCTTATGCTTTTCATGGTGATATGGAAGCTGGAAATTATGTAAAAGAAATGTTGTTGACGTTATCTGAGTGGCCGGACTGGTCACACCCCTGGCAGATAAAAAGGGGACGTTACAGCGAGCATAATACTGGAAGCTGGTCACACCGCCTGGCGGAAGCTTATGATCTTACGTATGATCTTATGAGCCCGACAGAAAGCAAAAAAATTCGCGACGCGCTGATTAAAAACATAATTAAAGGCGGCTACCGGACTTATGTCTACAATGACAATATAACGTCAAAAACGTCGAATTGGCTCGCGATGATTTTGGGTGGATCGTTAATGAACATGGCGGCGATTTATGCAGATGGCCCGGAAACAGAAAACCTGGAGCCATACTTTACCGGGACAATGTTGAAATATTACACATTTCTAAACAGGGTTGCCGATACCGAAGATGGATCATGGGGTGAAGGTCTTGGCTATAACAGCTATAGTATGTCCAATTTGGCTTACAGCATGCCTTCTTTAGACAATGTTTTTAACATTGATGTCAGTGCCTCTCTTACCGGAACCTATAATGAATATATATGGGCGGGGCTGGTAAAGGACAGAAAATGGTTCGATTTCGGTGATTCAACAGGAAATATCATTCCAGTTTCCAATTGGGCTTATTTACTGGACAAGCAAAAGGAACCCCGCCTTGGGTGGTATTATAACTATCTTAAAGGTGCTGAAACATTCCAGGATGTTCTTTATGATACTGAAAATGTTACTCAGGATACCGCTTTTGACGAGAATCCGGTAAAGGCCTTCCACAACGTAGGGACAACGGTTTTTAAAAGCGGCTGGGAAAAAGATGATTTTGTTTTCGTTATGAGAACCGGCCCCTTCTTTAATCACCAGCACCTGGATCAGGGCAGCTTTTATGTTGCCGATAAAGGGCAGATTTTTATTGAAGACCGACATCTTTCAACATCAGATTATTATGAGGATCCGCTCTATCAGTCGTGGCTTACGCAACCGGTTGCGCATTCGACAATCCTGATCGATGGTAATCATCAAAGTCAACGTGTCGGTGACCCGGTCGGTTTTGCGCCGGGCTTTAATGATCATGCCTTTATTGCTCAATTTCTTGACGGAAAGAAAGCGGCTTTTTCTTCCGGTGATATTGGCAGGCTTTATTGGGATAAGGTAAAATCGTTAACTCGCAATGTGCTCTATCTTAAACCCAGAACGGTGTTGATGCTGGATATTGCTATTCCGAAGAGTGATGATGTCGACGTTAATTTGCTTTATCAGACAATGGAACTTAAGGATATTCAGGTGGGACAGGATGTTTCCTCCATTACCAAAGCAGGAAAAAAGCTGAATATAATCCACCTTTCATCCGGAAATATGGATGTTAAGGCGGTTGAAACCCCGCACTATATTAAAACACTGAATAACGTGAGGCCGCTTAAAAAGGAAGGGATGATAAAGGCTACCTATGAGACCCGGGACGCCAAACCACTTGTAATGGCGAATGTTATTACGACCGATAATGTGACCGGCGTGAGGAGCGAAATGCATGACGGCTTTGTTTCCGGCACGGCTTTCGGAAAGAATTTCGCCTATTCCACGCAACCAAACGATGTTTATGTGATTAATGATATGCAGACTGACGCGGTCGCAATGACATGGAGCAATGACAATTTATTTGTCGCGTCTGCGACGACGTTTATTCGCGACGAAGAAACAATTGTAAAGTCGGATATGCCCGTTACCTTTGAATTATCTGAAAACGGTTTGAAATATTATCATAGCAAAGGTGGGAAGTTGCTGATCGGCGTGAGCGGCAAACCTTCGTCCGTTATGTTTAACGATAAAGCGTTAAAAGACTTTACCTATGACGATGCATCGCAGCAAATTACTGTTGAAGTCCCTAAAGGAGAAGGTGTTATTATTTTAAAAGATGCAAAAATTAATGGTGGATCAAGGTAGTAAGGAAAAGATGACTGAATTTTCTCTAAAAGATAAAGTGATCGTTGTTACGGGCGGCACGGGCATTCTGGGTAAATCCTTTATCGAAGGTATCGTAGAGGCCGGTGGTTCAGTCGGCATTCTCGGCAGGAATGAAGACATTGCCAATCGGCGCGCCGAAGAAATAAACCGAAATGATGGCCAGGCCGTTGCTCTCGTAGCTGATGTGATGGATTATGATCAGTTGAGTGCGGCGAAGGACAAGGTTCTTGCCGAATTTGGCAGGATTGACGGACTGGTGAATGCTGCCGGCGGCATTATGCCACAAAGTGTCCTTATGCCCGATCAGGATTTATTCAAAATGAATCTGGCCGGAATGAAGGAGGTGGCGGACCTTAACCTCTGGGGTACGGTAACGCCTACGCAGGTTTTTGCAGGGGCCATAGCAAAAACGGCTGAGAGGGGCAGTATAGTCAACATTTCATCCATGAATTCGAAGCGGGCGATAACCAGAGTTCTTGGATATAACATGGGTAAGGCTGCCGTTGATTGTTATACCCAGTGGTTCGCAGTGGAAATGGCAAACAGATATGGTGACGCGTTAAGGATGAATGCCTTGGCGCCGGGGTTTTTCCTGACAGAACAAAATAAAAATCTTCTGACGACGCCGGATGGTGGATTGACGGAGCGCGGCCAAAACGTGATAAATCAAACGCCTTTTAAACGATTTGGTCATCCGGATGAATTAAAAGGGGCATTGGTCTGGCTACTCAGCGATGCATCAAAATTTGTCACAGGTTCTATGGTTTGCGTTGACGGCGGCTTTTCCATTTTTGGCGGCGTTTAGATACTGTACACCGAAAGGTGCTCGAAGGAAACACAATGTCTCGTATAGCAATCATTGGCGAATGTATGTTGGAATTATCCCAGAATAGAAATAATTTCGGTAAAAATTATGACCTTCGATACGCAGGAGACACGTTAAATGTAGCCCTTTATTGTGCGCGTTGGGGTGGCTCAGTTGATTATGTGACGGCAATCGGTGATGATCCGTTCAGTGTTGAGATGTACGAGGATTGGCAGAAAGAAAATATTGGGATAGGTCTCGTAAAAAAAGTACCCAAACGCCAATCAGGTCTTTATATGGTCGAAACGGATGAACACGGTGAGCGCCGCTTTTATTACTGGCGGGAAAATTCACCAGCGAGAGACCTGTTTACGCTTAAAAACTGTGATGCGATGTTGGAAAGACTATCCGCCTTCGAATATATTTACTTTAGCGGAATTACACTTTCCCTCTATGACCCAAAGTCGCTCGACATATTTTATAACTTTTTAAAATGTTATAAGAAAAATGGTGGGAAGATAGTGTTTGATCTTAATTATCGTCCGGCGGGGTGGAAAAGCCGCCAACGTGCGGGGGAAGTGTTTAATCATTTCATTCCGCTCGTCAATATTGCAATGCCCGGTCAGGACGATGAACAGGCTTTAACGGGCGAGAGTGCCCCCGAAAAAATCATTGACCGTTATGTTAATTTCGGCGCGGACGAAGTAGTTCTGAAATGCGGAAAAAGCGGTTGTGTTACCTTTCATAAGGGTGTGAGCGAAATTATATCAACGGATGTAATATCGAAACCCTATGATACAACAGCCGCCGGTGATGCCTTTAACGGGGCGTATCTTGCGGCACGCTTGTCCGGAAGAAACATAAGAGATGCTGTCCGTTACGGGCAGAAATGTGCTTCACTGGTTATTCAGCATCCTGGGGCCATCGTCAGTAGAACTGATTGGCCCGAAGATTATGCTTTATAATAAATTTTTGGGATATAACGGGCTCTTATGTTTCCCGTGATAATTCTTCCCTCATGGAATTTGTAAAATCTGCAAATCCCGCACCTAAAAAGCTTAGAAAAATCACCCTGGAATTTTCAAACAAAGAAAACGGGTTTTCATAAAATCCACCAGCAGTGGATGAGTATAAAAATACCAGTAGTGTGACGATCAGGCAAGGCGCCAGATAGTCGATCCAACCAGACATGTTCAATTTTCGAAAAATAAGACTGATGATGAAAGCAGCGATAACAGGCGTAAGTATTGTGAGTAGAGTCATGTTTTTATCCTAAAAAAATAATATGATGAAATGTGCCAACCGTTGGTATTGCATTATTGTTTCCAGAAGGCGGGTGATAGTAAAACCAGTACAGAGAAAATCTCCAATCGCCCGAGTAACATACCGAAACTCAGTATCCACTTAGCGACATCAGGTAACGTCTGAAAATTTCCGGCAGGGCCGACAATGTGACCAATGCCGGGGCCAACATTGGCCAGCGCGGTGCCGGCACCAGAAATCGCCGTCGTGAAATCCAGCCCGGTAAGCGTTAATAGAAGCGTTAAAACCGATAGACTGAGTACAAAAAGAAAAACGAATGAAAATACGGATCCAATAATATTATTGGTAACCGGTTGACCATTATATTTCGCGATGTGGATGCCATTTGGCCACATCCATCTTTTTATGGATGTTTTGATGGCCAATAACATTACCTGAAAGCGAAATATTTTAATCCCGCAGGAGGTCGAGCCTGAACATCCGCCAATGAACATAATAAAAAAGAATAGAACGGAAGAGAAGCTGCCCCAGATTGTGTAATCAATTGATGCGAAACCGGTACCTGTTATCACTGAGATGATATTAAACGTTGTGTATCTCAGGGATTGAAAGAAATCCAAGTTGTTTGCTATGCAGAGCCATATCGTCACTAATGATATGAAGAAAGCAAGGACAATAACGAACCCCTTTATTTGTGAATCGTTAAGGGGTTTTAACGACCGGCCGACCAACATTTTTAGATAAATTATAAAGGGCAGACTGCCTATAATCATAAAAAATGATATTACATATTCGATGAGCGCATTGTCGAAATAAGCTACCGAGCTATCAGACGTAGAAAAACCACCTGTAGAGATTGTTGTAAATGCATGACATGCCGCATCAAACGGAGACATTCCACAAAGCCACAAAATGACGCCACAAATCAACGTTAAACCGATATAGAGAACGGTTAGAGAGATCGCCAGAGAAGTTGACCGCGGAATGAAATTCTCACTTGTATCAAAAGCTTCAATCTTAAAAAGCTGCATTCCTCCAACTTTAAGTATGGGCATTATCGCGACACCCATTGCGATAATGCCCACTCCCCCTAGCCACTGCAGTAGGCTACGCCACAGTAAAATTCCGGGCGGCAAACCATCCAAGCCGGTGATGACTGTGGACCCCGTTGTGGTAACGCCGGACATAGCTTCGAAAAATGCATCAGTCACGCTTAAATGCAAATCAGCGAATATAAACGGCAATGCACCGAAAAAAGGGATCGCCAGCCAAGTTGACACGGTTATTAAAAACCCCTGTTTGATAGAAAGCGATGTAAATTTTGCTTTGTTTGACAGGAATAAAAGCGCGCCCAGAAATGTTATAAATGACGAACAAAAAGCAAAAACCTGCCAATCATCATTATGATTGCTTGCGTCAACTATTGCCGGTATGAACATGCCGACCCCAAGCACAATTAGAAATAAACCAATGTTTACATAAACTATACCGAAGCTGCTATCGGCTTTCTTGGTGCTATAGCGTGGCGCGCTGCCACTTACATCGCTATAGGATGTCAAAGTCGCCATCCCTTTGTTGTTTTGGTGAGAATAATTTTAATCTCTACCAAAAACGTAATGACAAATAACACCTGGATAATATGCATGAAAAGGTTTTTGTGAATTGATATCCAGTTCATGTCCAAGATACCTAACATTTCCATTATATTCTCAATACAGAGGCCGGAGACATATTCACATTCAAATGTGACGGCAGCGAGTACCAGACACGCAATACCACTTATAACCATATAAAATATGGAAGCTCTAAGCTCTTTTGCTGAAAATTTCACATCAGGTAAAATCACTATTTCAACCTTTCAACAATTTGAAAGGAACATTATGTTAAAAATTTAATGCTGTCTAACGAAAATTATTTATAGATAAGTGCAATTTTTTTGCATTTAATTTTTAGAAGTGAGCATTTTACACCAGACCTTCAAAGTTCTTTGGTGATGGATTTGACACCTGCGAGTAATGGTTTGACGAATTTCCTTAAGTCACTTTTACTATAGGCAAGATAGACGGGCTGCTTTATTTTTGGAGCTTCTTCAACAATGACCAAGCTTCCGTCTTCTAAATGCTCGGAAATCATGGAGTAGGGGAAATAACCGCAGCCACCATTTTCAATGATATATTTAACACCGTAAGTACCAACGCTGACCGAAAGGTGGGGCACAAATGGTGTGGGGAAATAGTGATTTTTGCTTGACTGAAATTCTTTTCCCCAGTCAACCTCAATATAGCTTTTTTCAAAGGTTTCATCGAACAGGTTTGAATTTAATGGGGTATTTGGATTCTTAATCAGTACAAAATTCTCTAGATATAATTCTTCGACGGCTATTCCGGGCATGGTCGGCGCGGAAAGCAATATTGCAATGTCAATGATACCTTCCTCAAGCTTGCGGATCAGGTCCGCCGCAATACCAAATTCGATCCGATAAGCAATTTCCGGAAATTCCGACTTCGCCCATGGGAGCCATTTCATTAATACCGGCTCCCAGAGTCCCGGCCTAGCACCGATAGACACGTGATCCTTGTATACATCTTCGCTGGAGACTTTGTTTTGTGCTTTTTCCCACAATTGAATGAAGCTTAACGCAAATTCCTGAAAATTTAACCCGGCCTGAGTTAACGTTGCTCCTGATTTATTTCTGACAAAAAGCTGTTTTCCCAACTGTTCTTCAAGTGATTTTATGCGTGCGCTCACAGTGGACTGCGTGACGTGTAATTTCTCGGAAGCTATTCTGAAATTACCGACCTCTATTATTGTCAGAAATGTTTTTGCAAGTACGATATCCATTGAAAATAAATACAAAATATTTGAATTTAAGTATAGAATTTATTTAATTTATTAAAAATAAATAATGAATCTTCATATAAAATTCACTGTACCGCTCGCATTGGCATGGGTAATATCGATGATATGGAAGACAATCGCCCGTTAAAAATAAATGAGTAATTATTTGTAGAGAGAACTAATGCATTTGACACGAAGGAAGTTTGTTGCGGGCGCCAGCACATTGGCGTTTGCGGGATTGGCAAAAAATTTCACGACAGGCGCGGTTGCCGCCAAACAACAGGTGATGATTGCGTATGGCCCTCTGAAAAAAGATCCAGAGGGCATATTGGATCTGCCAAATGGTTTTAGCTATAATATTATTTCGAAACTTGGCGACCAGATGGATGACGGCTTCAGGGTTCCGGACCGTGCCGATGGTATGGGGTGCATACCATTGGAGGGGGCGGAAGTGGCACTGATCAGAAATCATGAGATAAGTCTTGAAAATCATGATCCTGTTGCGTCCAAAATGCATAAACTGTTACTTCCCGTGTCTTTTGATCAGTCGGACGCTGGAGAGCCGCTTCCTGGTGGCACGACGACAATTATTTACGATGTTGCGACAGGAGAACGGGTAAGCGAATACCGAAGCCTGATTGGAACAATAAGAAACTGTGCCGGGGGAACCACACCCTGGGGGACGTGGCTCTCATGTGAAGAAACCGTTTTTAAAGCGGGTGAACATGGACAGCTTGACCATGGGTGGGTTTTTGAAGTTTCTGCGAAAGAAAGAAACCTGAAAAAGCCTGTGGCGCTTAAAGACATGGGCCGATTTAATCATGAAGCGGCAGTCGTTGATCCAAATACCGGAATTGTGTACATGACCGAAGATCGGCCGAACAGTCTCTTTTACCGGTTTATTCCAAACCAGCAAGGGCAGCTGCAAAAAGGCGGAAAATTGCAGGCGCTCGGTTTGAAAGGCGAAGTTGAAGGCGCTGACAGTCGAAACTGGAGTGGTGTTTCGTTCCCTATCGGTGAATGGCGCGATGCCAGATGGATTGATGTGGACGACATTCAAAGTCCGTATGATGATCTTAGGGTTCGCGGGCACAGAGACGGCGCTGTCCTTTTCGCCCGTGGCGAAGGTGTGCATTGGGGGGATGGGGAATTATATTTTTGCTGTACATCCGGTGGCGCTGCAAATTTGGGTCAGATCATGCGATATCGGCCCTCTCCTGATGAGGGCGAGATAGACGAAAATAATAGTCCGGGGAAGCTGCAATTATTTTTCGAATCCACTGATCCCGATGCCTTTAACTTCGGTGATAATCTTACTGTTGCACCGAACGGTCACTTACTGGTGTGCGAAGATCAATATACAACCGTGGTTAATAACTTTATGCGCGGGATAACGCCCGACGGTAGACCATATGCCTTCGCGAAACTTAATACACAATCTGAACTCGCAGGAGTATGTTTTTCGCCTGATGGATCAACGCTTTTTGTAAATGTGTATTCCCCTACCAAGACATTGGCGATTACCGGTCCCTGGGAGCAATTTTCCGACGAACTGGTTTAGATGATAACAATCGTATCAAGCCCCCAATAAACCGTTCATATGGCTATTTTCTGATAATCATTTAGCGCGTTTATAGCTGATCTTCCATAAGTCCTGCCAGGTATCGCCGCCATTATCGGTTCTTTGCCACGTCCAGATAAAACTGTCCGGTTTTATTTCTGAAAAAACCATCTGTAATTGAATATTGGGGGTTTCATCATTGGGGGTGGTGTGGAAAATATAATTGCCGCCGTCTTTTTTACCGTAAAGGTCAAGAAAGCTGTTTTCTTCATCAACCCAGATCTGGCGCCATGTACCCGCGGGCTCAACGTAACTGGATATACTCATTCCCTTCAGGTTTGATCCCTTGAAATTTTCATGGATAACGCAGTCATTATATTCTTTTGTGATTTCATTGGTGCCTGAACCCCCCTCCCATGTCAGGTCCCATTTTCCCACCCAGAAATCAAGAACGGAATATTCAGGACCGTTGCAGGTCGAATTGTTTTGTTGGGCGAGAGTATTTTGAAGGGGTGCCGAGAACAGGAGAATAAGTAGGATTAAATATTTCGACATGGTTTGCGGCCTCCAACATGTTCAACTTAAGATTTTTTCCCTACAATATATTACGCTAAATTATTCCCATGGCAAGTTTTTGCAGATTTCGGTGAGATGGTCGACAAATAAGCGTAGGCGAGTGGACAGATAGCGGTTTGGCATAAAGACAGCTTGTATGTCACGTTGCGGGGAAGCGGTGTAATCGGTTAACACTTGTTTCAATGCGCCGGTTTTCAGATGGTCAGCGACATAGAATATGGGTAGTATGGCAACACCTATACCATGAATTGCGGCTTCGCTCAGCATTTGTCCGTTATCACTTTTGAATGTGCCGTTTAAGCTGACCTGTCCGTACTTGCCATCCGGACATTTATATCGCCACTCGTGTAATCTTGTATTTCTATTATAGGCCAGCATATTATGCTCAACCAGATCTTCCGGCGCTTCCAACTTTCCGTGACTTTCCAGATATTCGGGGCTGGCGCAGACAGTGATCGGGCACGAAGCAAGCCGTCTCGCAATTAGGGAAGAATCTTGGAGTGAGCCAATCCTGACAACAATATCAAACCCGTCACTCACGATATCAACAAACCGATCATCAAAACTTATATCCAGATGAATATCGGGATATTGTCTGGCAAAAGCGGCAATGTCCTTTTTTAGATAATGAGCACTCAAACCATGGGGCATACTTATTTTCAGGCTACCCCGCGGACATGCTTTTAGTTCATGAATCTGTTCTGTTGCTTCTTCGATATCTTCCAGCGCCCGACTGGCGCGCTCGAAAAATAATGCACCTTCTTCTGTGAGTGACACTTTGCGTGTTGTCCGGTTCAGAAGCTTTACCTCCAAATCATGTTCCAAATTCTGAACTTGTTTTGAAACGGCTGAACTTGTGATGCCCAGATCACGGGCAGCACTAACAAAACTTTCATTTTTTACAACGGCGACAAATATGCCAACCCGGGATAAATTGTCCATAATTATCAACTAAATGGAATTAATTAAATTCTATAATAATATATTATCAAATAAAATAAACGAAAGTAAAGTGATAATGAAATTTTCAAATAATAAAGGAAGTGAAAATGATTACACATTATCCCTACAAGAAACTCGGCCATCATGATTATAACTGGCTGGACGCAAGATATCATTTCAGTTTTTCTGAATATCAGAACCCTGATCGTATAGACTTCGGTGCGTTGAGAGTAATTAATGATGATATCATAAAGGCCGGCGCCGGGTTTGACACACACCCTCACAAAGACATGGAAATTATCACTTATGTCAGAAAAGGGGCGATTACCCACCGGGATTCAAAAGGAAATTCAGGACGTACCGAGGCGGGCGATGTTCAGGTTATGAGCGCGGGAACGGGCATTTATCATTCGGAATTTAATCTGGAAAGCGAGGATACGAACCTTTTTCAGATATGGATATACCCCAGAGAAAAATCGGTGGAACCAAGGTGGGACAGCAGGCGTTTTCCAAAGGAGAAGGCGGGTAAGAGCTTGCCGTTGCTGGTTTCAGGTTTTGATGAGGATCAGGCAGGGGATGTTTTATATATTCATCAGGATGCGAGAATTTATGGCGGAACTTTAAAAGCCGGACAAGAAATTAATCATGCATTGGCCGACCAGGCATATCTGCTTATTTCTGAAGGAAAAATAGACATTGATGGTTTGGTCCTTACCAAAGGCGACGGTGCTGAAATCACACAGCAGGAAAGCATAACATTGAAAGCGTTGGAAACATCAGAAGTTGTGATTATAGAGGTGCCGTCAGGCTCGAATATTAGAAACTAAGGAGAAGAAAAATGACAAAGTTATTATTTTTTGCCGGAAGTGCAAGAAAAGGCTCAATTAACAAGAAATTGGTGGATGCGGCCGCTGAATTAGCGGCAAAAAAAGGCGCGGAAGTCACTAAAATAGATTTGAAAGATTATGAAATGCCAATTTATGATGGTGATCTGGAGGAAGCAAACAGCCTTCCTGAAAATGCGATCAGGCTAAAGAAGTTGTTTGTTGAACATGATGGTTTCTTCATTGCATCACCGGAATATAACAGCTCCATCCCCCCGCTTCTTAAAAATGCGCTGGATTGGATTTCGAGACCACATGAGCCGGACGAGACGCCATTATCAGCTTATCAGGGGAAAGTAGCGGCGATTGGATCAACGGCTCCCGGTGCATTGGGCGGTCTCCGCGGACTGGTTCCATTGCGAATGATGTTATCAAATATTGCGGTTCACGTTATTCCCAATCAGGCGGCTATTTCATTTGGCTTTGATGCGTTTGATGAAACGGGAAAATTGAAAGATGAACAACAGGCACAGATGTTAGAAGCTTCAATGGATCAATTTGTTCAAACTGCACAGGCACTATAAGGGATAGCCTATCCATTTGTAGATGCAATATTGAGCATGATGCTATTTTTGCCACAATTGGTAACTAAACGTAGTATTTTGAAAAAATGTCGATCGGTGCTAGACTGGACCGATTTTTAAAAAGGAAAGTAACATGCTCAGGAATATATCAATTGCACTACTTCTGGTGATTATGCCATTTGCGGCGGTCGCCAAAACAGCAGAAGAAGACCGGCAGGAAATCCGCGAAATGAGAAGCGAGGTACTCGCCCAACTCTATAAAAATAACCCCGAAGCGGAAGAACTTATAAAGGATTCAGAAGGGTATGCTGTGTTCAATAACGGTGGCGTCAATCTGATTTTTCTTTCTGCGGGAAGCGGAAAGGGAGTGGCCCACGACAATAAATCCGGTAAGGATACGTTTATGCGTATGGCAACCGGTGGTGTGGGGATCGGCCTGGGTATTAAGGATTACAGGGCCGTGATCGTGTTTCACAAGCGTTCCATGTTTGACCAGTTCGTGGATAAGGGCTGGGACCTTTCCGGGCAGGCCGATGCGGCGGCAACCATTGATGATCAGGGCGGTGAAGCCAACGCGGCGGATTCCGTTCTTGGTGGCATCACCGTCTATCAGATGACCGAAAAGGGGCTGGCCTTGCAGGCCACTTTGCAGGGGACAAAATACTGGAAAGTGGATAAGTGGAATAACCAGTAACCTTTGACCATATTTCCGTTAAGAGCCTGAATCTAAAACAGATTCAGGCTTTTTTATTGTCTTCATCCCGAAGAAAAGGCGCAGAAAATTAAAGTTCTTTAGGACCAGTTCAATGAGCGTCCAGGAAATTAATATCGTCCCCGCCGCGATCATAAGAAATTCCAGAATGCCGTTCATCCCCCAGTCAATGATATAGAACCCAATGATAATGAGAACCGTTTGATGCAGGATAAAAAACGGATAGACAATGTCATTGGCATATCGCAGGAAATCATTGCTGAAATTAAGATGGTGACGCGCAAAACCAATGAGCATCGCCACCCATGACCACTTAATGATCATTTCCACCAGATCCCAGGGAATGGCATTGAGCGGCGTATCAAAATTATATTTGATCATGATAAGCCCGTAAGACGCCAGCGCGACGATGAGAGACGGATAGCGGTTTCTTTCAAATGCGTCCCACACCCGCGGCATCCGAACGCATATGACCCCGATGACGAGGATATAGGCGTAGATGAAATGACCAAACCAGTCATCCCACACCGCATGGGTGACGTTATTATGCCCGGTATAAAAATAGGCTGCCAAATAAGGGACCAAAGGCACCCAAAGCACCCGTGCGCCCCGAACCAGCCATTGTTCATACGCCGCCAGTAAGCCGCGCCCCCGGTCATTGTTGATAAAGGCAATCAGCGGCACCAGCAAAATAGTATAAAGAAAAAGATAAAGCACATACCACATATGATTATAGGTCGGCCACGGTGTCATCATGCCATCAAGCCAGGTGAAATGAAAATATTTCTCCGTCCAGAACGTCCAGTAGCCGGGTTCGATCAGCCCTTTTTGCAAGGCTTCAAAATAGGGCTGCGGCGGCAGGATCACGGCGCAGGCGAAAATGAACGGAATGAAAAGCTTAATGACCCGCTGCCACAGAAAGCCTTTTAAGGTCATTTTTACGGTCATGAAACTGATCGCCACCCCGGACACCAGAAACAGAAGATCAAGCCGCCAGTTCGACGTCAGCATCATGATTGATTTTAAAAATCTGCTGTCATGGCCGCTTTCAATATGAAATTCCCACTCCACGAACATCATGCCCGTGTGGTAAAAAACAAGATAAAGAAAGGCCAGAACCCTAAGCCAGTCGAGGAAATATTGCCGCCCGCCAAAATCAACCGGTTGCCTGCCAATATTCATCATAAAATCTCCGTTATAAAATTTATCCGTAAAGTTCACTGAAGACAGGATGAATAATTTTGATGGAAGATACCATAACAATGGGATAACCTGATAAATGAAGTGATAATCGGTCCGGTCGCTGTGACAAACGGTCCGCAATTGGTGATAAGCGGTTTTGGGGCAGACTTAAAAATAAAAACACGGGGACATTTCATAACATGATCCAAACGCTTAAACATCACTGGAAATTATTTTTGGTTGCGTTTTGCTATGTCACGATAGAAGCGGTGGTGCGGGCAACATCGATTATCATGGAGCATGAAGGCCGTGGAGACCCGATCGCGACATGGGAGCCATTTGCATGGGAACTTTCAAGCACATGGGTCGCATTCAGCTTAATTCCGGTTATTATGATGTTTGATGAACGTTACCCGATTTCAAGCCGTGACTGGCCCAAACGGCTGTTGATGCATGTTCCCTTAAGCATGCTTTTCTCATTTGTTCATATCACGGGTATGGTCGCTCTTCGAAAGCTGGTTTTTATGATGGTTGGCCGGGACTATATCTTCACCGATCTGAATTACACGATCCTTTATGAATATCGCAAGGACGCAATGTCATATATCACCATTCTTGTTGTGATCTATGCCTACCGCGAAATTTTAAGGCTTAAGCACGGCGAAGCACAGATCGAACAATCCGAAGAAAAGCGGATCATGGTCAGCAAATCCGGAATGTTCAAATTTATCGACCCCACCAGCGTTGATTGGGTGGAAGCGGCCGGTAATTATGTTGAACTGCATGTGGGCAATGAAACATATATGCTGCGGGCAACAATGAAGGAAATCGAACAACGGCTGGGGGAGAAGGATTTCGCCCGTATTCACCGTTCAACCATCATCCGGCGGGATTTTCTGGACAGCATCAAACCCGCTACAAGCGGCGATAAAACCATATATTTAAAGGATGGTACCGAACTACGCCTGTCCCGTCGATATAATGAAAATCTGAATTTGGGGTGATTTAGTGAACAATAGCGTGCAGATGCAAAATCAATTTACTCTGACCTCTTTGATTAGAGTAAATTCCGCATTGTTACGGGCGGGGTTACGCTAATGAATACGTAAGGTGCAGAGATACATCATCAATACACATGTAAATATGAAGCCACATCCTTAATTGAAGTGGTGGCAGTTCCCAAGTAATTTTTACTTTTTTCATGGTGAACAGTTAATGGATGGTGGTTAGGATTATTTAGAAGCCTGAACAAATACATAGCGAATTATTTTTTTGAATCTGTTCCAGAAATAATGAATTAATCCCGCTTTTTTTTTACGGCAACAGTTTTATTTTTAATGTTGTTACCAATATTGCTACTACTATCTTGTATGTCCAGAACTGCGAAGTCTGGTATTTTGGGAAGACCTTGTCTAGAGATATAATTGGAATGCAATTGTTGAACTTTATAAATGTATGGTGGTAGTAATCTTCCGACACATTCACCATCAGTTGTTAATTGTTTATAAGTCATAATTTTTAATTTGTTTAGATGAACAGTATAACTTTTGTCATCGTACAAATTAAAAATAATTGTTTTTGCCTCACCTTCTTTTTTAAAGCGCCCTTTACCAATATCAAATTTGTTTAGTTCATCAGAAGGTCTTATGTGCTTTACTTTTAGAAGATATAGTTCAACATCATCTTGCTTAACATCCCTCGGTATGCAGTCGCATTGTGGGGTTATTACCAGATATGTTTCTTTTTTAGCCCCTTGTTTCTGGTAAACAAACAAATCCCCACAATCTACGGTCCCTTTGTGTAAGCCTTCATCCTTAATGAAAATTTCTCCGGAAAGTACTTTTCTAAGTTCATTTTTGTCGGGTTTATGCTCACTAGCCAACAAGTTGCTATTAAATTCAAAAGGTGCCATTCTCGAATGTAGGTTTTTTGTAATTAGTTCTCCTAGGCCTAATGAAGCCTGAACGCCGTCCTGTTCATAAGTTTCCCATAGGACTTGGGGCCATGAGTGATTTAGATCATAGAAATCATTAAATAGTGCATTTTTTGATTGTGTGTACTGTTTGTCCCATTCATTTAACACGTAAAAGGTAGGGTTTTCTATTACCCATTTATCTATAGTTTCAAATAGGTCATTTTTGATCAGCGTGCTTTTGTTTTCAATGAAGATCCTATTTCCTTTGTCTGATTTATTAAAAAGACTCTCTTGCTCAAGCCTTTGTTCTACTCCTTCTTTGTACTGAGATGTAAAAATGAAAACCGGGAAAAAGGTTTTTTCAAAAATAGTATTTAAAAATTCTATTAGATTATTTTGTTCTCTAGCAATTATCAGTTGTTTTGCTTGGGACGGGGTTTTGGGATCTATGTCAGGCAAAATTTCCCAATCAAGAAGAAGAAATGAGATAGAACCTATATGATCAATAAACTTATTGGTATCTAGCGGTAAGTGCTCATATTCAATGCACGGAACTTCTTCCTGCTTAATCAATTTTGTTATTTCGCAAATTTCGCTGCGTTGATCATTTATTTGATCATCAATAATAATCGCAGGCCCCCAAATAAATTCGCTCATTTTTCACTCCTCATATATAAAACTTACGACGAAATTTGCTCCGGGCAATAATTCATCAAGTTTATTGTCAGCTAAATCAATGCCGTAACCGTGTCGATCTAACAATTGTTGTGCAATATACAAGCCAAGCCCACGACCATCATCCCCTTTGCCTGAATAGAAAGGAGAAAAAATGTAGGGTTTGTCCTCTTCATTAACCCCCGGGCCGTTATCTGAAAAGATCAACTGACGATTTTGACCATCTAGTGTAACTCGAATTTCTTTGTTCTTTGGTTCTTTTACGTTCAACCAGTATATAGCGTTGTCGAATAAATTGATTAACAATTGGAGAAGGACGGCATCTGTCGTTTTGGCAACCAGTGGCGAGCCAATAGTCTCGACTTCACATGATATTCCTTCTCTCTTGAATAATCTTTGGTAAATATAGACTACTTTATCCACTATTTCCTTAACCTTGGTGTTCTTTCTTCTTTGTTTTGTGGAGCTAAACATAATTTGAACATCGCGCATTTGATCTACTGAAAACGAGACCATTCCCCGCAAAGCAGACAGCTCCTTTTCTAATTCTTTGATATCTACATCTTTATGGAGATTACGTATCAAATCATCTAGATTTCTTAGTACCTTTTCCAGGAATGAAAAAACATCATGGTATGATGCTTCTACTGAAAGTCCTACACCGGCTAACTCTTCTGTAGTTTCTGCACGTTTAACCAGATATCGTCGTTCAGCTAGGTAAAGTTTTTCCGTTGCTTTTAGTTTTTGTTCTGCTGCAGAGTTTCCTTCGACAGATTCTCTGAGTTTTTGAATTTCTTGCTGTACACGGTTGCCTTTAAATACGTCAATTTCGTTTTTATTGTTTTTATTCTTTTCAATATACCGTTTGTATTCACCCTTCCTTAATTCAGTCAAAAATAATTGTAATAAGCTAATGAAGTCGGTGGTTGAGGTTCCTTCTTCAATCAATCCTTCTCTATTTGTTTTGTCTATTAATTTTGGATTGTGTTCGTGAGTGATGTTAACCTTACCCATAATTTGATCGTTACTTAGGAAATCACCTGCGGAAATTGTTCCTCTGTATTGATCGATATGAAGCCAATCATCATCAGGATCCCCGTAAGGATAAATCCTTACCCCATCTCGGAATAGGTATATTCTGTGAGATTTAATAAGGTTTTTATCATCTTTTTCTAATTTATATTTTCCAGGAGCGGAGGGATTAAAATCAAATACGTAAAATACGAAGTTAAAATCACCACAGTCAGATGTTCGTTTTCTAAAGTCAAAATCTTCTTTTATAGTTTTTCGATATAGAGATAATCCTTCTAAATCTTCAAGGTTTAGTATTTTCTTCTTTTCATTCAGATAGTAATTAAACCGTTTCTTTTTTTCCTCATATGTCCCGTGTATTCTAAATACTGCACGTTCATCGATTAGCAACGATAATTTTTGTTGAATTTCCTCGCCGTAGTTTTTTAATTTATCATTATGAAAAATAGATACGTTAAAATCCGAAATGCTTTGGTTTGCCTCTGTTTTGTCAGGTATCGCACCTCTTAGTTTTTGAATGTCGTTAAAAACGCCTATCACTTTTTTTTCGGTCCAAGCTGTTGTTAAGTTTGATATTTCAATTCTTGTTCCAAATTTATCTCTCGTAGCGGTCCCATTTTCCAAGTCAATTTCTTTTTTTACAATGACCTCCGCTTTCCTTTTTTCAAAAAGCACATCAATATCGTCAAGTGATATATTCTTATCTTCACCGTTATAACTAGTGAATTCATCATCATAATTTGTGAAATCATATGTAACGATGTACTCATGTTGGTCGTTTGAAGGTCTGGTTATAACTTTTATTTTACGCCCAAGTTTCAATAACGCGTATCGCCCGATACCCTTCTCACCTTGAATTACACGCCCTTTTGTCGTTCTAGGTGTATGCTGTTTACGTTGTTTTTTCCCCGGAGCAGCCGGATGAAGCCATTGCTTTTTTATAACTTCTTCACTCATTCCTTCACCATTGTCTTCGATAATAATTTTTGAGTTTTTAAGAACGTTATAGTTAGGGCCAAAATTTGAAAAATGAATTTTTACCCAATCGGCATCAGCATCATAGGAGTTTTTTATTATTTCAATAAGAGCGACTTTCTCATTTTTAATGAGTTGTTCACCAAGCATTGTTAATAACCGCGCATAGGGTTTGATTTGCAGTTTTTCCGGCTCGCTATTCATTGCTTAATCCCTAGCACGATAAATTCTTCACTATATATTTTTCTTGCTGACTTATCTGAAGAAAATCTTCCGTTATTGTCGCGATAAGGAGTTAATATTTTGTTTGTTATCGCTCGTTTGGATATGGACACTTCATCAAATCCAGCATCATATAATGCTTCTGTTAAATGTTGTGCGTTTTCAATTCTGATGCCTTTGTATTCTGTATTGCCAATCACAAAAACAGCCGCGGACTTATTTGAAAGTATGCTAAAACATTTTTTTGCAACTTTCTGCATATCTAAATAGTATCTTGCCACTGCTTTAGCTTGGGATTGATTTTTGTTGATTAATTGAAAGACTACCTTGTTGCCTGTTTTATTTAAGTTTTTTGCTTCGTTTTCAATACGATAGTCTGTTTGTGAACTGCCAATCGAACCTTTTCTTAATTCCCTATAATCATCAACATAATCAAGCCATAGTGAGGATAGCTGATGCAGATCTGCGTACTCGTACGAAGTAACATACGGAGGACTTGTAATAATCATATCAATAGAGTTGAATTTCTTATTCGCGCTCAAGAAATTCCCGGTGTGGATATTTACTTTTGCTTTTGAGTTTATTGGTTGTTCTTTGTAAGCTTTTAGCATTTTATGAAATTGTATGTAAAAGCTTGAAAATACTTCAGCTATTTTTTTGTCAGGATCTACCTGAGGTTTTATTGATTTTGTAAGCCATTTCGAACATGGTTTTAATATATTCGAAAAAGCACAAATTGTTCCCCGTCAGCGCCTATGAGACCATTTAAGGTATTTACATAAGAGAGGTTTTGATCTCATCGTAATGACGTAAGGAATGAAGATGAGAACTAAA
>JAUIDN010000024.1 GCA_030428615.1 Alphaproteobacteria bacterium | reverse complement strand
GGTCTCAACCGGTCGCTGCAACACATTGGTTAAATTTATATGCTGGACTTCTGAAGTCCAGCGTTTTTCTTGGTCGTTCATTGAGCTGTCGCGCCACTGCATTCAGCTTCGCCTGCGAATGTTTGGATAAATCCGTTCCTTTGGGAAAATATTGTCTCAGCAGGCCATTGGTGTTTTCGTTGGAGCCACGCTGCCAGGGACTGTGAGGATCACAAAAGTAAACATCAATATCTGTTGCCAGACTGAACCGCTGATGATCAGCCAGTTCCTTGCCCCGGTCCCATGTCAGTGACTTGTAAAGCTCGGTTGGGAGTTTCTTTGATTGCTTGATCAGTGCTGTCACCACTGTCTCCGTGTCTTTGCCCTTTACCTTGGCCAGCATCACATAACGGGTGTGTCGCTCCACCAGCGTGGCGATATAGCTATTATTGCTCCCGGCAATCAGATCCCCTTCCCAGTGGCCGGGGACCGCACGGTCTTCCGCCGAAGCCGGTCTTTCACGGATCGACGCGGCGTTCTTAATCTGACCAAGACCACTATGTTTCATGGTCGCATGCTTTGAACGACGTATGGTACGCTTTGTCCTAAGATACTGAAGTAGCTCCTTTTTTAAGACACCGCGCGCCTGAACAAATAGACTTTTATAAATGGTTTCGTGTGACACCTGGTTATGGTCTTCCTCTGGGTATTCCCATTTAAGCCATCCGGCGACTTGCTCTGGTGACCAGTGCTCTTTAAGTTTCTTTGCAACATTAAGCCGCAAAACACGGCTCTGCGCAAGCTTGCACAGCTTGGGACGTTTTGAGCGATCCCATGCGGCCTGATCGGCGGAGGCGGCTCGATAGCGTTTACTGCCTTGATTGCGTTTAATCTCACGGCTGATGGTTGAGGCGGCACGACCCAGTTTAGCGGCTATGGCACGGATCGAAAATCCCGCGACAATGCCCCTTGATATTTCTTCCCGCTCGGCAAGGGTAAGGGACAGACGGGAACGTTTTCGTTCAGGAGGACGGATGCCGCCTGTACGTGATAAAATACCGTAAATTGATGACGAACCACGATCAAAAACACGGCCTATATCTTTAAGACTTTCACCTTTTTGCCAGCGATCCCACATCTCACGCTTCTGTTCTGCGCTATAATAAATCCTCGTTCTGTATGCCATATCAATCACTCCCTCTATGCCTATATTAGAGTAAAGTGTTGCGTTGACCACTTGAGATCACCGTCGAAAGCAGTCATTCGGCACGTCAGTAATGTGGGACAAAAGGTGGTACAAAATTTGCTCCAAATCTATTTTGTACCACTCTAATAAGTATATGATATTAATAGTGAAATAAAAATAATATCCTCTCCTGCCGGGTGCACCATTCATATAAGTTCATAGGCCAGAAAATTTAAATCTCGGAAATTGAAGCTTTCCATCCCATATCACTCTTTTCCGCGATCAATAATGCAGGCTGGCTCTCGTCAGCGGATAGAATTTTTTGCGATCCAAACCATGCGGTGCTCTTTCCGGCAGAATCCATTCGTTCGGGTGTCTGCGGATAGTTGGCCAGCATCACCAGAATATCGTTTTCTGCGGCATAGCGTTGTAGCATCTCCTCATCCCGATGATAACCGGCGGGGGAAATAAATGCGCCGGCGGCATATATCGTTGCGCCTGATTTAATGCAGGTGTTCACGTGTTCAGGTACGGTCAGGTCCGCGCATATTGCATTGGCAATTTTTTGATCATGGGCCTTTACGATGCTGTAATCTTTTCCGCGGCAAAAATATTTTTCTTCGCTTTCATGGACGTTTATTTTTGAATATGTACCAACACTGCCATCCGGGCAGAATATGATGGCGCCCAATGCGGGTAATGGACCATTTTTAAGTGGTGCCCCAACAACGATATGCATATTGTTTTTGATCGCGGCTGCGCCAATTGGGTGCAGTCTTTTATCGTCGGGGTCAAGTGCCAGTGATTTTGCAAGATCAAGTTCATATCCTGTCAGGGAAAGTTCCGGAAAGAAGATATATGAAACATTTAACGCACCCGCTTTTTCCACCACTTTCAAATGGGTCCTGATATTGGCATCGATATCGCCCCGAACGGACGCTATCTGCGCTGCAGCAATTTTAAAGTCTGACATCCCGTAACTTTCACATTCGAAATCTTTTCAAATTAGAATGGTGGTTAAAATTAACCGTATTATCAAAGGCTTTTTGATGCAATAAACATTTGGAGTAAGAAAAAGCACGAACCCCGGGGCAGAATTCTGTTCTGCCCCGGGGGGGGGATGGTCAGTTTAGTTTATCCATTAAATTGATTGCTTCGTCCGTTGAAAAAACAGCATTGGCAATCAGTGCATAATTTGTCAAGGCCGCCTGATATGCATCGGCACCCGGAGCACCAACGGCGTCTTTAACCATTATTACGTTAAAACCGCTTTCAATTAATTCTCTCATATGTGAATCGGTACACAGATTGGCGGCCAAGCCACCTATAATGACATTTTGAATGCCCTGCTTTCTTAATTGCAGGACCAGATCATTTGAATCCGGGCCATAAATCTTGTGGGGACTGGTGATGGTTGTATCGCCATCAAGAACATATTTTTTATACTGGTCAAGAAAATCTGCACCGGATCCTTCGAAGTTCTTGTAAGTGACAGGGTTCGAAACCAGAAACATGCTAATTTGTTTCATAGTATTTTGCAGTGGACCGCGGTCTTTCCATTTGGCGTCATGGGGGAAATACGTATGGGGGCTGACAAAAACTGCTAGCCCCGCTTTTTTGGCGGTCCGAAATAAGGCGTCAATATTTTCCACAGTTCCCAGTTGATTTAGATTGTCTTTAACAAGGGCGTAGGCGGCACCCCCTTCTTTTAGGAAGTCGTTTTGGGGATCTGTTATGAGCAACGCCGTATTGTTCTTATTGAGCCGGTCCATGAAGTTGTTCTGAGCAGTGACTTTGCCTGCGGCAGGTACGAGATAGGCTATTATCAGAGCCAGAAAAAGTAAATGTCTTCTCATTGTTATTTCCTTTCAGGTTTAGATTGGAAATTAATAATAAGAATTTACACTTACTTTTTCTGTGACCGAAGTCACAGATCGCTGTCCCCTAATTTAAGGGCCAGTTTTTCCGGCGAAGGAATTTCAATTTTTCGACGTGACAGGATGATCAGGTCTTCATGCTCCAGATTCTTTAGATGTCTGGAAACAACCTCTCTCGCGGTTCCTACATTATCGGCTATTTCCTGGTGGCTAAGCGCCAGAATTCCATTATTTGGACATGACCTTACGAGAAAGCTGTTTATCCGATGCGGGACTTCATAAATTGATGTTTCTTCGATTGATGACATTAAATCGAAGATGCGGTTGGATAATGAGTTTAAAACATATTCGCGTACACAGAGGTCCTGGTCGTACGAACGGCGAAATGAATTCGTGGGAATTGAAAGAATGGTTGCCTGTTCTGAATCGATGGATACCCACGCTGGATATACAACCTCCTTAAGAACCGAATTGACCGAAAAAATACATATTTCGCCACTGGTCAGATGATATATAGGCTTCTCATTCCCTTTCGAATCCATGGTATAGATGCGAAGCTTCCCTTCCGTCACGATATAAACACCACCAATTTCCTGTCCTTTATGGACAATATCGTCTCCCTTATGAAAAGTTGTTGATGTGGCATCCTTGATCAATTTTGAAATTGCATCCTGCGACAGGCTTTCGATAAATGTATTTCCCTGAATATTCATTAAATTGGTCACTTTTCCAGTCATCGAATCATTTTATGTGGCGTCCTGAGCCTGTCTTTTTCGCTGATTTTTGGCCATTAAAAAAATAAACAGGGTTATCAGCCCGCAAACCATGAAACTGGCGATAAGCGGCAGAACAGATCCATTATAAAGCTGGCCGACGACGGCGCCAACCAAAACCGCGCATAAGGTCTGGATGGAACTGATCACCGACGTGGCAATACCGGCGATATGGCCGAATGGCTGCATTGCCATGCTGTTGAAATTTCCAAACAGCGGACCCAGGCAGAAAAATGCCAGCAGCAAATATAGCATAAACAGGTTTAAGGACAGTTCATGACCACTGCCGACAATGTAAAGGCTGAACCCCATACTGATGAGCGTAAGCAGGGATAGTGCAATAACACATATTCGTTCCATGCCAAGCCGGGCGATCAGCTTCGAATTCATAAATGACGATAATCCGTAAACAAATGCCAGCACCCCAAAATAAACCGCGAACATATCGCCGAGCATATATTGACCCTGCATGATTTGTTGGGCCGAGCTCAGATATGCAACGAACGACCCAAACATTATTCCGGCAGCTACCGTAAAGCCCATGGCCATCGGATTGGCTATTGTTTGCCTGGCACCGGACAAAATTGACTTTAGCGAAAACGGCAGACGGTTTTCTTCGGCGAGTGTTTCATATTGACGAAAATGAAACCATGTCAGGGCGATTAATCCAAATACAAACATGAACCAGAAAATAAACTCCCATCCGGCAAAAAACAGGATGGCCTGTCCAACAGAAGGGGCAAGTGCTGGTACGATGATGAAAATAACCAGAATAAGTGACATGATACGCCCCATTTCCGGGCCTTCGAAGCGGTCCCGGACCGTGGCAACGGATACCACACGACACGCAGCACCGCCAAACCCCTGGATAACACGGCCGATAACCATAACGGATAAATCAGTTGCATATATGGACACGAGATCGCCGATCAGAAAAATAATAATCCCCAGATAAATAGCTTTTTTTCTGCCGTAAGAATCTGAAAGGGGGCCATATATCATCAGGCCTATCGACATCCCCAGAAACACCGCTGAAATGATCCATTGACTATCATTCATGTTTTCAACATTGAGGCTTATTGCCATTTGTCCGAGCGCTGGCAGCATGGAATCAACGGCAAGGGCCACCAACGACATCACAACCGCCATGAGCGCGACAAACTCACCGTCACCAATTTTATTCTTTTTCTTATCCATGTTGATTGAATTTGCCCGCCGAAGTTTCTTAATTGGTGCTAGATTAGTGGATAGGATTTATATTCCAAGTTCAAAATGATTTAATGTTAGTGTTCTTATTTTGTTCTTGATTTATTCGTTATTTACGGGTATATGTTCTCAAAAGCAAGGAGAAATGATATGCCTTATACATTTAAACAGAAAAAAGTATGCTTTAAAAAAGGTCTTTATAAATGTCCGGTTCCTCCCGTTGAACTCAGCCGCTTCTGGACAGAAAATGACTGGTTCAGACACGTTGATCAGCATGGGGTCTGGTGTCACTGATCAATTCCCGGATTTCCCGTATCACTCATGTTTATCAATAATTCGAATGATTTTTTGTCATTTAATTGCTAATATTGGTTCCTGAGTTAGTTGAACAAAGGGGCCGGATCATGAAAATTGCAGGGACGCTTAAGAGAAAAGAAACGGACGATGTGGAAACGTCGACCTGCTACATGTGTTCGGCCAACTGCGAAATTCATGTGCACAGCCGTGTTGCCGAAGGAACGAATAAAAAAATTGTAACCGAAGTAGCCCTTCCCGATTGCACCCGGGGCAGCGCGATGATTGAACATCGTGAAAGTGATGTGAGGCTGCTTAACCCTGAAATCAGGGATAGCAACGGGAATTGGCAGGCCGCATCGTGGGATAAGACGATAAGGGAAATAGCCACCCGGTTAAATGCCGTCAAGGACAAATATGGGCCGCAGTCGGTTGCTTTCATGGTTGGTTACACCAAAGAACCACGGCCCTATCTTCAGCGGCTCGCTTATCTTTTTGGCTCGCCTCATTATATTACGGAATCAAGCTGCTGTTTCGGCGCGACGCGTGTCGCATCTGCCATTACGTTCGGTGATGATTACGGCTATTTTTATCAAAAGAGCCGCATGTTCCAACCCGAAACCAAATGCCGGATGATTTGGAGTAATGATACTGAAAATTCATTGCTGCCTTTAAAAAAACATTTCTTTTTTAAGGAAACCGATGTCCCGATGATCGTGGTTGATCCGCGTCTTACATCGCTTGCCCAAAAGGCTGATATCCATTTAAGGCTGCGCCCCGGAACGGACGGCGCACTCGCACATGGCTTGGCGCATGTCATCCTGAAAGAAGGACTTGAAGATCGCGATTTTTTGGATAAATGGTGCCACGGCATAAAAGAATATGAAGATTATGTAAGCGAATTTAGCCCGGAAAGAACGGCTGAAATAACGGGTATTGAAAAAGATTTGATTATAAAAGCTGCGCGTCTTTATGCTGGAATGAGACCTGCACAAATTTCATTTTCGCCGCAGGCGACGGTCCACCATAGCAATGCCTGCCAAAACCACAGGGCGGTAATTTTGCTGGCGGCTCTTACCGGAAACATTGACATCAAAGGCGGCAACAGAAAACCAAACGGGGTGCAGGAAAAAGACATTACCCTTCATGATGAATTGTTGCCGAAACTGTCCGACCCGATGGGCAAAGAACGGTTCCCGATTTTTATCGATAAATATCATGAAGGCCAAAGCATGATCCTGTCTGACTGGATTGAAAGAGGTAAAATTAAAGCGATTTTCTCAATCGGTGCCAACATCATGATGTATCCGGATTATGGGCGTTTGAGAAAACAGATGGAAAAACTGGAATTTTTTAGCGTCTGTGACTTTTATGACACCCCGACGCGTGAATTTGCTGACGTCTCATTACCGGCGGCGACGCATCTTGAACGTGAATCACTGATTATCGGTGGTGATAAGGTCCGCTACAGACCAAATGTTATTGAGCCACGTGGAAATGCACGGGCGGACGCTGATATTATGTTTGATTTGGCCGATGCACTTGGCCTTAAGGATGATTTCTGGGGGGGAGATATTAAGGCATCTTTTGATGAACGGCTTGAACTTTCGGGCTATAAGCTTGCTGATCTTCCGGAAAAAGGAAAATACGCCTCATATGACTTAGGTCCCGATCAGGAACGAAAATATGAAAATGGCGGTTTTCAGACGGCGTCGGGCAAGGTTGAATTTAAGTCAAATTTACTGGAAGAACACGGCTACGATGGACTGCCGGTTTATAAAGAACCTTATTGGTCACCGGTAAGCACGCCGGATATCGCGGCGGATTATCCATTTATTCTGACATCCGGTGGACGCAGTAAAAATTATCAGCATTCTCAGGGACGCAAGCTGCAAATGCTTCGCGCCATAGAACCTTACCCGGTGATGCAGATAAACCCGATTGACGCCAAAAAGATAGGTGTTAAAAATGATGATTGGTTGCGTGTTTCATCCCCTGTTGGGGAAATGGAAATTCGCGCGCTTGTTTCCGATATCGTTTTGCCCGGTGTTGTTCATGCACCACACGGCTGGGAGGAATCGCCTGTAAACATGTTAATTCCGGATAAGGCATTGTGCGATATCACTGGTTTTCCAGGCTTTAAATCAAGCCTTTGTCAGGTTGAAAAATTGGATTCCAACAATTAGGCAGATAACTATATGAATTGCAGAAAGACTTTTACGTAATGGTTTTGGCATATTATCAGCGGTCACGGCGAAAGGGATTTGTGTGAACGGGGTAAAGTCGTAATGGGGTATGGGTTATGATTCAAAAAAATATATCAGGCGGCGTGGTGCATGAATTACCCGCCGATCTGAAAAAAGCGTTGATCGCCAGCACCAAAGCCCTGGAAACATGGGAAGATATTACACCGCTGGCACGCAATGAATGGATATGCTGGATTGAATCGGCAAAAAAGATGGAAACTAGAGAGAAGCGGATTAACTGGGGTTGCGAAAATCTTGAGGATGGTAAACGCCGCCCTTGTTGTTGGCCCGGATGCAAGCACCGCTAATACACAAAGCTTTTCTCATCCTTTATGGGAAAGTATATTGACCAATTTTCCCGCGGGATCACGAATGAAAAAACGATGAACACCCCATGGTTCATCGGCAAGTTCATAGATAATATCGCAACCCATTTCTTTCGCTTTTGAATATACAGAATCCACATCATCCACTTCAATTGATATATCCGGGGCGGGCATTCCCTTTTATCTCAAGAATACAGAGTGATAAACCCGTACTACAGAATAAATTTCGAAAGATCAGATGTATCCGCAAGGTCACCGATATGCTCCTTGATATATTTTGCGTCAATGGTCAGGTCCGTTGCAGACATGTCCGTCGCTTCAAAGCTGATGTCATCAAGAATGCGCTCAAGCACAGTGTGAAGGCGTCGTGCGCCAATATTTTCGACATTTTCATTAATGTTCGCTGAAATGCGCGCTATTTCCGCAATGCCATCGTCCGTAAAATTCAAACTGATTTCTTCCGTGTTAAGAAGCGCTACATATTGTTTGATCAGGCTATAATCCGGCTCAACAAGGATATGTTTAAAGTCGTCTTCCGTCAGTGCATTAAGCTCAACACGGATCGGAAGACGTCCCTGCAGTTCCGGTAACAAATCAGCAGGTTTAGCAACGGAAAACGCACCGGAAGCAATAAACAGGATATGATCGGTTTTAATATTGCCATGCTTGGTGGATACGGTGCATCCTTCTATCAGTGGCAGAAGGTCGCGTTGAACCCCTTCGCGGCTGACTTCACCGCCGCTCCGGTTCGCGCGCCCGGCTATCTTGTCAATTTCATCAATAAACACAATGCCGCTCTGTTCGGTATTTTCAATGGCTTCGCGGATAATACTGTCTTCATCGAGAAGCTTTTCGCTTTCATCGCCAGCCAGTATTTCCAATGCCTCTGCCACGCTTAGTTTTTTCTTTTCGGTTTTAGGGCCGAATTGGCCGCCTATAATATCACCAAGGTTCAGCATTCCCATGCTCGCTCCCGGCATACCGGGTATGTCAAAAGACGGCATGCTGGTGCTCTGGCTTTCCATGACGTCAACTTCAACTTCCTTTTCATCAAGCTGGCCTTCACGCAGCATTTTTCTGAATTTTTGCCTTGTATCGTCTGATGCAGTTTCACCGACAAGCGCGTCAAGCACCCTTTCTTCCGCTGAAAGCTCTGCTTTGCTGACCACACTTTTTTTCTTCTGCTCGCGCACCAGGCTGATGGAAATCTCCATAAGATCGCGTATGATCTGTTCAACGTCGCGACCAACATAACCTACTTCGGTGAATTTAGTCGCTTCAACTTTCACAAATGGGGCATTGGCGAGTTTGGCAAGCCGTCTTGAAATTTCAGTTTTACCGACGCCCGTTGGGCCAATCATCAATATATTCTTGGGAAGAACTTCTTCCCGCATTTCACCGTCGAGTTGTTGTCGGCGCCAACGGTTGCGAAGGGCGATCGCGACGGCGCGTTTTGCGGGGTTCTGACCGATAATATAGCGGTCCAGCTCAGATACTATTTCACGTGGTGAAAAAGAAGTCATATAAATTATCCAGTATTACTTTGTGTCTAATGTTTCAATGGTGAGATTATTGTTGGTATAAACGCAGATATCCGCGGCGATGCCAAGCGCGCGTTTTCCGATTTCTTCGGCGTTAAGATCCTGATCCATCAGCGCTTTGGCCGCGGCGAGCGCGTAATTGCCGCCGGACCCAATGGCAATTAACCCGTCGCTTGGCTCAAGAACGTCCCCCGTTCCGGTTAAAATAAGGGACACATCCTTGTCAACGACGGCCATCATGGCTTCAAGCCGACGAAGATAGCGGTCTGTACGCCAGTCTTTGGCCATTTCTACACATGCGCGGGTCAGTTGACCGTTAAAGCGCTCCAGTTTTTCTTCAAGTCGCTCAAATAGTGCAAATGCATCGGCTGTTGACCCAGCAAATCCCGCGATCACGCTTCCGTCCCCAATGCGGCGAACCTTTTTAGCATTCGCTTTAATAACCGTATTGCCAAGTGAAACCTGACCGTCACCTACGACGACCACTTTGTCACCTTTACGAACGCTTAATATGGTTGTGCCCCGCCATCCTTTGGGTTGTTCTGTCATATGTAAAATATCCATTTTTTTGATTGCATGATTTAACATGTGGGAAATTTTTAGGGTCGGGTCAAGGGGCATGTTGTTTTTTAGTAAAAAAATGACAAGTTTTGAGCCAAAAGCTGGTACTTTTGTAAAACTGCTGCTATATGTCATGCAGATTTGATAAGGCCTTAAAGAAGGAGATGATCATGCGCATAGCAACAGTAGAGCGCACGACAAAAGAAACATCGGTTTCTGCAACAGTAAACCTCGATGGTACCGGCATTTATGATGTGAATACCGGCATCGGATTTCTTGACCATATGATGGAACAGCTTTCCCGTCACAGCCTTATTGACCTGACACTTAAAGCTAAAGGGGATACGCATATTGACTTTCACCACACGACGGAAGATGTTGGGATTGTGGTAGGACAGGCGATCGCTGATGCGCTTGGTGACCTGCGCGGGATCACGCGTTACGGTAATGCGATTATACCAATGGATGAAACCTGTACGCGCTGCTCGGTTGATATTTCCGGTCGGCCGTTCATTGTATTCAAAGTTGACTTCACGCGCGATAAGCTTGGTGAAATGGATACGGAACTTTTTCTTGAATGGTTTCGCGCCTTTGCGCATGGTGCCGGTGTGACACTGCATGTTGAAAATATCTATGGGGAAAATAATCACCATATTATTGAAAGCTCCTATAAGGCGTTAGCACGTGCGATGCGTCAGGCAATTGAAATTGATCCCCGTAAATCAGATGCCATTCCGTCAACAAAGGGCATGCTTGGTGATAAGTCAGAATAGGCCATGAAAACCGTCATTATTGATTATGGTTCCGGAAATTTACGTTCGGCGGAAAAGTCGACGGTGCGGGCTGCGGAAAACATGGATATGGACGTCATTGTTTCCTCATCACCGGATGACGTGAGAAGGGCGGACCGAATTATCCTTCCCGGCGTTGGTGCATTTAAAGATTGCATGTCAGGTCTTACATCCATTGGTGGGATGAGAGATGCACTCGAAGAAGCCGTAATTTCCAAGGAGCGGCCATTTCTTGGAATTTGTGTAGGAATGCAGCTACTTGCGGATGCGGGGCTGGAACACGGCAGAACGGAAGGCCTTGGGTGGATTAAGGGTGTGGTGGAGAAAATATCCATAGACAATGACCCTAATCTGAAAATACCTCATATGGGGTGGAATGATCTTAACATTGATCAGAAAAACCACCCGATCTTAAGGGGGTTAAGAAACGGCGATCACGCCTATTTTGTTCACAGCTATCAATTTAATGTCGCTGATAAGAAAAATATCTTGGCCCATGTGGATTACGGCGGATATATTAGTGCTGTTGTCGGCCGTGACAATATAGCGGGTACCCAGTTTCACCCGGAAAAAAGTCAGGCCGTAGGCTTAAGGTTAATTGAAAATTTTTTGAAATGGTCACCTTGATATGAGCAACGAACAAATAGATACCGCCGGCCCCCGGCTCAGTGTCGATGAGGTGAAGTCGCTTGACAATGTTGATATTCTTGAACTGTGTGAAACCACGCGCGTGGCTATTCTTGCGCATGAAGGATTTAACTGGTTGACACCGCCACCGGAAAAAACGCTGGAAAGTTTTTGGAAGGGAGTTTTTATTATCCCCGAACGAACATTGATAATCGCGCGTATGGACGGACAGATAGCGGGTTGTTGTCAATTGGTGCAACCGCCGAAAAATAACGAAGCAGGTGCCTTTCGTGGCAGCATAGAAACTTTTTTTCTGGCGCCGTGGGCGCGGGGCCATAATCTGGCCAAAGCAATGCTGCAAAAGGCTGAAGATGTCGCGCGTGAAAAAGGCTGCCGCACTTTGGAATGTCATATGGCATCGGATCAACAGGCGGCAATTGCTATTTGTGAATGGATCGGTATGGACCGTTGGGGCATTAAAGAACGTTATGCAAGGATTAATGACGTATTTGTGCCAGGGTATTATTATTCAAAAAATTTGGACTAAAAATGATTTTATTTCCCGCCATTGATTTGAAAGATGGAAATTGCGTGCGCCTCTATAAGGGCGAGATGAACCAGGCGACAGTTTTTAACGACAATCCCGGCAATCAGGCACAGCAGTTTGAAAATGCCGGGTGTGAATGGCTGCATCTTGTCGATCTGAACGGCGCTTTTGAAGGACGTCCGGTAAATGGTGAAGCGGTGGATAATATCCTGGAGAATGTCAATATTCCGGTGCAGCTAGGTGGTGGTATACGCAACCTTACGACCATTGCCACATGGATTGAAAAAGGGATCAGCAGGGTCATCCTTGGGACAATTGCGTTACGCGATCCTAAAGTTGTAATCGAAGCCGCGAAGGCTTTCCCCGGTCAGGTAGCCGTAGGCATTGACGCGAGAAACGGAATGGTCGCTGTAGAGGGATGGGCGGAGACGTCGGATATATCTGCGGTAGAGCTTGGTAAAAAGTTTGAAGACGTGGGTGTTACAAGTATCATTTATACTGATATTGACAGGGATGGCACTATGGAGGGACTGAATGTGCAGAGCACGATTGATCTCGCGAATGCCTTATCCATTCCTGTTATTGCGTCTGGCGGTGTTGCGTCACTTGACGATATAAAGAAACTTAAAACGGCAGCGGATGTTGCGCAAGGAACCATAGAAGGCGCGATCTCCGGGCGGGCCCTTTATGATGGAAGTCTCGATATTCATGAGGCTTTATCGTACCTTAAGGGAGCGGTTAATGCTTAAATCCCGGGTAATACCGTGTCTTGATGTCAAAGATGGCCGCGTAGTAAAGGGGGTTAATTTCGTTGGACTTCGTGATGCCGGGGACCCTGTTGAACAGGCAAAAATTTACGACGCGGCTGGTGCGGATGAGCTTTGCTTCCTGGATATTACGGCTTCAAGCGATAATAGATCCATTATCCTTGACGTGGTCCGGAAAACGGCAGAGCAATGTTTTATGCCGCTTACTGTTGGTGGCGGTGTCAGAGGTGAAGAAGACGTCAGGAAGCTTTTGCTGGCAGGTGCGGACAAGGTGTCCATTATGACAGCGGCGGTAAAAAGACCGGAACTGGTTCGGGAGCTTGCGGAGAAGTTTGGTTCTCAATGCATTGTTGTAGCCATTGACGCAAAATCCGTTGGCCCCGACAAATATGAAGTATTTACACATGGCGGGCGCACGCCGACCGGGATTGATGCGGTGGAATACGCGAAACTCGTTGCTTCCTACGGGGCGGGTGAAATTCTTTTAACGTCGATGGATCGCGACGGTACAAAAAGCGGATTTAATATTGACCTGACGCGCGCTATTGCCGACAGTGTTTCCATTCCGGTGATTGCGTCCGGTGGTGTCGGAACACTTGAACATATGGTTGAGGGAATAAGGGATGGCCATGCGACGGCGGTTCTCGCCGCGTCCATTTTCCACTTTGGGGAATTTAGCATCAAAGAATGTAAACAATATATGGCAGAAGCCGGAATTGAAGTGAGGATATAAGATGTCTGAAAAACAGGATATTCTGAAAAAACTTGAGCAAGTAATTGAAAGTCGCAAAACCGGTGAGATTGAAAAAAGTTATGTTGCGTCACTATTTGCAAAAGGGCGAAAAAAAATTACGCAAAAAGTCGGCGAGGAAGCGATAGAACTCTGTATTGCCGCCGCGCATAACGATAAAGCGGAAGTGGTGTCTGAATCAGCGGATCTTTTATTTCATATGATGGTTCTCTGGTCAGATATGGGCATCAAGCAAGGCGAAATATATGATGAACTGCTTCGCCGCGAAGGTGTGTCAGGTATTGAGGAGAAAAAGGCAAGAGGGGAGTTTGCGGATGGCTTATGATCAAAATAATATTTTTGCGATGATATTGAGGGGCGATATTCCGTGTGAAAAAATATATGAAGATGAATATGCGCTTTCTTTCAACGATATAAACGCACAGGCTCCCGTTCACGCTCTTGTTATTCCAAAAGGTGAATATGTAAGTATGGCTGATTTTACGCTTAGTGCACCGGAGGAAATGTTGTCCGGTTTTTTTCGTGCGGTCGGTGAAACAGCTCGGCAATTAGGGCTTGAAGAAGATGGTTACAGGCTTATTGTCAATACAGGATCTAATGCGCATCAGGAAGTGCCGCATCTCCATTTTCATATCCTGAGCGGAAAAAGGCTTGGACCTATGCTCTGTCGTTAAACGTTTTGTTCGACGAACTTTTTAAGGTCGATATCCGGTCTGGCGCCCATATGGGTAATGACTTCACCGGCCAACAGATTTCCAATTGCGCCGCATTCACCGACACTTTTGTCTTTCGTCAGCCCGTATAGAAAACCGGCTGCAAATAAATCTCCCGCACCTGTTGTGTCGATCAGTTTGTTAACATTGCGACTTTGTACGTAGCCGATTTCATCTTTGCTTGTGACGATACACCCTTTTGCCCCCAATGTGATCGCAGCTATTTCGCAATCCTCCTGCGCTTGTTTGGCAGCTTCACTGACGTCATCGGTTCCGTAGAGCATTTTTATTTCTTCTTCGTTTGCAAATAAGATATCGATATCATTTTTTACCAGATTTAAAAATTCTTTATGGTGCCTGCCAACGCAGAAAGCGTCTGAAAGACTTAATGAGGTTTTATTACCGGCGTCATGTGTAATTTTAATGGCTTTTCTAAATGCGTTTTTAGCGGGCTCAGGGTCCCATAAGTAGCCTTCAAGATAAGAAATGCCCGATGCCCGAACGGTGTCCGGATCAATATCGTCTTCAGTCAGATTGACGCATGCACCAAGGTATGTGCACATTGTTCTTTCCGCATCCGGCGTTACAAGCACCAGACAGTGCGCAGTAGCCGGCCCTTCCAGCGCAGATGACGTTGAAAAAGTCGCTCCCTGCGCACTTATATCATGCCGAAAAACGCTTCCAAGCTGATCATCACGGATCTTTCCGATATAAGATGCCCTAGCGCCCATTGAAGCAAGCCCTGCTACCGTATTGCCAGCGGAGCCACCGGAGCATTCAATGCATTGCCCCAATTTGGCGTAAAGGCTAGCTGCTTCTTCTTCGCTTACCAAAGTCATACTTCCTTTGGTAAGGCCCTCATCGCGTAAAAAGTCATCATTCACGTTGGTTAGAACATCAACAATGGCGTTTCCAATACCGAGCACATCAAATCTATTTGTCATAATTTACCTTAATTCTACCAGTAGAAATCTATTGATAATGAATAACGTAGACCAAGTAAACTTTTGATTAATACTTGCCTTTTTTATTTGAATGACCATATATTTTGAACATGGGCGTAGAGAAATTAGTTAGGATTGACAGACGTGAGTAAACTCATCACGGCGATTGAACGCACAGGTCAGCAAATTTTTGATCGCGCTTTTCTTAAAGTGTTTTTTCTTGGAATATTAACAACAGTTGCCGCTATTGTGGTGGCGTATCTGATATCAAACGAACTTCTGAAAGAAGTCCCGCTTTACAGTTCTGACTGGCAGTGGTGGCAGGATTTTGTAAATGATTCATTGGGATTTATATTTAACACGGCTTTTGTTTTTTTTATATTTCTGTTTTTTGCACCCATTTCCACGATTTTTATCTCTATTTTTTTGGATGATGTGGTTGATTGCGTCGAAGATAAATATTATCCGCATAATAAAGCGGGTAAAAGGCTAGGAGTTGCACATTTGGCCTTTCTGGCGCTTCGGCTTTTGTTGTTTGTTATCGTTCTTAATATTGTGGTACTGCCGCTTTACGTACTTTTATTTTGGATTCCGATTATACCGCTGGCAATTTTTTATTTGTTAAATGGTTATTTACTTGGATGGGGTTATTATGAAATGGTCGCTGTTCGCCACCTTGGCATAAAAGAGGCGGGAGTTCATAGAAAATCAATCCGTGGGGTTATTTTGATTGCCGGATTGATAATGACGTTGCTTTTCATGGTGCCGATAGTGCAATTTACGGTGCCGATACTTGGTGCGGCAATGATTTGTCATTTGTTTCATTTGAGCAGGTTTAAGGAAACATGAAATTAAGAGTGATACTCATAAGTATTTTTTTACTGACCGCATGTGGGCCGGAAGAAAAGCTGGCGGAGACGCCACCACCTGCACCGGAATCGGCGCCAGTACCGGAAATTGCAGCAAAACCAAAACCGGCGGAACCGCGTTTCCAAATGGCAAATATTATGGGACTTCAAAAATCCACTGTGGAAAGTATTCTTGGGGCGCCCTCTTTAAAGCGGATTGAGAAGCAAGCAGAGGTCTGGCTGTATGACAACCAGTTTTGCAATGCCCATGTTTATTTTTATGAAAACGATAACAGTGATATGATGGTTGAATATGTGGAAACCAGTGAAGAAAAAAATCTTATGGGTCTTGAAGGGCAACGCGCCGACTTTTGCATTTCCACCTTTCTTCAGAATTAGTCTTTAAGCACAGTTTTATGCTTATACGCGCATAAATCCTCAACAGGGCAGGTAGGGCAGCTTGGGGTTCTTGCCTTGCAAATATACCTTCCATGTAAAATGAGCCAATGATGAGCATGCCTTGCAAATTCTTTTGGGATTTTCTTTTCAAGTTTCAGTTCAACCGCAAGCGGTGTTTTCCCTGGCGCCAAACCAGTACGGTTTGAAACGCGAAAAAGATGCGTATCGACAGCAATTGTAGGATGACCAAATGCAATATTTAAAACTACATTGGCCGTCTTTCTTCCGACGCCCGGCAGTTTTTCAAGGTCGTTGCGATTTTCCGGCACTTCGCCGCCAAAATCATCTATCAGCATTTGAGCCGCTTTGATGATGTTTTTTGCCTTGGTATTAAAAAGCCCGATTGTTTTAATGTATTCCTTAAGTTTCTCTTCTCCAAGCTCAATCATTTCCTGAGGTGTCGAGACAACTTTGAAAAGGGCTTTGGTTGCTTTATTAACGCCAACATCGGTTGCCTGTGCGGATAGCGCAACTGCAACAAGAAGGGTGTAGGGGTTTGTATAATCCAGTTCGCCTTTCGGTTCAGGGTCCCTTTCCTGAAGCCTTCTGAAAAACTCGTGGATGTCTGCTTTTTTCATTCATTTTCCTTTTTAGTCAATGTAAAGAACGTATGGAAAAAAGTGAAGATGTAATAATTATACGCTTCAATAAATTTCTATTTCGGTTTAGGGTAACACCATGGATATGAGAGACGAAAAAATCTGGTTTGAAGCCGTACTTTTCCCGCAAAGATCGCTGGGGAAGACGGGGTTTAGAATTTTGATGGGCACAATTGTTTTACTGAGTGCGGCAATCGGTATAGCATTTTACAGGATGGGGGCATGGCCGGTATCTGGTTTTTTTGGCCTAGATGTGCTTTTGATTTATGTCGCATTCAGAATTCAATATGAACATGGAAAATCGATGGAAATTATTCGTCTTGCCGGTGAAACGTTGACGATCACCAGAATCGACCACAAAGGACGGCGCAAGGATGTCAGTTTTAATTCCTATTGGGTAAGTGTCAACATGTCATGCCCGCCAAATGTCCCGGCAAATGTCGGCGAGAAATTGATCGAAGCGAGATCACACGGAAAAGGAACTTTTTTTGGCATGTTCCTTACGCAGGAAAAACGCGCTGAATTGTTGATGTCCCTGAAGCAGGCGCTTGTCGAAAGTAAAAGCTATCACCCGGCTTAGATAAGTGTATCTTTAATATTTTTGACAATGATAAAAGCGGTCTAGCACACCTTTTCCAGCAATCTTTTCAAGTCATCCAGCGGTATTTCAAACCCTTTTTCATTCTGAAAGCCAACCAGAAAACCCCAATGGACATCAACCGCTTCGCACCTTGGGCGCCAGCTTGATTGGAAATGGTAGGGCGGCTGAAGTGCTATCATTAAACCGCCCTCTTTTAACCCGAGTGACCCATAACCCAGTTGACTGCCTTCTACACCAATGATGAGGTCGCTATCTATTACTTCAGCAGCGATCTCATCAACACTCATTTGAGAAGGGTTTATTATCTTAAACCCACATGTCTCCAGATAGTCAGTCAGCTCTTGTTCGTTGCTTAATCCTCGGGCATCATTTTTTACGTTCCGTAAAAGATATATATTTTTTTTGTTCTCGCTGTTGATATAGGATGACTGAGTAAAAAGTGTTCGAAGATTTTTAAGTCTATTCACCTTATTAGTGTTGTATCCTGAATCATCTGGTACATATAAATTATCAAAATATGTTGGTTTATTTATATAATTGGTGGAGAGGTGCATTATTTTATTAATATCCGGTAAGTGGGAGTACTTTGTATGAGGCATTACTTTAATTGGGTTTATACCAAGTTCTTTCGAAATTTCCTCAAGTAGGTTATCTGCAATCATCCAATCGCCAAAATAGACGGCACCACTTGATGTGCTGCATAATAGGCCTTCTTCTTTCTTAACAGGCTGGAGAGGATCAGGAATGCCAAGTGAGCTAAGATATTCGGCTTTTGTGCCTTTGTATAGAAAGCCATTATCAATCGTAATATTATTCAGTTTATGTAGGATTGTGGCACTATGTGATTGATGTGTCTGAATTGTATTTTTTATAACTTCATCCAAGGGCACCCACCAATTTCCGGTTACGCGGCCAATTTGTCCCTCAAGGGTAACAGGAGGAGGGTAGTATCCCTCCTGTGCAGGCTCATGCATAATAGTTTCGGAGGCAAAATTTATGAGAGGCGCCGGGGTTTTTCTAAAAAATTTCTGTCCTCTATAGGCTGTGTAGGCAAAAATTCTTTGTGCGTAATTATACAGCATGGCCAGTCTATTCTGTCCCAAGCTCAAGGACATCAGCCATATTATAAAGGCCTGTTGGCCGATTGTGAACCCAAATGGCCGCTTTGATGGCCCCCCGGGCAAAAACTTCACGATTTTCCGCTTTGTGTGAAAGCTCAATACGTTCGTCATCGGCATTGAAACTGACCGTGTGCTCTCCTGCGACATTACCCCCGCGAAGCGACGCAAATCCGATTGTCCCTTTTTGTCGCGCACTGGTTATCCCATCGCGAGTTTTTTCAGTGATGTCCTCAAGTTTTTTGCCGCGCCCCTTGGCGGCTTCTTTTCCAAGGCTGATGGCCGTCCCGGACGGAGCATCAACCTTATCACGATGATGCATTTCAACGATTTCAATATCATAATCATCATCCAATATTCTGGCGGCCTTTCGGGTAAGGTAAAATAGCAAATTAACGCCTGTGGAAAAGTTTGAGGCATAGACAACCGCAGTTTTTTTTGCGGCAGTGGAAATTTTTTCTTCGTCACTATCGGAAAGTCCCGTCGTACCGATTATAATTGCTGTCTTATGCTTTGCGGCAATAGAAGCGTGCATGATGGTTGCTGTGGGGCAGGTAAAATCCATCACTACATCTGCAGCCTTTATTAAAGCTTCAGCATCCGATGTTATTGTTACATCTGTTTTTTCGCCTGTTCTCGGATGTTTTATCAGCGCACCAATATTCGGATTGTCGGTCGTTTCTGTTCCACCAACAAGACACGTTTTATTATGATCCAGAGCGGTTGCCGCCAATGCTTTTCCCATCCGGCCAAGGCAACCGATAACGCCAATTTTAACTTGAGACATAAATATTGTTTCTCCAGATTGCGGTAAGGGCAATTATTAGACAAATTCGCTCAAAGATCAATTTGAATGTGGAGGATACGCGATCTTTAGTATAGTCTGTTGCGAATTTAAAATAGAAGCCGGAACTATTTATGTTTTTAATTATGATTGCGATATTTTTTACTCTTACGGTTATTGTGCGCAGTTATACTCATATCGATAGCAACCAAATTTCTAACGCGGACGTACTAAAGGCTGTGCTGCCAGCGATGATTGCGATCATGTGTCTGGTCTTAAGAGAAAATTATTTTGCGCTTCCTGAAAATGCAATGGTTACGGGTGAATATCTGACATACAGGAAATTATTACTCTGGGGATTTCTTGGTCTTATGGGATATATTGTCCGGGCGGCTATTTATGGATGTGTTTTTATATATAGAAAAAGGGGTTAGGAAACTTTTTCTTCCAACTGATCTTTCTTTAAATCATTTTCTTCTTTCATATCATCTTCTTCAAATAGCGCTCTGTATGTCGCACCATCAAGGTCGTCATACTGGCCTTCACGGATGCTCCATATGAAACCGAGCAGCCCTAAAAACCCCAGGAAGAGGGCAGCGGGTATTAAATATATTAAACCATCCATGTTTCTGCCTTTTATGCTTCGTGACTTTTATAAAGTTTCTCAAAATTGAGCCGAAGCGCGTTGCTCGTCACGACGATGGATGAAAGTGACATGGCGATCGCTGCGACAAGCGGAGTAAGCAGACCGGCTGCCGCGAACGGTACGGCAATTACATTATAAATACCGGCAAGAGCGAAATTCCAGAAAACCAGTTTCCGGCTGCTTACTGAAATCTGATACGCGCGGACAACTGTTTCAAGGCGTTGAGATTGGAAAATAAAATCCGCGGCATTTTGGCTTACCTCTGCGGCTGTTGAAGGTGAAATTGATACGTGTGCCGCGCGAAGCGCCGGGGCATCATTGATGCCATCACCAACCATAAGAATTTTATCACCGTTTGCTTTCATCCTTTCGATGATTTCTATCTTATCCTGCGGTTTGCAGGAATGCTTGTAACGGCTAAGTCCCAATTCCTCTGCCGCTTCTTCAACGACATCTTTGCGGTCACCAGACAAAAGAATAACTTTCATTTTTCTTCGGATAAACCAACCGACTACGTCGTGAGCGTCGCTTCTCATGCGATCTTTAAAACAAAATAAAACCGGCTGCGCGCCTTCGACGCTTAGCCATAATTCGCTATAGCGGTTGTTGGGCAAATAACTTGCATGAATTCCGCACCATTCACGACTGCCAAGGCGCACTTCAAGGTTATTTATGGTGGCTTTGAGGCCCATTCCGGGTTCTTCATAAATCTCACTGCGGGTTGCGATTGTTGGTATATTTCTTTCGTGGCAGGCAACGATAAGTGCGCGGCACAGTGGGTGACTTGATGTTTTGGCGATGCTTGCCGCCAGTTCAAGGTTAAACGGGGTTACGGTCGGGTCATCTGCATTGGCAAGCTCCGGCTGACCCAGGGTAAGGGTTCCTGTTTTATCGAAAATAACGGTGTCAATCTCCGCGAGCCTTTCAAGGCCATCAGCTGCTTTGACCAAAACGCCGGATTTAAACAGACGGCTTGAGGCCACAACCTGGACAACCGGAACCGCTAGGCCGAGCGCGCAGGGACATGTGATAATTAAAACTGCGATGGCGTTTATAAGGGATAATTCCCAACCAATATCGGAAAGAAAAAACCATCCGAGGAACGTTCCCAATGCCAGGATGTGCACCGCGGGCGCGTAAATACTTGCGGCTTTATCAGCAAGGCGGACATATTTGGCGCGTCCTTGTTCAGCGGTTTCCATCAATTCGATAATCTCATCAAGCAACGTATTGCCAGAAGTTGCGGTGATTTCGACATTTAATATTCCATTGATATTTATGGTGCCCGCAAATACTTCTGTGCCCTTTTCGGCTTTAACGGGTAGTGTTTCCCCGGTTACGAGGCTTGTATCAATGTCTGAAACACCGCTTATGACTTTGCCATCAGCAGGTATCCTGCCGCCGGCTATGACTTGGATAATCTGTCCGGGAACCAGCATTTCCACGGCAACATCTTCCGTCGAACCGTCTTCTTTCAGCAGACTGGCTTTGGAAACTTTATAGCTCATAAGGTTATGAGCTACACTTCTAGCCTGATTTCTCATTTTCTGGTCAAGGTATCTCCCAATGAGAAGGAAGAACAACAACATTACAACGGCATCGTAATAAGTATGGTCACTTTGAAGGTAAGTTTCAAACAGACTCATTCCACATGTCAGAATGACAGCAAGAGATATTGGTACATCCATATTTAAGCGTTTTGCTTTTAAGGCGCTCCACGCTGAGCTGAAGAAGGGCCTGCCCGCAAACGCTGCTGCAGGTAGGGCGATGAGCGCAGAGACCCAATGCATAAGGCTTCTGGTGCTCTCATTCATATCACCGCCGCCCCATACAGAAACGGACAATAACATAATATTAGCGGAAGCAAAGCCAGCGACCCCCATCGCATAAAGAAGAGATTTGCCTGCTTTATCGCCTTCGGAAGTGATATCAGCAGTATTGAACGGAAATGCTTTGAAACCGATCTTGTCCAATGCGCTGATGACTTCTTCGGTGCGTTCTAGTGAGCTGTCCGCGCCGCCAGCCCACTCAACAGCAAGCCGTTGAGTACTCAAATTAACACGTGCGTTTTTAATGTTGGCATTTTCATCTAAAGTGCCTTCGATTTCGCGAATGCATTTTGGGCAATGAAGACCTTCAACAACGAAATGCTCTATCCTCGACACTTCCTGCGATACTTGATGCATAGAACACCTTTATTTTACCAGAAACCAATCTTTTAGCTTAAAAATAAGGTTATTTTGAGATTTAACAACAATTAAAACATCCCATTGCCCAGAGAGTGGTAATTTTAATGGTGCGCCGTAAACGCCTTCACTGATTTGAGAGAGCATAATTTCTTGATCATACCCTTCTACTACAGCTCTTATGAAATGTGCGCTGACTTCCTTTGGCGGTAGGCTTCCTTCCGGTTTAGTAATGCTAACTTCAAATCGATCATCAACAGATTCCGGTTTTCGGGAAATAGCGATTTCCCAACCGGAGGCCTTTTGTGACTTGGCGTTTTGAAATTCATCATTGTAATTAAGACCCTTTACGTAGGCATTTTCGGTTTCGAGGCCGGTCCACGTGTTCAGGGCGAAATAGGTCATTATTCCATTGGCACAAAATACGACAAGAAAAAAACCAATGAACCACATCAGTATTCGCTTGCCGGTATAGGGTTTTTGCTGTGTCGTCATTTATCTGGCCCTTTAAATGAAGTCGTTTGAACATCTTTTTCATCGCCGTCAATTGCGCTGACAGCAAAAGTTATATCCACGCTATCAGATTCAAGATTTTCTTCAGGTATTGTAACGAACACCCTCAAGGACCGCAGCTTATCGCGGGTTACGAGTGCGATTGGTGCGCCGTCAACGGTATGCTCTTCTATACCTTCTGCACGTATCGAGTAGTTTTCAATACCTTCAATTTCGATAGAGTATTTCTGTTCCACCTCTGATTTGTTCATAATTTTCAAAGTATACCCATTGCGAATATCTCCTGAGGATAACTGAACAAAAAGCGGATTTCGGTCTCGGAGTATATTGACATCCAGTTCGGATCTGTTGAGCAGTGAATAGAGCATAATGGTTCCAACGACTGCCAGCAAAAAACTATAGAAAAGTGTTCTGGGTCTTATTATGCGGAATTTGTTTTCCTCACCTTTTTTGCGGCGCTCGAAATTTTTGAGACTGTCATACGCAATCAACCCCTGCGGTCGACCAACTTTTTCCATTATGTTATTGCAGGCATCAATGCAGAGCGAGCATTGAATACATTCCAGTTGCATTCCGTCTCGAATATCTATCCCCATAGGACATACGACTACACATTGGCGGCATTGTACGCAGTCACCACGCCCCTCCCAACTTTCATTTTTTTTGTGGGGGCCACGAGGTTCACCCCGATCGTAGCGGTACATCACGGCTAAGGTTTCCTCATCCATCATGACAGCCTGGATTCTTGGCCATGGACACATATAAGTACACACCTGTTCGCGGGCAATGCCACCCAGAAGATAGGTGAATGCGGCCAGAAGCCCGATCCAGAAATAAGCATCAAAGGAAGCTGAATTTGTCAAAATTTGCTGGTATAGGGTTGGCGCATCTGAGAAATAAAAAACCCAAGCACCACCAGTAAGAAGCGCAATCCAAATCCATACTATATGCTTTAAGACGCGTTTATAAATTTTATCGAAGGTCCAAGGGGCTTTATCAAGTTTAATCCGAGCGTTTCGCTCACCTTCAAAGAAGCGTTCAACAGCCAGAAACAAATCTGTCCAGATTGTTTGCGGGCACGAATACCCACACCACATTCGCCCGGCCGTCGAAGTTACCAGAAATAGTGCAATACCGCCCATTATCATCAGACCGGTTACATAATATACTTCCTGCGGCCAGATTTCGATGAAGAAGAAGTAAAAGCGCCTACCCGTAATATCAATCAGAACGGCCTGATCCGGCATGCCTTCACCGCGGTCCCACCGTATCCACGGTGTTATATAATAGATACCCAATGTAAACAGCATCATAAACCATTTGATGGTTCTGAATTTACCTTTGGCGCGCTGGGGATGGATTTTTTTGCGCGGCGCGTATAGGGACCGTTCGCCAGCCTTATTGACGGCTTCCACATTTGCGCGCTCTATTTTCTGATGGTGGTCATCAGAACTGGGAGTAGAGGCACTATTTTTAATATCTGCCATTTTTTTATACCCTGTTTAAAAGATGAAAATGCGAACCGGATATCCTCCCAAATTCGGGCTCGTCATTCTCATCATTGTTAATCTAACTTCCCCCGTGCTATTCACCCCCACCTAAAGAGTGGACATAAATTGCCAGGCTTTTTATTGTTGCTTCATCAAGTCTTCCGTTCCAAGTGGGCATGACACCGCTACGGCTATAGGAAATGATATCAACAATGCTGTCGCGGTCAGTGACGTAAAGTGTAATTGCATCTGTTAAATTGGGCGCCCCGAATTCGCGAAGGCCTTTTCCGTCCTCGCCGTGGCACAGAGCACAATTATCCATGAACAGGTTTTGTCCTTCCGAACTTGCTGTTACACTTTTGTCTGAAAGACTTTGAACGTAGGTTGCAACACTTTCAATCTCATCACGCGTAAGAAGCTCATCCCTAAGATATGCAGGCATGTCATTGAGCCGGGTATCGTCGTGGACGCCGCGAATACCATAACTTATGGTGTAATGGATATCTTCCAGGCTACCACCCCAGATCCAGTCATCATCATTAAGGTTTGGATATCCAACAAAACCTTGCGCGCCTGTCCCGTGGCACGGCGCACAGTTATCACCAAACGCTGCTCTTCCCCCTTCGAGTGCATATACATGTAGCTCACGATCAGTGTCTATATCCTCCAGATCCATTGACTTAATACGCTCGGAAAACTGACCTCGTTCTTGAGCAACCATTGAAAGTTCGGCGTGGACTCTGTCGCGATTTGTTTCACCCAGATATCCTTTGTAATAATCATTAATCAGTGGCCATGAAGGGTAAAGGAACATGTATGCGAAACCCCAGATACAGGTAACAATAAACGTCCAGACCCACCATCGTGGCATAGGATTATTGAGTTCTTTAATATCATCCCATTCATGCCCAGTAGTCTCAACGCCACTAAATTCATCTATTTTTTTGTTTTCTTCAGACATAACTAATCCTCATCCAGCATGCTTTTTGCAGCGTTATTGAATTTATCCTTATTTGTGGGCCACAGCGCATATGCGAGCGCGGCGACAAACATGATAACCAGAAAAACCAATCCCCAGCTTTGGGAAAAACTTGATATCTCTTGATAAGTCATTGCGCTCTCCTACCTGTTGTTCTCTTGTTCGTCATAAAGTGAAAAATCAACCAGAGTTCCCAACATTTGCAAATAGGCGATCAACGCATCCATTTCGGTTATTTCTGACGGATTTCCATCAAAATCCCTTGCTTGTGCGGAAGGGTAACGTTCGATGAATGCGTCATAATCATCCGAAAATTCGTCAAGTTGCGCTCTTAAATCTGCGGACGCATTTATTATTTGCTCTTCGGTGTAAGGCACTCCAACTATTTGATTGGCACGTATGTCACCGCTAATTTGTGAGAAATCAAGCTTGTTTTCAGCGAGGAACGGGTATCCCGGCATGATTGTTTCCGGAACAACTGAACTTGGCTTTGTGAGGTGTGCCCTGTGCCATTCATCTGAATATTTGTTTCCAACGCGCGCCAGATCGGGACCGTTCCGTTTGGAACCCCATTGGAATGGATGATCATACATACTTTCTGCGGCAAGCGAATAATGACCATAGCGCTCCACCTCGTCGCGTGTGGCACGGATCATCTGTGAATGACAAACATAGCAGCCTTCACGTACATAAATATTCCTACCAGCGAGTTCCAATGGTGTGTAGGGGCGCATACCTTCCACTTTTTCAATCGTGTTCTCCAGATAAAAGAGAGGTGCGATTTCAATCAGACCGCCGATTGAAACGGTAACCAGAATGCCGATCACCAGAATAATAGAATTTTTTTCAAAAATAGCGTGTTTATCTAATAGTCTCATAATATTACTCCTATTCCCCTAACGCCTGGGCCGCGATAGCCCGATCAATATTTTCCGGTGTTGCTTCGTCGGCGATGTCACCCCGAATGGTTCTCCAAAGATTATAAACCATGACAAGGCTACCGATGATAAATAGCAAGCCACCAATGGCGCGGATGATGAAGTAAGGCTGCATGGCGGCGACGGTTTCCACAAAAGAATATTCAAGGAAGCCAAGGTCAGTATATGCACGCCACATCAATCCCTGCATTATACCGGATACCCACATAGCACAGATATAAAGAAGAATACCTACGGTGGAGACCCAGAAGTGTATATTGACAAGTTTTAGCGAATAAAGCCCTTTACGGTTCCATAGCCAGGGGGTCAGGCAATACAAGGCACCAAAACTTACAAATGCCACCCAACCAAGTGCACCGGAATGTACATGGCCGATGGTCCAGTCCGTATAATGGCTAAGGCCGTTGACAGCCTTGATTGACATGAGAGGGCCTTCAAATGTGCTCATTCCGTAAAATGCAACTGACACCACCAACATCTTCAGAACCGGATCAGTACGCAACTTGTCCCATGCGCCGGAAAGTGTCATTAGCCCGTTGATCATCCCACCCCAGGATGGCATCCAAAGCATAACAGAAAAAGTCATGCCGAGTGTCTGTGCCCAATCGGGTAGGGCGGTATAATGAAGATGGTGAGGGCCTGCCCAGATATAAAGAAAAATCAGTGACCAGAAATGAACAATTGATAACCGGTATGAATATATCGGGCGTTCCGCACGTTTGGGTACGAAATAATACATTATTCCCAAGAAACCCGCAGTGAGGAAAAAACCTACCGCATTGTGGCCATACCACCACTGCGTCAAAGCATCCTGTACACCAGAAAAGGCACTGTAGCTTTTCGGATTGACAAATGAAACCGGAACGGAGGCATTGTTTACCAAGTGTAGCATTGCTACTGTGACGATAAAAGCAAGGTAAAACCAGTTGGCCACATAAATATGCGGCTCTTTGCGTCGCCATAATGTACCAAGGAAAACAAGCAAGTAAACAACCCAAACAATGGTAAGCCATAAATCAACATACCATTCCGGTTCAGCATATTCTTTTGATTGTGTTATCCCCAACAAATAACCTGTTGCCGCAAGGACAATAAATAACTGATATCCCCAAAAAACAAACCAAGGGGCAATTTCCCCTGCCAGCCTTGCCTTGCAGGTCCTTTGAACCACATAAAAAGAGGTGGCAATGAGGACATTTCCACCGAAAGCAAAAATAACGGCAGATGTGTGAAGCGGGCGAAGCCGCCCGAAATTGGTCCATGGCAAATCAAAATTTAAAACCGGAAAGGCAAGTTGCCAAGCGAGAACATCGCCAACCAGGAACCCGGCTATTCCCCAAAAGGCTGAAGCAATAACACCATACTTAACAATGGTATTATTATAGAATACTCCTGACGGGGACGCTTCAAGTCCGTCTTCATTGATACGAGCGCCAAGATTAAATATGGCTATGATACCAACGAGGAAAGAAGCGATGATAATGAATGCATGGAACTGCATTGCACCAGATGATGTTTTACCAGCGATAATGACGGCAAGAATAATGCCTACAGCGAGGCAAGCGGTCGTAAGAGATTGTGCAAGTCTGTTTACGACTGGGGGATTGTTTTGATAGGCCATGTTAATACCCGTTCTCAGTTTTCAGTAGGTTATTCAATGTGCGGGTAATAACCGCCCGCAAAAATCCATACTAATTAGAATAATACAAAAATCCATACTAAATGGAATAATATATTGACTAAGGGGTATGGTAATTTGATTCATTGACCTAAATCAAATAACTCTACATGGCATAAATAATTTAGTGAGTTTTATGAAAGACGGGTCGACTTTGCGGGGTCACATTTTTTTTGTTATTTAATTAAAATTGTAAACATTAATTTACGCGGTTTTCATACTTTATATATAGATTGCAAAATTGTTGGGCAGTAAATGCAAATTTATGTGTGAGTGAAATGTGTAGTTAAGGAGTCAAATTATGGTGACCGGAGAAAGTAAAGTTAGTGAGTATCCAGTGAAAGGGGACTTTGAGTATAAGCGCGAATTGGCACATCAACTGATAAAGCGCTTTGGTATTACAGCAGCAAGGAAAACTTGCATCGAAAATAAATGGGACGAAGTTCTTCAGGCAGTAAATTTGGTAAGAACCCATTCTTAATCTTCTAGTCTATCTTTAAATCACAACTTCGTATCATTATTTTATGGTATGAAGTTGTGATTACAAGAGACACCAAATATTTTCCTTTTCGTCCTTTGAGATAAAGGCCTGTTTTTATAATGGGGCGAATCTCTTTTTTAACTAAATTTTAAGAAATCGAATTGAATAACCAGTCTTGCGGTGATCTTTGATCACATTTTCGTCATTTTTTTGTGATACTTAGATGACAATAGTTTAGCAAAATTGATGTGAGTTCTGTTTCCAATAATAAGGGTAAATCCATATAACTAATGATTTTTTTTGTATTATTGTTAAGTCATTTTATTGTTATTCGCGCTTCTGTTTTTTCACAAAATATGTTTTTTTTTTGTTACTTGCAAAGGAAGCCTTGAAATTGGAATGGGTTTTGAGATAGTGTTTGCTCAGTCCGAGATATCTGCTCTGGGAGGAGCTGTGACTGGATTTACCATCGCCGGATAATTATAACATAAGCGGTATGGTCATTATTATCTCTGGTTTTGAACTGTAATTGATATTATGATGATAAAACCATTAGGATTTAAAGTATAATTGCTGAAGGGATTGAGTAGAGATGGGGATAAGAGAAATCGATGGAGAAGTAACAGGGGAAACTCGTCTGTTTGTTTTAGGTCAATTATCTGCTCACTCACTTTATGTATTTAATGCCGCAATAAGTGGCTCAACCATAACAACTCAAAAAAAGCTGTAGGAAGACGCATGATTAAGCATCGAGTAAGAACTGTTGTTCTTTCCGCCGTTGTTGCCGCAGGAGCCCTAAGTCTGGGAACTGCCGCGATGGGGCAAACTACATTAAGCGATGTTCTTGACGAAGGGATATCTGCTAATCAAATCGCACAGGAATCACAGGCGCGTGTAGACGCGATTGTTGATGAAACAGACAAGATCATCACCGAATATAAAAATGTTCTCAAAACGGTTGATGGTCTTAAAGTTTATAACGCTCAAATGGATCGATCCATTGAACGTCAAATGCAGGCGATGGAAGAACTAACCGAAAATATTAAAAACGTGACTGATATCAAACGTCAGGTAGAGCCGCTATTAACCAGAATGGTTGATGGTTTGGAACAGTTTATCAGAAATGATATCCCATTCCAGTTGGAAGAACGTTTGGCTGGCCTAGAGCGGGTTAAAGATCTGATGACTGATCCTGATGTGGATTCATCTGAAAGATTTCGGAGTGTCTTCGAATTATATCAGATTGAAAGTGACTATGGTCGTGTATTTCAGGGCTACAAGCAGAATATGGTCGTTGAGGACAATGAGCGTACCGTAGACATGCTAATGGTCGGTCGTGTGGCGCTCCTTTATCAAACAACAGACGGCGAGATATCGGGGGCATACAATAAAGAAACAAAAGAGTTTGAAATTGTTGATGCAGGGACATATCGTAATCAAATCAATTCTGCGATCAGAATTGCAAATGCACAGGAAGCGGCTGATAAACTGCTGATCTTGCCAATTATTGCACCGGAGGTAGCACAATGAAGAATTTAATAACTATTGTTATCGCTGTTGCTTTCAGTGGTATTGCTTCTGTTGCAAATGCACAGCAAGCAGCAGCTAATCTGGACGAGCTACTGGAAATTGTTCGTCAGGGTAAAGTGAATGAAACAGAAGAGTATCGCCAGCGCGAAGCAGAGTTCAGGAATGCTCAGGACCGTCAGGCAGCATTGCTTGCTGAAGCACAAGCGGAGCAACGTGCGGAAGAACGCCGTTCTGACACACTTGAGGCACAATTTGCAACAAACGATGATCGGTTAGCCGAATTGCAGCAGGAATTTACCAACGAGCTTGGTGCTCTTAAAGAGGTGCTTGGTGTTCTTCAATTGGTTTCCGGTGATACGAGATCTTCTCTAGAGCAATCATTGACTTCAACACAATTCGAAGGACGTGATGAATTTATTACGACACTAATTCAGAAAACTTCATCCGGTACTCAGTTGCCAAGTATTGAGGAAATTGAACGTCTCTGGTTCGAAGTACAGCGCGAAATGACCGAACAGGGCCGTGTTGTGACCTACAATCGTGCGGTTAAATTGCCGGATGGGTCTGAAGAAGTTAAACCGGTAACACGTGTTGGTGTGTTTAATATTGTTTCCGATGGTAAATATCTGAAATATGAAGAAGGTTTGGTAGCTGAACTTGATCGTCAACCGGAAGCCCGCTTTGTTGAATCGACAAGCGCATTGCAAAATGCTACCCAAGGCACAATGGCGCCGTTTGGAATTGACCCGTCCCGCGGTTCAATCCTGGCGCTTCTCATTCAGCAACCTAGTTTGCAGGAACGTGTGGCGCAGGGTGGTACGATTGGTTATCTTATCCTTGTGGTTGGTGCAATCGGTATGCTTTTTGTTCTTGAGCGTGCTGTCTACCTCACCGTTGTAAACGGCAAAGTTAAGGCGCAGATCAAATCGGATGTGGTGAGCGAAAACAATCCGCTTGGCCGTGTTCTTGCTGTATATGACGATAACAGAAATGCGGATGTGGAGACCCTTGAACTCAAGATAGATGAAGCAATTCTCAAGGAAATGCCGGCTCTGGAACGGTTTCTCACGCTGATCAAATTGATTGCCGCTATCGCACCTCTTATGGGGCTGCTTGGTACGGTGACTGGTATGATCAATACCTTCCAATCAATGACGCTCTTTGGTACGGGTGATCCGAAACTTATGGCTGGTGGTATTTCGCAAGCCTTGGTGACGACTGTTCTCGGTATTGTTGTTGCACTACCGACGTTGTTCCTTCATTCAATTGTGAATGGAATGAGCCAACGGGTTGTGCATACAATCGAAGAACAAAGTGCCGGCATCATTGCGGTTCACGCTGAACAGCATAAAGGAGCATAATCATGTTAGCCCTAATGGATGCATTTGAATTAGTTCGCGATTTCATGGAAAAGGGAGGACCTGTTCTGCTCGTGATCTTTTTTACCATCTTGATATTATGGGCTATGGTTCTGGAGCGTATGATTTATTTTAAAACTGCCCATAACCGTCAAGTGAACGAAGTTATGAGTGCTTGGGAGGCGCGCAGCGAGCGCACCTCCTGGTACGCTCATAAAATTCGTGAGGCCATGATTAGTCAGATTAATATGGATCTTCGTGGATCACTTTCACATATCAAAACATTGGTGGCGGTTGTGCCGCTAATGGGGCTTCTTGGTACCGTTTGGGGTATGATTGAAGTTTTTGATGTACTCGCCGTTCTTGGATCGGCGAATGTGAAGGCGATGTCAGCCGGTATTTCAAAGGCGACAATCCCGACAATGGCGGGGATGGTGGGGGCGCTTTCCGGCGTGTTCGCTTCTTCCTATATTGAAGGTCGTATCAACAAGGAATCCGAGTTGGTCGAAGATCACTTAACAATGGATCATTAAGAGAGAAAAAATGCGTAAACACTCATCAAAAAATCAGGATGAAGCAGCAATTGATATGACACCGATGCTTGACATCGTATTCATCATGTTGATCTTCTTCATCGTTACCGCCTCTTTCCTTAAGGAAGCCGGTATTGAAGTAAATAGACCTCAAGGATCTTCTGGCGATCAGCAGGAGAAAGCAAACATAATGATCGCTGTCACAGCGGATGATGAAGTTTGGATGGAAAAACGTCGTATTGACGTCCGTGCTGTTCGCGCGAATGTTGAGCGCTTGAAAGCCGAGAACCCAGAGGGTACAATCGTAATTCAGGCGGACGAAGACAGCACAACAGGTATTGTTGCTGAAATTATGGACTCGCTCAATAATGCTGGTTTCACTGATCACGTTCTTGCGACTGATCCGGGTTAATAAACAGGGAGTATTGCTATGATTGCACGTTATGCTATTTCATTCGGTTTTGCAGCGCTTATCACGTTCGGACTGTTTTTCGGAATGCAGTGGCTTATTGCCACAGGTGAATTTGAGTTGGACGATAGCGGAGACCGAATTCGCGTTGAGATGGCTCAGGTTCGTGAAATACAGGAAACACGTGAAGTGGAACGCAAGCCGGAGGCGCCGACAGAAGTTGAGGCCGCGCCTGACGTATCTATTGATATGTCCACCTCGGTTGACAACGTATCAGGCGGTGTCGAAATTGGCACAACGGCAATGGAAGCTGCGCCTATCGCTACGGGTACTGCGGGATTCTCGGCGACAGACGGTGAGTACCTGCCGATTGTTCGCGTGCCGCCGCAATATCCTGCCCGCGCTGCTGAAAATGGTATCGAAGGATGGGTTTTGCTTGAATTCACAGTAACCGCGGAAGGTACAACCGAAAATGTATTTGTGGTTGAATCAAGCCATAAAATGTTCGAAAGGAGTGCTGTGAAGGCGGGGGAAAAATATAAGTACAAACCACGCGTTGTTGATGGTGAGCCGATACCTGTGACAGGTGTCCGTGTTCGTATTGAATTCACGCTTGAAGGTAACTAGGAAAGGGTTTGGCAAAAATGCAAGATTTTAAGAAAATTACAAAAACTCTTTTAGTAGCAACAGCGATATCTGGGCTAATGGTTGCCGTAGCAACTGTTCCCGAAATAGCACATATTTCGGGGCAGGTCGCTGTTGCTCAGGAGCTTGGCCTCTCATCAGCACAGGCCGCGGAGCAAAGAGCTGCGGCGAGAGCCGCCCGCCCGAAACTTCGGTCGACAACAGGAATGACAGAAAGGCCCGCGAAAGTGCTAGGTAAGGCGCAAGAGTATATGAGCGCTGAACCTCCTCGATACGCTGAAGCGAGAGAAGAGCTGATCGATCAGCGTGTGGATAGATGGAATTCAACTGAACAAGCTGCTTATTATCAAATGATGGCGGCCATTGCTCAGGCAACGGATAATCTTCCAGAGGCACTTGACAATTACAAGAAGCTTTTGGCGATGGATGGTATCTCCTACACGCTGAGAGATCAGATAACTTATGTTGTCGGGCAGATCGAATTTTCAGAAGAAAATTATCAGGCGGCTGTTCAAATCATGTATGATTGGTTTCAGTACCAGCCGACGCCAAGCATCAGTCAAATAGAATTTTTTGCTACTTTACATTATTCTCTAGCCCAGGAAGAAATGGACGTAGAGAAAAATTATCGTTTGGCGATTGAATTTCTTAATTGGGCCGTTAGAAAATCGAAAGAAGAAGGCAAAGAGGATAAGGAAAACTGGTATCAGGTTTTACGGGGTATCCATAATAATTTGGATGAAATGGATAAAGTTCTTGAGTATGCGGAACTCCTTGCTGCTCGGTGGCCCAAAAAAGATTACTGGACGCAACTTTCAAATATATATGCGCAGGTGGCTGCGGAAGACGGTTTGAGCGAAGCAGAGGTTGCTGTTCTGGAGAAAAAACAGCTTTCAGCCTTTGAAGCTGTGAAACGGCAGGAATTGTTTGATAAAGGGCGTGAATATGAGCAAATGGCTCAGCTTTATCTTTACCATGACAGTCCATATCAAGCGTCGAAAACTTTGGCCAAGTCGTTTGATGAAGGTTTGTCGGAGAGTAATCGGCGAAATCTGGAATTGTTGTCCACTGCCTACATCAACGGGAAGGATATGGAAGAGGCTGTTGAGCCACTTTCTCGGGCAGCCGAACTTTCTGATGATGGTAATAACTATATGCGTTTGGCCAATGTTTATCTTAATTTGGATAAATATCAGGAAGCCGCAGATGCAATTGGTAAAGCATTAGATAAAGGTGGCTTAAGCAGACCGGATCAGTCAAATATTCTCCAGGGGCAAGCATATCTAGCACTTGAGCAGTTTGACAATGCGAGGTCATCGTTCCGTGAAGCGGCAAAAGACGAAAGGTCTTCATCTGTTGCCCGTAACTTCCTCAGGTATGTTGATGCTGAAGAAAAGAGGATTAATGACATTAAAGAATATCTTTCATAGCATTTGATCTATTATATTAAATTTAAGACAGGGTGGATTTTTTCCACCCTGTCTTTTTTCTATATACATTTTGACATTTTAATAAAAATGATATAACATAACATTAATGCTTTCAAAAAAGCAGACGCCTTAGTGGGACGTCCCAAAGGATCAATCGTGCTTCAATTCAACAATTCTGTTGGACCCGTGGCGCGTAGATTTGATCCGATTATTCTAAGTAAAATTTAACACTAGAATGAATAGGAGACTAACCATGATCTCAAGATATTTTATATCCTTTAATTTGGCCGGATTGATAACATTCTCACTGTTTTACGGGATGCAGTTACTTATTGCGAACGGTGAATTAGTGCTAAAAGATACGGGATTAAGGATAATGCCAACTTTAGGTGTCATACGCGACGTAGAAGAAATTACCAAAAAAATTGAGGCTCCGCTAAAACCGGATGTAGAAGTGCCACCTGAAACGCAAATAATCAAATCAGAACCAAGAGATGGTGGCGATCCAACATCGACACCGGTTACATTTACTCCCAAGGTTATCGTGCTACCGGCGAAAATTAACCGTCTTTTCGAAAGAGAAGGAGATTTTACGGTTGTCGTCCGCCCGGCGCCTCAGTATCCGAGTGATATGGCAGCAAGAGGAATAGAAGGTTTTGTTCGCGTTCAATATACCGTCACGGAATCTGGTAGTACGGATGACGTTGTCGTTATAAATTCATCGAACCGGGGTTTCGAAAGAAATGCTGTTAAAGCAGTTCAAAAGTTTAAATTTAAACCGCGTATCGTGGACGGTCAGCCACAGGCAGTTTCAAATGTACTGTCATTGATCGAATTTAAATTGGAAGGCTAAATTAAGATCGGGTAACGGGCGCTTTTGAGCGCCCGCGTCTTGGCTTCACTTTTCTCTCTGGTCATAAATCACAAATCTTGATTGAGCGAAGGATTTGCTCTATCGTAACTCTATTGAATTAAACAATAATTAGATTTTATATCTAAACTCTATTCGGAACAAAATATGAGTGCACTCGTTCACATTCTGCTTTTGGTTGGCAATATTATCATTTCGATATTCGCTTCACTATTTGCGCCGGACATATTTCCAGAATTAAGCGGTCGCATGGCATGGATCGTTGGAGCGGGCGTTTTTCTTCTTGGGCTTAATATTCACGTCATTCTACTCATTAGATCGAATAGGGAAGATGCAACAGAGCGGCTTATGGCGCTACATCAGGATTATCAGGTTTGTCAGGACCAACTGGAGCAAAACAGGGAAGAGACCATAAAGCTCCGGGAACAGGTTAAGTCTAATGAGCATGGCCACAATAAAGAAATTGTAAACGAAATGAGGTTGTTGCAAACATTGCTTAGTCAAGTTGTGGAAAAATCCGGGCAATCGCTATCCGGTAAGCTCGGCGGTTATAGTGAAGAACCATCGCAGGAGATTGCGCACGGGAGTGACCGTGAAGCCGATGAAATTCTCAATATAATGCATTATGCGCTTGAAGATAACCGGATCGACCTCTATTTACAGCCTATTGTTTCACTTCCTGCCCGCAAAGTAGTGCATTATGAGGCATATTCGAGAGTGCGTGATGACAAGGGTGACGTTATATTTCCATCACAATATATAAAACTTGCCGAAGATTCAGGACTTGTGAGCACACTGGACAATCTGCTTCTGTTTCGCTGCATTCAGGTGATTAGAAGGCTGGGAACGCGAAGGCCAAATATGAGGTTTTTCTGCAATATTTCGTCGGTTTCCCTCAATGATAGAGACTTTTTTCCACAATTTATCGATTTCATGCTTGATAATCAGGAACTGGCGGATCGGTTGGTATTCGAATTTACGCAGCAGGATGTTTTGCGCCAGCCCAATAATATCTGGGATTCATTATCTACCCTGGGCAAAAGAGGGTTTCGCTTTTCAATGGATAACGTCCAAACCCTCAACCACGATTTATCAGATTTAGCAGCGCGGTATTTCCGTTACGTGAAGTTAACACCGGATATCTTGCTTGACGAAAATATCGACATCGATCGCAATGATATTAAAGAGGCCTATGGCAGGTACGATATGGTAATTATTGTCGAGAAAATAGAAAGTGATCCGACGCTGGTGGAAATCCTTGATTGCGGTATTGATAGAGGCCAGGGCTATTTGTTTGGTGAACCGGTTCTAAGTAGCGATATTACAAGTAAGCTTTAACTTTAGAGTGTTATAACCACCATCGGTTTAGGCAAATAAACTGTCAATATCTTCCTGAGAGGTTTCCTCAAAATCACCACTATCCAAATTGGCAGCTTCAACCTTTTTTGTTTCTTTTTTCTTTTCCGTCGTTTCTGCCTTTGCTTCCTTCGCCACGTTATCTTTCGGCACCGTAGCACTTATATCAGCATCTGGTATGGCGGCGGTCTCAGGAGAGCTTTTAACTTCCGGCTCTATCGCAGGCTCCAATTCGACATTTTCCTTTACAGAAGGTTCTTCTTCTGGAGTATTGACAACAGCATCAACAGCATCAACAGCATCAACAGCATCAACAGCATCAACAGCATCAACAGCATCAACAGCATCAACAGCATCAACAGCATCAACAGCAT
>JAUIDN010000023.1 GCA_030428615.1 Alphaproteobacteria bacterium | reverse complement strand
CATGCGGTGTTCAGGATTATCTGGTGAAACCCGTGTCAACAGAGCAATTAAAAGACGCCTTTATGGCGGCTGAGATGACACTACGGACGCCGGCAGAAAATATCGTCGAAGAAGAAAACACTGATAAGGAGAAAATAATTTCTTTCATCGGCGTAAGAGGTGGTGTTGGCGCAAGCACACTCGCCACAAATACTGCCTGGATACTTGCCAACGAAAAAAACCAGAAAACGGCGCTTGTTGACCTTGATATGCATTTTGGAACAGACGCTCTTACATTTGATCTTGAACCTGGACGCGGCTTAACGGATGCTCTTGAAAACCCTAGTCGTGTCGACGGACTATTTATTGAACGTGCTATGATCAAGGAAAGTGAAAATCTTTCTATTCTGGGTTCAGAAGCGCCACTTAACGATCCTTCCTACACAGATCCGGCGGCTCTAAATCACTTGCTTATAGAAATGAGAAATAATTTCAAATACGTGATATTGGACCTTCCCAGAACAATTGTTGCGGACTACCCAATGCTGATAAGCGAAACGGATGAAGTAATCCTTGTTTCGGACTACAGTCTTTCTGCCACACGTGATGTGGTGAGATTTATCTCATTCTGTAAAGCTGTGGCCCCACAGGTAAAGGTTAAGATCCTTGTGAACAAATCCAGTGGTGCTGGTTTGGTTGAAGTTAATAAGAAAGATTTTGAAGCAACAATCGAACAAAAGGTCGATTGGGAAATTCCACTTGATCATAAACTTATGATTCAAGTCGCAAAAAGCGGAAAAATTTTGGCGCAGTCCGCCAAACACAGCAAAATATCAAAACAGATTCACGCTGTCTGTGACAGCTTTGCCGGAAGCAATGTTGAAGATGGAAAAGGCAGCTTATTGGAAAAAATTGGTCTGGTGAAAAAGAAGTAAATTTAACAAATATATAACGATTAGTAAGTCATATGAAACCTGCATTTGGACGTAAATCTGCACCTAAATCCACTCCACCTCAGAGTACAATTGTACCTGAGCACAAAGGGGCTACGCAAACACGACGCGTATTGGATAACACGACCGAAGCCCGCTTTATGTCTTCTGATGCCAATGTGGTTGATCAGGCATATGAAATGATTGAGCCATTGTTAGGGGAAAAAATTACCCCCACTCAGGCTAAGGAAATTTCGCGAAGCGACGCCGTAGAGATTATCGATACTCTGGTTTCAGAAGTAATAAGCGAAAAAAACTTTCAGATTAACGAACTGGAAAAGAGGGACCTGACAACGGTCCTCCTAAATGAACTTCTTTCGGAAAATAAATCAGCTTTGGAAGAAGACGAAAACGAAGAAGCCGAAACCGTAATTTCTCAAAAAATATCCAAAAAAGATAAAGAAGAGAAAACAAACCTCGCCAGTAAAGAAAGCATCATTGATGCAAAAGATCGTCTTCAACCTTTACTACTGGAATATATCGACGCCGCTGCAGCAAACGAGATGGATCGCACGGATCTGGCTGATCAGGTCAGTGAGGCCGTTAATGAGCTCATGGCACAGGAGAAAATTAATCTCAATCTAAGGGAGCAAAGAGAGCTCGTCAACATGCTCCTTAACGATATGCTGGGCCTTGGACCGCTTGAGCCTCTCCTTGAAAATGAAGATATTACCGAGATCATGGTGAATGGTCCAAAGCAAATCTACATTGAAAAAAAAGGTAAAATACAACTTTCCGATATTGTTTTTCGCGATGATCAACATCTGATGAATATATGCACCAGAATTGTGAATGCCGTTGGCCGACGTGTTGATGAAACGACACCTATCTGTGACGCACGCCTGAAGGACGGAAGCCGTGTGAATATCATTATTCCGCCACTTGCCATTGATGGTGCTTCCATATCAATTCGTAAATTTGCCAAGCAAAAAATTACGCTGGATAAAATGATTAATTTTGGAAGCATGTCGCCCAAAATGGCTACAGTTCTAAAAATTTCGTCCGCCAGCCGCCTGAATATATTAATTTCAGGAGGTACTGGCTCAGGTAAAACAACAATGCTGAACGCCCTCTCCCGAATGATTGACGTCGGTGAGCGGGTTGTCACCATTGAGGATACCGCCGAGCTACAAATGCAACAACCACATGTCGTCAGGTTGGAAACACGACCAGCAAACCTTGAAGGAAAAGGTGAAATTTCCATGCGTGATTTGGTCAAAAACGCGCTCCGTATGCGTCCCGACCGCATCATCCTTGGTGAGGTGCGCGGTGCCGAGGCTTTTGACGTACTTCAGGCTATGAATACTGGCCATGATGGGTCCATGTGTACATTGCATGCTAATAACCCCCGGGAAGCTCTGACCCGTATGGAAAATATGATTGGGATGGCCGATTTGAAATTGCCTCAAAAGGCAGTGCGTGAACAAATAGCGGGTGCTGTCGATTTGATTGTGCAGGTTTCAAGAATGAGAGATGGCGGAAGACGTTGCGCATCTGTTACAGAAGTCGTGGGTATGGAGGGCGATGTCATCACGACGCAGGAATTATTCCTCTATGAATTTACCGGTGAAGACGCAGAAGGTAACCTGGTCGGCCAATTCCGCTCCACCGGGATGCGGCCACACTTCATAGATAAAGCGAAATATTACGGCCTTGATCGTGCCTTAATGGAAGCACTTTAGGACAAAAGAAATGATAGTTGATAACCCAAATATTTTAGTCTTTGGTATTTTTACCGGAATGTTGATTTTATTCTTCACGATCGCTTTCGCCGTAGGGATTTTTGGTAAAGCACACAAAGTTACGCAGGACCGGCTTGTAAAACTGAAAGGCCGCTATAACAAAAGCGCCGCCCTTGAGCAACAAAAGAGATTGCTGTTTAAAAAGGAAGAAAAATCAATCCTTGATGGTATTATTCCAAAACGTGATGAACTTCGCAAAAGACTACGCCGTACCGGTAAAGAAATCACGTTCAAACAATATCTTACCAGTAATGCGATAATTGGTGTATTAATCACTGTAATATTGAAGATTCTTACAGACTTATCATTCCTGCCTTGTTTGGCCGTTGGAACTGCAGTGGGGCTTTTTCTTCCCCATCTTTGGGTAACCAGAACAATACAAAAGAGATTGCTGAAATTCACGACGCAATTTCCGGAAGCAATTGACCTGATCGTGCGCGGATTAAAAGCCGGGCTGCCTGTTACGGAATCCATCTCGGCGGTTGCCAATGAAATGGACGCGCCGATTTCGACTGAATTTAAGAAAATTACTGATGAAATACGCTTTGGTAAAACGATGGATGAAGCGCTATGGCAGGCTTCAGATAGACTGGATACACCGGAATTTAAATTTTTTGTCATCTGCATTTCCATTCAACAGGAAACTGGTGGTAACCTCGGCGAGACACTGGCTAATCTGTCCAACATTTTGAGAGGGCGGGCACAACTGAAATTAAAAATCAAAGCCATGTCATCAGAGGGAAAAGCGAGTGCCGCGATTATCGGGGCGCTTCCGTTCATCATGCTTGGTTTGATATCAATGCTGAATTACGAATATATGAGCACTATGTTTATCGACCCCCGTGGCCAATTAGCGCTTCTTGGGGGTGTGATATGGATGAGTATTGGTATGTTCATTATTTCAAAACTAATAAATTTCGAGACATAAGATGGAACAGTTTCTCCCCGAAGGCATAACTGGCGAAGACGTCATTACTCTACTTGCAGCGACATCCGCATTTCTTGTGATGATGGCGATCTGGAGCACCGGTATCATCAAAGATGGCATGGACGGTCGAATTAAAGCATTACAGGAAAGACGTTCTGATCTGAAACGTGGTTATGTTGCGCCGGTAAAAAGAAGCGAAACAATAAAGAAGAAAAAGCACGTGGGATTAATGCACAGCCTCGTGAACAGTTTCAATCTTCTTAAAAATGAACAGGCAGAAAAATTCCAGCTTAAACTCACGCAAGCCGGATACAGAAGCAAAGAAGCACTGGTGATTTTCCTTTTCTTTAAACTTGTCCTGCCTGTCCTTATCAGCATAATTGCCATGGTAATTATATACGGTCTTGGAATGTTCGACTTAAATACCGCACAAAAGCTGCTCGCCGTCTTTGGTTCTGCGCTAATAGCGTCATATTCACCTGATTTGTTCCTCTCAAATGTTACGCAGAAAAGAAACCTATTAATGCAAAACTCGCTGCCTGATATGCTGGACCTTCTTGTGATATGTGCAGAAGCGGGTCTAACACTCGATGCCGCATTGTCGCGCGTTGTACGTGAAATGGGACAGGCAAGCCCGGATCTGTGCGATGAATTTAACCTCACGGCAATTGAACTCGGATTTCTGCCGGAACGTAAAACCGCACTTCAAAACCTGGCTAACCGCGTATCATTACCATCTATCAAAGCCGTCACAGCAACCTTAATACAATCAGAAAAATACGGAACACCACTGGCACAGTCGCTTCGTGTTCTTTCGGATGAATTTCGAAATGAGCGTTTTATGAAAGCAGAGGAAAAAGCGGCTCGATTGCCAGCTGTGATGACCGTTCCATTGATTATGTTTATTCTACCAACGCTGTTTATTGTTCTTATGGGGCCAGCAACCTGTCAGATCAATGACAAGTTTATCAACGGTGGAGTCTAGAAGCGGCCACAATTGACGGACGTTAAGTGGCTGAATCCTAAATACTTTTGCCATATGGTTAACAAAAAGTTAATTTTTTTTGTTGACCTCGCGAATCAGATAGGAGATGATTCGTAAACTGATTTGATAATTGTCAAAACAGTACGATTATAACGCTTCTAGGTACATTTAAAGCATGAATGCTTCCATTGAAATTCGCGAAGGCACATCGACCACAAATATCTCAAAACATCCGAGATACATTGATGAAAACGGCCTCTTCAACGTGGTTTTTAACGAAGTAAGTGACGCAATTATTCTGCTTTCCATTGATCCGCAAAAAGATACACCGATTATCAACGATATTAATTATCATTTTGAAATGATAACCGGCTTTTCATTTCATGATGTGAGAAATAAACCCCTGTTTGACTTCTTCCATGATAATTTTGAACAGCACATAATATATGACGCCCTTAAAAACCGTAAGTCCGCTTTTATTCATTGTAATTTCAAATGCGCAAATCAGCAAATTCTAAGTATGAACATGACCGTCAGGCCTTATAATGGTGACGTCACCTCATCCCGGTTCATTTGCGTCTTCAGAATGGATAAGGACCACGTTCAGGTAAAGGATGAGGCCGCACGTGAAATTAAACAAAAACTGCTCGCCGCCATGCATCATAATTTCAAGACGCCTTTAAATGGAATTCTTGGATATTCGGAAGTGATTATGACCGAAATGCTGGGTCCGATTGGCAAAAAAACCTACAAGGAATATGCATCAGACATACATGGTGCCGGGCAGGAACTCCTTGAACTAATTGACAGTCTTTTGGAACTCAAGGAACTGGAAACAACTGAATTAGAACTCCACGAGGAGTGGTTTGATTTGACGGTATTGCTCAAAGACTGCGTGAACAAATTTAAAAATGAGGCCGTTAAAAAGAATATAGTTGTTGAAGTTTCCTACATACTTAACATGCCAGATTTTTTTGGAGACAGAACCCGTTTAAAAAAGTCGGTCGAAAGTGTTATCGATAACGCCATCAAATTCACAGCCCCGGAAGGTAAAATAATCATAAGTCTTTATAAGGACAAGATTGGGAACAGCATTATCAGCTGTTCGGATAATGGTAAAGGTATGACACCACAGGAAATTAGCAAGGCTTTCAGCAGCGATACGCAGCTGGACGATATATATTCAGATCCATGCACTGGTATAGGGTTTGGCATTACATATGTGAAAAAGCTGATTGAAAAACACGGTGGCAGTCTATCAATTATCAGTGCTCCAAGCGAAGGAACCAAGCTCAATCTGAACTTACCCAAAGCACGCTTGAATACCAATTGATATTCCGGGAAATCAGATATGATTGTTAAACAACTATATGCTGACAACCAGCTGAGAAATTTTCATTATATCATTGCTTGTGAAGAAACAAAGGATGCAATGGTCATTGACCCACTTGATGCAGAACGTTGTCTGTCGAGCGCGAACAAAGAAGGCCTAAATATTACGCAGATTCTGAACACACATGAACATTGGGATCATATTGACGGCAACGGCGAAATGAGAGAGAAAACAGGCGCGACCATTCTCGCACATCAGGGTGCAGTCTGTAAGATACCCGACGTGGATCGCGGACTGGCAGCTGGTGACATTATCAATATTGGTACGACAGTTTCTTTTAAGGTTTTGGATACACCGGGACATACAGATAGTCACATTTGCCTGCTTTCAAACAATGGGTCCCCTCATCTATTTTGTGGTGATACCATGTTTAATGCGGGCGTTGGTCATTGTAAACTCGGTGGAAATCGTGACGACCTTTATAACACCTTTGACCTTCAGCTTTCCCAACTCCCAGATGATACAAAAATATATCCCGGTCACGATTATATGATTAACAATCTTGAATTCACACTTGATCGGGAGCCGGATAATGAAAACGCCAAAAACTTCTTGCGAGCCCTTGAGCGCCAAGACCCCCACGATGCCTATGTATCCACAATGGCTGACGAAAGAGAAATAAACAGCTTTTTAAGATTGGATAGCCCATCCGTAATCAGGGAACTAAGGAAAAAATTTCCTGAAATGCCTGTATATCCAAGCAAAAAAGAAGTATTCTTTGCACTTCGTAAATTAAGGGATTTCTGGTAAATTTTGCTTTCAGGAAAACAAGGGCGAAATAATCGAACGGTTATAAATACAAAGGAATTTAAATGTCACTCGAACAATATACTGCCTTAATCGTTGAAAAAACGGCTGAGGCCGGTAGTCTTAATAAAAAGGTGAAATTCGACCTAAAAGATGAGGGGATCATTCATGTTGATGCGACAGTATCACCGCCACAAGTAACCAATGAAGACCTTGATGCCGACGTAACGTTAATATTATCGGCAGAAAATTTTGAAAAATTAATTGACGGTTCGCTGAATTCCCAAATGGCCTTTATGATGGGAAAATTGAAAATCGAAGGCGATATGGGACTTGCATTAAAGCTTGCTGATATTTTCGAATAAAGATATATAACTCACGTTTAAAAATTATATCCATAGAAAAAAGGAAGGACTCTCATGGACCTCAATAAAATTGGATTGAACATTCATGAAATCAGAAATCAATTTACTTATATTGAAGGAAATGTGGGTATTCTGAATCAGGCACTTGAAAATAACAGTAGCCAAGGTGTTTTTATGGCACTGCAATCGATTTTTGTATCCGCTATGCAGATATCGCGGACATTGTGGGCACCAAGAAAAAAAGGTAAAGCCCGCGCAGCGGAACTCAGAAAATTTCTTGGCATTCCAGAGGAGCACTCGCTTAACAACAAAGAAATCCAAACGCTGTTTGATTTCTGCGATGAGGCCAATGAGGAATGGATAAAAAACACGGCTGGTAAATATATCCTATTTGATTATATTGGCGACCTTGCCGCAAGCAAACATAAAGACACTCCTATTGAAAACATATTTCGTTCGTTCGATACAAAAGGGAAAATCTATGTTTATCGTGGCGTCGGATTTCAGATGGATGCGGTCATGACAAGTCTGCGTGGTATAAGTGATGCCGTCAACAAGGCTCACTATCATTTGTTCCCAGATCAATGGGTTGAACCGAAAGAAGGCGCAGATAACAATAAAAAAGAAGAAAAGCCGAAAGAAAAAAAGGAACCCGCTAAAAAGCCTGCTGCAAAAAAGAAATCTTCGAAAAAGGCTCCTGCTAAAAAGTAGCCATAAATACATAAATCCCGGGTAAAAATTTCACCCGGGATTTATCTGAACATATTAACAGATTTCATTATCATGATACCAAATCTACCGAAAAGAAACATCATACTGTAAACGACGATTAAGTTGGGGTTTTCGACACGGTAGCCATTAGTCACGATATCACCAAGAGAAAACAGAAGCATAATAAGACCAAGATATTGCGATGTAGTAAAAGCAAGTCTTAAAAACTTGGCTACCCGCTTTTTTCTCTCACTCATTGGTATAACTTCTTTGATTCCACGTTTGCGGTCCGCAACCCGTTGCCGAAGAGGTTTACGCGCGGTTTTATCAGTGCTCATAATTTCCTGTACCTTTAGCAATTAAATTGGGGGACGAAATGTTGATAACCCTTTCGCATCCTGAAATTTCGGAGTATAGAAAGTTCATAAACAATTTTCAAATGACAATATTCAAACAGGATACTTAGAATGTCTAATTATAAAGTTACCCTGAAATCCGAAGTTAAACTGGGAACCTTTTACTGGGTGACGAATGTAACTGCTGATAGCGAAGATGAGGCCGTAAACGCTGCTGAGAATATGTTTCTTACACAATTAGCCAGCTCCGATGAATGGGACTTTACAGATTATGATGCTGAAAAATTATAACGCTTCAGTTTTTTGTCCGGATACCAGCGCCCCTTCCATTGTTTTGCTGGCACAATTTCCGCCAAAGCACCATTTTCATGGAACCAGCTGTCCACTACATAATGACCTTCGCCTTCAATAGTTATTTCTTTGCCAATTTCATGAATTGTCGCCGTACTATGCGGATAGGTAAGATCGGACAGATTGCGTCTAAGATGCCCCCCCAGCGTGTGAAGGCGTATTAAACCATCCTGTCTGAGTAAGTAAAGATAACTTGTACTGTTGAAGGCTTCATCGATGCAGTCCATTTGTGTTTTTGTTGAAAAATTAATAACGACGGCACGTGCTTTATCCTTATCTGTTCCTGTCTTTGGACCAATATATTGCTCAATAAGGGCAATCGCCTTGGAAATCATTTTTCTTTCATCTTCAGGGGTTTGCGCCGCCGGTGCAAAAACATCCCGAACATTTTGCCATTCCGTGTCTGTTAGCCCGGTTTGTTGATAATATTTACAGCCATAACCATAGCACACGCCAAACCGTTTATGGCTTTTCAGGTTATCAGCATGGCTCAAAAGTTTTTCATTTGAAGTCGCGCACGATGCCAGAACAAAGGCTAACAAAACTGCAATAATATGTTTCATTTCCGACCATTTTTCCAAATAAAAAGCCGCCACTCATACATTGAGGACGGCCTTCTAAATTCCAGTAAACGTTCTAGCTTAAACTGCGCCGTCACGTTCAAGACGTTTACGATCAAGCTTACGAGACCGGCGAACAGCAGCGGCGTTTTCACGGGCTTTCTTTTCAGAAGGCTTTTCATAAAAACGACGCATCTTCATTTCACGGTACACGCCTTCACGCTGAAGTTTTTTCTTCAATGCGCGTAGAGCTTGGTCAACGTTATTATCGCGGACAATAACCTGCATGGTTACAGTCACACTCCTTTCTAGTTTGTGTTTTATCCCAGAAACTTATGTTTCGAAGAAGAGGCTTTCTAGCAAATGAACGCCTCGTTGGGAAGCGTTTTTTCATATTTTCAGCCATTTTTCTTATATTTGACTTTACGTTTCCTAAAATGTTGCCCATATTCACCAGATGAAGAAAAAGAAAGAAGAAAAAACACCGGATGAACTGCGCGAGTCGATTTTAAACGCAATGGTCGACCACGTCGCCTTTGACGGCTGGTCTCAAAAATCAGTAAATCGTGCTGCGGATGATTTGGGAATAACACCGGGTATTATTGATTTGGCGTTTCCAGGCGGTATTACCGAAATGATAGATATGTATGCGCAGACATGCGATCTGGAAATGATCCGACAAGCAAGAGAGACTGATTTTGACTCCCTCAAAATTCGCGAAAAAATAACGGCATTGGTGAAAATTCGCATTCAGGCGGAGAATACTCAAAAGGAACTCGCACATCGCACGGTATCGTTTTTAGCACTTCCGCAAAATCATCTCCTGAGCCTAAATATCCTTTACAGAACCGTAGATTTGATGTGGAAAACGATATCTGATCCATCAACAGATTTTAACTTTTATACGAAACGAATGACACTGGCCGCCGTCTATAGCAGTACCTTCATGTATTGGTTAGGTGATGAAAGCGAAGATGCGAGCGAAACGTGGTCATTTTTGGACCGACGCATCGAAAATGTAATGCAGTTTGAAAAGGCCAAGGCTAAATTCAAGGGCCGCAAGCATAAATTCCCAAACCTGTGGCGTATACTCGGTAAGAAGCGTTACGGGAGTTAGCTTCGCTGTGGATTAATACGAGTGACATGTCCCATTTTTCGACCCGGCTTGATATCAAACTTACCGTAATGGTGAATATGGGCCCCCTCTTCTGCCAGATATTCGGGGAGCTTCAATATATCATCCCCGATTAAATTTGTCATTTGAGCCTCGCCCACAAAATCCACACCGCCAAGCGGTAACCCGCAAATCGCTCTGATATGCTGTTCAAACTGACTGGCCGGGCAAGCTTCAATAGTCCAGTGGCCTGAATTATGAACCCTGGGGGCTATTTCATTGACACGCAGTTTTGGCTCATCAGCCGACACAAAAAATTCAACTGTGAGCACACCGACATAGCCAATATTCTCAACAATCCTCTTAGCAGTGCTAATCGCCAGATCTTTTAAATTCTGGTCTATTCGGGCCGGCGCAATTGAAACATCAAGTATGTGGTTCTTGTGCGTGTTTTGAACTGGCTCAAAGCATTTCACAACACCATCCTGACCTCGTGCGACCAACACTGAAATCTCCATATCGAAATTTACAAAGCCTTCAACGATTATTTCGTCACTTTCAAGATCTGCCCAAGCGGTTTGTATGCCCGCCTCTGACCTTACAATCGTCTGACCTTTTCCATCGTAGCCAAAACGGCGCGTCTTAAGAACCGCTGGATAAGCAATTTTCTTAAGGGCTTGCGTCGCTTCTTCCGCCGTCGAAACGGCTCTGAACGGCGCTGTCGAAATCCCAAGCTTATTGACAAAGGTTTTCTCTGTTAGTCTGTCCTGTGAAATTTTGAGTACTTCTGCATTTGGGAAAACTGTAGTGTATTTGGCTATACTATTGACCGTTTCTACTGGTATATTTTCAAATTCATAGGTCACCACATCAACCGCCCGCGCAAATCTTTCCAGCGCATTCGGATCATGGTAGCTCGCGTGGGTGGCCTGATCAGACACCTGCTCGGCAGGATTATCTTCTTCCGGACAGTATATATGCATTTTATAGCCAAGCTGCGCCGCTGCAATGGCCATCATCCGGCCGAGCTGTCCACCGCCGAGCATTCCTATTGTTGATCCGGGTGGAAGTATTCTCATGTTTTAGTCTTCGGGAATATCAGCAACAGACGCCGTCTGGGCTGCGCGCCAATTTTCCAGCACTTCGGCAGCTTCGTTGTCACCAAGAGCAACAATTGAGGCAGCAAGAAGTCCCGCGTTCTTTGCCCCTGCAGCCCCTATTGCTAAGGTTCCAACCGGTATCCCACCAGGCATTTGTACAATTGACAGCAGACTATCCATCCCTTTTAGGGCCTTACTTTCTATTGGAACACCAAGCACGGGCAAAGTTGTCATAGCGGCTACCATTCCCGGTAGATGGGCTGCACCACCAGCACCTGCGACAATCACTTTAATACCACGTTCCTTTGCTGATTTTGCATAATCATACAACCGATCCGGAGTCCGATGCGCGGATACAATACGGGTTTCAAAATGAATATCCAGCGTTTCCAAAATATCGGCTGCATTTTTCATGATTGGCCAATCTGATTGGCTTCCCATGATTATTCCGACTACCGGTGAATTCTCGCTCATATTTCATCCCTCAAAGGCTTAAAATAGCACCTGACTGATTAAAAAAGAAGCGATTATAGCGATCTTCGAACGATAGGCAAGTTTGCAGTGGCATTGTCAGGGTTCAGATGGTATCTTTAATTGTCTTTAATACTATTTGTGCGTATAATATAAGGCAATGCCACAAGATATTGGATATTAGAATAAATATCAGGCGTAGGCCTAAAAAGGTTGTCAGACCATATGAAGATTCAAGGAACGGGTAACATTGGCCGGGCTCAGCCCATAAGGCGCAAGACGATTGAAAAAACCAGTAGTGCTTCTGGCATATCGTCAGCCGGATCTGTACGAAATATCAGCGACACAGCAAGTGTTCTGGGTATCCCGGCGAGCGAGATGACCCCAAAGGTGCGAAATGCCATTATGACTTTGATGGCGGAAGTGGAAAATATGCGCCATGAACTTGAAATAGCGCATAGAAGAATATCAGAACTTGAAAAGCTCGCAGACCAAGATAGTTTAATTGAGATATCAAATCGCCGTGCATTTGTCCGCGAAATGACAAGAATGATATCATATTCAGATCGCTACGGCATCAACAGCTCTCTGATCTTTCTTGATATGAATGATTTAAAAGTGATTAATGATACGCATGGCCATAAAGCGGGTGACCTTGCGCTTGTCCATGTTGCAAAAACAATGCTTTCAAATCTCCGCGATTCAGACATTATTGGCCGTCTTGGTGGCGACGAATTTGGGATCATTCTTCCAAAAGCCAGCGAGGAAAACGCCGACACAAAAGCTCAACAAATTTTGATGGCACTCGAAACCAATCCGTTAATGCTTGAAGGTAAAAAAGTGCCTCTTAAAATTGCTTATGGAATTTATCCACTGCATTCCGGTTTAAGCCCCGATCAAGCGCTGGATCACGCTGACAAGAAAATGTATAGTCACAAGCAGTCTATGAAGAATAACAGCAGCTAGCCTCATGCAATAATATCTGGTAACAATTCGTCTTCCAATTTCGCTATTTTGTCCTTCAGAAGAAGCTTTTGCTTCTTGAGCCGCTTGATCTGCAGCATATTGCTGGTGCCTGAATCAATAAGAGCGGAAATCGCATCGTCCAAATCCCGATGCTGCACCCTCAACTGTTGGATCTTTTCCAAAATGTCTTCTTCATCAATATTCATGCGTAACCTTCTCCATACGCCGGATTATAGCATATATTGTAACAAGTTCGTTAAAATAAACTTATTCCGATTTCCAACGTTTCAGGGAAGGAAGTTCGATATCCACCAGATCCAGCATCCGGCCGATCGTCTGTTCGATCATTTCTTCTATCGTGGCAGGTTGATTATAAAAGGCAGGAACCGGCGGAGAAATAATCGCTCCCATTTCGGTCAGGGATACCATTGACCGCAAATGACCAAGATGAAGTGGCGTTTCGCGCACCATCAACACCAGTCTACGCTTTTCTTTTAATGTGACATCCGCTGCCCGCGTTAAAAGTGAGGAGGTTACCCCGGTATTTATTTCCGACATTGTCTTCACCGAACAGGGCACAACCAACATACCATCGGTTTTAAATGACCCGCTGGCAATGGATGCACCTATGTCATCTATCTTGTGGACAACGCTGGCTAGCTCGTTAATTTCAGAAACCCGTTCCTCTACTTCAAGAGCCGCTGTTACCGCTGCGGCTTTTGACATCACCAGATGACTTTCAACATCGGATTCTCTTAGTCTTTCCAGCAAGCGAATACCATAAATAATTCCGGACGCTCCGCTGATACCAATAATGAGTCGTTTTCTGTTTTTCGTCATGTCCAAAATTGCCTTAAATAAATGTACCGGACACCTTATCCGGAATTAAGTATTGTTTATAGCAAATTATGGCACAGTTACATATAAATTGAGTATTTCCGGCACCATATCGAGCAATATTTTTGCCTGTAAATAGGTGACAAACCATCAAAAATGTGATGTAATTATTTTTACTGTCGCTTGGAAAGCTGTTCCTTCTTTAAGGGAGTGGCTGGCCGTGGCGAGCTGATTTTAGATCGGATGTGCAATACAATTTGAGGGAAGAATATTCATTAAATAATAACTCTTTTGCAGCTCATCGATTTTGCAGGAAATGAAATTTAACAGTCCTCAACAATCAGTTTTCATTATTGAAACGAACAAAATTTAAAATAAACCAGTAACCAGGAGATCCAAATATGCACTCAGAAGCTCATTTTAATGCACTTTCAAGAAAACACGCGGCATTGGACGAAAAAATACACAAAGAAGAAAGCCGCCCGGCACCGGATAGTACAATCTTACATGAGCTTAAAAAGGAAAAACTGGTCTTAAAAGACGAAATGACGAAGTTAAAGACACAATAAAGAGATTTCAGTCTAAGCTACTGACTAAAAAGAAAAACCCGCCAATAAAACGGCGGGTTTTTATGTTCGAAGAGGGTAAATTTAGTTACCCATGACTTTCTTCCTGTTTTTCCTCAATTTCCGCTCTCCGCGGTGCGGCTTTTGCCACTGCAGCATCAAGTTCCATTTGCTTACAAAGCCCGAGTAAAACGGGGTCTATCGGTTTAATGTTGCTCATATTCCAATGAGTTCTCTCACGTATTGCAGTAATTGTCGGTTTTGTTGTACCAACCAGTTTTGAAATTTGAGCATCAGTAAGTTCCGGATGATTTTTGAGCAGCCATGCTATTGCATCCGGTTTATCCTGTCTTTTCGAAACAGGTGTATATTTTGCACCACCACTTCTTGTTTTCGCAGGTACATCGTCTATAATGATCTGTAAAGCAGCGCTAGAGTCATTTTGACACCGTTCAATTTCTTCCCATGTCAATTGACCGTTAGCCACCGGATCCAACCCGACGATATTCACTGCAACTTGTTCATCCGCTATCCCTTGGACTTCAAGCTCATGCAATCCGCAAAACTTGGCTACCTGCGCAAAGCTTAGGCTCGTATTATCTACCAACCAAACAGCAGTAGCCATTGGCATCAAAGGCTCTGTCATGATAATTCCTAACTTCTTATAATTTTAATTGAATCAATGACCGCAGCATAAACGGTGTTTTGCTAATTGAAAAGGCCTTGAAAAAAAACTTTTCAAGGCCTTGAAATTAATAGACAAAAATATCATTTATCCGGTCAAATTTTTCTAATTTAACACCCACGCGAGAGGAACAACCATTGTAAGTTCGCCTGCATTTGCACTTGCTGGGGGCACAGGAAGTGGACTTACGCGTTTCATCAACTTTGGAACCTCGTTATCAAGAATCTCATGGCCGGAGGATGCTTTCAAGCTATGCGCGACAATGTTGCCTTCCTTGTCAACATTGATTTCAACTTTCACCTTACCTTCGATTTCCTTACGAAGAGCAGCACGTGGATAAGATTGTTTCTTTGCAATCGCTTTGCCCACTTCACTTTGCCACTCACTGATATCTGATGCATTTGCTGTAGTCGAGAAACCCGCGGCGGCAACAACAGATGCCACCAATACCGACTTTACTACTCTGATAATACTAACTTTGTACATTTATTTGTTCTCCAAATTTTTAGCTTAACGTTTTGTGTTTTAAGATCGTTTTGTTATAAAATAACAATCGAACGATTTACTTTCTAAATATAAAAGATGTACAAATGTTTAACTTCAGAATGGAAAGTGTTTTATTTGTTAAATATATTAAATTAGCAAAAATCCACGCGCGAATTACCGGATTCCCGGCACCTGGATAAAACAAAAAAGGCTTTGAATTTCTTCAAAGCCTCTTCAAAATTTGTTCTGTCGCTTAAGCTTATTGAAGTACCCACGCAAGTGGAACAACCATAGTAAGCTGACTATCAGTCGCACCCGCAGGTGGCGCTGGAAGCGGACTTGCACGTTTCATTAACTTCTCAACTTCATTGTCCAAAAGTTCGTGTCCGGTTGAACTCTGTAGATTGTGTGCAACGATGTTGCCTTCACGGTCTACATTAATCTCAACTTCTGCTCTACCTTGCAGTTCTTTACGAAGCGCCGCACGTGGATAAGATTGCTTCTTCGCAATCTTTTTATTTACTTCTTTCTGCCAGCTACTAATATCCTGTGCATTGGCTGAAACAGTAAATCCGGTTAATGCCAGTGTGGCTGCAACTAAAACTGATGTCATAAATTTACTCAACTTGCCCATTTCTTACTCCTAATTTCTAATACAATTTGTTCCTAAATTTCTGTTAGAAACTCCCCACGTCTTCAATGTTGTTGCACATCCTCAAGAGGGAAACTTCATTCGCAAGAACCGACTATAATCAGAATTGGTAAACTGAAACTTAAAGATAAAATTTTAAATAATTATTTTTAACCGAATCAGTTGACTTTGCCGGAGAAAATGCTGATAAAATGGTCGGATATTAGCTATAAAGCAACGATCAAATATTATACAACCAATTGTAATTAAATAACTTTCTGGAAAAACAAAAAGTGAAAAGCACACAAACAGCACTATCAAGCACATTTTTTTTCATTTTTTTGCTATTTTCACCCGCACTCGCTCAAAACCTACTCCAAAAGTCGGAAATCGACCAATATATTAATTCAGTGCGCGAATTAAATCAGCTCAGGCCTGCACAACCAGAAATAAATAATTCGAAAACTCAACTGGTTCCAAGGTCCGGTGATCAGCAGAATATATCCATGACACCCATTACAGATAATTTAGAATTTTTGAGAACTCAGCCCAATTATGAAGCGTTCAAGTCAACCATCCGAAAATATGGTTTTTCAACACCTGAAAATTGGGCCAATGTCGGTGATAAGGTTATGATGGCCTATTCAGCCTATCATTTAAAAAATGATGTGACGAAGGGCGCGCCATCTGTAAGTGAAATATTAACAGATATGCAGGAGCAACAAACAAATATCAAAAACAACCCATATATCACGCAGGAACAAAAATTGGGTTTACTGAATAAAATACAAAATTCTATGGCGTTGCTCAGAGATCCAAATTATATTAACAGTGAAAATATATCTGTTATTGGCCCCTACATAGAGCGGCTTGATTCATTGTTTAAGGAATACCCATGACACGTACTGAAATATTACGTATTCGAAAATATCTTAATAACAAGTTTGGTAGCGACAAATTTTCATTGGAAAAAAGCCAATCCAATGACGACAGTATGGAAGTTCACCATAATGGCGAATTTATCGGGATGATCTACCGGGACGAAGATGAAGGCGAGGTATCATATGCGTTCCAGATGGCCATCCTCGAAATTGATCTCCCAAGTGCCGCAGACGCATCATTAATTTAGTCCGCTGAGCTAACTGTTTTTAACTCCAAGCTGGCCTGTTTAATAATCTGAATACTGGCAATGGTTGATAACGTTGCCATTAACGTCGCAACAATAAAATCAGGCCACCCACTGTTAAGCGCAAATACACCTGAGGCCGCTATCATAATGGCAATATTGCCAATCGCATCGTTACGTGAACAGAGCCATATGGATCTCATATTGCTGTCGCCACCCCGGAATTTATAAAGCAGCAGCGCACTCACCACATTCGCGACCAGCGCCACCAGTCCAACCGTTCCCATCACCGTGGCAAACGGCACGATTGCGTCCTGTGCATTGAGGATTGTTCTAACAAAAATCCACAGGCCAAGTAATCCCATACTGGCCCCTTTAAGCATCGCGACTGATGCCCGCACCCGAAGCGAGCTTCCCAGCACAAGCAAAGTGACCCCATACGTCATGGCATCCGCCATAAAATCAAGCGCGTCGGCTTGCAGGGAAACAGATTTGGCAAAAAAAGCTGTGCCAAATTCCACTACAAACATAACCAAATTAATAACAAACACGATCCACAACACCGTTCGGAATTTGCTCACTTCCAAATCTTTTTCATGTATGTCGTGGTCGCAACAAGCCATCAATTAGCCCTATTTGAAATTTATGAATATTTCTTCTATTACATCTAACAAAAAAATACATTTTACTATATAGGCTTACTTTTGACTATGATTTTTATTTGAGGAGGATAAAATTACAGTATGCGTCAATTATATCACTATTGGTTTTGCCCCAACTCTAGAAAAATACGTGTTGCTTTACTGGAAAAGAGCTTGGAATTTGACCTTGTTCTTGAATTGCCCTGGAAAAGACGACATGAGTTTCTATTGATTAATCCCGCAGGGACAGTTCCTGTTCTCGTCGAAGAAGACGGCGAAGCAATTGCAGGAACAAATTCGATCAGTGAATATCTTGAAGACATATACCCTTCGCCCAATCTCGTCGGAGAAGGCCCAAAATTCCGTGCAGAGGTAAGGCGGCTTGTTGAATGGTTTGATGTAAAATTTAACACTGAAGTTACAAATCTTATCATCAATGAAAAAGTGATGAAAAGTTTTTTAAAACGCGGACATGCTGAAGCCCGGTTTATCAGATATGCAGGGCATAATATAAAACACCATCTGCAATATATTGAATATCTTACCGATCGAAGAAAATGGCTCGCTGGAGACAGTTTCTCATATGCCGATATTTCAGCCGCCACTCACATGTCATGCGTTGATTATTTTGGCGACGTGCCTTGGAATGACTATAAATCCGCGCGTGACTGGTACGCAAAAATTAAATCTAGGCCAAGTATGCAGGTTATCCTGAAAGACAATGTTTCCGGTCTTGTTCCTGCGCCTCATTACAGGGATTTGGATTTCTAGACAAATTGCTTACCATGACAGAAGAAACTACGATCAAGTCCGAAATTACAAAGCTATCCCATGATGCAGGATTTGACGTAATACGGTACACATCACCAGATGGGTTAGAGCGAAACGCACAGTTTTTTGAAGATTTTTTAAATAATGCCTATCACGGTGATATGAAATGGATGGAAGAAAAAGCAGAGCGTCGAAAATCGCCATTCAATCTGTGGCCCGATGTAAAATCCATTATCATGTTCGGTATGAATTACGGGCCACGGCAAAACCCGCTTAAATCTTTGAAGCAAAAAAATAGTGGCAATATTTCCGTTTATGCCCAAGGTAAAGACTATCATGACGTTATTAAAAAAAGGCTTAAAAAAATTGCCCGGCATATCCACCAGGAATATAATGAGCAGGTGAAGGTCTTTGTTGATACTGCTCCGGTTATGGAAAAACCATTAGCGGAAAAATCCGGTTTAGGATGGCAGGGGAAACACACTAATCTGGTTAGCCGTGAATTTGGATCCTGGCTGTTCCTCGGGTCAATATATACGACTTTGAAGATTAAACCTGATGCTACTGAAACTGATCATTGTGGATCCTGCACAGCCTGCCTTGACATTTGCCCTACAGACGCATTTCCTGCGCCCTATCAACTGGATGCACGTCGCTGCATTTCCTATCTGACGATTGAATATAAGGGGCATATTGATTTGGAATTCAGAAAAGCAATCGGTAACAGGATTTATGGTTGTGATGACTGTCTTTCCGTTTGCCCGTGGAATAAATACGCGACCGCCACACGGGAGAGACTTTATTTCCCACGGGTTGAGCTGGCACACCCCAGACTAGACGATTTAGCAGCACTTGATGAACAGAGCTTTCGCCGTGTCTTTTCCGGTTCACCCATCAAGCGTATAGGGAGGGATTTCTTTATCCGTAACGTCTTAATTGCAATGGGCAACAGTGGAAACAGGGAATATATTCCCCAGCTGCAAAATAAATTAAGCGAAGACAGTCCCTTTATCCGGGCCATGGCTATATGGTCATTAAAACAATTGTGCGAAGATAAAGAATTTCACAGGTTAAGAGAAACACATGCCGGGCACGAGGCAGATCAAGCAGTGTTAAAAGAATGGGACAGTTAAGTTATTGCCCAATTAGTTTAATATTATCTTCAGCGAGCTTCTGCCAGTGCGTGTCGGGATATTTTGCTATCAACTTTTCCCATTCTGATAATGCCTTTTCATCATTTCGCTGCATTCGATAATTGACCCCGCTTTCGAAAAGTAAATCAGGCTGATTAGGTTCTATCGCAAGCGCGGCATTTAGATCCAGCCTGGCTTTGATATGTTCCTTTAATTTTCGAAATGATTCTGCGCGGTAAAGAAATGCGTCAATTTTTTCTGCATTGATATCCAGAGCGCTTGTAAAATCTGCCACTGCACTATCATAATCTTCAAGTGAAAATTGTACCAATCCGCGCTCAAGATATACACCATATGCGTAAACTGAATTCTCACCCAGTTCGGCCAATGAAGCACTCAAAGCATTGTAGGATCTGTCCAGATGTCCAGCAGTGCGCCATGCGACACCGGCCAGGTAGTTTAACTGAAGCGCAAGCACCTTTTTATTTTTCTCCGCAAACTCACTTACCCCTTCACCCTTTGCTACCTTGGAGGCAATTTGCTCAAACAACGCTGCGGCGTCTTCAAAATTCTGCATTTCATAAACCGCAAGCGCCTCACAATGCTGTGCGGCCACACCACCGCCCTCAATATACCATTTACGCGACACCGCCAGCGCTTCTTCATGATCTTCCTTCACCAGCTCGATACAATCATTATATTTTCGCGCCTGTTCCCTATTCTCAAAATACTGGGCATGCAGCTCCACAGTATTTGCAATAAGAAGCACCATAAAAATTATTATTCTTACCGCCATTTATTGGTCTTCCGTTTTCCTGCTGGTAATTCGTCGCTTACTGTATAAATATATTCACTTTAAAGCGCAAACTGTAATGAAGTGAACAATATGAATCTGTTTTGTTTTGGACTGGGATATACCGCCAGCACATTGGTGGGCAAATTAACACCGAAATCGTGGCAATATTCAGGCACACACCGTACAGGCACACAATTAATATTTGATGGTAAGTCACCGTTGAGCGATGCAGCGGATCAATTAAAAAATGTGACGCATCTCCTTATTTCCATACCGCCGAATCCAAACATGATTGATCCGGTACTTCATCATCACACGGCGGATATTCTGAAGATGCCAAATTTAAAGTGGATTGGGTATCTGTCAGCGACCAGCGTTTACGGTGATCATAACGGTAAATGGGTCGATGAAAAATCGGAATGCCTTCCAATCGAACTCAGGGGGCAATTACGCCTAAAGGCAGAGCAATTATGGCTTTCACTTGATCTGCCCGTTCATATTTTCAGGTTAGGCGGCATTTATGGGCCAGGTCGAAACCAAATAGATGCCGTAAAAAATGGAACAGCAAAAAAAATAATAAAGAAAAACCATTATATTTCCCGAATTCACGTAGATGATATTTGTTCTGCTGTAATGTTATCAATGGATAATCCATCAGAGGGGAAAATTTATAATATTGTGGATGACATGCCTTCATCTTCTGCAGAAGTTCTGGATTTTTTATGCACCATACTGAATATGCCTCTTATCAAAGGGACCTCATTTGATGATGACAGCCTGAGTGATATGGCAAAGAGTTTCTACAGAGATAATAAAAGAGTAAGAAACAGCCTCGCTAAATCCGATCTAGAATGGAAACCCCGTTTTCCGTCTTACCGAGAAGGATATCAGGATATTTTAGACAAACTCTGATATGGCCAGTTTTAATCTTTGCAGATCCGCATCCGCTGATAATCGGTGGTCGCCCGATTTGTTAAAACTGATTATAACATCTTCGCTGGTTAGTGCCTTGGATATCCGCGAAGAATAATCGCTCGGCACATCTTTATCGCGCAAACCGTGAAACAGCCTGACCGGGCAATCAAGTTCAATTCGACCATCAAGCAATAAGTGATTATCACCCTCCTCAATAAGCCCATAAGATACCTTGTAGGGTTCATCACTATAGTCTGACGGTTCCAGATAGATACCGTCCTGTATAAGAATGTTTTTAACGTCGTCTGAATATTTATCCCACATCAATTCCCTTGTGAAATCCGGTGCAGCGGCAATGCCGATAAAAGCCTTAATTCTTGATTTTCTCGCCAAACAAACCAAAAGCCCGATCCATCCCCCCATACTTGAGCCAACAATAACCAGTGGTCCTTCTGTTACCTGATCGATAACCGCTAACGCGTCCTCTTTCCATTTTCCGATTGTCCCGCTTGTAAATTCTTCCGAAGAGAGGCCATGTCCGGAATAATCAAACCGAACATAGGAGACATCCAGTTCCTCGCATGCATTCTCGAGAAACACTGCTTTGGTCCCTTCCATATCGGACATATATCCGCCGCAAAACACAACAGTTGGCACTTTAGCGGTATATTTGTGGTAAGCTATTTTTCTGTCTTGCTCACTTGTTATGAATGAAGGCTGTTTACTCATTTCTCAACTCAATTTCTGTTATTTCTCAAATATCAGCATAATATATCAGGATAACCCAAAGAAAACCGCTTTTTTAAAGGATGTTCACTTGACTTGGAGGTTAAAGAATATAAATTCCTCACATTATACTGAAACTTAAATTATGAGATCATTATGAGTGCGAAAGAAAAAATTGCCTTAACCCTGCCTGATGGCAGTGTCCGTGAATATGATGGACCGGTGACCGGCATGACGCTCGCACAGGATATTGGTCCGGGACTTGCGAAAGCCGCAATTGTTGTCATTGTAGACGGAGAACAATGGGACCTTTCGCGTAAAATAACCAACGATGCCACAGTTTCCATCATAACCAAACGTGACGACGACGCACTCGAAATCCTGCGCCACGACGCGGCCCATATCCTCGCGGAAGCGGTAAAGGAACTCTACCCTGAAACACAGGTGACTATTGGTCCTGCAATTGAAAACGGGTTTTATTATGATTTTGCCCGCGAGGAACCGTTTACACCTGAGGATCTGGAAAAAATGGAACAGCGAATGAGAGAAATCGTCGCCCGCGACGAGGAAATCATACGCACTGAAATGCCACGCGATGACGCCGTGGCCTTTTTCCGTGAGATGGGTGAAGAATATAAGGCAGAAATTATTGCCAGCATCCCATCAAACGAACCAATAACACTCTATAAGCAGGGCGACTTTATTGATCTTTGTCGTGGCCCTCATTTGCCATCAACCAAATATCTTGGTCAAGATACATTTAAACTCATGAGCGTCGCAGGCGCGTACTGGCGTGGTGACAGCAACAATGAAATGCTGCAACGTGTTTATGGCACCGCCTGGCGTGATAAAAAGGAACTCAAGGCATATTTGCACCGTATTGAGGAAGCAGAAAAAAGAGACCACAGAAAACTGGGGCGTGAGATGGGCTTGTTCCATCTGCAGGAAGAAGCGCAAGGCTCTGTTTTCTGGCATGCCAAAGGCTTCAGAATATGGATTGAACTGGAAAGATATATTCGCGTCCGGTTGAAAGAAGACGGGTATAACGAGATCAAAACACCCCAACTTATGGATTCGAAATTGTGGGAACAATCTGGGCATTGGGGTAAATTCAGGGAGAATATGTTTGTCGTGCCGGATATGGTGCCAAACGCTGAAGGTGAGATTGAAATCCCGGAAGACGCACGAATGATGGCACTCAAGCCGATGAATTGTCCCGCACATATTCAGGTTTTCAAACAGGGTATAAAAAGTTACCGGGATTTACCAATTCGCATGTCTGAATTTGGCTGTTGTCACAGAAATGAAGCGCATGGAGCCCTTCATGGTCTGATGCGTGTTAGACAAATGACACAGGATGATGCCCACATTTTCTGTAGAGAAGACCAGATCATCGACGAAACAAAACGTTTTCTTCGTCTTTTTGCTCAAGTGTATGATGATATGGGGCTAAGTGAAATCAGATATAAGCTTGCCACCCGACCAGAAATGCGGGCGGGGAGCGATGAAACATGGGATCAGGCCGAAAAGGCGCTCGCAGAAGCCCTCCAGGCAAGCGGGCTTGAATTTGAATATGCCCAAGGCGAAGGCGCTTTTTACGGGCCGAAACTGGAATTTCATCTGACAGATGCAATTGGCCGTACCTGGCAGTGTGGAACGTTCCAGCTTGATTATGTACTGCCTGAGCGTCTTGATGCAACTTATGTAGGGCAGGACGGCGAACGTCACCGACCCGTGATGTTACACAGGGCCGTATTCGGTACATTTGAACGTTTCATCGGAATTCTAATAGAGCATTATGCTGGCAGATTCCCATTGTGGCTCGCACCAGTTCAAGTCGTCGTTACAGGAATTACATCGGATCAGGATGAATATGTAACCAAGGTTTATGATGAGCTGATTGCTACTGGTCTTCGCGCTGAAATTGATCTCAGAAACGAAAAAATAAATTATAAAATCCGCGAACATTCGCATGCAAAAGTACCGGCAATATTCGTCGCCGGCGGTCGCGAAGCAGAAAATAACACGATTACAATAAGAAGACTTGGATCAAAAAATCAGGAAACCCTTGATTTAACGGACGCAATTACTAAACTTGTCACCGAGTCTATTACACCCGATAAACGATAAATTAAGTTTATTGGTCTAAAATTTAACAACATCGCAAACAGCAAAAATGGAGAAAATAAATAGTTAAGCGACCAATGCAGGGCCCCTCGTCAAAAAAAGGACCACGGGTCAACGAAGATATTCTGGAGGAAGAAGTAAGACTTATTGATGAAAAAGGTGAAAATCACGGCGCAGTCCAGACTGAAAAAGCCATAGAAATGGCGAAGGCCGCCGGGCTTGACCTCGTAGAAATATCCCCCAACGCTACTCCACCTGTTTGTAAAATTCTTGATTACGGCAAATACAAGTATGAAGCTCAGAAAAAAGCGAGCCTCGCCCGTAAAAAGCAAAAAACAGTTGATGTTAAGGAAATCAAGCTACGCCCAGGTATTGAAAAACACGATTACGATGTAAAGATGCGTGCAATCGATAAATTCCTTTCGGGGGGTGACAAAGTGAAAGTCACGCTTCGGTATCGTGGCCGCGAAATGGCCCATCAGGAGCTTGGTATGGAAGTATTGAACCGGGTGCGGGACCAATTTGCGGATGTCACGAAAATAGAGCAGATGCCCAAGATGGAAGGGCGGCAGATGATCATGATCCTGGCACCGAAATAAAATGTAACTTTATCGAAAAAATTTAAAGTTACACCGATCAAAAGCAGCCAAAATAAAGGCTGCTTTTTTTCTTGTTCCGAGTCGGCTTTTCGTTACGAATGTAACTCGTTGAAAATATATATCTTTTGTTTTAAGCGTTAAATTATGGTACAGTTTAATCGATTGTGCGCCCATTGGTTGCACAACATCTTACGTTGGAAGGGGTCAGCTGAACCTGGCAGCGTAGATGCGAAAGGAACCCGCCGTACGTGGAGACACTCGGCGGGTTTTTCAACATTATGATAACCCGGCTAGTCATCTTGGTTGACATTCAGCCTATATTCTATAATCATCTATGTGTTAAGCATCCATCCCATTTCCAGAATCACAAAAACAGGGGGAATTTATGAAATTAAAGTTTTTAGCACTATTATTGGTAGCCCTAACACTTCCATTCACTGCATATGCACAGGGCGGAGGCAGTGATCTTTATGTAGTCGCGGAAGGCGGAGTTGTAAAAAACACGATGGCTCTAAGAGGTGCGCTGGCGGGACTGACAAAAAATGAAACCTCCGAAGGGTCTTTTGGTGCAGCTATAGGATATCGCACTTTAGTAGCCGATAACTTTATTCTCGGTTTCGAAGGCAGCATTGCATCCTCTTCCGCATCAAGTTCGGTGACCGATGGACTAGATACAATAACCTTCGATGAAAACTATGTCGCCGGTCTCTATCTTACGGGCGGATTTGCTTTTGGCGATCAAAATCAGGCCTTGTTTTATGGCTTGCTTGGTGTTGGTTTTGTTGGAGGGGATACCTCTGTATCCGGCGTATTTACAGGCAATCAAACCATAGATGACAGTGGCAACGGTATTTCCTTTGGCGGGGCTTTCGAATATGGCTTCAGTGAAGATGTCGGCGCGCGGATTAAAGTCCTTCATACACGGTATAAAGGTGATGTCGACGAGCTGAAAATCAGGGATACATCTATCATGGGTGGTCTGGTTTACAGTTTCTAGAAAGAAAAAATTTTCAGGCCCACCGAAGGGATTAAATTTCGGTGGGCTTTATTTTCCTAAATTACAAGAAATCTATACCAGCCTTGAACCGTTTGGCACGGCGCGTTCGGGCTGGGCAATGACCACATCGCCATTTTCATCATAAAACCCGGTAAGCAGAAATTCAGACTGAATCGGCCCGATTTGCTTTGGGGGGAAATTAACCACCGCCACAATTTGTTTTCCGATCAGTTCTTCCGGCTTATAATGCACCGTTATTTGCGCACTGGATTTTTTGATACCCAAGTCGCCCCCAAAATCTACCCATACTTTGTACGCCGGCCTTCTCGCTTCCGGAAACTCTTCGGCTTTTACAACGGTTCCAATCTTTAATTCCACTTTTGCAAAATCCGCCCATGAGATTGTTTCAGTCATTTCTATTGTATCCTCTTTACATCGTATCCGCGCGCACCAAGCAATTCAACGAGACCATCATCACCGATAAAATGAGCAACACCCGCGACAACCAGGGTCATTTGTTCTTTGGCAACCAGACCTTCAATGACCGGTATCCAGTTATTGTTTCGCTCAACAACCAGCTTGCGGTAAATTTCCCGCTGTTGCTGCATCGGATCAATAAAAGCATCCGACATTTTTTGCTCATCGCCCTCTGCCCAAGCCTGAACCATATCGAGCGTTAATTGTTCGATATCTTTTATTTGTTCCAATGTGTCCTTCAGCATGTCAGACTGAACGTCGATGGGATGATCATATAATGTCGACATCTGAAATTCGATAGTTTCCAGTTCTGAAATCGGCACTTCTTTTCTGACTGCTATTTTTTCAATGAACTGCTCTACGCCGGATTGCGTGTTCCATCCCTGTTTTTGAATTGCCCCCACCGATAGGGCGATGGACGCGAACCAGGGCTTAAATCCCGCGATCGATGCCGCCGGAATACCAAGTGACTGAGCCGTTTCTACCAGAAATTCGTATTCGTCTTCTTCAAGATGATTACGTAAACTATCCCCATTGCCAAGTAGTCCATTTGCCAAGGTAATCTGTCGCGCCTGCGCTTCCTTTTCAGGTGTCATATGCACTTCAAACACAACTTCATTCGCGCTTTCAACGATTGTCTTCACTTTTGCGCCGTACCATTTTATATCATCAGGTAGAAGATGCACGGAACCCAGAAAATAAACCTTGGCGTTGTCCCTTTCGATAAGCCAAACCGCCGGGTGTGCATTTAAATCATCTTCAGCCGCATAAGCACTGACATTCAGAAAAAACAGAATGAATAATGAACGTAATCCGTAACTTATATAACGACTGATAAATTGAACCATGAAGGAAGTCTTTCAGAAACTTGATTTTTTTGCATTGTTAAAGTGGTTTTAAAATATGTCAACTTTATGTAAAAAAAACCTTAAGTTTAAATAAGATATTTTTCTTTTCAATTACGGTTGCAATCCCCTGAAAACCGCGCTATACACCGTCCTTCATTGAGCGGTATGGCTTGGTAGGGCATGCCTATCCGCTTTAGAAGCTGGATGGATGATCTTTAGCATTAAGCAAAATTGTCCAACGATTAAATTAAAGGAAAGCTAAATGCCCAAATTAAAAACGAAAAGTGGCGTCAAAAAACGCTTCAAGCTCACCGCCTCTGGCAAGGTGCGTTCTTCACAGGCCGGCAAACAGCACGGCATGATCAAACGCACAAATAAGCAAATTAGAAATCAACGCGGCACAACCATCCTCAGTGATCAGGATGCACGCATTGTTAAAAAATTTCTGCCTTACGGTTAATGGAGCAATAATATGGCACACGTAAAACGGGGTGTAACTACAAAAGCCCGTCACAAAAAAGTTCTCAATGCCGCTAAAGGTTACCGCGGTCGTCGTAAATCCACTATTCGCGTTGCAATGCAGGCTGTTGAAAAAGCTGGTCAATATGCATATCGCGACCGTAAGGCACGTAAACGCCAGTTTCGCGCACTTTGGATTCAGCGCATTAACGCTGCGGCACGCCTGGAAGGTTTAACTTATTCACGATTTATGAACGGCCTCAAACTCGCAGGCGTCGAACTTGACCGTAAAGTTCTGGCTGATATAGCCGTTCGTGAACCAGAAGCCTTTAAAGCAATCGCAGAACAAGCAAAATCTGCACTCGCTTAAAGTTTCCCAAAAGGGTTCAAAAAATTTCAAGTTTGAGGAGCCTGCCGCTTGGCAGTAGGCTCCTTTTTCTTTAATGTTCGTTTTAATCGATTGATAAATATTTTTTGGGTAGGAAATAATGCAAGACCTCCAAACACTGGAAACAGAAATAACCAAGAACCTGTCGGCCGCCGCCGATCTGGAAACGGTTGAAAATATCCGCATATCCGAGCTTGGTAAAAAAGGTCGGGTAAGTCTTCTTATGCGCGAGCTTGGCAAAATGAGTCCGGACGAGAAGAAGGAGTTTGGGCCAAAATTAAACCAGCTCAAAAACACACTGAATACAGCAATCAATGATCGAAAAAACAAACTCGAAGAAGAAGCGCTGAACAAAAAGCTTAATTCCGAAAGGATTGATATCAGTCTTTCACCCGTCATGGAAGAACCGGGAAGTATTCATCCAATCACGCAGGTAATGGATGAAGTAACTGAAATTTTCACCGAAATGGGTTTTTCTGTCGCAGAGGGTCCTGAAATTGAGGAAGACTTCTATAATTTTACGGCGCTTAATATCCCGGAAGAGCACCCGGCACGTCAAATGCATGATACTTTTTATTTCCCGGAAGATGGCGAAGGTAACCGGAAAGTGCTGCGCACACACACGTCGCCCGTGCAAATCCGCACCATGATGAATGACGAACCACCGTACCGTATTATCGCGCCCGGCAGAACTTATAGAAACGATAGTGACGCCACGCATACGCCGATGTTTCATCAGGTTGAAGCACTGGTGATCGACAAAGATATCCATATGGGTCATTTGAAATGGTGCATTGAGGAATTTGCCAGAAAATTTTTCGAAATTGATAATGTAAAAATTCGTTTCCGCCCAAGTTATTTCCCGTTCACCGAACCATCCGCGGAAGTTGATATTGGCTGTTCCTTCGAAAATGGCGAAGTTCTTATTGGTGAAGGAGATGACTGGCTGGAAATTATGGGCTGTGGAATGGTCAACGAAAGAGTTCTCGAAAATGTAAATCTTGATCCCGGTGAATATCAGGGATTTGCTTTTGGTATGGGACTTGATCGCATCGCCATGCTCAAATGGGGAATCCCAGACCTTCGCGATTTCTTTGCCGCGGACCTGCGGTGGTTAAAGCATTATGGTTTTCAGGCACTTGACATACCGTCTCTAAGCACGCGGTCTTCGATAATCAGGGGGAGCAAATAACATGAAATTTACATTATCATGGCTTAAAACCTACCTTGATACGGATGCGGATTTAAAAACAATTTCAGAAACACTTACGGCAATCGGCCTCGAAGTTGAGGAGATCAACGACCCGACTGAGGACCTCAAACCGTTCGTGATTGCCCGCATTGAAAAGGCAGAGCAACACCCCAATGCTGACAAATTACGGGTATGCACGGTTAATAACGGAACCGAAACAGTGCAAGTAGTATGCGGCGCGCCAAATGCTATTACTGGCCTTGTTGGTGCGTTTGCACCAAGCGGCAGCACAATACCGACAACCGGTTTAAAATTGAAGCCTACAAACATCCGCGGTGTAGATAGCAACGGAATGATGTGTTCCGAACGTGAACTTGGCATGGGTGACGACCATGACGGTATTATTGAACTACCGTCTGATGCACCTGTTGGTGAAAATTTCGCAGAATATGCTGGCATTAATGATCCGATAATCGAAATCGCGATTACCCCAAACCATCAGGACGCACTTGGTGTTTATGGCATCGCGCGCGATCTTGCCGCCGCGGGAATTGGTACACTTAAGCCGATTGATGTTTCAAAGATCAATGGTAAGTTCGAAAGCCCCATAAAAGTAAAAATTGACAACAAAGACGCATGCCCCGTTTTTGCAGGACGTTATATACGCGGCGTCAAGAACGGCCCAAGCCCCGAATGGATGCAACGTCGGTTGATGTCACTGGGAATGAAGCCAATTTCTGCGCTGGTGGACATAACCAATTTCATGACCCTAGATTATGGCCGACCACTTCATGTTTTTGATGCGGACAATATTTCAGGCAATCTTACCGTTCGCCTTTCCAGGCCGGGCGAAAAGCTTCTGGCACTTGACGAAAAAGAATATGTGTTTGACGATGAAATATGTGTCATTTCAGACGACAAAGCCATCAATTCCCTCGGCGGTGTTATGGGCGGCATTGACAGTGGTACATACGAGACAACAACAAATGTTTTTCTCGAATGCGCGTGGTTTGATCCGGTTCGTACCGCCATGACAGGCCGTAAACTTGGTATCGAAAGTGACGCACGTTACCGGTTTGAGCGGGGCGTTGATCCGGCCACCGTGCTTGATGGTATTGAGATCGCCACCCGACTTATCCTTGAAATGTGTGGGGGAGAGCCAAGCGACGTGGTTTTAACCGGCGAGGTCCCCGAGATAAGCAAAACGATAGAAATGCGCCCAGAACGCGTGCGTGAATTGGGCGGTGTTGATATCGGAAAAAATGACGTCATCGACATTCTGAAAAGACTTCATTTTGGTGTTACAGATAACGGAGCAACGCTGGCGGTCACAACGCCCTCCTGGCGCTGCGATATCGACAAGGAGCCCGATCTGGTTGAAGAGGTGCTACGAATTCATGGCTACGATAAAATAAGGGTGGAACCACTCCCCCCATCGAGCCGTGATATCGTCACTGGCCTTAACCAAATGCAGAGAAGAATTCGTATGGCAAAAAGAACTGCCGCATCCGTTGGTTTGCGTGAAGCTGTAACCTGGTCATTTATGCCAAGTGATCATGCGACCTTGTTTGGCGACCTTAAGGCTGATCTCGTGCTTGAAAATCCCGTCAGTGCCGATCTTAATGTCATGCGACCGAATTTGTTGCCAAATTTAATTAGCGCCGCAGGTCGAAACATGGACCGCGGCTTGAAAAACGTAGCTTTATTTGAAGCCGGAAACCAGTTCTCATCCGACCGGCCCGATGGCCAGCACTATGTCCTCGCAGGTATAAGACGTGGGCAGAAACACGAACGTCACTGGCAAAAAAGCCCCGAAGATGTGAGTGCATATGATGCGAAAGCGGATGCATTAGCCATCTTGTCTTCAATCGGCGTAAATATAGATAGTCCTCAAATTGTTGCTGAAGCGCCAAACTGGTATCACCCCGGCAGAAGCGGGGTTATTCGACTGGGGCCTAAAAATGTGCTGGCGTATTTTGGTGAACTTCATCCAAATATTCTAAAGCATCTTGATGTGGAAGGTCCGATGGCTGCTTTTGAAGTTATGATTGGTAATATTCCGCTGCCCAGATCAAAGGCGGGGAACAGTCGCGGACCATTAAAAGTGTCTGACTTCCAAGCAGTTGAAAGAGATTTTGCCTTTGTGGTGGATAAAGACCTCCCCGCAGAGCAGATTGTCAAAGTCGTGAGCAGCGTGGACAAGAAACTTATTGATAATATTAGCGTTTTTGATGTTTATACCGGGGCTGGAATAGAGGCAGATAAGAAATCGGTTGCCATAAATGTGAGATTGCAACCCTTCGAAAAAACCATGACAGATGAAGAAATCGAACATTTCAGAGGTCAGGTCATAGATGCTGTGCAGAAGAAAACCGGCGGAATACTACGGTAATCAAACTATTTTACCATCGCTTATTAACCATAATTTAAAGGTCAGATGACTATAGTGTCCACTGGATAAAACTTGAGTGGATGCTAATAGGATATGGCGAGTAAGGAAAATACAGTAAAAGTACCCATGAAATGGCGCCTTAAAGCGTGGTGGGAGGGGTATGATGTGGACGACATTCGCGCACGCCTTGATAACGGCGAAGAGCCGGAAGATGTTCCTGAAGAAGTTAAGCAGCCTGCAAGCGAACCGGAAAGCGACGCACCGGAAGCGATGGAATGGGATGATAAGCGCCTTGAAACGGCGCAGCTTATCTGGGGAGAAGGTTACTGTGGACCCGGTGGTTCTGAATATGTGACCAGTATGTCCAAACTGCTTGGTATGAGTTCAAAAATGAGCGTAGCTGTTATCGGGGCAGGTCTTGGTGGACCTTCACGTGTTCTTGCCAACGAATTTGGTGCCTGGATCACGGGATACGAAGAATCTGAAAATCTCGCCCAAAAAGGGATGGCGCTTTCCACGAAAGCGGGGCTTGAATCCAAAGCGCCGATTCAACATTATGATCCTGGTAGCGATGAACCGTTCGAGCGAACATTTGACCGCGCCTATTCCAAAGAAGCACTCTATACCGTGGAAGATAAGTCAAAATTGTTGAAAAACCTTTTCACGAACCTGAAAGACGGAGGGTTATTCCTGATTAATGATTACACTCTGGGAAGTGCCGATGCGCTTACAAACAAAGATGTTCAGAAATGGATAAGACAGGAACCAACACAGCCCTTCCCTATACCGAATGAAGAAATGGAAAAACTGCTGACCGACTGCGGATATATTCTTCGCGTGAATGAGGACATAACAGATTCGTATATCGACATGATTGCAAAAAGCTGGGCAGGTGTCGGCGACGTGATCGAAAGCTTAACCAAGCATCCAGAAGATCAAACCGATACAATCAATCGACTTGTCAAGGAAGCAGAATACTGGATGCTCAGGTCAAAAACCATGAAAGAAGGGCACGTTAAAGCGTGGCGTTTTCTTGCATACAAGCCGGCGGAGATCAAGTAATCCCCCAAAGCGGTTTTACACATCTGCAGCCCTGTTAAAATAATCGATACACAGTCTTGTATGTTCGTCAGGCGAGTGGTAAAAGCCCCTTCATGACAGACTTGGCCCACATCAGAAACTTTTCAATCGTCGCCCATATTGATCATGGGAAGTCGACCCTTGCCGACAGACTAATTCAGTTCTGCGGAGGACTGAGCGACCGCGACATGAAGGAACAGGTTCTTGACAATATGGATATTGAGCGGGAACGCGGCATTACCATTAAGGCACAAACTGTGCGTCTTGAATATAAAGCACAAAATGGTGAAAATTATGTGCTTAATCTTATGGATACGCCGGGGCATGTGGACTTCTCTTATGAGGTCAGCCGCTGCCTTTATGCCTGCGAAGGTTCCATTCTTGTTGTTGATGCAAGCCAGGGTGTTGAGGCACAAACGCTTGCCAATGTTTACCAGGCGATTGATAATGATCATGAAATTGTCCCAGTCTTGAACAAAATTGATCTTCCCGCCGCCGAACCCGAACAGGTCAGGGCGCAAATTGAAGATGTTATCGGCATTGATGCATCGGGCGCAATAAGCGTTTCAGCAAAAACAGGCGTTGGCGTTGAAGAACTTCTTGAAAGCCTTGTTAAGACACTGCCGCCTCCAACCGGAAATGCTGATGCACCGCTCAAAGCACTACTTGTTGATAGCTGGTATGATACCTATCTCGGGGTCATGGTTCTTGTCCGTGTTATGGATGGAAAGCTTAAAAAGGGGATGCGTGTTAAAATGATGGCGGCAGGCACGGATCATCTGGTTGACCGGGTCGGCGTATTTAAGCCAAAAGAAACCTTGGTCAGTGAACTTGGCCCCGGTGAGATTGGCTTCTTTACAGCATCCATAAAGGAAGTTTCGCAGACTCATGTCGGCGATACGGTCACCGAATTCAAGAACGAAACGTTAAAAGCCCTACCCGGATTTAAACCGGTCCAAAGTGTGGTATTTTGCGGTTTGTTCCCCGCCGATGCTGCAGACTTCGAATTGCTGCGAGAAAGTATGCATAAACTGCGCCTTAATGACGCCAGTTTTGAATTTGAAACTGAAACGTCTGCCGCACTCGGATACGGCTTTCGCTGCGGTTTTCTTGGCATGCTGCATCTTGAAATTATTCAGGAACGGCTTACGCGTGAATTCGATCTTGATATTATCACAACATCCCCGAGTGTTATTTACAAATTGCACATGAATAATGGTGACGTGGTTGAGCTGCATAATCCCGCCGATATGCCGGATGTAACATTAATAAATCATATGGAAGAACCCTGGATCAAAGCAACTATTCTGGTGCCTGACGAATATCTTGGTTCTGTCTTAACGCTTTGTCAGGAAAAACGCGGGGAGCAAATTGATCTAACCTATGCCGGTAACAGGGCGATGGTGGTCTACAGTCTGCCTTTAAACGAAGTTGTTTATGATTTTTATGACAAGCTGAAATCACTTTCCCGGGGATATGCCAGCTTCGACTATCAAATGGATGAATACCGCGAAGGCGACCTCGTCAAGCTATCGATTCTCGTAAATGGTGAGCCCGTTGATGCACTTAGTATGATGGTGCACCGATCGCAGGCAGAACACCGCGGACGCGCCCTTTGCGAACGCCTGAAAGACCTGATTCCGCGTCAGCTGTTTAAAATTCCAATTCAGGCTGCAATTGGCGGCAAAGTCATTGCCCGAGAAACCATCAGCGCGATGCGCAAAGACGTAACGGCAAAATGCTATGGTGGTGATATCAGCCGCAAACGCAAACTTCTTGAAAAACAAAAGAAGGGCAAAAAGAAAATGCGCCTGTACGGCAAAGTTGAAATTCCCCATGAAGCCTTTATCGCCGCCCTCAAAATGGGTGACGATAAATAATCAACGATTCTAAGCAATAAAAAAGCCCGGTTGAAAACATCCACCGGGCTTTGAAATCAAGAATATCTACTTCTTAATAATCGTCATTCGGTTCAAGAATTTGACGTCCACGATATTTACCTGTACTCAAGTCAATATGATGGCGACGGCGAAGCTCACCGCTTTCCTGATCTTCCACATATGTGTCTACACTGAGACTGTCGTGGGAACGACGATTACCACGGCGATGTGGTGATACTTTTCTTTTTGGAACTGCCATTTTCTTTTCCTATCGTCTGTTCGGACCTTTCTAATAGGCCCTGAATCTCAAAAACAGTGTGTTATCGTTAAACTTGGCCCCAATGTCAAGCCTTTCTTGACTATTTTAGGGGAAATTGACGTTATTGCTATGAGGCTTATCGAAATTTCCTTCCAGATACAAAAAACAATAACATGCTTGCAGCTAATAATGAAATAAAGGCTGGAAATTCCAGTATTGGCGATAAAAGGTTATGTTGCGCACGATCTGAATTTTCACCTGACGTAAAAGCAAATTCCATCACCTGCGCCATTGAAATCCACCCAGTGTCATTTCCTTCCAGAACCCTCAGACCTTCTGCTCCAAGAAGCATTATCACTAAACTGAGCAAAAAATATGCAAATAACCTGCCAAAAATCATGAGCTACTCCAACGAATTTCAACCACTCTACCGCCACTTTGCGGCTATTCATAGGCGGAAAAAGAAAAAAGCGCCACTAAGACTTGCGTCTTACTAAAAGAACGTTATATTGCGCCTGCACCCAAGCGAATATGGAGAGGTGGCCGAGTGGTTTAAGGCGCACGCCTGGAAAGTGTGTTGAGCGCAAGCTCTCGAGGGTTCGAATCCCTTCCTCTCCTCCATTTTTTTAGTTAACTTATTATTATTTAACGGCTTTCACCATATTCAATGGGCCTATCCCCTACTCTTTTACATTGCTTTTACACTGATCTTTACACTGATTAGCCAGTTGGAGCATTGCTCATGACTGCTAAGCTGATACATACTGGCACTCCCAATCTCTATATTATTGGGGACACATTCTATTATAGAAGACAAATATCGGGTCCGCTTAAGAAGCAATTGAGATTAAGCGAAATTCGCTGGTCACTAAGAACTAGCAATATTCAAACTGCCCGATTAAGGTGTTCTCATCTAAATTTGCAAATTAATCGCCTGATCAAAGATACTAATGGGATGCTGACAAAAAATATTACACCTTCTGTTCTTAAAATGGCTCGGGAGTACTTCGAGGCCTTACTTGAAGAATACAAGGAAAATATTGATCTTGGTCCCTTCTTTGACAAGGACAATTACGATCCAGTGATTGAAGCGGAAGGAATACCCCAAGATATAAAACGTTACAGTGATATGGCGGTGACCCAAAAATTCAGCACCCATGTTCACGACGAAATAACAGAGGCCTTTAAGGACGCGAATAAACCAGTTCCACACAAAACAGGCGATGATTACATAGAGCTTGGCGTAATGCTGTGTCGAGCCAAAGCTGAAGTAATGCGCATTTATCTGCACAGTTTAAAAGGCGAATTTGATCAGACGGGACGAAAAGACCCCTATTTTCTCGAGGAAAAAGATGTCAGGTATTTTTCCAACCCCGAAGTTGAAAATATGAAACTGACTCGCATGATGAAAATTCACCGGGACCGTAAAGAGGAAGAAATAGCATTAGGCACACAGGAAGATTATGAGCGTATCTATAAATGGATGACCGCATGGTTCGGCGATGAGGCCTTACTTATATCAATAACAAAACAACAGATCGGCTCTTTCAAAAACATGCTGGCTAATATGCCCAAGAACTATTCCAAGTCAAAACCTTACAAGCATCTTGAGCTAAAAGAAGTAATTCATAAAAGCAAGCAAGCGAAGAAAGTTACGCACATTAGCTATAAGACGCAGCACAAATACTTTTCACTGGTAAAGGCATTTTTTCAATGGACGGTTGATGAAGGATTTCTTGATTTTTCACCAGCCGCAAACATAAAGCAGCCGAAAAACAAAAAGGATGCAGTGGCAAAATCGAGGCTTCCATATTCGAGAGACGATATAAAAAAGCTACTGCACTCGCCTTTATTCACCGGCTATCAAGCACCTCATCGCAGGCACGTAGAAGGCAAAATGAAAATCCAAATGGCTGATTATTGGGCTTGGCTATTAGGCTTCTTTTCCGGATTAAGAGTAAAAGAAATCGTGCTGTTACATCGACGAGATATTTTCGAAGAAGAAGGCATACTCTGTATCAGCGTAAACAATGATCATGGAAAGGGAACAAAAACCACATCGAGTATCCGCCTGGTACCGATACATCAGACATTGATTGAACTTGGTTTTTTAGATTGGATAAAAAAGCAGACTAAGGGAAAACCCAACAAGCCAGTTTTTCCGAGCCTTGTCTCAAAATGTGAAAAAGACGTGAGTAAAACCGCAACTCGAAGACTTAACCCCTACCTCAGGAAAATTGGAATTACTGACAGCAGAAAAGTCTTCCACAGTACAAGACACAACTTCGCTGATGAGTTAAGGACGAACAATGTTCAAGAGTACAATATTAAAAAACTACTTGGTCATAGCGAAGGTGGTGTTACTGGCGGTTACGGAGAAGGCGCTTCAATCACCATGCTGAAAGAAGCTGTCGATAAATGCTATACTGATATTGACTTTGACCATCTTAAGCAATTGAAATTATAGAACATTTCTCTTTATTAACGCCCGCCCTAAGCTACGATAGTTAAGTGATTATAAGGACTTAACTATGAATGATATCGCTTTGATGCAGCTTCGGGATATGCTGGAAACCCTGATTGAGAATAATCGCGACCTTCCACCGCCTTCATGGTCGTTACCAGACAAGTGGATCGCTGCTTCCGCACTGCAAAAGGGTATCAGGCGGGGACAGCTTGCCTTAACCCTGCGAGCATTGGACACCCTCTGGAACATAGACCAGCGTTACGCAAGAAGAAGACTGGCTATTATTGCATTCGAAGATGTGGGGTTAGGGGCTCCTGATGTGGTGGCCGTCACAGTTCTCGCCTGTTCAGGTACAAAATATCTAGCCAAACATAAGATATACACAGCCGTAAGAGCGTGTGCCGCCGCACTAGCCTCTTCAGCTAAGGAAAGAAGCGCAGAACATATACACACTATTCTAGCCTATCATGAGAGCTTGGACCTGTTACGGGATCGCTTCGCCCATAAAACGCCACAACAACTAATGGACATCATGATCGATACTGACCGCTTTCTTCTTGAACGATCGACAGCAGCGTGGTTGCTGGCAGGGACAAAGAGATTTGGGGCAGGGTTGATGCCTGAAGTACAAGGTGACCTTGGTGCTTACGAATGGGCAATAGAACAGCCTGAAATCCCACTGTGGCAGCCAATGATGACCATGGCGGGCCTAAGGGTCACTCAATGTGCCTTACCCATCTTCTGGCCCCTTAAGCTCTCCCATAAGGAATGTGGGAACAGTTGGATAACAACACACAGCGTTGGTGCACCCGAAGTGGATGACGATATCTCATCATACGTACTGGATCAGTTCACGCGAGGCGGGAAAGCAGTAATCAGAGGAATGCTGAAAGAAAATAACAAGCTCACTCATTGGCTGAATATGACCCTTCCACGTAAGGCATGGCAGCCAACCACGGAGATGGGTCTGTTCTACCTTGTCAGCGATCAGTTGGACCAAGAATATGAATTCGCGGGAAGTGATAAACTGAAACGTCTGTCCATTGAGGCTGACTGTTGTAGATGGGGCCTACAGGTGTCGGATATAGATGTCTTATTTACGATATTGCGAGATAATCTTGGTGAGGTTGCGGGACGACGTAAAGAATTTATATTGAACGCAGGATGGTGAATGCTTGCATTTAATTGCAAGATTGAAAATGTAGAGAAGAATGTAGAATAATTGTAGAATTGGCCCAAATGTAGAGAATTTGAAAAAAGTTCTACATTTTTAAAATATAGTCATTTCTATGTATAACCTATTGATATCAATAGATAAGATGAGTGTGTACAGCACAGTTAAATTCTACAGTTCTATATTACCCTCCCATTTAAAGAGATTATTGGCAGATATATGCTGAATTCTGGAACCATTTGGTTAGTCCAGGTTAGGGTAAATGTTAGATATATTTAATCGTTGAGCCTCAAGATTGGGTCTTGCACACAATTGCAAACTTGAAATATAGATTGTATTTGCAATTAAGTGCAAAGACCATCATTGAATGAATAAGTGCCAAATGCAATTAAGTGCAAGAAATGCCATCCATCACCAGCCCGCGATAAACTTCCATTATCGAACGTGGTAATAAGGGCTGAATGACCAAAATTTGAATGACTGCTTCCGACCCAATGCGGTCATTCAATGTTTATCTTAAATTTATATTTATTGACTATTTCCAATATTTGAAGTTAATGATACGGGGCAGTGAGTTAACAATAAGGTTGCAATGCCAGTTGAAGTAAAAAAAATATATTTTTCTCAGTCTGAATTAAAAAAGGCACTGTCTATTTTTTCTACGCGACGAAATAAATATTTAGATTATTCTGACATTAAAGTTCTAGAAATTATTGAAACCCCAAACATCATTATCAACATAGAAGTTGAAGATTACTTGGATTTTGAAGATAATCGAATAACCTATTGCCGTGCTGAAATTGCAGCAGCATTAATGTCATTTAGTATGGACTGTAAAATCCCACTCCCAAAATTGGCAACCAAGGAACTACATATGGATGGCGACCAAATTTTTCTTGTCATAAAGTTGGGTCACGCGATAAAAAAGGAAGAAAACTATTTTGAAATAGGTTAAAATTCCTATCATTTAAGCAAAATTGACGACCGCATCTAGCTTTGACTTTAACTGGCCAATGCAACATTTTTCTCTATAAAAGGAATAGGCTAGGTCCTTGGGGGGAAACCTAGCCTACTGCCCCGCCAAGAACAAAGTCTTTTAAGGGAATAAAATTATATCACTTAATTATTTTTTTAATAGGCATTTTTAGCACATCTTTAAACTATATTAACTAATTCTAATTTAATGTGCTACTTGCAGACATGCTAGGGACGATTAAGTTTACTAGATAAAACTCACTCCCCTCTTGTACTATCATCTTTAACTCTTCAATAAGAAGGAGACGATGAAAAGACAATAATCCCTCCAAATCTTAATCGTCCCATTCCTTTCCAATCAAATAATCTTTTAGTCACTGGATTTATTTCAAGGCAGATGTTGATGGTAGTAACTTAGAACATTTTAGTAGTTTTCTTATTTCATCGTTCAAGTATCACATCAAAACCGCCATATATCATACGTGAAGCGTCAAATGGTATAGGCTCATCTACCATTTCCACGTGCATGGCTTCGACTATTTCTTTATGAACTTTATCTCGCGTATCCTTGTCTGTCCATGTGACCCATGAAAATACTAAAGCCTCATCTTGGTTGCGCATAACTGCTGTATGAATAGAGTTAAGTTTACCTTCTGGCACGTCGTTTTCCCAACTTTCATAAACCGAAAGTGCGCCGTATCTCTTATAAATTGTCGCCATTTTTTTGGAAAACGCGAGGTAATTATCTTTATGATCTAAGGGAACTGCTAATATAAAACCAAGAACATAAGTCATAAATTCCTCCTATTAGAGGAAATAGTTTACAATAATAGATTTATTTGGCCAAAAAACTGGAACCTGAACGTCCGCTCACGACCCAAAAAGACATTTAATTAAAATAATTGGAACGTGTAAAACACGTATATTCAAGGTCGTCTTGTTTTCCATTAATCTCATAATATTTATTAAGAACTGCATAATCTCGGGCATCTTTATTCGTATAGTTATCTATACTAAATAGAAAAATAAATATGCTAACAACGAGGTACAAACCCACAATAATTACGCCTACAACAAATTGGAAATAAATGGATATTAGTGTGATTCCGAGAGCAAGGCCAAGCATCTGAAGTTGACCAATCATTGAACTCATCTTTGAAGCCTTAGTACATTTTTTACAGACAAGTGCACTAATGGTTTCATCAATTTTATATTGTGTTTTAATTGTCCCAGCCAAGACATCAAGTTCTTGTTCATCAATTTGGGAACAAAGATATATAACACCGCGATCAGAAGCTTTTGGTTCACTTAAATTTTGACCACAACAAT
>JAUIDN010000022.1 GCA_030428615.1 Alphaproteobacteria bacterium | reverse complement strand
CTTTTTGGGAGGAAATTTTAGATATGAAAAAATTATTACTTCTATCTGTTAGCTTGCCTTCACTTGTTATGGCTGATCTTGCATCAGCACAACAACAAGCAGGACAAGATGACAATGATGTGATCACAGTTGTTGGTTCACGTGTGAAGGGTCGTACGGCTCTTGACTCGAACGTTCCGGTTGACGTGATCCAAGCTGGTGAGCTTGCTGCTACACCATCGCTTAACATGAAAGATGCGATTGCCGCTGTTTCACCATCTTATGTGGTGAACCGTTCAGCTGTTGGTGATGCGAATACACTTGTCCGTACTTCATCACTTCGCGGTCTTAACAACGGTGAAATTCTTACCCTTCTAAACGGTAAGCGTATGCATCGTAATGCGATCATCCATACTGCCGGTTGGCAGTCTGCTGACGTTGGCTCACTTTCTGTGAACTCACTGAAAAGCCTATCTGTTCTACGTGACGGTGCTGCTGCTCAGTATGGTGCCGATGCGGTTGCCGGTGTGATTGATCTTACACTTGATGATTCAAAAGGTATTTCAGGACAGGCGGACTTTAGTCAATATTATGAAGGCGACGGATTTGCTTATAACCTTGCGTCAAAAGTGGGTATCTCACTTGCAGATCGCGGCTTCCTGACTGTGACAGCACAATACGGACATACAGATCCAACTGACCGTGCGACAGTTCATTTGAATGCCGTTGACTTGATAACACAGTATGAAATCCAAGAAGCAAACGGTGGCGTTCATCCATCTGGATTTACATTTAATGATCCTGCTGAATTGAACCCTGACACGATCGCTCCTTTTGGTGTTGCTGAACAAAGCAACTTCACTACGACCTGGAACTCAGCCATGGAAATTGGTGAAAATTCAGAAGTTTATACCTTCGGTAACTTCGGTCGTAGACACGTCAAAGAACCTTTTAACTATCGTGCTGGTCTGCCACACGGTTACTCAACACCTGGTGTTGGTGGTAACTCTGGTGCATCAAGACTTGTTACTTATGGTCAAAACGACTACACGTATCTGTATGGTCCACAAGCCTTTGCTCAAAATGCATATCTTCTTGGATTAATGATAGATCCTGCCGATCCTCTTGATGCAGATGGCAATCCTACTCTTCCATACGTTTCAAACGGAGAAGCAGCGTTCTCAGGTCTTGGTACTCATCCAAATGGTTATAACCCATGGTTTGAAATGGATGCGCAGGATTACGGTATATATGCCGGTTTCCGCGGTTCATTCGATAATGGCCTTGAATATGATCTTTCAGGGTCCGTTGGTAAAAGTCGTGTTGACAACAACATCAGCGATACACATAACCCATCATTGGGTGGACCTATGAATGATGACGGTACCATTAACTACGGTGCTGTGCAGACTCAATTCTATATTGGTTCACAAGTGAATGTTGAACGTACCGTAAGTGCGGATTTCAACTATACTGTTGATACGGATGCTGTTGATAACATTAACGTTGCGTTTGGTGCTCAGTACCGTTCAGAACAATATTACAATGTTGTTGGTGAGAAAAACTCATGGTACTCTGGACCGCTTGCCGGTCCTGATCTCTCTGGCTTTGCTGCTGCCAATCCTGGTCTAAACCTTGAAGGTGGTCAAGGATTGAACGTTGGTTCTGATGGTTTTGGTGGTTTCTCACCGGATACTTTCTTTGATGCTTCGCGTCATAACTATGCATTGTATCTGGACGTTGATACTGACGTAAATGAAGACTTCAACATTGCCGTTGCTGGTCGTTACGAAGACTTCTCTGACTTTGGTGATACTTTCTCATGGAAAGTTGCATCACGTTGGCAGGCAATTCCTGACGTGCTCGCGCTCCGTGCAGCCGCTTCAACCGGCTTCCACGCACCGACAGTGGCACAAATCAATAACACACAGGTTCGTACGAGTTTCCGTGCCGATGGTTCACAAACACAAACAGGTACTTTCACAGCTGACAGTATCCCTGGTCAAGTGTTTGGTATTGAACAAATCGGTCCAGAGCTAGCACGTAACTTGTCTGCCGGTGTCATTTTCACACCGGGTGATAATACAAACATCACGATTGATGTGTTCCAGATCAAGCTACGTAACGCACTTGCACAAACACCGACTTTCGACATTTTTGACTATCCGGCAGAATTTGCGCAAATTACGTCATCTGGTTTCCAGGGTGCGGCGACACTTACCGGTGTTGACTTCCCAACAAACCAAGGGTCAAGACGGACCCGCGGTATTGAAGGTGTGATTACACACAACATCGAAATGGACAACAGCACATTAAGATTGGTGCTTGCGGCCGCTCATGTTGACGTCACGTTGACTGAGCATAACGAGCAGGATCGTGCCTTGTTTAATATTGAGCATGCTACTGCGCCTTACCGCGCTACATTCACAGCAAACTGGAACATGGACCAGATTAATGTGATGGGTCGTGCACGTTGGGTCTCAACACGTAAGCGTAATGCCGGTCTGGATGACGCAGGTGTGTTTATTGGTAACAATCAGCCGCTTTCAGCATATCGTATTGATGAGCAACCAGGTCGTGTATTCTTTGACCTTGCGCTTACATACAATGTGAACGAGCAGTTTGAAGTGACCGTTGGTGCAAACAACCTACTGAACACATTCCCGAAATCACAGCCCGAAGTTGTTGAGACATCACAAAAACGTGGTCGTCAATACTTCGACGATGGTCTTGATTGGCAAGGTGGTCAGTACTACGCACGTGTTAAAGCTAACTTCTAATTTATTAGAGGTGATGTGAGCAGCTTCGGTTGCTCACTGCTTAGATATAAAATTAACCCCCCATCGAAAGATGGGGGGCTTTTTTATGCTCTAATATATTTAATTGGAAATAAGTGAAGCCAGATCACCATATCCGGCAGAAGATGCAAATATGCTCGCGTTTCTTCCGTCATCGGATTTCACACTTTTATCGGCGCCATGCTTTATCAGGATTTCAATTATCTGCCCTGCCCCCAATGCTGCCGCCATCATCAGCGGTGTAAATCCGCCAAGCATTTGAACGTTAATATTCGCACCGCGCTCAAGAAGCGTTTTGACGACATCAGCATGTAGCCTTGATACAGCGCTATGAAGCGCCGTGAGGTCGCTGCCGTTCATGGCAACCTTGTTCACATCAGCACCATGATCAAGCAGTAATGCCACAACATCCGCCTGCCCAAAATAACTGGCTATATGTAGCGCCGTAAAACCATCGCCGCTATATTCATGGACCGATTTCGGTTCTGTTGCAAGTAGCACGGATATCTGCCCGGCCCCGCCAAGTGCCGAAAGATCATAAATATCCAGCTCCGGTTTATAAGAAAGGAGAAGGTCGGTTATTTCGCGCCTTTCGATATAATGTGAAAAAAGAACAGCTGACATTCCATCGTTGCTTCGGCTTGAAGCAAGTGACGGACTATGATCAAGAAGCTTTTTAAGTCTTTCTGCATCTGCAACGTCAATCGCTTTGAAAACGTCATCACGCGTCATTAAAGAATCCTGTAATTATTAAGGCCCATATTGGCCAGCTCATCGGCGCGTTCATTGCCTTCGTCGCCATTATGCCCCTTTACCCATTTCCAGGTTATTTTATGGCGGGAAACGGCCGCATCCAAAGCCTGCCAAAGATCAGCATTCTTCACGGGCTTTCTCGCTGCGGTGCGCCAACCGTTATTTTTCCAGTTATCAATCCATTTTGTGATACCGTCTTTAACATATGTGCTATCGGTGTGAAGCGTTACCTTGCACGGTTCTTTAAGTGTATTAAGTGCTTGGATTGCTGCCGTAAGTTCCATTCGGTTATTGGTAGTCTCAAACGCACCTTCCATGATTTCTTTTTGGCTGTCCGCATAAATAAGCAAAGCGCCCCACCCCCCTGGACCCGGGTTGCCTGAGCACGCACCATCGGTATAGATTGTTATTTTTTTCATAATTTGATGTCCACACCATATTCAAGGACGCTTTCAACTTTACGGTGAAACAGAAGCATATTCAGATATTCAAGAGGATCTTTTGTTTTTACCAGTGCCCCTTCAACCCTGTTAAGCCAATCGTAAAGGCGGGTTAACATGAACCTGAGCGCCGCACCGCGGCACAGAATTGGAAGCGCATCTATTTCTTCCACCGACAAGGGTCGAACCTCATTATAGCCCTTTATCAGATTGGCCGCCTTGGTGACATTAAATGATCCGTCCGCTTCAAAACACCATGCATTCATCGAAATCGCAATGTCGTATGCAAGAATATCCGAACAAGCGAAATAATAATCTATCAGTCCGGATAGTTTTCCTTCCAGAAAAAAAACATTGTCAGGAAAAAGGTCTGCATGAATAATGCCCGTCGGAAGATTTTTTGGCCAACTTTCCTTTAAAATTTTTATTTCCTCACCGATAATAGCACCAAGCCCGGTTTGACATTCATCTGCCCTGTCTTCGCAATTATTGGCCAGCTCCACCCAACCAGCCACGGAAAGGTCATTTTTTCTTGATCCCTTAAAATCCGCGACCGCCAGATGCATTTCCGCCATGGCGGCGCCCAATTGCTGACATTGTCGGTTGCCTGGTCGCGTAACCGAAAGTCCGTCAAGGAAACTGATTAGTGCGGCGGGCCGACCGCACAGCTCCTTCAACACGTTGCCGTCCCTGTCTTCAATCGGCGTCGCGCAGTTGATACCTTTGCTAGCCAAATGTTCCATTAACGCAAGGAAGAATGGCAAGTCATCAGCATTTACGCGTTTTTCGTAAAGCGTCAGAATATATTTATTTTTGCTCGTCGAAAGCAGATAATTCGAATTTTCCACCCCTTCGGCTATCCCTTTAAAGGAAGCCACTTCACCGACATCATAATCCCTTATGAAAGCGGCGATTTCGTCAGCATTTACATGGGTATACACTGCCATGCTCAATCATCCTTCATCAAAATTGCCGGCACTTTAAATGTGACATTTTCCTCAATGGTATGAATGTTTTCGATTGAGGTATTATAGCGCGCGTTAAAAGCTTCCAAAACTTCTTCCACAAGGATTTCCGGCGCAGAAGCACCTGCAGAGATACCAACCGCTTCCACCCCGTCAAAAAGGGTCCAGTCTATTTCTCTTGCCCTTTGAATAAGCATCGACTGACACCCTACTTTACGTGCCACTTCCACCAGCCGTCTTGAATTGGAACTGTTTGGCGCACCGATTATAAGAACGACATCAACTTTTTCGGCGAGCGCCTTCACCGCATTCTGCCTGTTTGTTGTTGCGTAACAAATATCTTCTTTTTTTGGGTCCTGAATAGACGGAAATTTTTTCTTCAGGGTGGCTATGATTTCCGATGTGTCGTCAAGCGACAATGTCGTCTGAGTGATGTAGGCAACATTATCGCTGTTCTTAAGCGTTAGCTTCTCCACATCCTCCGGCCCTTCCACGAGATGAATTGACCCTTCCGCAAGCTGTCCCATTGTCCCGACCACTTCCGGGTGACCCTTATGGCCAATCATGATTATTTCGGCGCCCTGCCGGTCATATCGTTCTGCTTCCCTATGTACCTTGCTCACCAGAGGGCATGTCGCGTCAATATAAAGCATTTTTCTTTCTTCTGCTGCCGCAGGCACAGATTTAGGGACGCCGTGCGCAGAAAAGACCACCGGTTTATCAGACGGTACTTCATCAAGTTCATCAACAAAAATGGCACCGCGATTTTCGAGCCCCTCCACCACATATTTATTGTGGACGATTTCATGGCGGACATATACGGGAGCACCATATTTCTCGAGCGCCATTTCAACAATCTGGATAGCACGGTCAACGCCGGCGCAAAAGCCACGCGGATTGGCAATAAAAAGGTTCATATGTTTGTCACTCATGGCATGACCTTATACACATAGTTGGTCTAAATTCAAACGACCTATTAATATTGGGCGCTAAACCCGCCAAAGCACTCAACACAAAGCACGTAAGCATGCCCGGGATCATTCATCGTTGTAAAGAGTGACAATTTTTCAGTGATTTTTTTCAACAGAAGTCGTTCCGGCCGGTTTTGTATCGAAGCGGCATAATCAGCTTTCCCGTCATCCCCCATCAGCTTTGATATCAATTGCACTTCAAATGGTATTTCATCTTCCCAGTGCACCACCTTATAATCTTCCAATTCTGCTCTTGTGACGGCGGCCTCAATTGCCTGATCAAGATTGCCAAGATGGTCAACCAACCCAATTTCCTGAGCTTTCCTTCCGCTCCATACACGTCCCTGAGCGATTTCGTTAACCTGTTCAACGGTCATGCCGCGGCCTTCGGCGACCAAATTTAAAAACCTGTCATATCCATTTTCAATGTTGCTCTGGATAATATTCTTAAGCTTTTCGGGAATCGGTTTATTAACACCCGCCGACACGAGCGACGTTGTACCGACGCCGTCGGTGGTGATCCCAATGGCGGCCAAGGTTCCTTCAAGATTTGGTATCGCACCAAATATCCCGATTGAGCCTGTGATCGTTGTTGGGTTCGCCCAGATTTCATCAGCATTCGCGGAAATCCAGTATCCGCCTGATGCCGCGACAGATGACATGGAGGCGATAACCGGCTTACCCGCTTTCTTAAGCAGCAATATTTCCTGCCTTATAAGCTCTGATGCAAATGCGCTCCCGCCTGGGCTATCAACACGAAGCACAACCGCTTTTACCTTGTCATCATAGCGCGCTTCACGCAGCTGCCTTGATAATGTGTCTCCGCCAACCGTACCCTGCGGCATATCGCCGTCCATTATGGCTCCGTTGGCATATACGATTGCGACGATATTATTCCCACGTTCAAGATCGGAGATATCAAACTTCATCGCAAGATACTCTTTATACCCAATTCGATTGATGGTTTGCTCGTCTCTGACGGTGCCAACGGCATCTTTCATATAATCAAACCATTCCGCCCGGGTCATAAGTCCGTCCACCAGTGAATTCTGTAGAGCGAGCTGACCAAGGTCCCCGTCAAGGTTCATCAATAACTGATCCGCATTTTCGATGCTTGAGCGGATAACATTTTCATCGATCTCCCGTTCACGGGCAATTTCAGCAACATAATCATCCCACAGGCCTCCGAATAATTCCATATTGGCCTGTCTTGCTTCTTCTGACATGTCACTTCGGATGAATGGCTCCATGGCGGATTTATATTTACCAACCCTGAACAGCTGTATTTCAGCTTTTATTTTCTCAAGAAATCCCAGAAAATAATTCTGATATCCGCCGTATCCATAAATAAGTGTTGCCCCCTGAGGATGCATATATATTTCATCGGAAAATGAAGCCAGAAGATAGGCTGGCTGATCATAAACGCTACCATATGAAACCACCTTTTTACCACTTTCCCTGAATTTCTTCAGCTTGCTGCCGACATAATGAAGTTTCGAAGGAGAGGCCCCGGAAAAGCGGCTGAAATCAAGAACGAGCATTTTGATATTATCGTCCTTCTCCGCCAGATCGATTGCTTTTACAATATCGCGAAGAAGTGTGTTTGAGCCAAGTTCGCCGGCAATAATCTGCTCGTAAGGATCGTCACTGAAACTTTCCTGTTCGACGATCGAACCGCGAAAATCAATTACAAGCGCACTGTCGTTCAGCTTAAATACGCCCTCACGCGAATCAAAAAACAAATCACCTAAAATTAATGCCGCAAAAAACAGGACCAGAAGCAAAAATAAAAACGTCCCCACAAAGGATTGAAATTTTTGCATAAATGTCCAGAAAGATTTTATAAAACTCATTTAGGCCTCATCCGATCAATATTGTATGAAAAACAATCTATTACATTGTCTTATCATAATCACGCCTTTTAACGACGAAAAAATTATCTAATTTTATATAATCACTTTGATTGACTCTTCAAGCAATCCACTTATTATATCGGCAGCTATTATCTTTGCGGGAGAGTTCTGATTATTCAGACGCCGAAGGAGCAACCGCCCCGGAAACTCTCAGGCAGCCGGACCGCTAAGAACTAAAGCACTCTGGAAAGTGAGGTTTGTGCCTCCGCCGACGGGGTAAGCCTGATGCAATTCAGGTCAAATCTCTCAGGTATAAATGACAGAGGGGGCACCGATGGTATGGGTTTACGTACCGAACGTGCTAACTCTGGAGAAAAAATATGAGTGGAGACAATAGCGATCTTTTAAAAACCCCACTTTATTCACTGCATGAAGAATTAGGCGGTAAAATGGTACCATTTGCGGGCTATCTTATGCCCGTTCAATTCCCGCTTGGCGTAATGGGGGAACATAATCACACCCGCGAGAATGCCGGATTGTTTGATGTTTCACACATGGGGCAAGTGGTCATTACCGGTGATGGTGCCGATGAGTGGTTGGAAACGTTAATACCCGGAAACATTATTGACCTTAAGCCCAACCGGATCAGATACACGATGTTTACCGATAATAACGGCGGGATACTGGATGATCTGATGATCACAAAACGTGACAATGATATCTTTATGGTCGTAAACGCCGCATGCAAGGAACAGGATATCGCCCATATGCGCGCTCATTTACCGGATAATTTAAATCTTACCGAACTTGATGATCGCGCCCTCGTGGCGCTTCAGGGCCCCAAGGCCGCCTCAGTGACAGCAAGATTTGTTGACGGTGCTGATACGATGGATTTCATGTCTTATATGGAAGCCGATATCGCGGGCGCTCGCTGCTTTATCAGCCGCTGCGGATATACGGGTGAAGACGGACACGAAATTTCAATCCCCGCTGATAAAGCCGAGGACGTATGCCGCTTGCTGCTTGGGGAGCCGGAAGTGGAAGCCATAGGACTGGGCGCCCGAGACAGCCTTCGGCTTGAAGCCGGCCTATGCCTTTATGGACATGATATAACAACAGAGACAACACCGATTGAAGGATCACTTGAATGGTCAATCGGAAAACGCCGCCGCGAGCAAGGCGGGTTTCCCGGTGCAGACATTATACTCTCACAATTGTCGAATGATGATGTTGAGCGCAAGCGCGTGGGGATATTGCCGGCCGGGCGCGCCCCGGCGAGGGAAGGAACAGAGATACTTGATGCTGATGACAACGTAATCGGCGTCGTCACAAGCGGGGGCTTTGGCCCCACATTTGGTGGCCCTATCGCAATGGGCTATGTCACCAGCGAAAATGCAATTGACGGAACCGATATTTTTCTGGCGGTTCGAAAAAAGAAACTTGATGCAAAAGTGGCAAGAATGCCATTTGTTCCACAAAGATATTACAGAAAACCAAAATAGAAGGGAAAAATCATGTCTGTTTATTATTCAGAAGATCACGAATGGATCAATGTTGAAGGAAATGTCGGCACCGTCGGCATTACCGATTACGCACAAAATGCGCTTGGCGATATTGTCTTTGTTGAAGTGCCTGAAGTTGGTGATGAATTCGCCAAGGGCGATGAGGTGGCAGTAGTCGAATCAGTAAAAGCGGCTTCAGAAATTTATTCCCCAGTCAGCGGGGAAATTTCAGCGGTCAACGAAGAGCTTGAAGACAACGCTGCGCTGGTTAATACGTCACCCGATGGAGACGGCTGGTTCTTTAAAATTAAAATTTCTGATGAAAGCGAGCTTGAAGAACTTATGGATGCCGCTGGCTATAAGGCTTTTATCGCAGGGCTGGAATAATTTAATCAATAAGGTTTAACACATATGCGTTATTTACCAATATCATCTGACGATCGGGCAGAAATGCTTGATAAAATTGGCGCGCAAAGCATTGATGATCTGTTTATCGATGTGCCAAAACATGCCCTTCTCGGTGGGCTTGTGGATTTACCACTTCATATGACAGAAATGGAAGTCGAGCAGAATTTTGCTGCTTTTTCAGCGAGAAACATTCCGGCAAGTTCCGTTCCGTTTTTTGTTGGCGCCGGAGCATACCATCATCATGTACCAAGTTCCGTTGACTATCAAATTCAGCGGGGCGAGTTCCTGACGGCCTATACGCCCTACCAGCCGGAAATTTCGCAAGGTACACTGCAGACCTTATATGAATTTCAAAGTCAGGTCGCACAACTCAGCGGAATGGATGTGGCGAACGCATCCATGTATGACGGCTCCACCGCCTGTGGGGAAGCGGCATTAATGGCGCGACGTGTGACAAAGAAGAAAAAAGTCGTTCTAAGTGGTAATCTGCATCCGCAATATATAGACGTCGTAAAAAGCGCGACCAAATATACTGACGATGTTATTACAGTAACTGACCCAACGGTCAATAAAAATGAAAACCTGCTTGAACAGGTTGATGATGAAACCAGTTGCGTGATTGTTCAGTATCCGGATTTCTTCGGAAACATTAATGATTACACTGATCTTGCAAATGCGTTGCATGAACGCAAAATACTGCTTGTGATTGTCACAACCGAAATTATTTCCCTAGGGGCGATCAAATCCCCCGGCGAAATGGGCGCGGACATTTTTGTCGGCGAAGGGCAGTCGATCGGAAATGGCCTTAATTTTGGAGGCCCTTATGTTGGACTGTTTGCAACACGGCAGCAATATGTCCGCCAGCTTCCCGGTCGCCTGTGCGGTGAAACAGTTGATGCGGATGGCAAACGCGGCTACGTGCTTACACTTTCAACCCGCGAACAACATATCAGGCGCGAAAAAGCGACCAGTAATATTTGCACCAATGCGGGACTTTGTACACTTGCGTTCACAATTCACATGACTTTACTGGGTGAAAAAGGATTGAGGCAGCTTGCAAAAATCAACCATGCGGGCGCAGTAAAGCTGGCGTCCAAGCTTAAAACAATCGATGGTGTCGAGCTTCTCAATGATACCTTCTTCAACGAATTTACTGTCAGATTAAATAAAAACGCGGCGGAAGTTGTCGAGGTTCTTGTCGAACACGACGTTATAGCAGGACTGCCTGTTTCAAGGCTCTATCCGGGAAAACCTGAACTTGCAAATGACCTGATCATTGCTGTTACCGAAACAACATCCGAAGATGATATGGATATTCTGGTCAGTGAACTTAAAGAGGTGCTCAAATGATGAATAATCAAGGACGTCCGACAAGTGCCGACGGCGCGGCAAGTACAAATGAAACCGGATTTGCAAGCTATACCGGCAGTCGGGGGCTTTCACAGGTAGAAGGGCTGATCTATGAAATTGGTGATACCAATCGTACGGGTGTGGATCTTCCGGAGGTAGAGGATTTTGACAATTACCTTGGCGGCATGGAGCGCACCGCGGAAATCGGTCTTGCGGGTCTTACAGAACCGGAAGCCATGCGGCACTACACCCGCCTTAGCCGCAAAAATTATGCCATTGATCTGGGTCTTTATCCGCTTGGATCCTGCACCATGAAACATAATCCGCGCCTTAATGAAAAAATGGCCCGCCTTTCCGGCCTGGGTGATATTCACCCACTACAGCCCGTGAGCACTGTACAGGGCGCTCTAGATCTGATTGATACATTGGCGCACTGGCTGAAAACCCTTACAGGTATGCCGGCAGTGGCCATGTCGCCAAAAGCGGGTGCGCACGGTGAGCTTTGTGGACTGATGGCGATCAGGGCGGCACTTGAAGCGAGCGGGGATGCCCGTTCTATCGTTCTTGCACCGGAAAGTGCCCACGGCACCAATCCGGCAACCGCTGCTTTATGCGGATATAAAGTAAAGCCGATCCCGGCAACTAAAGACGGCCGGGTTGATCTTGACGCTATGAAAGAAGCGCTTGGGCCGGACGTTGCCGCGATAATGGTGACCAACCCGAATACCTGTGGCCTGTTTGAACGCGAAATTATTGAAATTGCTGATGCTGTCCACGCGGTTGGCGGTTATTTTTATTGTGATGGCGCCAACTTCAATGCCATTGTCGGTAAGGTTCGTCCTGGCGATCTTGGAGTGGATGCGATGCATATCAACCTGCACAAAACATTTTCCACACCACATGGCGGCGGCGGACCTGGCGCCGGTCCTGTGGTCCTATCGGAAGCCCTGGCACCCTTTGCCCCTATTCCTTATGTAATTGCGGGCGAGGAAACATTCGAACTTGTTGAACATGAAGTTGATGGCGGGCAAAGCTTCGGCCGTATGACGGCGTTCCATGGACAAATGGGAATGTTTGTCCGCGCGCTTGCTTACATGATGTCACATGGGGCAGATGGATTAGCGAAAGTAGCAGAAGACAGCGTTCTTAACGCCAACTATGTACTTGCGTCCCTAAAGGACGTCATGACTGCAAGTTTTGAAGGACCCTGCATGCATGAAGCTCTTTTTGATGACCGCTTCCTTAAAGATACTGGCGTCAGCACACTGGATTTTGCCAAAGCAATGATTGACGAAGGGTATCACCCGATGACCATGTACTTCCCGTTGGTGGTACACGGTGCCATGCTGATTGAGCCAACAGAATCAGAAAGCAAGCAATCCGTTGATCAATTTATCGGCATGATGCGCCATTTGGTCGAAAGGGCCAAGGCGGGTGAGACAGAGCGCTTCACAGGTGCCCCGTTTAATGCGCCGATGAAACGGCTTGATGAAACGGGTGCTGCAAGAAACCCTGTGTTAAGATGGCGCGCCGGGGAAGATGCGGCAGAATAAGAATTATAAATATAAAAACATTAAAGGCCGGAATTTTCCGGCCTTTTTTATCTTTTATATGATTTCAAAAAATCGTTATTTTATGGTTTTGACATCCATCTCAAAATAATGGCATGTCTTCATATCCTTATCCCAGGTCAGCCGCTTTGAGAGTGTTTCAAGCGCACGCCCATAAAGATGAAGGTGGCGTGTGCTGGTTCCTTCATTAATAGCGATGGCATGGATATCATCGGGTAGCAGCGCGATCCCCTGACCCGGCTGTACGACAATTGTTTCCGCCAGATTTATTTGCCTTTCTCCGGGCTCAAGCGGGCCTTCCTCTTCCGTTTCATAAACATAATTATATTCGTCGCCTTCTACCGCGCTGACACATGCCCATGTCGTATGATTGTGGGGCGGTGTGTATTTTCCCTTATGCATGACATTCAGATAAAGCGCGTAGCTATCATCGTCATCTTTTGCAATCAGATATCTGTTCTGAACCTTCCCTTCTTCTTTCGGTGCAGGGAACTCCTCCTCAGCCCATAATTCTTTCCGGTTGGCAATATCAACCATAGCGCCCTTGATCTTATTCAGATTTTCGCGCGTCACGGTTACCGGCTCAGCCAGGCTTTTTACATATGTCATCAGGTCATTTACTTCTTGCTCTCTTTTGGCTGAAACAGTGCTCATTTTACTTTTCCTTTATATTCAATAAGTTTCTCTGCTATCAATTGTGCGAATTCGTGATAGGGCTGCGTCGTGGTATTCGACATCATCACAAAACCAATATCAAGTTCCGGTATCATTATTATATAAGACTTAAATCCGTCATTACCACCATGGAATATGGTTTGGTACCCCTGTTGCATGCGACGGTGCCAACTAAACCCGATCTGGTCAAATTTACCAAGTGCCGGTTGCCACATTGCATCCAACGTTTCCTTTCTCAATATTCTGTTTCCCTCAAGAGTACCACCATTCAGATTAAGCATTACCCAACGGGCCATATCATCAATATTTGATATCAGTGTCGAGCTTGGGGCATGCATACGGTTATAAGGGTAAATATCCGCTACCCGCATTTCGCCGTCCTTCAGCCGGTGAAGACTATTAAGGTTGGTCATATCGGCTTCCTGTATTAAAAGCGTGCTATTGACCATCCCCGTCGGCACCAAAATATTTTCAAGAACATAATCTTCAAAAGACATTCCCGCCGCCTTCGCAATAACATCACCCAAAAGCTCATATCCGGTATTACAGTATTGAAATGTGGTTTCCGGCTCATGGGTTAAAAATTTATGGGAAATGAAATTTCTGACGAAACGCTCCAACGCTTCCTCACCATATTGCGGGTTATGCCACGGGTTGCTGTCAAAATCCGGCATTCCTGAAATGTGGCTGGCAAATTGACGGATAGTCAGATCTTTATAACGGCCATCAACAAGCACAAAATACGGAACTACATCAACAACCGGTCTGTCAACATCCAACCTTCCCTGTTCGTGCAACTGCATTAACGCCGTCCCCACAAAGGTCTTCGTCACCGATGCCATGTGGAAAAGTGAACCGCCTGTTTCCGGTTCTTTTGTGTACATATTCTTTATGCCGAACGTCTTTTGATAAAGCACCTCATCTTTCGATGTGACCGCTAAAACAAATCCCTGAACATTATGTTCTTCCATCATCTGTTCAATGAACGGTGTTAATGTCTGCTCAAGCTCGGCTTCATTTGCCGCGAGCATCCCGGGCAGCAAAGTCAATATTAACAGGCAACTCAAAAATACTTTTTTCATTATTCAAACCCTTGGTGTTCCTCCCTCCTCTAGTTTTAGTACGGTGGCGTCCTTTTTGCAATAAAATGTAAGTTGACGCCGTCCCACGGATACGGTTTTATAGAAATATAAACATATATCCACGGGAGGCCCCTATGCCATTATTTCGCACATACATCAGATACTTTGCCACTTTATCGGCCGGTATCACGTTCGCATTTACAGGAAACGCACAGCAGGTGCCGCCTCAGGAGTTGCCAATGATCCATCAATTGGTTAAGGATGTATCCGCAGAGCGTATTGAAGCTGACATAAGAAAGCTAGTCGGTTTCGGTACACGTCATACGTTATCCGAAACGCAGTCCGACACACGGGGCATCGGTGCTGCCCGAAGGTGGATATTTTCCGAATTTGAAAAAATCAGTGCAGAGTGCGGTAACTGCCTTGAAGTAATGTATATCGGCGACACGATCTCCGGTGAAACCAGAATTCCTGAACCTACGGAAGTGGTGAGCGTCATCGCCATTCAGCGCGGCATGCTTGATCCAAACAGATATGTTTCAATGTCAGGCGATATTGATAGCCGGGTATCCGATCCCCTTAACGGTGTTGATGACAGCCCGGGCGCAAATGATAACGCATCCGGCATGGCAGGGGTTATCGAAGCTGCCCGCGTGCTAAGCAAACATAAATTCGCGGGCTCAATAATTTATATGGGACTTTCCGGTGAGGAACAGGGATTATTCGGTGGGCAGATTGTCGCTAAACACGCGCTTGAAAATAATTGGCGTATCAAAGCCGTACTTAATAACGACATGATTGGTAATATTACCGGTATCGACGGCGTCACCGACAACACGACAGCCCGCGTATTTTCAGAGGGAACACGCGACGTAGAAACCGCGGAAGAGGCGAGAGAGAGACGTTTTAGCGGCGGAGAAGTTGACAGCCCGTCACGAAATCTCGCCCGCTTCATTGATCGGCAAGCGGACAAATATATTCCAAATCTTGATGTGATGATGGTCTACCGGCTTGACCGGTTTGGCCGCGGGGGACACCACCGCCCTTTCAATGCGGTTGGCATACCGGGCGTCCGTATCATGGAAACACACGAACATTATGATCGACAACATCAGGACATCCGTGTCGAGAACGGGCGCGAATATGGTGATGTCATTGAAGGGGTGAATTTCGATTACGCCAGAAAACTCACTGCGTTGAATATTGTCAGTCTTGCTGAAATGGCCGCCGCACCGCCATTTCCCGCGGATGTCAAACTGAGTGGTGCTGTGCGCGCCAGCGCGGTCATGAATTGGTCAAAACCAACGGACGATATGGCGGAAAACCTTGCCGGATACAAAGTTTACTGGCGCCTGACCGACCAGCCGCAATGGACATACAGTAAATATGTCGGCGATGTTGATAATTATATCTTCGAAAACCTGGTCGTTGATAATTATTATTTCGGGGTTGCCGCCGTCGCAAAAGACGGTGCCGAAAGTCCGGTTGTCTTTCCGGGTTCCATGGGGTCTTTTGGTGGATATTAATACAAATAAAGGCCGGTTACACCGGCCTTTAAATTAAAACGAACAATCCCTGAAAACATGTGAGACGTCGCCTTTCCAGGCACCGTGGTAACAATCGAGCATCCTTTGTGCCGTTGTTTTACCGCTTTCAACAGTGTCGTAAAGTGATGTTAAAAATACCGTCTCGTCTTCACCGCTGTTGTTTAAAAAACCGCGCCTTTTCAAACCTTCGGCAGAGATATCCAGCATTTGTTTCGCAATCCCCTGAACATTGGTATCCCTAAACGGCACGCTCAATGCATCGCGCGGCACATTGTCACGCAGTTGCTGATGCTCATCATGGCTCCAGTCTTTCACCATATCCCACGCAGCGTCCAGCGCCGTTTCATCATAGAGAAGCCCAACCCAAAGTGCCGGTAAAGCACAAATCCGGCTCCAGGTGCCGCCGTCCGCGCCGCGCATCTCAAGAAACTTTTTAAGCCTTACTTCCGGGAAAAGGGTACTCATATGATCTTCCCAGTCCTTAATAGTGGGAATTTGTCCTTCAAACCCTTCGAGCCTTCCGTTCATAAAATCCTTAAATGATTTCCCGGCAACATCATGATAGACACTGCCACGGTTGACAAAATACATAGGAACGTTGAGTACATGATCAACATATGCTTCAAATCCCATGCCGTCTTCAAACACAAATGGTAATATGCCACAGCGGTCAGGGTCGGTATCTGTCCATATATGAGAGCGGTAACTTTGAAAACCGTTCGGCTTTCCTTCTGTAAAGGGAGACGACGCGAAAATGGCCGTTGCAATTGGTTGAAGCGCCAGAGAAACACGAAATTTTTTCACCATATCGGCTTCACTGGAATAATCCAGATTTACCTGAATTGTGCAGGTTCGAAGCATCATATCAAGCCCGAGGTTGCCTTTTTTGGGCATGTAATTACGCATAATTTCATATCTGCCTTTCGGCATTATTGGAACATCTTCACGCTTTGTATTGGCGTTAAAACCCATACCGATATAATTAATGCCAAGCTTCTTGCTAACTGCTTGCGCCTGCCGCAAATGGTTATTTGATTCAGCACAGGTCTGATGCAACGTTTTCACCATGGCCCCGGAAAGCTCCAACTGTCCACCGGGCTCAAGCGTTACGGACTGCCCATCCTTTTTAAGGCCTATAATATATTCGCCCTCCATGATCGGTTCCCAGTCAAATTCTTTTTGTAGAGCTTCAAGGATCGCTTTAATGCTTCGCTCGCCGTCATATGGAACCGGTTTCTGGGAATCAATGCAGTAGACAAATTTTTCGTGCTCTGTCCCGATCGTCCACTCGTCTTTCGGTTTAGAGCCAGACGCGATATAATCTATTAATTGTTGTTTGGATTCGATTTGGGAATCTTTTGATATATTGCTCACCGGCTGACCCTCTTATTTATACCCAGATTTTCACAGTTATCATCATGTAGGTATTAAGGATATAATGTCAATAGGCCGTCCCTAACTTCATATCCACTTAGTTGATTTAAGAAACTCATCCCCAGAAGAGAGACATCCAATCTACCCTGATTTACAAATCCATCAATATCGCGAACTGATATCGGACCAACCGTTATAGTATCTAATTTAACCGCCGCACTATAAACAATACCATTTGCCGTTGATGCCGGTTTATCAAAGGAAAGCTGATCAATATTATAGCCGATTTTTTCCGCATCCGACATTTTGAGCACCACATGCGTTGCACCCGTATCAACCATGAAATCGATTACTGTGCCACTGACATCTGCTCTGACAAAATAATGTCCACTCAGGTCAGCACGGAAGGTTATTGCATCAGCGGTCATCTCACCGCGCGGTGGATCAAATTCTCTCGCTAGACGGCTGCTGCCATTCCAGATCGAATACCCAAGTGCCAATATACCAAAAATAATCACCCATCCCGCCACATTTCTAAGCGCTTGCCCCGGATTCGCTTTCACATGCCCTATAAGGCCCGCACCAATTAACGCCAGTAACAAAAAATCATAGGTCAGATTCGCACCCTGCCCCTCTACGAACTCTGCTGCCAATATCCAGGCTATGACCGCGGCGACCACAACGACAACCGCGACCACGATCAGGAACGGCACCATTGACTTCCTTGGCGGCGGATCATTTTCGTTCGAAGGTCTGCCCCACGGGGTTTGTTCATTATCGTTCATCTGGACCAATCCCCCATGAATATTTGCCATAATGTCAACGCCGCCACGGCCGCAGTATCCGCCCGCAGAATTCGTGGCCCAAGTGTTACCGGGACGGTGTTTTTAAGCGCTCTGATCATTTGCCTTTCTTGTTCTGTAAATCCACCTTCCGGCCCGATGAGCACGGCCCATTTTTCCGATTTTATGCTGATATCAGAAAACGGAATGGCGTCACCCGCTTCATCGCAAAAAACAAGGACACGGTCGTCAGGCCAATTTTCCAGCCTTTCTTCAAGTGACGTCGCGTCATCCGTCTTTGGGACCGTCATCCGGCCACATTGTTCCGCAGCTTCGATGACATTTGCAACAATCTTATCTGGTTTTATACGGTCCAGGTTTGTCCGCTTTGTGACCACAGGCATAATGCGCGAGACCCCAAGCTCTGTTGCTTTTTGCATCATATAATCAGTTCGGGCTTTTTTTACCGGTGCATATAAATACCATAAATCCTGCTCTTCGGTCTGATCCGCTATTTTTTCCCTTATCGTTACCTGCGCTTTTCCCTTTCCGACCTTTGTTATTTCGGCGAGCCATTCGCCCGACTTGCCGTTAAAAACTAAAATTTCTTCTGCCATTTTTACACGAAGCACATTGACCAGATAATGTCCCTGATTGCCATCAACAAGATGCACCGTACCAGGGGTAAGTGTTTCATCAATATAAAGGCGGGTTCTTGGCTTTTTATTCGACATTTGACCTAATTCAATTATGACTATAGTGATATGATAAACATCAAATACGCAAAGACAAATGACAAAATTAGAAGATCGCATAAAAAAAGCCCCTGAGGATACAGTCCGGTCAAGCTGGGTTCACAAACTGTCACCGGATTATGCTTGGGGTTATCTTCAATTGATGCGCGCGGACAGGCCAATTGGCACCTGGCTTCTTTTATGGCCATGTCTCTGGTCTATCGTACTGGCAAGTCACTATCACGGTAGCAGCGACCTATTACCCAATATTCAACTGATTATTTTATTTTCCGTTGGCGCTTTTGTCATGCGGGGCGCAGGATGCGTTGTCAATGACCTTTGGGACCGGGAAGCCGATGCAAAGGTGGAAAGAACCAAATCCCGGCCACTTCCAAGCGGTCGTGTGACGGTTACCGGCGCGTTTGTGTTTTTAGCGTGCTTATGCATCATCGGGCTGATTATCCTGCTTCAGTTAAACAGATTTACGCAAATTGTCGGCGCCTTCTCACTCATTTTAATTGTCACTTACCCCTTGATGAAACGTATCACTTACTGGCCGCAGCTCATGCTTGGTTTCACATTCAACTGGGGGGCGTTAATGGGGTGGGCCGCCGTTAGCCAGACAATTGAACCTCCTGCCCTTTTACTATACGCCGGGGGAATTTTCTGGACATTGGGTTACGATACAATTTATGCCCATCAGGATAAAGACGATGATGAAGCAATCGGCGTCAAATCCACGGCTTTACGGTTTAAGGATAAAACGCATCTCTGGATTAGCGCTTTTTATGTTCTTACGTTTTTATTGTTCCTCACCGCTGGCTGGGCCTCTCAAATGGGTCTCGTATTTTACACAGGGCTTATTATTGCAGGGTGCCATCTGATTTATCAGGTAAGAAAACTTGATATTGATGATCGCGAGCTGTGTTTAAAACTTTTTAAATCAAACCATCATTTCGGCTTTCTGGTGTTCCTCAGTATTTTGGCCGGGCATATGATTTAATCTGTGATCCGACCGGAAATATATGCGATCCCGTAATCAAAATAAGTTAATTTTCACCCCCAACACCGTGCAAAGCCGCACGAAGCCTAATCAACTCTTGATTTCCTTATCATAATTGAGCATTGTGTCTTATCTTTTATAGGGATTACTCTTTTGTGCGTTAATTTTCGTTCAATATATAAAGAGAATTAGAATTTAATATAATTAAATAGAGGGAATGAATGACTAATATCTATCTAACAATTGTGGGGTGCGGTGTACTGGCATTAATTTACGGTGCGTACGCGACAAAAAGGGTTATGGGTTTTGGAGCCGGTAACGAAAGAATGCAGGAAATTGCAGGCGCTATTCAAGAAGGTGCTGCTGCTTACCTAAACCGACAATATAAAGCGGTTGCTATTGTTGGTGTCGTCGTTGCGATTGCGCTGTTTTTTCTACTTGGTGTTCACGTCGCGGTTGGCTTCGTTGCCGGTGCGGTTTTATCCGGTGCTGCCGGGTATATTGGAATGAATGTTTCTGTTCGTGCAAACGTCCGGACATCACAGGCCGCATCAGAAGATCTTGGAAAGGCACTTGATGTCGCGTTTACATCCGGTGCTATTACAGGGATGCTCGTGGTTGGCCTGGGTCTGTTGGGTGTCGCCCTTTATTATATCTATATGGTTACTTCCGGCGCGGATGTCAGATATAACCTTGAAGGTCTTATCGGACTGGGCTTTGGTGCTAGTCTGATTTCAATTTTCGCCCGTCTTGGTGGCGGTATCTTTACAAAAGGTGCTGACGTTGGCGGCGACATGGTTGGCAAGGTTGAAGCCGGCATTCCGGAAGACGATCCAAGAAATCCGGCAACAATCGCTGACAATGTTGGTGACAATGTTGGTGACTGTGCTGGTATGGCCGCTGACTTGTTCGAAACTTACGCTGTAACTGTTGTTGCCACGATGCTTATTGCATCCAGTGCTTTTGTTGAAAGTTCAGTAAATAATATGATGCTGCTACCGCTTATGATCGGTGCGCTTTGTATTGTTGCATCAATCATCGGTACATTTTTTGTTAAACTTAGTTCCGGATCAGAAAATATTATGGGAGCCTTGTATAAAGGCCTGATTGCCAGCGCGGTTATTTCTGCAGCCCTTATCTTTGGCATGTTCTATCAGCTTGATATTTTCTCAAATGCCCAAATGGTGGACGGTAGAGTGCTGACATCAATGAACCTTTTCTATTGTGTTCTCACCGGTCTGGGCGTTACAGCGCTAATCGTTTGGATCACTGAATATTACACGAGTACGGAATACCGTCCTGTTAAAGTGATTGCCCAGGCATCAGAAACGGGACACGGTACCAACGTTATTCAGGGACTTGCCATTTCAATGGAAGCAACGGCCATTCCGGTAATTATTATTTGCGCCGGTATCTTTATTGCGTTTACACAAGCTGGTCTGTTCGGCATTTCCATCGCCGCAACGGCGATGTTATCGCTTGCGGGTATGGTTGTAGCGCTTGACGCTTACGGTCCTGTCACTGACAACGCGGGCGGCATTGCTGAAATGGCCAACCTTCCGGAAGATGTTCGTGCAACAACCGACAAACTTGATGCTGTTGGCAACACCACCAAAGCCGTTACCAAAGGATACGCAATTGGCTCAGCGGCGCTGGCAGCACTTGTGCTGTTCGCGGCCTATACGGAAGAAATCAAACACTACCTTCCACAGTATGCCGATATTACCTTCCCACTACAGGATCCTTTTGTTGTGATCGGATTGTTTATTGGTGGTATGCTTCCTTACCTGTTTGCGTCTATGTCAATGCTTGCTGTTGGTCGTGCGGCTGCCAGCGTCGTTGTCGAAGTACGCCGCCAATTTAAGGAAATCCCGGGCATCATGGAAGGCACCGGCAAACCTGAATATGGTAAAGCGGTTGACCTGTTGACCAAAGCAGCCATTAAGGAAATGGTTGTTCCATCGCTTCTTCCGTTGCTTGCCCCATTCATCCTGTTCGGTGTGACCTATCTGGTAAGTGGTGATATTGTTCCCGCCTTCCAGGCATTAGGAGCTATGCTATTGGGTACGATCATAACCGGCCTGTTCATTGCGATCTCAATGACATCCGGTGGCGGTGCGTGGGATAATGCAAAAAAATATATCGAAGATGGTCATCATGGTGGTAAAGGGTCAGAAGCCCATAAAGCTTCAGTAACTGGCGATACAGTTGGTGATCCATACAAAGATACTGCGGGCCCTGCAGTCAACCCACTTATCAAAATTACCAATATTGTTGCTATTCTGCTTGTTGCAATTGTTGCGAAACTGAACATCGGCTGATAGCTCCATATTATATTTTAACGGAACCCCGCCTTTGGCGGGGTTTTTTTATGAAAAACATGCTGACAAAACATTTATTTTAGCTATATTGCGCCCATCTTTTAATGCTGATGAATACGGAAACGCCAAATGCCCTCAATCAATTTAATTAATGCGGGTCTTAATCCACCTGAAGAAATCAATGTGATCATTGAAGTACCCGTTGGTGGTGCCGCTGTTAAATACGAAATGCACAAACGAAGCGGCGCAATTCTGGTTGACCGTATTTTACATACACCAATGCGCTACCCCGCGAACTATGGTTATATGCCGCACACACTTTCGGATGACGGTGATCCATGTGATGTGCTTGTCGTCGTAGGCGAAGCGCTTGTACCAGGCTGCATTATCCGTGCGCGACCCATCGGCGTCCTTCTCATGGAAGATGAAGCCGGACAGGATGAAAAAATCCTCGCGGTTCCGGATACTAAAACCGACCCGACCTATAAAGATGTTGAAACCCATAAGGACTTGCCGGAATTGCTGCTCAATCAAATTCAACATTTCTTTGAACATTATAAAGACCTTGAAAACGGTAAGTGGGTGAAAATCATTGGTTGGGAAGGGCCGGAAGTAGCGAAGCGAATCATCATAGAAGCGCTTGAGCGTGAAAAGGCTGCACAGAAAAATGAGGGCTAATTTAACGCTTATCATTTAAGCCGATTTCTCCTATAAGAAGTCATGGCTTATTCATCGCTCAGAGATTTTATTGCTCACCTTGAGGCTGAGAAAAAACTGGTTCGCATCACCGAACCTGTTTCCGCTGATCTGGAAATGACGGAAATTGGCTGTCGGACACTGGAAACAGGCGGACCGGCGCTATTATTCGAAAATGTACTAAAATGTGATGGAAGCAAAAGCGATACACCGGTACTGACAAACCTGTTTGGTACTGTTGAACGGGTAGCTATGGGAATTGACGCCAAACCCGAAGATCTTAGAAAAATTGGCGAGACACTGGCCGAGCTGCGCCAGCCGGAACCGCCAAGCGGTTTTAAAGACGCCATTGATAAACTTCCGATGCTGAAGAAAGCCATGACCATGCGGCCAAAAACCGTTAAATCAGGACCCGTGCAAGAGGTTATCATAACTGGTGATGATATTGATCTTAACACCCTTCCAATTCAAAAATGCTGGCCCAAAGATGCCAGCCCATTGATCACATGGCCGCTTGTTGTCTCCAAGGGCCCCGGCAAGATAAAAGAGGATGATTACAATCTGGGTATTTACCGGATGCAGGTCCTGAATAAAAATCAAACACTGATGCGATGGCTTAAACACCGTGGTGGCGCACAGCACCACCGTCGCTGGAAAGCGGAAAAATCAGACCCGTTACCCGTCGCCATTGTGCTTGGTGCTGATCCGGCCACAATTCTTGGTGCGGTAACACCAGTACCTGACACATTGTCCGAATATCAGTTCGCCGGACTTCTTCGTGGAAAGAAAACGGAACTGATTGACTGTAAAACGGTCCCGCTTAAAGTACCCGCCACTGCAGAAATTGTTATTGAAGGTCACGTGTCACTGGATGATTACCGCGATGAAGGACCATTTGGTGACCACACCGGGTATTATAACAGTGTTGAGTCCTTCCCGGTTTTTACCGCCACGGCCGTAACAATGCGAAAAGATCCAATATATCTTTCAACATATACCGGAAAACCGCCGGACGAGCCCGCAATATTGGGAGAAGCTCTGAATGAAATATTCATACCACTCCTACAACAACAATTTCCGGAAATTGTTGATTTCTGGTTACCGCCGGAAGGGTGTTCGTACAGAGTCGCGGTCGTTTCCATCAAAAAAGCTTACGCCGGACATGCCAAGCGCGTCATGATGGGAGTATGGTCTTACCTGCGGCAGTTTATCTATACCAAATTCGTCATCGTCGTGGATGATGACATTGACGCCCGAAACTGGAAAGAAGTAATCTGGGCCATGTCAACCCGAATGGACCCGGTGCGCGATACGACACTGACTGAGAATACACCGATTGATTATCTTGATTTCGCTTCACCCGTCTCTGGGCTTGGCGGAAAAATTGGCCTTGATGCCACCAACAAGATGGATGGGGAAACCAACCGTGAATGGGGTGAACTGATCACAATGGATGATGACGTTAAACGCAGTGTTGATGAAAAATGGTCTAAACTTAATATTGAGCAGGAATGAGTATGAATAAAAGAAATGCAAATATGATGTCACCGGACCGAATGGCAGATCTGATTAAAAAGGCTCAAAAAGCCGGCGCTGAACAGGCCGATGCTGTTTTCTTCACCGGCATTTCACGTTCCGTTTCCTGGCGCATGGGAAAACTTGAAGATATCGAAGGGTCGGAAAATGCGGACCTCGGCCTTCGGGTGATTATCGGCAAAAATCAGGCGATTGTTTCATCCAGCGATATGAGCGACAAAGCACTGGATGAACTTGTAACACGCGCACTTGATATGGCGAAAAATACACCGGAAGACCCTTACTGCGGTTTAGCAGATAAAGAACTTCTCGCGCTTGGCGACCTTCCGGAACTGGATCTTTACGATGATTATGAGCTTGATGAGGAAAGCCTTAAAAATATCGCTGCTGAAGCGGAAGCCCATGCCCTTGAAATAGACGGTATTACAAATTCAGAAGGCGCAAACACGAGCGCAAGCAAAGGTGAAATCACACTAGCCAATTCAAATGGTTTTGTTGGCCATTACCGCTCAAGTAATTTTGGATGCAGCATTTCATTAATTGCAGGTAAGGGTACTGCAATGGAGCGCGATTACGCCTGGTCATCACGGCGTCATTTCGAAGATATGGACAGCCCGTATAAAATTGCCAATGAAGCCGCAGAACGTACCCTTAAAAAAATGAACCCCAGAAAAGCTGACACATGCGAAATACCGGTTGTCTATGAACCGCGCGTTTCACGCAGTTTGATCGGCCATCTTGCGGGTGCTGTGAACGGGGCCGCCATTGCCCGCGGCACCAGTTTTTTATTGGAACAACACGGCAAGAAAATATTCCCGGAAAATATCAATATCATTGATAATCCCCACATTCTTCGTGGTCCGTCTTCCCGCCCGTTTGACGGTGAAGGGGTGCGAAACGCACCACTGGATATCGTAAAAGACGGTATTTTGAATAACTGGATACTGGACAGCAGCAGCGCGCGCCAATTGGGCCTGGACAGCAACGGTCGCGCCAGTCGCGGAACATCAAGCCCGCCGTCCCCCTCCACAAGTAATCTTTATCTGCAGGCGGGGGACGTCTCCGTAAAAGATTTGATCGGCGATATAAAAACCGGGTTTTATGTCACAGAACTGATCGGTAGCGCGGTCAATGGTATTACCGGTGATTACAGTCGCGGGGCCAGTGGCTTCTGGATTGAAAATGGTGAACTGACCTACCCGGTCAATGAGATCACCATCGCCGGAAATTTGAAAGACATGTATCTGAATATGACCGCCGCAGATGACCTGGAAATTAAATACGGTACCGATGCCCCAACAGTGCGGATTGATAAAATGATGCTCGCGGGGAATTAAAGGCTCCTCTACCTAGAAATAAGCGCCAATACTGAATATGACACCACTGTCAGAACGACGGCCGGGTTTGTTGGTATCGACATAGGCTACACCAAGTTCGAACTGTTCGAAAGTGACGCTGGTCCCGATTTTCCAGTCCCATTTGTTATCGCCGAAAAAACCATCTTCATATCCAAGATGAAGATCAACTGAAAATGGTGTATCCGGAATGCTCGCCCGGGTATCATTAAAGAAATAAATATTATCCTGATCGCCATTGTTGCTCTGACTTGGCATATAGGAAAGCCCCAGTGAACTGGTCAGAAGACCGAAATCAACACCAACTGAGCCGTAAGTTTCCAAATATGTTGAATTGGTTCCACCGGGATAAACATATGCCGTCACGCCGAGGTCATAGATAATGCCATTTTTTTCAACACTGTAACCGCCATAAAAATTTGTCTCAACATCCGATCCACGAAAATCAGACACGCTTGATCCCCATGCACCGACATAAATGCCGTTATCCGCGTACCAGTCAACGCCGCCCTGTACGGCGATATCATTATTGGATTTTGAAACACCACGAAAACGGTAATCGCTTTTTAACGAAGCGTTAAACGCCAGCTCTCCACCAAGGGCTTCTGTCTGCGCCCTGCTGGCCACCGGTGTTAAAATGAGTATTGATAAAAATGTGCCAATCACAATCCGATTAAAACGATTAAACATACTTAAATCCTTTATTCTATTCCAAGTGCCACACCGGCGTTGAGCCGTTCACCGTACCAGTTCATCCCCCAGTGAAGGTGGGGTCCTGTTGCCCGACCGCTCATCCCGACGGTACCAATGGGATCACCTTTACTGACTATCTGGCCTTCTTTTGCAATGGCGCTTTCCATATGCGCGTAAACACTGCTAATGCCGTGACCATGATCAATCACCATGGTATTACCGGTAAGATACTGGTCACTGACCAGCGTCACCTTGCCACCTAAAGGTGCCACAATTAAGGCACCCTGCCCCGGTGCAATATCAAGGCCGGTATGTGGGCTTCGTGGCTCACCATTTAAAATGCGATGCGAACCAAACCGGCCACTGATCCGCCCCTTAACGGGCCAGATCATTTCTTCCCTGAAATTCTGAAGATCACTGTCTATCGCCCGAACCGCGCGAACATCCGCCGCGTCCTTTGCGATACGCTCCTGGACTTCTTTCGGTGGAGCGACATATTTAGGGGGCAAGCCTGTCACCTCTTCGACATCATAATCATGTGGAAGCACATCAAGATGATACATGGTATGGCCGCCTGCCTTGTGATCAACGCGGATGTTAGCAACGCTTTTATATTTCCACCCAAGACCGATGACAAAATACCCGTCCGGTGAAATTTTCACCCGCTCGCCGTGAAATGTGACCTTGTCACCCACCGCGACTTTACCAACGTAAAAACCACCCTGTTTTAAAGGCTCTTTCATTCCCAACGCATTTTCCGCCCACGCACAAACGGACGTCGTCAAAACAATAAGGATGCTTATAATAATATACTTCATAATAATTGACCCTGCTTCGGACTTTCGCTTTTTTTCTTAGGCTTTGTTTTATTCTTACCATCGGTTGCAAGCACCTGTACCATTCCGTCACGAAATTCGATTCCCAAATGGTCGCCGCCTTTTACAGATTTACTTTCGCTGATCGTTTTTCCGTCTTTGCGTCTGATTACCGCGAAGCCACGCTCAAGAACACTGTGATAGCTCAAACTTTCAAGAAGACGGGCCGGACTTTCAAATTCGCTTCTTTTTTGCGCTGTGATATTGCCTGTCGCGCGTTTCATTCTATCCTCTAACAAAACAACCTTTTCACGTGCCCTTCTGATGTCCGCTTTTAATGTTTCTGGTCTTAGCGACCTTGCCATTGCATCCAGCTTCATTGCCTGTCGTTCTACCCCGTTTCGAAGCGCCCTTGGAAGCCGTTCACTGAGTTCGTCAAGCCGTTGCGCCGACAGGCTTAAAAGATCCACCGGCTTTGGAAGCCCGCGGCCTAGCCCTTGCACCTGCTGCTCAAGATTATTTAAATATCGTCTTGTGGCTTTTTCAAGGCGAATATCCAAATCCTTAACCGTGTAAACAAGGTCATCGCGAACCGGTACTGCCCGTTCCGCAGCAGCAGTTGGAGTCGGCGATCTGAAATCAGAAACATAATCAATCAGCGTCGTGTCAGTTTCATGACCCACCGCCGAAATAAGCGGGATTTTAGAACGCGCAACCGCCCTGATGACTTCTTCTTCGTTAAAACACCAAAGATCTTCAAGGCTGCCGCCACCGCGGGCAACAATCAAAACGTCGGGGCGTGGAATTGCTCCCCCTTCTTCAAGATTATTAAAACCATCAATGGCGTCGGCGATCTGCTTTGCCGCGCCTTCCCCCTGTACCAGCACCGGCCACACCAGCACATGGCGCGGAAAACGATCGGAAAGCCGGTGAAGGATATCGCGGATTACGGATCCTGTCGGTGACGTCACAACACCAATCACACTTGGCAGATATGGAATATTCAATTTCTTATCGGCGTCAAACAGGCCTTCTGCCGCAAGTTCCTTTTTCCTTTTTTCCAGCAGCGCCATAAGCGCTCCTTCGCCCGCGACTTCCATCTTATCAATGACGATCTGATATTTCGACCGCCCGGGGTACGTGGTTAATTTACCAGTTACGACCACTTCGAGGCCATCTTCCGGGCGGAATGTCAGTCTTCCGGCCACGCCCTTCCACATGACACCGTCAAGGACTGATTTATCATCCTTAAGCGCAAGATACACATGCCCCGAAGCCGCCCTTTTACAGCCGGAAATCTCACCACGTATTTTTACATAGCCAAACTGGTCCTCAACCGTTCGCTTCAACGCGAGGCTGATTTCAGTTACCGAATATTCCGGCGTATTGCTGGCTTTAGGTTCATTATCAAAAGGATAGTCGCTCATATTTTCTTCGTATGTTGTACCTGCTCATTGCTGATTTGCTTCTTAAGGCAGCTATGATACAAGAGTGAAAAGATTTTAAAAAGGAAATTACGAATGAATATTTTGGTCATTGGGTCTGGCGGTCGTGAACATTCACTTACATGGAAAATTGCCCAGTCGCCGCTGGTTGATGATCTGTATGTGGCGCCGGGTAATGGCGGAATGGGCGAAATAGCCACATGCGTAAACCTAGACGCATCAAACCATGACGAGATCATTGATTTTTGTCGCAATAAGAATATTGAATTCGTTGTAATTGGCCCGGAAGCTCCCCTTGTTGATGGGCTGTCCGACAGGTTAACCGCAGAAAACATCACCACCTTCGGCCCAAGTGCCGCCGCTGCCATTCTTGAAGGATCGAAAGGCTTCACCAAGGATCTTTGTGCAAAATATAATATACCAACCGCTGCATATGGCCGTTTCAGTGATGCAGATGCCGCCAAAGCATTTGTAGCGGAAAAAGGGGCGCCGATTGTTATTAAAGCCGATGGCCTTGCGGCGGGTAAAGGTGTGATTATAGCAGAAGAAATAGAAGACGCCTTTGCCGCCATTGATGACATTTTTGGCGGGCAGTTTGGCGCTGCTGGTGCGGAACTGGTGGTTGAGGAATTTTTGGAAGGCGAAGAAGCAAGCTTCTTTGTCCTCACCGACGGGGAAAATATTTTACCCTTCGGCACTGCGCAGGACCACAAACGCGTCGGCGAGGGCGATACCGGACCAAACACGGGGGGCATGGGCGCCTATTCGCCCGCTCCGGTTATGGATGAAGTGATGATTAAGCGGACAATCAATGAAATCATCATGCCAACCGTAAAAGGCATGCGCGAGGAAGGCAGACCCTTTAAAGGCGTGTTGTTCGCTGGCCTAATGATCACCAACAAGGGGCCCGAGCTGATTGAATATAACGTTCGCTTTGGCGATCCTGAGTGTCAGTGTCTAATGATGCGTCTTCAATCTGACCTTGTTCCGGCGTTAATGGCTTGTGCACAAGGTAATCTGGGTCAGATAACGGCGGAGTGGAGCGATGAGGTTGCCCTGAATGTGGTTATGGCTGCGAACGGATACCCTGGCAGTTATGAGAAAAATACCGAAATTAAAAACCTTGCCGCCGCCGAAGAAGCCGACAATATTGTTATTTTTCATGCCGGCACAAAAAAGGAAGGCAACACTATTCTCGCCACAGGTGGGCGCGTATTAAATGTTACCGCACTTTCCCCTACCGTAACAGAAGCAAAAAACGACGCATATAAAGCCCTCGATAAAATAGATTGGCCGCAAGGTTTTTGCCGCCGCGACATCGGCTGGCGGGCGGTTGAACGGGAAAATAGCTAGACAATAAAACCACGGGGAAATCTTTTATATTACCGTGATAATTTTATTACATATTTGTTGCACTTTTATGACATTGATGAAATCATGATGGCTGATTAATAATGATTCTGGAACACCCATTATGGCAGAAACGTCGCAGGCAGGCGCCAATCCTCTTTCTACTCAGAATACACTCATAACAATATTACAATGGCTCGCGGTCGCAACACTGGTTTATTTACTGATCAGTTCTGTTGGAATGATCGGCGCGGGCTTTAAAGGTGCCACTAAAGGGCAGGCATCCGATCTGTTTCAATTCGCTACGAACCCATTCATGGGACTCATCATTGGCATATTGGCGACAGCGATGATCCAGTCATCCTCAACCGTCACATCAATCATTGTAGGGCTTGTTGCTGGCGGGTTACCCGTGGAAACTGCGGTTCCGATGATTATGGGTGCCAATATCGGCACCACAATCACGAATACTATTGTAAGCCTTGGCCATGTTAGACGAAAAAAGGAATTTCGCCGCGCTTTCGCCGCTGCCACTGTACATGATTTTTTCAATGTCATGGCAGTCGTGATTTTCTTACCAATTGAGATCCTGTTTCATCCGCTCGCTACCGCAGGTGGTTATCTCGCGGGGCTCTTTGTCGGCGGCGAAAATATGAGCGTCAAAGGATTTAATTTCATCAAACCGGCCACACAGCCGGTAATTGATGTCTTTACAAGCTTGTCACAAATGATTTCTGATAGTGCGGCATATATTCTTCTTATCATATTTGGCATCACCATTATATTTATGGCAATTACCATGATCGGCAAACTTCTAAAGAAATTAATGGTCGGTCGCGCTAAAGTCATTATGCATAATGCTATCGGCAAAGGGCCCGTCACTGGTATCTTTTCTGGCATGATCATTACAATTCTGGTGCAATCCTCGTCGACAACAACAAGTCTGATGGTGCCCCTTGCCGGCTCAGGCGTGTTCAGGCTTAAACAAATATATCCGTTTACACTCGGTGCGAACATCGGTACAACCGTAACAGCGCTGCTCGCCGCCACCGCCATATCGGGGGCGACAGCCATATTTGCACTACAAATTGCACTTGTGCATCTGATCTATAATGTAGCCGCTGTATTGCTTATATATGGAACACCGATCCTTCGGAGATTGCCGATGGCTGGCGCACTGGCACTTGGAAAAATAGCAGCGAAAAACAAACCAGTAGCACTCTTTTATGTACTTGGCGTATTCTTTGCGGTACCAGGAGTGCTTATATTTATTACAAATTTTTAAAAAAAAGGGGTAATATTATGGCCCAAAATGAATATGAAGATATTTCAACAAAAAAGCTCAAAAAACTTATATCCAGAACAGAAAAAACGCTTGCCAAATTACAGGAAGAGCTTGAAAAACGAAATCTGGATGATCAGCACTCTGAAATTGACCATCTGGAAGAACATATTGATGAAGCAGAACACAGTCTGGCAAATTTCGTAACATTTTTAAAAGAAATCCTTGCCGATAAAAGATAGCGGACTTCAGGGTAATTTTGTACCGTCACCAAATCCCTTGGACGATACAATGTGAATATCGCGTTGCGGATAAGGAAACTCTATTCCTGCTTCGTTGAATTTATGCCAGATTTTCAGATATACTTCGCTGGCAATATTGGTAACGCCATTTTCACTGTCCCTGATCCACATGCGCAGCACAAGATCAATACCGTTGTCGCCAAATCCTTTTATAAGGGCGCGAGGCTCCGGGTTTCTTATCACCCGCTCAGATTCGGCTGCAGCTTCAAGTAACAGGTCCATCGCTTTATCAATATCGCTATTATAAGACACATTCACCGGCAATTCCCTGCGCACTTTCTTATCAGAGAAGGTCCAGTTGATAACAGGCTGCGTAATGATATCTTCATTCGGGACGAGATGCTCACGCCCGTCCCTGGAAATAACAGATGTATATCTGGCAGCAAGCTTGTTAATACGGCCATAAGTTCCTGATATTTCGATAACATCGCCTGGCTTGATGGATTTATCAAGCAGCAGGATAACGCCACTGATAAAGTTTGAAACAACTTTTTGAAGACCAAAACCAAGACCCACACCAATTGCACCACCGAAAACAGCAAGCGCAGTAAGGTCAATACCCATGCTGGATATGGCAAAAAGAAACGCCAGAACAACAAGAATGATACGTGAAAGTTTACTAAGCAGGACCCTGGCGGAAGGTGTAACTGTCGGAGCGTCCCTTAGTTTTGTATCGATTATACTTGAAAGAAACAACGCGGCCCAAATAAGCACCACCATACTGGTGACACCGGTAACAATCGCCAGAACACTGATTGTTGTCGCGCCAAAAGTGAATGTGGTGACAGACAGAAAATTGATGAACGGGTTTAATAAACCAAAAATATTCAGGATCGCCATGGACCAGGCGATAATCCTGATAAAGCGCGATATCGTTTCGCTTTCAATCATAACTGTCACAAAACTGATCACGATCCAGACGCCGATTAAGCTTGTCGCCATCCTAAGCACTATAATCGGTGTATTTAAACTCACCGCTACCTGCAGTGCTATAATCACAAAAACCCACCAGAATACTGGCAGATACATGGCTTTTAAAAACTTCTCTATCTTTTGATAAAAGGTTTTGCCTTCAAGCACTTTGTGAACAAACGGCGATAAAGAGCGGGTTATTGCAAAGCTGATTAGAAATAAAACGCCAACGATGGCAAGTTCCGCCAGACTTTCGTATGAGAATAAATTTGTCTGAAGCCAATTCAATATTATGCCGTAATATTGTACAGCTTGCGCCATCAATTCATCCATCGAAATAAATTCCGTCTCATCCATTTATCGTCGACCCTTAAAAAAATCCCTGAGGAGCGCAGAAGCAGCTCCCGACATAATATCTCCATATATTTCCGGCTTATGATGACAGCTTTTTGCATTAAAAACAATTGCTCCATTTTCTACACCGCCACCTTTTTCATCCGTAGCACCAAAATATAGCCGCCTTATTCGCGAAAAAGAAATCGCCTGTGCACACATCGGGCATGGCTCCAGAGTAACATATAAATCACATTCGGAAAGTCGCTCACTGTTTTGTTTCTGACAAGCCTCCCTTATCGCAATCATTTCAGCATGTGCCGTTGGGTCTTTAAATTCAATCACCCTGTTTGAAGCAACCGAAACCACCTGATTGCTTGGCCCGTGCACAATGACGGCACCAACCGGGACCTCTCCGCGCCCGGCTGCTTCCTTGGCGGCTTCCAGCGCCCGGGTCATATGCATATTATCAAAAAGTGACATTTCAGCAGCTTGCTGAAGCGTTATAAAAAGGTCAAGCAAAGATTGCATTTTTAGCCACTTACCCTATGTTGTGATCATGAACAAAGACGATGATCAAATTAAAGGCGAACGTATTGCCAAACTGCTTGCCCGGGCCGGTGTCGGCTCAAGGCGTGCCGTTGAGCGTATGATAGAAGCCGGAATGGTAAAAATCGACGGAAGGATCGTCGAAAGCCCCGCCACCTTTATAACCAGCGTTGACGGTATTACAGTCGACGATCAAAAAGTAAGCCAGCCAGAAGAAACACGGCTTTGGATTTATCATAAACCAACAGGGCGGCTGACCACATATTATGATCCCGGCGGCCGACCAACAATATTTGAAGCTCTACCCGCCAACATGCCACGAGTAGTATCCGTTGGAAGGCTGGATATTAATACCGAAGGATTACTTCTTTTAACCAATGATGGTGGTCTTGCGCGTTGGTTGGAATTACCGTCAACTGGTTGGGTACGAACGTATCGGGTACGCGTTAATGGCCGTTTCCATCACAAACGCCTTGAAGAAATAAGTAAAGGTGTCACAATTGACGAAGTAAATTATCGTAGCGTTGACGTGAAGCTGGATGACCGCAAAGAAGGGGTTAACCAGTGGCTGACAATCAGCATTAAAGAAGGAAAAAACAGAGAAGTTCGCAAACTGCTGGAATATGCGGGGCTGACTGTTACGAGGCTTCTTAGAACTTCTTATGGCCCGTTCGAACTAAAGAAGCTTCAGCGCGGCAGTGTTGAAGAAGTCGCCAAAAGCGTGCTCATGGAAAATTGCCGAGACTATTTTTCAGGCCTTGGCCTTGAGACGGGACCACGGATTACACAGGAGCCACTAAAACCAAAACAAAAGCGTGCGGGCTGGGCAAAAAGCAAACCAAAAAAGAACATAAAACCAAAACGCAGTAAGAAACTCCCGCAGCAGAAGGAAAAATGAGGGTAATTGGTGGCAAATACAGGGGTAAAAAATTAATTACTCCCGCAGATGCGAAAATTCGCCCAACGACTGACCGTATGCGCGAAACCGTCTTTAATATTCTGGAGCATGGAACGGGGCCTGGGATCAGGGGTGCTTTAATTCTTGATCTATTTGCTGGAACAGGCGCGCTAGGTATTGAAGCACTTTCGCGCGGCGCAAAACATGTTACCTTCGCTGATCATGATCCAGCGTCATTGAAACTGACCCGACAAAATCTATCGGGAATACGTGATCCCGAAAACTATTCTCTCGTTCTGGCCGACAGCACCAAAATATCAGGTAAAATAGGCCCCTTTGACATCATTTTCATGGACCCGCCCTACCATAAAGACCTGCTGACGCCCACCATCCGCAATATATCCAAACAATCACTTCTATCCGCAGGCGGTATTATCATCATAGAATATGCGTCAGACGAGCAAATTGATTTCACGGGTGGGTTTGAGGAAGTAAAAAGAAAAAAGATCGGTGATGCGACCTTTTCAATACTCCAGCCAATATTTTAACGTCTGCCAAACAAACGTTCAACATCGCTTAGTTTAAGCTCAACATATGTTGGCCGTCCATGGTTGCATTGCCCGGAATGCGGCGTTGCCTCCATTTCGCGCAGCAAAGAATTCATTTCCGCTGTTGCCATTCGCCTTCCCGCACGCACGCTTCCATGACACGCCATCGTGCTACAGACGTCCTCAAGTTTTTCTTTCAGGGAAAGCGCCTGATTCAATTCCGCCAGCTCATCTGCCAAATCGCGAACCAACCCCTTGATATCGGTATCACCAAGCAGTGCAGGCACTTCCCGTACCACAACAGCGCCTTCGCCGAAAACTTCAAATTCCAGACCAAGGTTTCCCAGTTCTTCCTGACGGCTCATTAGGCGGTCAACTGAACTCTGTTCTAACTCCACCACTTCCGGCAGCAACAATACCTGCCTGGGTACGTTACCTTCCGCCATGTGCTTCTTCATTCGTTCGTAAACAAGCCTTTCATGTGCGGCATGCTGGTCAACGATAATAATACCATTTTCCGTTTGCGAAATAATATAGGTTTCATGCAATTGCCCTCTCGCCGCCCCTAATGGAAAATCCGAACTATCCGGAGGTATATTATCCGCGGCACTTGTGCCCTCTTCAAGGCCCTCATTTCGACCCATGGGTGGTGCAAAAGATTCGTAATGAGCGCCCGAAAGCGGTGCCTGATACGCCCTCGACGTTTCTGATAACCCTCCAATGTGTTGCGATGAAGGCATCCGAAACGATTGCTGTGTTCCTGAATGGTAAGGCATCGTCGGCTGGTTTACACTTTCCGGTCTGAATGAACCCAGTGCCGCATTTGAAACTGTCGTCGATGCTCGGTGACCCGCTTCCGATAAAGCATGTCTTAAGGCACCGACAATCAATCCTCGCACCAGACCACTTTCACGAAACCTAACTTCTGCTTTGGCGGGATGAACATTAACATCAACCATATCCGTTGGCACCTCAAGAAACAGGGCGAGGACAGGGTGGCGGTTTCGCGCAAGAAAATCCATATACGCCCCGCGGACTGCACCGGTTAAAAGCTTATCCTTAACGGGTCTGCCGTTGACAAAAAGATACTGGTGCTGTGCGTTGCCGCGATTATATGTCGGCAGCCCTGCATAACCGGTTAATTTTATATTTTCCCGCTCTGCATCAATCGCCAAAGCATTATCCGTAAAGTCGGCGCCCAAAATGGCCCCGAGCCGCCGTAATCGGCCACCCAGGAGTTCACCTTGTGCTGCGGAAACCTGAAAAACGCGCCTGTCATTATCATAAAGGGAAAAAGCGATATCCGGATTGGCCATGCTTAATCTTTTTATAACATCAAGTGACTGCGAAAATTCAGTTCTGTCCGTTTTCAGGAACTTCAGCCGCGCCGGTGTTGAATAAAAAAGATCCCTGACCTCAACATAGGAACCAATATCAAGAGCCGTTGGCACGACCGGCGACTTTTTCCCGCCGTCAATTTCAATTTTCCATGCCTCATCGCTTCCTTTTGCCCGGCTCTTAAATGTAAAGCGACTTACGGATGCAATCGACGGCAATGCTTCACCGCGAAAACCCATTGTAACGATATTTGTAAGATCATCTTCTTTTAATTTTGATGTCGCGTGGCGTTCAACGGCGAGTGTTAATTCTTCGGCATTTATCCCGCCGCCGTCGTCAGATACACTGATCAATTTTCTGCCGCCATCAACCATCACGACATCAATGTTTTTAGCGCCAGCGTCAACGGCGTTTTCAACCAATTCCTTCACCGCGCTCGCGGGGCGTTCAATGACTTCCCCCGCTGCAATCTGATTTATGGTATTTTCGGATAGAAGACGAATAGTCACACTAGCCTCTCCGTGCATTGAATTAAGCGATTTTCATTTCGACGTTCGAAATCACCCGGCAAATCACGAAGTCTGGCACGCATTAACTTTCGCCAAATAAAGCGCGCTTCGCAAGTTCCTGAGGATCGATTACTTCATCCAGATCAGAATAAGGCCCCTCTGGTGTCAGATAATAATCCGGCGGCAATGCGAGCGGCGGATTTTTCAGAACCATGAATTCGTCCGGCGCATTTTTACTGGAACACCCCGAAACAGCCATTATTACCACCGCACTAAAAACCGAAAGGATAATTTTTTTATTCATAATCATTATTTTAATCTTCTTCTTTTGCTTTGGCGTCAGTACCAAGTGTCGAGTTAAGTATTAATAACACAGCACCGACAAATATAAAACTGTCTGCAACATTAAATACGGCGAAATACCAATTTTCCCAGTGAAACTGAAAAAAATCGGCGACCGCCCCAAACTTTATCCTGTCATAGATGTTACCAAACGCTCCTCCGATTACAATGCCGATTGCTCCTGAAACCCACGTATTTTTTGCACTTCGAAGCCAATATATCAGAATAGCCACGATGACAAGATTAAGAACCACTAACGCCCATCTTCCGAAATCCGTCGTTGCTGAAAGAAAGCTAAAGCTGACACCGCGGTTCCAGACCATAACAACATCGAAAATTGGCAAAATTTCGACGGTTCCTTTAAGCGGCAATTCGTAAACATCAATAAACCACCATTTACTTAACCGATCAATGGAGAAAGCGAGAATCGCCGATATGGCACCGTAGCGTATCATACGCTACAGCGCCTCAACCGCATCAGCACAGCGCCGGCAAATATCTTCATGCCCTTCGATCGTCCCTACTTCAGGAAGGACCTGCCAACAACGTTCACATTTGTTGCCGTCAGCAAGGCTGCTGATAACCCCTATATCGTCTGCCTCCTCCATTCTGAAGGCACCTTCCGGCGCATCGCCATGGATCATTTGGGCCATAGACGTAATACTGATCTCGGCCAGATCAATGTCCTCACAGACTTTTATATAGCTCTCATCTTTCACATACACGTCAACTGTTGCCTGAAGGCTTGAGCCGATACGTTTCTCTTTGCGTTCAATTTCGAGAGCCCCGGTTACAACCTTACGCAAAGTGCGAATTTTGCTCCATTTGCTTCCTAATATTTCGTCTTTCCAGTTTTGCGGAATATCCTCGAAGGTTTGCAAATGCACACTTCCATCCTCTCTCGGAAAGCGCGACTGCCAGATTTCTTCGGCCGTAAAGACAAGTACCGGTGCAAACCATTTTGTCACCGCCTTGAAAACATGATCAAGAACGGTACGTGCGGCACGTCTCCTGATAGTCATTTTACCGTCGCAGTAAAGAGCATCTTTTCGAATATCAAAATAAAAAGCCGACAAATCAACCGCGCAGAAATTATAAAGCGCATTATAAACCCGGTGATAATTGTAATCATCAAACCCGCTACGCACGACGGCATCGACCTCTGTAAGACGGTGTAGAACCCAACGTTCAAGTTCCGGCATTTCTTCATATGGCAAGATCTCGGCCTGCTCAAAATCAGCCAAATTACCAATCATAAAACGCATGGTATTACGGATCTTCCGGTAAGCTTCGGCCTGATTCTTAATAATCTCATCGCCGATACGATGTTCATTGAAATAATCAGTTGATGTCACCCAAAGCCGCAATATATCAGCACCATATTGCTTGATAATTTTAAGCGGATCCACGCCATTACCCAAGGATTTGGACATTTTACGACCATCTTTATCGACGGTAAATCCGTGTGTCAGCACCTCGTCATAGGGAGCATCCCCCCGCGTCCCGCAGGATTCAAGAAGCGATGATTGGAACCATCCACGATGTTGGTCGGTACCTTCAAGATATAGGTCTGCGCTGCGTTTTCCTTCTTCACGGTGAAGATCATCACGTTTTTCAAGAACGAATGCGTGTGTTGACCCAGAGTCAAACCAGACGTCAAGAATATCTGTAACTTGTTCATAATCTTCTGCTTTATACTTATTGCCAAGTAATTCCTGCGGATCCGTTGTGTACCAGGCATCTGCACCTGCCATCTCCACCGCCTTTGCGATGCGCTCATTGACATCATCATCTTTAAGAAGTTCATTTGTCCCTTTATGAACAAAAACAGTAATTGGTACACCCCAGGCGCGCTGTCGGGAAATCAGCCAATCCGGGCGGTCAGCAACCATCGCACTCATTCTGTTTTTCGAATTTTCCGGCACCCAGCGAACACTGTCGATTGCCTTCATCGCTTTCTCACGCAGGCCATTGGCTTCCATAGAAATAAACCATTGTGGCGTGTTACGGAAAATGAGGGGTGCTTTGGAACGCCAGCTATGTGGATAACTATGAACTATTTTATCACGCGCAAGGAGCGCGCCTACCTTTTCCATTTCTTCGCATATATGGTCGTGAACCTTGTAAACATGCTCGCCCGCGAACATTGGGATGTTTTCATAATAAAGACCGCCTTCATCAACCGTGAACGGCGTTTCCAGTCCAAACTGCTGTCCAACTTCAAAATCTTCCTGACCATGGCTTGGAGCGATATGAACGAAACCCGTACCTGCATCCGTTGTCACATGAAACCCTTCAACCACAGGAACATCAAAATCATATCCTTTACCGTGCCAGGGATGATGACATATGGTCCCTTCCAATTCACTACCCTTAAAGCGGGCTAATTCAGTATAAGATTCGATGCCGGCACGATCACAAAATTGTTGCACCAGATCCCTGGCCAAAACCATCTTTTCACCAATTTTAACACGCGAGTGTTCAGAAACACCATTGGCCTCAACCAGCACATAATCAAAATCCTTGCCATATGCAATGCCCCGATTTCCCGGCATCGTCCAGGGCGTTGTCGTCCAGATTACGATCTTGGCGCCTACAATGGCATCTATCGGTGATTTAACCACGTTAAACCCGATGTCGATCATATGAGATGTATGATCCATATATTCGACTTCGGCTTCGGCGAGAGCGGTTTTTTCCACCACCGACCACATTATTGATTTTGAACCGCGATACAGGCCACCATTCATCAAAAATTTGAGGAGCTCGCGGACAATCTGCGCCTCACTGTCAAAGTTCATTGTCAGATAGGGGTTTTCCCAATCACCTGAAATGCCAAGTCGTATAAATTCTTCCTTCTGCACACCGACCCATTTTTCTGCAAAAGCCCGGCACTCGCTTCGAAATTCAACCGGGTCGACTTCGTCTTTATTTTTCCCGGCACTTTTGTATTTTTTCTCGATCATCCATTCTATGGGAAGGCCATGACAATCCCAGCCCGGCACATAAGGTGCGTCTTTGCCAAGCATTTGCTGCGTACGAACAATAATATCCTTGAGAATTTTGTTCATTGCGTGGCCCATGTGAATATCGCCATTCGCGTATGGCGGACCATCATGAAGAATGTAACGTTCGCGACCAGCGCTACTTTCACGGATACGAGTGTAAATATCAATATCATTCCAGCGCTTCAGCCACTCTGGTTCACGGTTCGGCAAATTTCCCTTCATCGGAAAATCCGTTTTAGGAAGGAAAATGGTATCGCGATAATCTTTGGTCATGTCTTTTGCTTATATATTGATTAAAAATTTACCCTATGTAGCAATTAAGCCCCCCTACTGTCGAGCTTATTTTACGCTATGTAATCTGCTATTTTCGGTGCGGGGATAAAAGATTGCTGATTTGCTTTCTTTTGCAACAATTCCCGTGCAATTACACAATCTTTCTCTATCTGAACCTTAAGACTTTCCAGGCCGTCAAATTTCATTTCCGGCCTTATAAAATCGACAAATTCAACTTTTATGGACTGTTCATAAATATCACCACTAAAATCGAAAATATGAGATTCCAATAACACATCGTCTTTGTCAAATGTAGGTCGCCTGCCCACATTTGCGATAGCGTCCCACACACCTTCATATTCACCGTCTTCAATAATGATCCGAACAGCATAGACACCATATTTTGGTTCTATATATCCTTCCAACAGTAAATTTGCCGTCGGGAAATCTATTGTACGGCCTCTTTGGTCTCCCCGTCGAACATGGCCTTCAATATGCCACCAATGGCCCAGTCGGTCCGCCACTTTTCTCACATCACCGTTCATTAAAGTGTCCCGAATATTGGTTGATGAATAAATGTGATCATCTTCCATCACTTTCTCAATAACAGTCAGGCCAAACTGTTCCATCTTTGAAAGCCAGGCAAGTACATTTACACCGCCGCGTCGGCCAGCACCAAAACAATAGTCGTAACCAACGACAACATGCAAAGCGCCGATTTTATCAATCAGAATATCCATGACAAAATCTTCCGCTTCCATTGTGGCAAGATCATTGTCGAAAGGAAGAACAATAAAATGATCCACCCCGAAATTTTCCAGTAAATGCGACTTGGTACGAAACGAATTTAAGCGGAACTCTTTTTGACTGGGATTAAAAAACATCCTGGGATGTGGTTCCATACTGACAACGGAAAGTGTCGTGCTCATATCCGCAGCAATTTTACCGGCTGTCCCAATAACTTTTTGATGTCCTTTATGGAAACCATCGAAATTACCAAGAACCACAACTGAACCTTTACATTCAGGCGCAATGCGATCAACGTGTCTGATTATTTTCATTTAATTATTCTTTTACTTCCCATTCTGTCGGCATCAAAAATTTGCACTGAAATACCCTAGTGCAAGTGAATTGATTTTTATAGTTATTTTCCCGGCATATTTCGATTAGTTTGCTACCATTTTTGTAAAAATTACATCAAATTTCGCTCTATTAACCCTTTTTTTAGTCTATGCGGATAATTTGATAGCATTCGTTGGTAAGCCGCAAGCGTTATCAAATGAAAGTAATATTAACCGTATACAAGGACAGGTAAAACAATGGCCGTAGATATGTCATTATCCATCTTGATCGTAGATGATTATAAAACGATGCTCAGAATTATTCGTAATCTGCTGAAACAGCTTGGATTTCACAATGTTGATGAAGCAACCGACGGTGCTGAAGCATTAAACAAATTGCGGGGCAAAAACTATGACTTGGTTATTTCGGATTGGAATATGGAACCAATGACGGGTTACGAGCTCTTAAAAGAAGTACGTTCAGACGATATGTTAAAGACGCTGCCATTTATTATGGTAACGGCTGAATCAAAAACAGATAACGTAATTGCTGCAAAAAAAGCAGGCGTAAACAATTATATCGTTAAACCGTTTAATGCTGCGACATTAAAATCCAAGTTAACCAGCGTACTTGGAGAATTTTAATGTCATCAGGACTATTGCCAGACCATATTGGGCCACTCGTAGATAGATTACGTTCCGGGGACCATCTTCCAATTGCCCTGCCCGACGTGGCGGCAGTAACTGAAGTCCTGATGCGCTCACTTGAAAGTTATTTTAAGTCAATCGACCTTACTCTCTATAAAGAGTGTCAGGATCTCGCCGATTATATTGAAGATGCCCGTTCAGAAATTTCCTCGCTTTCACCGGACCACGATGACAGCGCGGGTATACCACGTGCTGGTCAGGAACTTGACGCTATCGTTGAAGCAACTGAATCTGCTACCGATACTATCATGCAGGCCGCGGAAGATCTGATGAGTTTTGATTCAGATAATTTTGATGAATATAAAGAGCATGTAAATACTGAAGTGCTCAAAATATTTGAAGCCTGTTCGTTCCAAGACATTACCGGACAGCGTATCAGCAAGGTTGTGAAAACACTTAATCATGTTGAGGAGCGCGTAAGCAAACTGATTTCCATTCTCGGCATTACAAGCAATGACGCAGTTGGCGCCGAGGCGAAGCCTATCCTTGATCCCAATTCAGGCGAGCTTTCTGATGAAGACCTTCTTAATGGACCTGCCCTTGCAGGGGAAGGTATTGATCAGGGCGAGATAGATTCTTTGTTAAATGATCAACCTTCTGAACCGGAAACAGGTGCAGCGGAAACGGTGGCAACAACCTCGGCCGGAACACTCAACGAAACAAATGATGCTGTTGATGCTGTTGATGCTGTTGATGCTGTTGATGCTGTTGATGCTGTTGATGCTGTTGATGCTGTTGATGCTGTTGATGCTGTTGATGCTGTTGATGCTGTTGATGCTGTTGATGCTGTT
>JAUIDN010000021.1 GCA_030428615.1 Alphaproteobacteria bacterium | reverse complement strand
CTTGAGCCGGGTTTTGTCGTTTTTAGCTTGCGCGGTCGATTTGAACTAACGAAAGAGTTGGGTCAACCGCAGGCGTAGCGAGACATTGTCTCGCGATAAAACGCCAAGGTCATGGAGCGAAGCGAACATAAATCCAACCCCCGCAACCAAAACATCAAAACCACCCCAAAAGGGTGGTTTTTGTGGTTATGCACCGGCGCCGCAATCAAGACAGCGGGCGAGGGGCATTTCACCCATTTGCAGGGCATGATTAAGCGTTCTCAGGGCTGTGCGGACGCCTTCTTCCACTACGGGATGATAAAATGGTCGCTCCAGCATTTCTGACACTGTTAGATTGGATTGATGCGCCCATGCAAGTAGATGGGCCAGATGTTCGGCGCGGGGGCCGATCATTTCGGCGCCGAGGAACCGACCGGTGTTCCGTTCGCCGTAAACGCGAAGCAGCCCATTATTTATAAGCATCACCCGGGCGCGTCCCTGACTTTTCCAGTTGAGTTCCCCGGTCGCAAAGTCAGCGCCGGAATCCACAAGGTCACGGTAAGATTGCCCGACCATCATTATCTGCGGATCGGAAAAGACAACCCCGATCGGCGAGCTTTTCTTGAAGCTTCGGATATTGGGGTAATTGGCGGCGTTATATCCGGCAATCTGCCCCTCATCGGACGCTTCATGAAGCAGTGGAAATTGATTGTTGGCATCACCGGCGATGAAAATATGGCTGCCTTCAATCCGCCCGGTGTAAAGATTAAAGGATGGCAGTCCTTTCGCGTCCAGGCTCAGGGAGGTATTTTCCAGACCAATTTTATCAATGTTGGGAATTCTGCCCGTGGCGGCGAGCACATATTCAAATTGTTCAATTTTCGTTTGACCATCATGAATATGTTCAATTTCAACACCATCATCCAGAAGGGTGCGGCGGACGACTTCTGCGTGTGGGTAGAAGTCAAATTCATCCGTGAAAATTTCCGTTGCTTTTTCAATTACTTGCGGGTCGGTAAGTGGGCCGACCAAATTATCACGTCCAAATAATGTCACACGAACGCCAAGACGGTGAAGCGCCTGTCCGAGTTCAAGTCCGATAACGCCGGCGCCAAATACGGCGACGGATTTAGGCAATGTTTCCCAATTGAATATATCGTCATTAATAATAAGGCGTTTGCCAAAATCCCGAAGCGGGGGGATAATATTGGGGCGTGAACCGGTTGCGATAATGATACGGTCGGCTTCTACCTGTGTTCCGTCATCAATTTCAATGAGGTGGTCTGATATAAATTTTGCATATCCTTTTATACGGTGCTCTGCGGGCCATTCTTCAACATCGTCGACAACAAACCCAACGAAGCGGTCGCGTTCGTCGCGCACGCGTTTCATGACGGCGGGGCCATCAATTTTTGGTTCATTGTAAGAAACGCCAAAGGGAGCAGTATGTTTGCCGAAATGTGCCGCTTCGGCGGCGGCGATCAGGAGCTTTGAAGGCATGCAGCCGACACGGGCACATGTGGTGCCATAGTCACCGCCTTCAATAAGCAAAACGGAGTCTGTGAATTTTATGACTTCGCGGTAAGCCCTCATCCCGGCGCTGCCAGCGCCGATGATGGCAACGTCAACTTTTTTTACGGTGTTGTTTTTATCACTCATTTTATTTCTCCTGAGTATTTTTTATCGCTTTTTTACTGATGGGCCGGTGGAATAACGAGGCGGGTAATCAAGTTTGGCGAGTTTTCCTGTTTTATAATAATTGACTTATCTAGTGGTAGGTAGGGTTGACAGGGTGATATATCAACCACCTTTATAATTTTCTTATAAAAATTGACCTGGATGTCGTATGATCATTCCGTTTCAAAAATTACTGTCGGGGCAGAATGATGGCGGTTGACAAAGGACGGCGGATAAAATGATTATCAAAATTTTAAAAATTACAGCGGTGTTTTTCATTTCAGTATCGCAGGTTTTTAACGCAAGCGGTCAGGAATTAATGCCAGTTTTCAGTTTAACCCAACCGGAAACGTTTGCGGATAATATGGGGCTATCAAATGCTTGGGGTGATTTTGACAATGATGGTGATCTTGATCTGGCGGTTTCGTTTAAAACAGGGGATATAAGGCTTTATCAAAATAATGAAGGGGTGTTTTCAAATATCGGCCCAGGCATGGGCCTACCGACAGAAGGAAAAGAAACGCGGTCCATTGCCTGGGGGGACTATGACGCAGACGGGTTTCTTGATTTATATATTGGAAGTAACAGAAACGGCAATGAACTCTACCGCAATAATGAAGCGAAGGGATTTATTGAGGTTGGTGTGTCGCTTGGTGTGGACGTTCCCCATGTAAGTACCCGGCAGATCAGTTGGATTGATTATGATAATAACGGGACTGTCGATTTGTTTGTGGCGGATCGGGTCGGGGCAAATTATCTTTTCAAAAATGAAGGCGGGAAATTCGTTGATGTCAGTGCAAAAACAGCCCTTGATGATAAAAGGCCGACGGTTGGGGCCTGCTGGTTTGACTATAATGCTGATGGTTTGCTTGATTTATTTCTCACAAATCAAAGCGGAACAGCCGACGCGCTTTACAGGAATAATGGCGGTATATTTGAGGATGTCGCCCCGGAACTGGGAGTGGAGGGTGATAAACGTGCTGACGACCAGGGGGGCGTTGATTGTACGGTGGGCGACTACGACAATGATGGTGACTTTGATTTATTTGTTGCCACGTATGGCCGAAACTACCTTTATAATAATGATGGGAAAGGCGGGTTCTCGGAAGTCAGTGAAAGTCTGGGTATAAAAGGCGATGACCATATGGTGGGTGCAAGCTGGGCGGATTATGATAATGACGGTTTTCTTGACCTTTTTGTTGCGGGCTATACGGGACCTGCGGATAACAGGCAGCCGTATGATCGGCTTTTTCATAACGCCGGTAAGGTATTTGAAGAAATAAATATATCTTCGTCACCATTGAATGGTGCGGATCACGGCGTTCAATGGGCAGATTTCGATGGGGATGGTGATTTGGATATTTCCCTTACGGAAGGATATAATGTTAAAGGGCATCATCCTCTTGTTCAAAATAAGCTTGGGCGTGATGGCAGGGCCCGCTCATTACAGGTAAGGGTATTGGACAGGGATGGGCTGCCATCCAGAGCCGGGTCAGAGGTTAGATTATATAATAATGATGGTACTTTACTTTCCAGCAGACTTGTACCGACGGGGGACGGATATAACAGTCACAGCAACCAAGCGGTTCATTTTGGTCTTTCAAAAATGGAACCGGTCACTATCGAAGTCACCTATCTGACGCAGGAAGGCAGAAAAGTGCAGAGGATTGAAAATATTAATCCCGATGATTTCGTTGGCACATATGTGGACGTGAGGCAGGAATAGAGCGTTCCAGACAAAGAAATATAATCAATTTGTAACGACTACGCATAAATTATTATTGTTCAAAGTCACAGGTGGCAGAGAGGTAAAAATTTTCCATGGTATCAAACACGATACTATCGTGCTGTAAATAGCAAAAAGCTATTTTACTTGCCAGTGAATATCTTTTTTCGCCAGAAATAAAAAGCAAAGGACAGCTGGTCGAAAATAATAGCTGCACCATTGTCATTATCCAGGACTTGTTGTCAGACGGCAGAAATTTATACTCTATCCTAGGATTTGTATAGCTTAGGATTTCAGCCTTGCAACTTATTGAATAATGGACAACAAAGTCCGAAGATGGATATTTTTTTAGCAGAAATGATATGTGTTCTTTCCATTGTCCAGACGGCATTAAAAGAATTATTCGGATCTTTTTTGCAGTTTTTATTCGGCTTAGCCAGCCCTTCGTTTTCGATGAACCTGCTTTTATTACGTCAGCACCATAATATAATTCTACAGGAGAGAATTTTTCAGGCAGCTTATTCAGTTGCCAGAAATGTTCGTAGAGCCCGGCCGCGTGCGCCGGCAGCGCGCTGTTTTTAACCGCATCTTGGATAGCTTTTAGTTTAAATTGTGACCCAAACACTTTTAGCAAATTAAGTTTATCTGCAAATACAGGGGAAACTTCAATAGGTTCATGTTCAAGTAAGGCACCATTTTTCTCTAATATATTGATTATTGAGAGCTTATGTTCTTTAAATTGAGCGTCGTATGGAACATCCTGATACATCATTATCTTTGGTAAGGACTTTAAGCCCTTCAACGCCGTTAAACACGCGTCGCGCGTAATGCCATGATCTGTATGTGTGCCCACTCCCATCGGAATCCAGATTTCGGTTGCATCGGAGTTCTTGTGTAAAATGTCTGATACAACAGTGTGCCATGCCCTCCGTTCATCATCGTTTCCAAAATGATTGTTAAACGCGGCAATAGAGATACGATTGCTTTTTAGAAAATCCCATGCCCAGTTTCCGTCCTTATAACGCAGAGTTGCTTCATTTTGGCCCGTGGGTATATGTTGGCCACCAATATATCTCATAAATATCGCATCTTCAGTGTTTCGCAGAGCGGTTATTTCTTCAACATCAAGTGGTCCGTATGTGGATGAAAAATAGCTGGTGTAGTTACTCGTGCTTCCGAGTGTGTAGAGATGAAATTCACATTCATCGCGACGCTGCCACATTGTCCCACCAATGCTGAGGGCGGCGTCATCGGAATGGGGCTCAAAGATTAAAACCTTTTCTCTATTATTATTTGTAAGTGGTTCGAACACATCGAAAATGCCGTCATCGATAAAAGCAGTAATGATGTTTTCTATATCTTTATCAATATCGTCCCTTAACTTCGAATATTTTATGTCCTTATCAAAAGCATCCCATAATCTTTGTTCGGTTTTACACAATGATCGGAAAGGATTTTGCGAGGCCATGAAAAACAGTTTATTGTCTTTATTTTTGAAGTGTGGTCGCTTTGCGAGAATAGAGTTTGGTGTTAATTTTATGTCTTTGTTACGGGTTATCATTGAACCGGGTTTGGCATTATTATTTCTAAAATTATATTTAATAATGTCTTCTATAAAGTGCCGACGTGAAGGCTTCCGCCCACGCAGTTTTCCATAAAATCTACCGATTTGCCCGGCAACTATTGTCGCAATATTGTGGAAATATAGGCCCTTTTCACCAAAAGCTTTTCTGTAATAACGACTACGCGAATTGTGCCAATATTCCGGGAGGCGCACATTTTCATTGTGAATGCCAGTAGCTGCCCCGGAATCATGAATGACTTTCGCGTTTGGCAGATAATATATTTCATAACCATTATCTGAAATACGTTTGCATAAATCCATTTCTTCAAAATAAAGGAAATAACCTTCGTCGAACAGGCCTGTTTTCTCCAGAACTTGGCGCCTAATCATCATGCTTGCACCACCGACCCAGCCTACAGAGGTATTAATTTCAGGTTCCGGACTGATTGAAATTCGGTAATTTTTCCACATCCGGCTTATAACGCCAATACCCAGGTTTTCTTCAATCGTTGAACGAAGTGAGGGAAGCCGGAAAGGGCCGCATTCAAGTTCTCCTTCAGGGGTAAGGATTGGCCCGCCGACAACGCCGACGGATTTATTTTTCTCCAGATAAGTGGTCATTTCATGAATAGTGCCGGACATTACTTCGGCATCGGGGTTTAGAAAATAAAAATAATCTGGTGGGTTATCGGAATTTAATGCCTTCCTGATCGCGACGTTATTGCCAGCGCCGAACCCGGCGTTCAAACTATGGGCGACGAGCGTTACCAAATCCTGATATTCATTTGTTTCAATAGCCTTTGAGATGATTTCAACGCTGTTATCGGGGGAATTGTTGTCGACAATCCAACATTGGGCACTGCCGTCCATTTCTCTCAATTGCGGGACCAGAGCGCTCAGGTTTTTCAGGACGTGATCCGGAGTTCCGTAATTTACGATGATAACGGCCAGTTTCATAAATGGTTTTTCCTGCATAATTTACATGACAAATTAACATGCCTCGTTAACGGAAAATAGTTAATTATCATTCAAGTATAATAAATTGCACTTCTGGGCAAGAGAGGTTTAATTAAAGATATTGCACATTTGCGATTATTTTTTTCATAATTTTCATCCAGACTTTTTTTTCGTCCGCGGTTAATATTTTCAGAGGTTCTTCGCAGGCGATCTGGACGGTTTGCATCGTATTTTCAAGTTTGTTTCGTCCTTGTTGTGTTATTTTGATTTTATAATTTCTGGCATCATCGGACCGTCTGGTTTTTGAGATTAATCCCCGTTCTTCCATTCGAACCAATGACCGGCTGAGGGTGGATTGTGGGAGCAGGGTATAGTCCACGATCTGGTTCAATGTTCTTTGTTCATAAGTTGACAGGCATAAAAGTACCCGCCAGTTTGAAAGCGAGAGACCTTCCGAGCGCAATGATTTCTCGAGCAGGACGGAAAATTTGCGCGAGAGAGTAGAAAGCATATAGGGAGCAAAGTTTTCCAGATCAAAGTGCATGATTTAAACGTGTCCTTTTAATTTTACATATACCTATTGCGCATTTGTAATTGTCCGGTTATAGATATTATATGCATTTGCATATAAATTTAACACAAGATGATCATTCGTCAACCATATCGTAATATTTCACGGAGACCCTAAATGAAAATTGGCCAGAAATTAGTGTTTTTTATTTTTTCACTAGCAATCGGGAACTTCGCCTTAGCCCAGGAATATAAAGTGTCTCCGGACAATGATGTGATGAAGGTCACTTTTCTTGGCACCGGTGCGCCGCGCCCATCAACAGAACGATACGGCCCAAGCATATATGTTGAAGCGGGGGATCATAAAATACTCGTTGATGCAGGCCCCGGGATGAGAGAGCGCCTGTTTGAAGCGGGTGGTTTTGAAGCAATATCGGGTGTTGACCATGTTCTGATCACCCACCTTCATTTTGATCATACGGTTAGTATTTCGAGTGTCTGGCTTAGTGGTTGGTTGTTCGGCCGTCGGGTACCGCTTAAAATTCAAGGGCCAGAGGGGTTAAAGGATATGATGGACAATATCCGCGATGCTTATCAATGGGACGTGGATTACCGTGTAATGGTTGGCGTGCCGATTGAAGGGACAGAGTTGAATGTAGATGAGGTTTCGAACGGTGTAATTTTTGATGAGGATGGTTTGAAAATAACTGCTTTTGAAGTGGAGCATATGCCGATCAATGTTTCAACAGGGGAGCTTCTTGGGCTTCGCGGGAAGACATTGGGGTTTCGGATTGATTATAAGGGACATTCCGTTTTATTTTCCGGGGATACAAGATCGACGGAAAAAAGTGTGATCAATGAAATTGGCAAGGGTGTTGATCTTTTGATCCACGAAGTGCAGGTGCCATCACCCGGCGCGACACCGGAAGCGAACCTTGCGAATGTCAGTTTAAGTGTTCATTCGACACCGGAGCAGGCAGGTAGGGTCTTTGAAAACACGAAACCAAGAATGGCCGTTTATTCTCACATTATCCCGCCGGGAACGACAGCAGAAGATTTGGTGGTGGCGACACGACCATATTATAAAGGGCCGCTCACTGTGGCTCATGATCACATGGAAATAATATTGTCGGGCGATGATATTATTGTTGGAGAGCGTGAAAAGCAGAGCGACAGGAAGTTTGAAGAGTCAAATGTGCTTGGAAAATAATGAAAGTGTCAAAATATTCTGGCAAAAAAATGTTTTCGTAGGGTATTGTTAGTTGTAAGGCATAGATGATGGGGAATAGGGGAGATCGAATATGTTATCTTTACGTAAATTTGTTAACTTCGCCGGAATTTGTTTTATCTTATTTACGACACCTGCCTCGGCGGAGGATATCGCGGGTGTTGAGGAACACCCACTGATCTCAAGATACCCGGGGCAAGAGATACGCTGGCAGCATATCGAAAATTACATGCCTTATAAAATTCCGGTTGGACCAGTCACCGGATACCGTACGATTAGTGACTGGATTGAAACTGAAGGCCGCGTGACCAGAACTTTCTACCGTTATCAGGGCACTGACCGGACTTATTCCGAAATTTACAAAAATTATATGGATGCACTTGTCGCTCAGGGGTTTGAGATTTTGGGCTCCGGGATTTCGGTTGATCGTAAAGGAAACGACATAGGAAGCGGCACTTGGACACAGGTATTATTTATACAAAATCCCGCTACAAAACCCGGTGAAGTGGGAACATTTTTTTCAGGGACGTCTTCCTCCGGCGGTGCCGGATCAATTGTTGCGCGTAAGGAACGGGCAGCGGGAACCGTATATGCATTGATAAATGTTGAACAACATTCGTCTGATTATGTCGGTACATTGATTGATATTATTGAAGTAGAACAGGCGGAAACTGGGTTAGTTATTGTTGATCCCGAGGCGATAGGTTCAGATATTGATGAATATGGTCGCGTTGTATTAGACGGTATTTTCTTTGAATTTGACAAGGCAGTTCTTAAAACAGAGTCGGAGCAGGCCTTGAAGGCCGTAGCCGATTATTTGGATGTGCATCCAAATAAGAATTTTTATGTTGTGGGCCATACAGATTCAGTTGGGACATTTTCATATAATCAAAAGCTTTCATCGGACCGCGCTATTGCGGTGGTTGATGCATTAAAAGCTGATTATAATATCGCGTCGCAACGAATAATTCCACATGGTGTTGGCCCGTTATCGCCCGTTTTTTCAAATGGAACAGATGCGGGGCGCGAAAAAAATCGTCGCGTTGAACTTGTAGAAATACAAAGACAGGAATAGAGGTTCTGACGTTTTAATGGATTAAATCAAGTTATTCGGGGTGATCCCTGCAGTGCTATCCAGCTTTGCAAAGCGGGCGAAGCGTATCAATTCCGCGTTTAGTTTGTCGTATCGCGTGGCACTCCATTTAACGCCCGGTTCCGGCCAGAAATTGATGACATTCAGTTTTCCTTCCTTTCGGTCCGCTTTTAATTCAATTCGTCCGATAAAACGTTTTCCTTCAAGTATAGGATACACATAATATCCCCATTGCCGTTTAGCCGCCGGGACAAAAATTTCAATTTTATAATCGAACCCGAAAAGATTTTTTAATCGTGTCCGGTCGCGAACAGCGGGGTCAAATGGATTTACAATTTTCAGATGCGACGATGCCCGCCGAGGCAGGTTTGAAAGTCTGTGCTCAATATCGGTCGGGGCGACGGCGTCCATCCATCGACCATCATGGGTTTGCCATTTTATCGGGACCAGGCTTTCTTTGTTTCTATTATACCAGTCCTCGACTTCGGTTTTATTTGTCGCATCCCAAAAATTTTTTATATCCTGAAAAGTGCCGAAGCTCATCCGGTCCAGGGCAGCAGTGCAGAGCCAGTCTATCTGATCCTTATTTGAAATTTGTTGTTCTCTGTATCGTTCGGGAATTACCCGGTGGGATAAATCATAATATTTTCTGAAATTTTCACGGTGCGATGTTGCAAGTTCACCCGCATACCACAGATAATCAAGTGCCACTTTATGCGGTGGGCGTGACCACATTTTCTTTTTTCCAACGATGGTGCTATCGAATGCATGGGTTGAAAGCGGTCCTTCATCCTTCACACGTTTCCTAATCAGGTTTAAATCGGCTTGCTTCCGGATCGACTGGTACCTTTTTATTCCATCAAGCCATTTTTGAAGCCTGCCAAACTGCCGGGTCCACATTGGATAAAATTCCATTGGTATGATTGATGCGTCATGGGTGAAATGTTCGAATATTGTTTCTTTATTCCTTAGATGATCATCAAGCATGTGTTCGCGGTAGTTTTGATTACGGCTCCAAAGGATGTGATGGTGGGCACGGGAAACATTCTGAATGGTATCAATCTGAACAAAGCCCAGATCGGTAATTATTTTCACGATGTCCGGTGGCCCTGACGAAGGCGTGGCAAGACCCGTTGTATTCAGCCAGAGCTTCTTCACATCAGCATTTTGTATCTCCAGCGGCATTAATAAACTTTTCTGGCGCGGTTGAAAAAATACCACCCTATCCAAAGTGTGCTTGTCAGAAGCGCCCATACAATAATTGCCGGTTCAGGGTCGTTAATGGTGCTTTGCGCGCCAGCATAAGCGGCAAACAAGCAGTAAGGGACGGTGCTGAGCGACCATGCGGTTATGAATTTTAGGTACGGCATCCGCGACATTCCGGCGATGCAGGTGGTGACTTCGGGCAAAACCGGTACAGCGCGGGACAAAAGGATCATAAAAAAACCGTGGGTCATAAAATTCTCACGAAGTTCAGATATTTGTTGGTCATCTTTTAGAAGAAAAATTAAGATTTTATCACCAAATATATAGCCGAGAAGGTATCCTGTATTACCGGCAATTTGTAAGCCGATAATGGCAAATAATGCACCATATTGATATCCTATGAAGTGTCCGGCGAGAATAACCGTCGCGAGCGTCGGGATAGAAATAAATAAATCAATAAACATAAGTAAAATAACAAATCCACCAAGGTATGCAGGTGGTAGTGTTCTGAGATCGTTAAACCAGATTTCTATTTTTTCAACGTTTATAAGTCCTGTCATCTGGACGAAGACGAAGGTGGAGGCAGAACACAGGGCAATGATCAGTATAACTTTTAAGAGCGATTTCATTTAGTGTTATTGATCCAGTTTCATCAGGTAGATGTTTTTAAAATCAATCGGATGGCTTTCTGCCTGAAACGCAATATAGCCATCTTTCAGCGGCATTGCTTCGGTGACGAAATCCGCCGAATATTCTTCGTCGGGTAGGATTCTCGTTTTTTCATATTCAAAAACAAGCTCGCCGTTGATAAAATGTTTTATGACCTCATCACCCCGCACCTCGATTTCAGCATTGACCCATTGATCACCATGATAGGTTTTTGACGATGAGCGATAACAGTGTTTTTTCATGAGAACGCCGTGTATTTTAAAATCTGTCCCAGGTGTACAAATATTGCCTGTTCGTCGGCTTTTTCCGTCGCTTAAGCCGCCAAGAAGCTGGTTTTCAATGGATGCCGGAAAATCCTGATCAAAAGCCATGCTTTCGGGGGACTGACTGTGAAACATTACGCCGCTGTTTCGAACGTTCCAGGGTTCTGAGTCCGGGACCTGCTCCCCCGTGAACCTGTAATCAAATTTCAGGCGATAGTGGGACAATTTTTCTTTGTAAAAGATATGGGCATAGGCATTGTCAAAAGTAGTATAGTTATCATAAACCACTCTCATCATTCCGTCTTCGACACGAAATGTATCTTTATAATTTACGCCCAGGTCCTGACCGGAAAATTTTATTGTCCAACCGTTAAGGTTTTTACCGTTAAAGATGGGCACCCACTGGTCTTCCTGCGCCTGTGCAGTATTCGAGAAGACCAAGAAAAGAATAAGAAGTATATTCAGCTTAGCAATAGATGAACGGTTCATTTGGTCCCCACTATTTCAAAATTATGATCAAAGACAGTTGATCATAATGATTGAACTGATGTGGGTAAATATAATTCTGGGTTGATGTCAAATGGAGATTGACGGGATTATTCAAACTTATGTCAGATCTAACGGTAGTGCTGTCGTATGTTTAACCTGATGAAGTACGAAAAGGGTTTGTGCGTCACGAATTTCCGGGAATGTTTTAAGTGTTTTGAGAATAAAATGGGATAATTCCTTGTTTGTTCTTGCAACGACCTTCATTAAATGATCATAGGGACCCGATAAGGAATAACATTCAAGTATGTGGGGCGAGGCGCAGACGGCTTTTTTGAAACTATCAAATGCGGCTTCGGTATTTTGATTGATACTCACCTGAACGAACGCCATGACGTCAAAGCCCGCTTTTTCAGCATCAAGAAGAGCAGTATATCCTTTTATCACACCGATTTCTTCCAGGCTTCTGGTGCGCCTTAAACATGTGGATTCTGACATATTGGTCTTGGCCGCCAATTCGACTATCGGCATTCGGCCATGATGTTGGAGTGTTGTTAAAATCTTTTTATCCTGTTCTGTGATCATGATGAGTATCTCTGAATTATTTGAAAATTTGGTGATTATCGGCAAATATATCCAATAATTTAACGATTTTGGTGATTTTCTTCAATCATTATGATGTAAATTATCATGATCGCTCAATATATTTTGGAGAAAATTGGAATGTCAGAAAGTAAGTCTTACAGCGTTGGTGAACTTGGTTCCGAGCAACCTGTGACAACGCAATATGAATCAACACCATTTAAAAAAGCGCGTCACCCTGAACCGTATCGTTTTGAAGTTAATCTAGTAGCAGAGGCTCATACAAAACAAAAAAAAACAGGAGTTGTTTCTGTTAATATCCCGGGCTTTAGTCCGGTAAAATTATATTGCGATGAACAGCCCCCCGTTGGCGATGATACGGCGCCGCCGCCACTGGCTTTTTTCGCAGCGGGTATAGGTTTTTGCCTGATGACGCATCTTACAGATATTCTGACAGCGAGAAAAATTCAGGTCGATAGCCTGAAACTTGAACAGCGCATTTGTTTTCGGACAAATTTGGGGCACATGCGTGAGCATGGTTATATGACAGACGGTGGATGCGACATGGTTGAAACCCATGTGCTTATTGAAAGCCCGGAGCCGGAAGAACGGATCAAGGACTTGCTTAACGAAGCGGAAGGGGCATGTATGGCCCATTATGCCCTTAGAAACCCCGTTCCCTGGTCAACAAGGCTTGTTTATAACGGTAAAGAGGCTATCAGCCGCTCCGGTTAAAATTGTTAATGAAAACATAATGTTGACTTAACGTTATATTAAATCCTTGGTTGTAGATTACTTTGTAAATTAAAGGTCTACGATACGGGGTCAGCGATTGCTATTTAATAGTTACGAATTCATATTTGTATTCTTACCGATTACATTTTTTATTTACTTTTTTCTCAACCACAAGCGGCTTACGAAATTAAGTAATGCATTTCTGTTTGTTGCGAGTTTGTTTTTTTATAGCTGGTGGAATGTTGCCTATTTACCACTCATTCTGACCTCCATAATATTTAATTATTTTATAGGAAACAGGATTACGGAAGCGCAGAGGGACGGGGGTAATGGTGTCTCCGCCAAGGCAACCATGATATATGGCGTTGCTGTAAATCTGGGGCTTCTCGGGTATTTCAAATATAGCGACTTTTTCATATCCAATGTGAATTTTACCTTCGGGACGGAATTTACCCTTTTGCATATTGTATTGCCGCTTGCGATATCCTTTTTTACATTTCAACAGATTGCGTATCTGGTTGATACCTTTCGCGGGAATTCGAAGGAATATGATTTTATCAATTACGGTTTATTTGTAACTTTTTTCCCGCAGTTAATTGCCGGGCCGATTGTTCATCACAAAGAAATGATGCCGCAATTTGCCCAACTCAGAAATAAATTCGTCAATTTTAAAAACTTTTCAACCGGACTTTTTATTTTTGGTATTGGGCTATTTAAGAAAGTTGTGTTTGCCGACACGTTTGCGGAATGGGTGTATTACGGGTATTCCGGAACAGGTGATATTGATTTTTTAAGTGCTTGGGCGGCGTCGCTTTCATTTTCGTTCCAGATCTATTTCGATTACAGCGGTTATGCCGATATGGCAATTGGGTTGGCACTCATGTTTAACATCAATTTGCCGATAAATTTCTTCTCTCCCCTTAAATCAAGAACCATTCAGGAATTCTGGAGCCGCTGGAACATGACTTTATCGCGGTTTTTGAGAGATTACGTGTTCTATACATTGGTGGGCAAAAGACGTAAAAAGCATGTTTTCCTCACGAGTATATTATTGACGTTCATCCTTGGCGGATTATGGCATGGAGCGGACTGGACATTTGTTTTCTGGGGTCTGCTTCATGGGTTGGCTTTGGTTTCTTACTACATCTGGAAAGTGGTCGGGTTTAGGATTCATTTTGCGATTAGCTGGCTGATCACAATGATCTTCCTGAATATGTCGGGTGTTTTTTTCAGAGCTCCGCACTGGGGGGATGCGATTAGAGTTTTAAAGGGAATGGTCGCATTTGATCAGATTATCCTGCCAACGGAGCTGGAATTCACAAATGGGTTAGGTATTCAGTTTGGCGACTTTCTTGGTGGTGTGAATGGTGACTTGTGGACGGTGATCTGGATCTTCGTGGCATTTGTCGTTGTGCTGGCGTTCAAAAACTCCATTGAGAAAATGCGCGAATTCAAACCGACTTTCTATAATTTTATTTTCCTCAGTTTTACCCTTATCATCGGGTTTTTATACATTACTAGGGAAAGTGAATTTCTTTATTATAATTTTTAGGATGAATGATGGTCTTTACACATAAACAATTTACCTGTTCCGTTTTGGCGATGACGGTATTGCTGTTTGCTGCCTACTCATACGTTATCCTTAATTTTAAAATGTACTATATGAATTTTGATTATCCGTCTTGGGAGCATGTAAGTGAGTATGTGGACAAAACAAGCCAGGAAAAGTTTAATGTGGTGGCCTTGGGTGATTCCAGAACCAAATCATCTTTTATCCCGCATGATTTTGATGATGAACGGTTCAATTCGATTAATTTGGCATTAAGTGGCACTTCGCCAATAGAAGGTTACTATACGTTAAAGAAGTACCTGATTCACAACGCAAAGCCGGATTATATTCTTATTGGGTATGCCCCACCAATGCTAACAAATCCGTATTTTTATCTCAATACCGTCAAATTCAGATTTCTGGAAGATGAGGAGTATGAGGAAATAGAGCGTTTGGCAGTAGAATTGGATGATAACAAGATAATTGGTGCTGTTGATTATCTGGATTATAAATATTACACGGGAAAATATATAAGCGATTTTATAAACGGCATCACGGAAATGCGGTGGAATGTTAATATGATGTCGGAAAAAATGCTCCGGGAATCAAAGGGGCACCAATTTTCTGCAACGGGCAACGGCTCCACCGACCCTTCGCGTGAATCACAGCAAGACGGCTTTGTCTCTTCAGCGTTGGTAAAAGAATATTTTATCAGGCTTCTTGATCTGGCAAACGATAATGGGATTGAGACATACTGGTTTACCAATCCTATTACACAAATTTCTGTTGATGCACTCCCCGAAGGGTATGAAAAGGCGTATCACTCATATCTGGAAACGTTATCCAATGAACACAGAGTGATAATTTTAAGTGGCATAAATACCATGGCCCCGGAAAAGTTTGGTGACCGCGATCATCTTTACACTGGTGCAGAAGAATTTACAGCTCAATTAAAGCAACAATTACTTGAGAGATTGGGGCAATAGGAAGTGATAATTATAAAACCAAAGTCGAAATGGTTGACGCTATTATTTTTGTTGGTTTTTCCTGTTTTGCTGGCTTCCTGTTCAGGTCAGCAATCGACAAACGAAAAACTTGAAGCAGAATTTGATGCCTATGATCAGGTGAAGAAAGTCATTGCTTATGAAAATCACAACAATGATAGTTCCATTTCACGAATTGGACTGGAGTATCGTTTAGGTTATCTGTTTTCCAGTAGGTTTTCTGAGGAAGACATCAGTTTTATCCAAAGGAAGCATAGTAATATCATTGATAAAAACAGGCTTCTTGCTCATAAGAACTCCATATTTGATCTAAATAGTATAAGGAATAATGAATCAAAACTAGCAGATTTTTGCCGCAGTCTTCCAAAGGGTGGCATGCTTCATGTGCACCCTTGGGGTCTATTTAACAGAAATGTGGTGCGACAATTACTGGAGAGATATGACCCTGTCATTGAGCCAATGGATTTATTGAGATACATCGAAGAAAAAGAGCCGGGACAGTATTTATATGGTTCTGAAATTGAGATGCTGTCAAATTTGCCACAGTCGGCTAATTTTTCTTCGTATTCTGCGGCAGAAAAGAAACAATTTATTGAAATGTTTATTTTACCGGGTAATCCGGCAACACATGATTTTGAGAGGTTCGATAGCATTTTTGCTTTTGTTGACCGGTTGCTAGGTAATGAAGAGAGAGATAAAAAGATATTGCTTGCTTATAGCAGTTTTCTGAAAAATGCAGCAAAACAGGGGGTAAGTTACGTTGAATTTACAGAGTATTTTTCGCCAAAAATAGAAAATATAAGTAAGCTTGAAAAATGGGCGAAACAATTTTTGGCGGAAACCGGCATCGTCGTGCGATGGAATCTGTCTTTTTTAAGGTTTGAACCGGCGCGGGAAAATGCGGACGTACTGAAGGACTGGATTGAACTTTTGGTAAAACATCCTACAAACGTTATAACGGGAATAGACTTATTATCTATAGAAAAGGGATTTCCAGCATTTGAAGCCGGGCAGGAAATATATGGTTATTTGTCTGGATATAATATGGAAAACCCCGATCATCCTTTGGAAATGACTATACACGCAGGTGAGATGGGGGATGAAAGAAATGTACGGGATGCCCTGCTTATGGGAGCGACCCGAATTGGTCACGGTGTTTTACTTCAATATGATCCTGTCACTCTTGAATATGCCAGACGAATGGAATTGCCTATTGAGACTAATATTATTAGCAATCACAAGCTTGGTGTACATGACATGAACGCCGCTCCTCATCCTTTCTTAGATTATCTTAGATTGGGTTTACGTGTCAGTTTATCTACGGATAATGATGCTATCTTTGAAACTGATATCGCTAACGAATGTGTTGCGGCGATAACGACCACAGATATTGAATATTCTGAGCTAAAACATATGAGCTATAATAGCGTGAGAACGAGTTTTGCGAACGATAAAACAAAAGAAAAGTTGGAAAATAAGCTAAATCGGCAATTCATAAACTTCGAACAAAAATACTTATCTACTTTGAATGATTAATAATTTTTCCAATTTTGTGTTGATTGGTAATAAATAAAAACGGAATAAAAATAGTGCGTTAAATGACTGGTTCCTTTATGGTTATATTTTTTAACGAGGAATGGTCGGGATATGAATTGGGATAATCTCTTTTCACAGCGGGTCACTAAAACAGCGGATGAAACCGTTGTAAAAATATTGAAGTTATCCGAACAACCGGATGTAATATCTTTGGCGGGTGGATTGCCGGATCCTTCAATTTTTATGGTGGATGAATTTAAGGAAATTGCGGATGCTGTTATGACGGACAGCGGAACCAAGGCTCTTGGTTATGGAGCGATTGCGGGACTCACTTCTTTTCGAGAGGCTTTGGTGCGGGAAACGATCCGTATGGGGCGTCCCACCAACCTGGATGAAGTGATGGTAACAACGGGGGGGCTTGCGGCAATTGATCTCATTTCAAAAGTACTTGTTGATCCGGGAGATGTTGTCATTGTCGGCGCACCTACATTCACTGCGGCGCTTCATGTTTTTCGCAGTTACGAAGCTGAAATGGTTGGAATTCCACTTGATGAGGAGGGGATTAATCCCGATCTTCTTGAAGATGCCCTTAAAGATATAGAGAAACGGGGAAAGCGCGCAAAGTTCATTTATGCTATCCCCTCATTCCAAAATCCGATGGGGGTTACTATTCCAGAATCCAGACGCAGGAAAATTGTGAAAATCGCGTCGAAATATGGCGTTCCTATATTGGAAGACACCGCATATCGACAAATACGTTTTGAAGGGGATGCCCCACCCATGATGGCCGAAATGGATACTGATAATGTTATACTCGTCAGTACATTATCAAAAACCCTAAACCCCGGTTTGCGACTAGGTTGGGTTGCGGCACAAAAAAAATTGATTGATGCCCTGGTTGTGGCAAAGCAGGGACAGGACCAATGCTCATCCACAATTGGCCAGCTGGTAGCGGAACAGCTACTGGATAAAGGCTTTATGCAAAAACAGACTGTTGCGGCGATTGATGTTTATCGAAAAAAACGCGATGCGATGGTTTCTGCCCTTGAAAAATATATGCCGGAAGGGGTGACATGGACATATCCGAACGGTGGTTTTTTCATCTGGCTTACTTTTCCGGAACGGATTGATACGTTGAAGGAACTTGATAACGCCGTCGCGATTGAGAAAGTTGCCTATGTACCGGGGAGCGCTTTTCATTTTGACCGCGAGATGAAGAATAGCTTGCGTCTTTGTTACAGCTACGTATCCGAGCAAAAAATAGATGAAGGAATTAAAAGGCTTTCAGCGTTTTTTAAAAAACTGATGGAACGTAACTACTGATTATCATCCTATTGATGAGGGTTGTTTTTCATGCGTTTCTTATAAGCCTCGTAGGCTTTCATGCGCTCTTCTTCGAGCCTTTTTTGCAACCGAACATCATTTCTGGGATCCGGTGGTGTAAGGTCGTTTTGAAGGCGTTCAGGTGTATTTTCAAAATCGAGATATGCCGGTAATTGCATATTATCCCGGTAATTAAAACGGTCACGCAATATTTCTTCGAGCTTCGCCCTGTTTACGCTTCCGTCAGGATTGACAACCTGTTCAAGAAGCTGCGGGTCGCTTTTCATCAGTTGTTCAAAGTCCTGTTGACTGAATTGCTGCAGTGTTTGTGCAGAAATCGGCGCTGAGGGGGTCACCAAAGTGACCATCCCGGCACACATAGCGATAAATACCGGCGTTTTCATCTATGTCTCCATCTATATCCATCCGAATATAACACAAAAGGGGTAACCAATATCTTAATGATAATATTAAAGTGTGGCCTTATTATGCGATTGGGTGTTGATATTCGGGTAGAACTTCCGGTACGGGATATAATTCATCCATCGGGATGGTTTTGCCATTTCCCTGAACTATTCTTACATGCATACGGCGTAATCTACGCGGCTCGTCTACGCCGCAGGAGTGGGCGATAATTTCAACTTCGTGGACAAGATTCCTGCAATAATTAGCGACCCTGACGGCTTTGTCTTCGGGGTTCAACCCTTTTTGAAGTCGCTTGTTATGGGTGGTAATGCCTGTCGGACATGTGTTTTTGTTGCATTTCATCGCCTGAATACACCCCAGTGAAAACATAAAGCCGCGTGCTGCATTGATAAAATCGGCGCCGGCGCAAAGTGCCCAGGCGACCTCTGATGGTGTTATAAGTTTGCCCGATACGATAAGGCGAATTCTTCCCCTCAGACGATATTTCTGCAGGATATCAGACACAAGTGGCAGAGATTCTTTTATCGTCAATCCGACATTATCGATCAGTGGCATGGGCGCTGCTCCTGTGCCACCATCACCGCTGTCGACGGTAATAAAGTCCGGGGCACTTTCGATGCCACGTTCATGAATTTTCCTGCATAGCTGTTCTAGCCATCCGTGAGTGCCGATGACGGCTTTGAATCCCACCGGTTTACCGGATGTTTTTCTGACAAGATCTATAAAATCCAGAAGGTCATCAGCCCGGTTAATTTCCGGGTGTCGGTTTGGGGAGATCGAATCCTCGCCGACCCTGATGCCGCGAATTCCGGCTATCTCTTCAGAAACTTTTGCTGCGGGTAGAATACCGCCCTTGCCGGGTTTGGCACCCTGAGAAAGTTTAATTTCAAACATTTTAACCGGTTCAAGGTCGGCGAGTTCCTTTAATTTTTTTTCAGAAAAATTTCCTTCTTCATCGCGCACGCCATATTTGGCTGTTCCGATTTGCATTACGATGTCGCAACCACCTTCAAGGTGATACGAGGAAAGGCCGCCTTCGCCGGTATTAAGCCAGCAACCAGCTAGCCGGGCACCATGGGATAACGCACGAACGGCTGGTGCTGAGAGTGCGCCGTAGCTCATACCGGAAATATTGAAAATTGACTTTGCCGGGTATGGGTTTTCGCAGAAGGGGCCTATTTCAAGCGGCTGGGTATGGGCTGCATCCTGTTCCAGTGCGGGGAAAGGGCAATTAACGAATATCGCGGTCCCCACGGGCATCAGGTTTTTGGTGGACCCGAACGCGACGGTGTTATTTACGCCTTCCGCGGCTCTATCAACCCATTCACGCTCTGCGCGGTTAAAGGGCATTTCTTCTCGGTCCATCGCAAAGAAATACTGCCGAAAAAATTCCCCTAAGGCACTAAATAAATACCTGAACCTGCCGATGACCGGGAAATTGTGCCTTATGGCGTCGTGAGTTTGTGTGATATCGATGATAAAAAATATAATGGTTACGACAATTAATACCCCCAAAATAAAAACCAGTGCAGTTGAGAGAAGGCCTAAATTCGTCATGACAAAATCAAATGATGGCATCGTATCCATAAATATTTCCTTTAATTACGCGCAGGTTCCAATATCATTTGTTGATTTTTGACTGTTGCGCGGGTTTTGTCAAATGTCGAAATAAAGTCGATCAATATGGTTGTGGGTTTATAGTGAAAGCGATATCTTGTTGGACAGATTTGTGCGACTGCGCGAAAAAGCAGAGCTGACACAATTAGTTAAACGATGAAAAAGGAAAGTCATATGCCGCGCGATGACGAATTATTGAATAACTGGTGGGATGATGCCTGTTCCGGTCCAATTAGTTTTATGCGGTTTTCAGCATCAAAGGACCTAAGTAAGGCGGATATCGCTGTGCTGGGTGTGCCATATGATCTTGGAACTACAAACAGACCGGGTGCCCGGTTCGGCCCGCGTGCCTTACGCGAACAATCCACGCTTACGGGTGAATTCGAATTTGGGTTGTGGCCGTGGGACTATCATATTGCTGAACATCACACGGTTATCGATTATGGTGATATCTGTGATTTTGCCGGTTATCCGGAACGAATGATTGCCACACTTGAGAAAACAACAGATGACATCTTAAATAGCGGCACGGCCTGCTTCGCGATGGGCGGTGACCATTTCGTATCACTCCCGCTTTTGAGATCTCATGTGAAAAAGCACGGGCCACTGGCCCTTGTGCATTTTGATGCTCATACGGACACATGGGTCGATGAGAATTATAATCACGGCACCATGTTTTATCACGCTATCAAAGAAGGACTTCTTGATCTTGAACATTCAATTCAAATCGGCATAAGAACGCCAAACCCGGAAACCCACGGTATTGAAATTATTTATGCGACGGAGCTTGACGAAATGAAGCCGTCGGATGTTGCATCGCAGATAAAATCGCGCGTTAAGGATGCCAAAGCGTATCTCACATTTGATATTGATTTTCTTGACCCCGCTTATGCACCGGGAACAGGAACCCCGGTTTCTGGCGGGCCGACGGTTATGGCCGCACGCAAAATTTTAAAAGGCCTTGCAGGATTAAATATTGTCGGGGCGGATTTGGTTGAAGTTGCACCGGCCTATGATCCGATTGGTAATATTACCGCGATTGCCGGTGCGACGCTTGGGGGTGATATTCTGTATCTTCTTTCTGAAGCGCTCAGGAAATAAAACAGGAGATACTCATATTTGTAGCCATCAAAGTTTTAACGTGACGGATGTAATAAAATGGGTGCGCGATGATGAGGTGCGCATGGATGCGTTGAGAATTGCATCTTCCTTAAAGCTTCATGATTGGTGTTTGGCGGCAGGATTCGTCAGAGCTTTAATATGGGATAAACTTCACGGTTATGAGCAAGTAACGGAACTGGATGATATAGACCTTATTTATTTCGACAAAGAAAACTGCAGTGAAAAGATTGACAGGGAAAAAGAGTGCTATTTAAAGCAAATTTCAGATTATCCATGGTCTGTAAAAAATCAGGCCCGCATGCATATAAGGAATAATGATAGTCCCTATTCGTCGTCCAGTGATGCGATGACATACTGGGTGGAATTGCAAGCAGCCGTTGGCGCTAGACTATCACACAATGGAGAAATAGTTGTCATTGCACCTTTCGGATTGGACGTTATTTTTGATGGCTCTATTGTGATGAATAACAAACGACCAAAGCCAGATGTTTTCAAAAAAAGAATTAAAGACAAAAGGTGGCTCAAGAAATGGCCTAGGCTTCGGGTTGCTCTTTAAAGTTCCCGAACCCATATATTGCGGTAACTTACCTTATGGTCATGATCCTGAAGGTAAATGGGCAGATTACCATGTGCTTCATAGGCGGGGGCACCGATATATAATGTTGGTCCTGTCAATGAAACATTATTCTGGATAAGCACACCATTATGGATGACAGTCATACGCGCCTGTGAAATGACAGCGCCATTTTTTCCAAAACGGGGCGCCGTGTAGATTATGTCATAAGATTGCCATTCCATTGCCGGTTTTGTTGCATTAACCAGTGGGATATGCTGCTTATAAAGGGACCCTGCCTGTCCGTTGTTGTAGGTTTTGTTTTCATAGCTATCAAGGACCTGAACTTCATAAAATTGCTGCAGAAAAACGCCACTGTTTCCGCGATCCTGGCTCACAAATTTTTCGTCCAGTTCCGGTATGCGCCATTCAACATGAAGCTGGACATCGCCAAAGGATTTTTTTGTTCTGATATCCTTGGCGCCGGGTTTTACTGTCATGACGCCATTCTGATTATCCCACGGGTTTTCGCCGCCATTAATGCTTTGCCAGGCGGAATGGTCAAGAATGATGGCGTCGGACGGTGGTGCGCCATGATCACCCGGTGTGATCTTAACGGGTTCTTTGTTCCAGACTTCGGTTGCTCTGGGTTCCGGCACCATTTGTGCCCATGAAAAGCTTGATAACGATACAATTGAAAATAATGCCGCCAGGATGAACTTTGTCACTATCTGCTCCACAATTAGTTGTTCCGCGCAAAAGACTACGGCTTCAAAAGAGGACTGTCAATTCTGATAATTTCTGGTTATAGTTTTTTAAAACTGAAACACAGGCGGGATACTAGGGAAGAAAAATGGCGACATTTGATGGCTTCGAATATGACGTAATAATTGTGGGCTCTGGCGCAGGCGGAGGCATGTCCGCACATATACTGACCGAAGCGGGGATAAAAGTGCTGATGCTTGAGGCGGGACGGGATTACGATCCGGTTGAAGAAACGCCGATGTTCAACGAAAACCATGAAGCTCCGCTGCGGGGCGAGAGCACGTCAGATAAAGACTTCGGATATTACGATGGTACTGTTGATGGTGGTTGGTCAGTACCGGGGGAGCCTTATACGACGGCGGACGGTACAGAGTTTCTTTGGTGGCGTGCGAGGATGCTGGGTGGGCGTACCAATCATTTTGGCCGGTACGTGCCGCGCTTTAATGACCGTGATTTCAAACCGTTCAGCCATGACGGGCTGGGGGTGGACTGGCCGATTGATTATGATGAGATCCAGCCATGGTATGATAAGTGTGAAAAAATTGTTGGTGTTTCAGGAAACAATCCCGGCATTTACGATGTCCCCGATTCAGGGGAAGGTGTGCTTCAACCACATGCGCAGCCGCGTGTTTATGAGCTCCTTGTTGAAGCGGCTTGTGAAAAATTGGGCCTTCCGATTGTGCCGATGCGCCGCGCGGTGCTGACCCGTGCGATTGACGAACGGGAAGCGTGTTTTAATGCAACGCATTGCGGGCGGGGGTGTTCTATTGGTGCAGCCTTCCAAACGACCACATCGGTGATACCGTGGGCCAAGAACACCGGAAATATAAAGGTTGTTACCGATGCGATGGTAAAAGAAGTTCATTTGAATGAAGACGGCAAAGCATCGGGCGTTACGTTTGTTGACCGGAAAACAAAACAGGATGTCCGGGTTGATGCTGATATCGTGATATTGGCGGCGAGCGCCTGTGAAACTGCACGACTTATGCTTAATTCAAAAAGTGAAAGATTCCCGAACGGGCTTGCCAACTCAAGCGGGCAGGTCGGACGCAATCTTATGGATAGCACAGGTGCGGATATCAACGGTCATATCCCCGCATTAAAAGGTCGGCCCCGATATAATGAAGACGGGTTGGCGGGTAACCATTTATATATTCCCTGGTGGGATTATGAAGGCCAGGATAGTGGCACCGTTAATTTTAAACGTGGATATCACCTTGAAATCGGTGGCGGTTTTGGTGCGCCGGATATGGGTCTTGGCGGAAGCGCCGATGGTTATGGAAAAAGCGCAAAACAGATGGTCAGGGATAATTACGGAAGCAACATCGGCTTTGCGCTTCGCGGTGAGATGGTGGTGAATGATGATTGTTACTGCGAGATAGACCCGAATGTGAAAGACAAATGGGGTATTCCGGTGCTCAGGTTCCACTGGAAATGGTCCGAAGAAGAAATCAATCAGGTCGCACATGGTCTTGAATGGGGTGAGAAGCTGATCAAAGCAATGGGGGGTTATGTTACCTCACCAAAACGCACGCCGGAAGAAGCGATCCTTGCTGGTGGGCAGATCATTCACGAGGTGGGCACGACTAGAATGGGAGACGACCCGAAAACATCAGTTACCAATAAATGGGGCCAGACATGGGATGTTGATAATCTTTATATTATGGATGGGGGGGTATTTGCGTCCAACCCTCACAAGAATTGCACAATTACCATACTGACACTGGCGATGAGAAACGCAACACGACTTGCGGAACAAATTAAGGGAGCCGCATCATGAGTAAAAAATATACCTCCAGAATTAATCGTCGTGACAGTTTGAAATGGCTTGGAAGCATGACATCAGTTGTTGTTATTGGTGGTGTTGTTGTTGCCTGCGATGCGCCCGATCAACCCATACCCGAAATTAAGGAAGGCAGCCATTGGCCGGATCTGACATTTGATCCCATCACCGGTCCTAAATACGGTCAGGACCCCGATATGCTGAACCCGACGACGCCGTGGCCGCGGACATTGACGAATGAGCAATTGGATATTGTTGCCCGTCTATGTGATATAATTTGTCCGGAAGATGAAGGGGGGCCCTCAGCAACAGCGGTGGGTGTTCCGGAAGTGATCGATGAATGGGTGAGCGCGCCATATAAGGATCAGCAGAGTGATCGCGTGCTTATTTTAAATGGTCTTCAATGGCTTGACGATGAAGCCAGCCGCAGATTTGGGGGTCTTTTTATCAATCTAAGTGAAGCAGAACAGTTGGAAATCATCGACGATATTGCATATGAAAAACAGCTGGATGTTGCTGAATTTGAACATGCGACTATGTTTTTTGCCAAATTGAGAACACTGGTTCTTGGCGGATATTTCACAAGTCCTGAAGGAATGCGTGACATAGGATATATGGGCAACACACCAATTATGGGTGATTATCCCGGCCCAACGGCAGAGGCGATGGCACATTTGAATGATATAATTACCAATTTGCCTGCGTGAGTATCCAGCTGACTGTCATTCCTGCCATTCGGCTTCATAGATTTGTCTGAATTCATCTTCTGCTTTATCACTTACACCCAGATATGGGGTGCCATGATCAGGTTTTGGTTTGATACGTGTGGTGATATCAATCCCGTGGGCACCATCGGGTCCGGCGCGAAAACCATGAATATAATTTTTATCAAGGGACACTAGGTTTACGCTGCCTCTGGTGAGCTGCTGATCAACGGTTTTTTTAACTTTAATTGTTTTGCCGGGGCTATAATCAACATCATCACCGACCAGTTCAAAATTTCTGACATTGGCTTCACCATTCAAGCCGACAGTCACCACGTTGCCATAATCATGGCGATGAAGACGGATTTCTGTATTCGGTTCCAGGCGCCATTGAAGGACAGTGAAGTTTTCTCCGCCAGGGGTAAAGCCTATGAAGGTTCCCGGTTTGAAACTTTGTGTGCTGTCATTCCAGGAAACGGGCTCCGGCACGCTTTCGATCTTGGATGCGTGCGACGCAAGCGCATGGAGGTAGCGATCCTGACCGCCCGTTGAGGTGTCTTCGATGAGTGATTTTGTTAACGGATTTGCTTCTTTCAGGAAATCATTAAACGATGTCAATCCCGATGGTGTTGTTTGCGCGTACGCTTGCAGGTTATTTAAGATGGAAGCAAAACCCAAAAGGCCGATTGAAGCGACGCCCTTATAAATAAGTTCCCGCCGGCGTACGAAAACACCCTCGGCCACTTCAATTTCCTTATTGATTGGTAAAAACGCGTTTTGATCGTCAGACATGCTGAGTTCTCCTTAAGCCCTGTTCTACCTTCATTGGAATGGTAAGGCCAGCTTGCGGAACTTGTCAACATGTTAAATAGCTTTAATCGTCACTTTCTGTAAATGTGGTGACGGATTGGCGGGGGGTTTCATTCACGCTTAGCTGAAAAATATCCGGTCTGGCATAATGTCCGACCACATCCAGATCATATCGTGCACGCGCAATGTCATCCAAATCAACAGTCGCGGAAATTAAACCTTCTTCATTAAGCAGTGGACCGGCAAGTTTTTCACCAAGCGGTCCAATAATGACACTTCCGCCTGTGATCAATGCTTCTTTGGCTGGCCAGTTTTCTACCGTCAAACCGAGCTTCTCCGGCGAAGGTTGGTATTGACACGCACTCACCACGAAACACCGCCCTTCAAGGGCAATATGCTGCATTGTTGATTGCCAGACGGGACGGGCGTCAACTGTTGGGGCACACCATATTTCTATACCTTTGGAATACATGGCAGTACGAAGCAGTGGCATGTAGTTTTCCCAGCATATGGCTGCGCCCGCTTTGCCGGCATTTGTATCAACAACCGGCAATGTTGAGCCATCGCCCTGTCCCCATATAAGACGTTCCGATCCCGTTGGCATTAATTTCCGATGTTTATCAATTAAACCATTTTTAGGGTCAATAAAGATGGCGGTGCAGTATAATGTTGAACCTGATTTTTCAATAATACCTGCAACGATGGATGTATTTGCGCGTGCAGATAAACCACAAAGACTGTCAATTTCCGGGCCGGATATATCCAGCGCATTTTCAAAATAATTTTTATATATTTCACGCCCGCTTTCCGTACGAAACCCAAGCTGTGTACCAAAGCTTTCTCCCTTCGGATATCCGCCCAGTATTGCTTCCGGCATCACAAGGATGTCGCTTTGTGAAGCGATAATCTGATCTTCATAACTGAGAATTTTATTCAGTGTTTCCTGTGTCCCCTCGGGTGCGGCGCCGATCTGAAGTATGCTTAATGTTTTTAAGGTCGGCATTTTAATTCCTTAACCCAAATATATTACGGACATCATCCGCGGTGGCGACGGGGCGGGTTGCTTCACGGGCAATTTCGGACGCGAAAGCAACCATTTCAGCATTATTTTTAAGCATTTCTTCGTTGTTTTTCCAAATATTGTTTTCGAACCCAACCCTTATGTGACCGTTATTGTGGGCGGCATGGCGAACACAATCTTTTTCGTTGTGAGCGAAACCGCAAGCCGCCCAGGGAAATTCGGCGGTAGTTGCACATGCCTTCAGGGCGTTAATTTCATGGTCGTTAATCTGGCCCTGATAGTTGCCAAATACAAGAAGGGCGAAAGGGTTATTATCGTTTAATATTCCCTTCTTTCGAAATTCTTCAAACCGATTAAAATCCTTATCGTTATAAAGTATATATTGAGGGAATATTTTCTCGGCTTTGAGCCATGCCGTGAATTGGGCGAATTCAGTTTCCGTTTGCACGTCCGGGCATAATTCGCGCAGCGCAAGTGAAACCGCCGTTGGTTTTAATTCTTTCACCATGTCCATTTGTTGCTGCCGGTCATATATGCCGACGGCTTCTGTTGTTACCTGAATAATGAGCTTTTCGCCCACGGCCGCTTGCACAGCTTGAATGGCTTTTCTGTAAAGCTCAGGGGCCAGCGAATGACCGCCATTTTTATCACGAACGTGCAGATGCAGGATACTTGCACCCGCTGCCACAATTTCTTCCGCGCAAATTGCCATCTCCTCAGGTGTAATAGGGATGTTGGGGTGGTCCTTTTTTTGTCTTCGCGCGCCGTTTGGCGCTGACATGATGATAAACGGTAGTGGCATGGGTGCATTTCGGTAATTAATGAAGATTCGTAATATTTTTGGGATTATTGCAAGTTAATTGATCCCGGTCAAAGATTTTTGATCTCAACTCGCCGTATTGATGGTTTATCAAAAATTGACAGGAGGAAATTAAATGTCAAAAAAAGTAGTGGCCGGGTTAGGTCTTATCGCTGCTTCAATGTTCGCCAGCGAAACAGCAACAGCACAGCAAGCGGGTGATCTTTTCGTTCGCGCGCGTGCGATTTATGTAGCACCTCATGAAAGTGCCACAACATCTATCGGCGGTACAGTTGATATCGATAATAAAGTTGTACCGGAATTAGATTTTACGTATTTTGTCGCTGACAATATCGGAATTGAACTTATTGCTGCAACAACCAAACATAATGTTGTTGGTGTGGGGACAGCGTTAGGCGCTTCTGCCGATCTTGGTAGTGCATGGCTTTTACCACCGACATTATCGCTTCAGTATCATATGCCGGTTGGCAATAATTCCGGTATTAAACCATATGTCGGTGCCGGTATTAACTACACCTTCTTTTATAGTGAAAAAGAAGCGGGCGGTGCCATTACAGATTTTAACCTGAAAGACAGCGTTGGTTTTTCATTGCAGGTCGGTACAGATATCGAACTTACCGAAAATACATTTTTTAACGTTGATGTTAAAAAGCTTTTCTTGAGTACAGACGCTGAAATTAACGGCGGTGCTGTGACCGCAGACGTTAAGATTGACCCCTGGATTATCGGGGCAGGGATCGGAATGAAATTCTGATTTTTGAATAATAGTTTATGTGCGAATAAAAGGCCCGCTGCGAAAGCGGGCCTTTTTGGTTTAGGCAACTTTGGTTTCTTTATTGTCATTGTCCAGCGTAACATTATCAAGTGCTGACTTTAAATCGGCCATAATGTCTTCCGGTGTTTCCAGGCCAATGGAAATACGCATCAAGCTATCTGAAATATCGTGTTCTGCGCGCTCCTCTGGTGTGTAGGTGGAATGTGTCATGCTCGCCGGATGCTGGATTAAGGTATCAACGTCGCCGAGACTTACGGCACGCTTTACAAGTTTTAAATCATTCATAAAGCGGGTGCCTGTGCTGATCCCGCCTTCAAGTTCAAAGGCAATCATACCGCCAGGTTTGCTCATTTGACGTTTTGCAAGACCATATTGTTCAAAACTTTCAAGGCCCGGATAATAAACCTTCTTAACTGCCGGGTGATCTTCAAGTTGTTTGGCAATCATTTGTGCGCTGCTGCAATGGCGGTCCATACGGATTTCAAGTGTCTTAAGCCCGCGCATAATCTGAAATGCAGTGAGCGGAGCCATTACGGCACCGGTCATATCCTTGACACCTTCAAGACGGATACGATCAATCATTTCCTGTGAACCCGCGACGATACCGGCAACGAGATCGCCATGACCGCCAAGATATTTGGTCGCCGAATGGACAACAATATCCGCACCCCATGAAATAGGGCGGGTCAGGTACGGTGTGGCGTATGTGTTGTCAACAACGGTGATAATATCATTTTCTTTTGCAATTTGCGCAACAGCACCAATTTCAACAAGACGCATATTCGGATTGGCCGGTGTTTCAAAATAAATCACTTTAGTTTTTTCGTTGATCGCCTCACGCACATTTTCCGGCCTGCGCATATCAACATGTTTGATGCTCACGCCAAATTTTGTAAGGCCATGCTGGAAAAACGAAAATGTACATCCGTAAAGGGTCTTATCGACAAGAATTTCGTCACCCTGCTCTAGAAGTGTCCACAATGTTGATGTGATCGCCCCCATGCCGGATGCGGTTGCCATTGCCGCTTCCGCCCCTTCGAGGCTCGCCATACGTAATTCAAGCAATGACAATGTTGGGTTTGATATGCGGCTGTAAAAATGACCCTGTTCCTCACCACTGAACATGGCGGCACCCTGTTCGGCGGTTTCAAATGTAAATGTGCTGGTCATATAAACGGGGGGTACCAATGCGCCTTCCGATGTTGAAGGATCATAGCCATCATGTATGGCCCGTGTGGCAAAACCAAGGTCGGTTTTATTGTCATTGTTTGATTTCATTTTGCGTCTCACTTTTAAAAACGATCTGTAATATAGGAAATTATATCAAACAATGACCGCAATGTGCTTGCGTATATCGCTATAAAAGTGTTAATAATTGGCATAATATGCCAAAAGGATCGATATGGACGCAATTGATAGGAATATTGTAAGGGCTTTGCAGCAGAATGCGAGACTGACCAATCAGGAACTCGCGGAAATTGTCGGCCTGTCCCCGTCTCCCTGTTTGAGGCGTGTTCGTAATCTTGAAAGACAAGGCGTACTAATCGCATATACGGCGATTGTTGATCAGGACAAGTATGGTTTGCCGCTTACCGTGTTTGTCCATATCCGGCTTGAGCGGCATTCGGACGAATGCATAAAATCATTTGAAAGCGGGATTGCCAAGCTTGATGAGGTCATGGAATGTTATCTGATGACGGGATCTTCCGACTACCTGCTCCATGTGGTGAGCCGGGATCTGAAAAGTTATGAGATTTTTGTGCGCGATAAAATCTCAACTATTCCCGGCATCGCCGGAATTGATTCAAGCTTTGTTTTTGGGCGGGTAAAGCGCAGTCTGACCTTTCCTGCGCTCTACCCTTCGTAAGTTTTACATCATTCCCAGCAAATTAAGCGCAAGAATAAGTTCCGCCAAAAAGCCAACAGCGAATGCAAGTGTTCTGACGACTGGAATACCCGCCGCATAAACGACAAAATGTACGAGGCGGGCAAAGAAAAATACCATTGACATTGTAGCTGTCAGTTCGGTCCCGACCCCCATAACATGTGTGGCAATTGCCAGCGGCGCGAAAAGCACCAGATTTTCAACCGCATTTTTGTGGGCCAGCATCGCACGTTCGGCCCATGGGGTTTGCGGTTTATCGTCCGGTGACGGGTTGGCCATGCCGCCCATAAGACCGCGAACGGCGATCCGGTTCAGGATATAAGGCACCCAGAATAGGGAAGTCATTAAAGTTGTTAAAATAAGCCAATATAGTTCTTCAGTCATAATAGTGTCCCTTCATGTTTACGATTTTGATAATAGTTACTCGCCTTCCTTGTTAAGGCTACTACACTTTTGAACAACAATCAAAAGCAGACCAAGAACTGCAGGATTATATTATTCAGGACCTGAACTCGCTAATGGTTGGTGAGTGTAAAATTCTTAAAAAGCAAATCATTATTGAAGCGCATAAAAGGAAGTGAGGGTTTTATTCACAAAGATTAATTACCCGGCTAATTCTTTAATAATCTTTCGCATCACAACGCCGGGTTTGTCTGCTTTAATGCCGATCTCGCGGTAGTCATGCTGATCACGATCAAACATTTCCTGAAGTAATTTTACGGCAACGAGGTCTTCTTCAAAGCCGTTTTGGACCATTTCACCCTGTTTTTTACTGTAGTCTTCATCATCCAGTTCATAATTGCGGGCAATGAACCAGAAATAATGACAGCTTTCCTCTGTTTCCGGAGTCAGGTAGTGATTTACATAATGGCCGACGGGCGCGCATTCATCGCCATTTTCATCCAATGGGATAAGAAGTCCGTATCCTTTGTTTGTGGCAGGGGTCAGATATTCACCGCCGGATTTATAGATCACTTTCTGATTTCCAAAATCAAGACCGGGATGGAAGAAAGGACGCAGTAAATTCCAGTCTTCCATTTGCCGATAAAAGGTCACTTTATTGCCGTCCTGTTCAACCTTTATGGGTGCAGCCGTATATTCCGGTGGAAATTTAAATGTATCCGCATGCAGAAAGGGAAGGTGGGAAAGATCACATAAATTTTCATGCATGAGAATATAGCTGCCCTCCATATGGTTATATTTTCCCACCACATGGGTCCATTTATCCATATTGTGAACCGGCAGTTCCGGTATATCCGCTTCATCGGCATCCGCATTTTCACCCATCCAAACCCATACGAGTGGCCCTATTTCCCGTGTGATGTATTTTTTAATACCGCTTCTTGGGCATTTATCCTGACAGGGCACATCAATGATTTCACCATCATGGTTATATTTTATGCCGTGATAGCGGCATCTGATACCGCCCTCTTCAAGGTTGCTTTGGTCAAGCGGGAAGGAGCGGTGCGCGCATCGGTTTTGTAAAATAACGGCGTTTCCATTTTCATCACGGTACATCACAAGAGAACGGTTTAATATTGTCCGTTCCTTTAGATCATGTGTTATTTCACCGCCAAGTGCCGCTACATACCAATAATCGAATAGAAGCGGTGTATTGATATCAGCCAGATCATCGGCGCAGTAAGGTTTTTTTTCTGCCATTATTTTTCCCATTTTTATATTAGGCATTTTTCAAAAAGTAGATTATCACATGACTATAACCATTTACACCATAAATTAAGAGCATTGAAGGCGATGTCCGATCAAATAGCAAAAGACGCCGATCACATTAATATGTCGGCATTTGTGGCGCTGCTTGTTGGCGGGGTTGCGATCGGCACGTCACCAATTTTTATGCGTTATGCGGATGTAACCCCGACTTCGGCAGCATTTTGGCGGCTGGCACTGTCCATTCCGCTTATGGTGATCTGGCAGATTTATGACATCCGCAAAAATGGCAAGCTATCGACACCAAAGTTGAATTTCAGTGAGATGAAATTGATTGTCGTGGTTGGGTTTTTCTTTGCGATGGATTTGACGCTTTGGCATTGGTCGGTGAGACTTACAACAGTTGCCAATGCAACGCTTCTTGCCAATATGGCCGCAATTTTTACGGCAGTGGGCGGATTTCTTTTTTTCGGCGAAAGGTTTAGTAAAACATTTGTTGGTGGCATGATCCTCGCGTTAATGGGGGCGATGTCGTTAATGGGTCATAGTTTTGAGCTTAACCCCGAACGTCTGTTTGGGGATTTTCTTGGACTTTTTACGGCCTTTGCCTACGCGGGATATATGATTGCGAGCGCGAGGGCGAGAAAGAAATTTTCGACGGTTGCCATTGTACTTGGGACCGCCGTATTCGGAAGCCTGTTTTTGCTTCCAATAGCCTTAAATGAAACGGGTGATTTTATCCCGGCAACGTTGGCAGGGTGGGGACCGCTTCTGGCGTTGGCGTGGTTTACACACGTCGTTGGGCAGAGTCTTATTGTTTATGCGCTTGCGCACCTACCAGCGGCATTCGGTTCGGTAAGTTTACTCATTCAGCCTTTGGTCGCAGCTATCCTCGCGTGGATACTTTTTGCAGAAGCGCTTGGTATCTATCATTTTGTCGGTGCAACCCTTATCATTGCTGGTATCCTTGTTTGTAAAAAAGGGGTTCGAAGATGAATAAAATAACCAATGACATGCGCACGTGGCGCCATGATATCCACAAACATCCCGAGCTTGGCTTTAATGAAATTCGCACGGCTGATAAAGTGGCGGAAATATTACAGGGTCTTGGCATAGAAACACATACCGGGATTGGGAAGACCGGGGTGGTCGGGGTTTTGAAAAAAGGCACTTCGGATAGAGCGATTGGTCTGCGCGCAGATATGGACGCGCTGCCGATACGGGAAATGGGTGATCCGGTCTATAAGTCAATCAATGATGGTGTTTTCCATGGGTGTGGTCACGACGGGCATACTTCCACACTTCTTGGTGCTGCAAAAGAACTTGCGGGTAATGTGGATTTCGATGGTACGATCTATTTCATTTTTCAACCGAGCGAAGAAAATGGTCGTGGTGCTTTAGCGATGATGGAAGATGGTTTGTTTGACCGGTTTCCAATGAGCGCAATTTACGGGCTTCATAATATGCCGGGAATTCAGCAGGGTCAATTTGCTGTAAGGTCCGGTCAGATGATGACTTCGGAAGATAATTTCCAAGTTGATATTATCGGTAAGGGGGGACATGCTTCCATGCCGCACATGACCCGGGATCCGATGGTTGTTGGGGCGGAAATTGTTACGGCCCTGCAATCAATCGTGTCACGGTCCCTTGGTCCGAATGAATGGGGTGTTGTATCAGTCACAGAATTCATTACCGATGGCGCACGGAATATCATCCCATCCAACGTCACAATCAAGGGCGATGTAAGGGCGCTGGATTCAGCGGTTCAGGAAAAAATTGAACGACGGATGCGCGAAATTGTAGACGGCATCTGCAAAGGCCATTGCGTGACCGGTACCGTTGACTATAGCCACGAATTTATTGTGTTGGAAAATTCACAGGCGGAAACCAAAATGGCTGTTGCTGCCGCAAACATGACGGTTGGTGGCAACATGGTTGACCCAAGCTGCGCAACCTGCACCTGTTCTGAGGATTTTGCACAATTTCTGCGGCAGGTCCCAGGATGTTTTATCCTGCTTGGGGCAGGTGACGGCGATAACAGCCCGCCACTTCATAACCCACATTATGATTTTAATGATGAATTGCTTGAAATTGGTTCTGAGTACTGGGTTAATTTGATCAAGTCACAGTTGTGATAAAATCTATTCTGGTTCCCTGGTGACAAGATCAAGCCAATCATTTGCAAAACTTTCCGACGGTAGCCAGGTAGTATCTTCCTTACGCACATCTTCTTTGCGGCCAAGGGTGTGCTCATAAATATTGCCGACAGTTCCCATATCCTCACTAACGGGTTTTAAGGCCTTATACCCCATGGATCCTTCCGTCATGCGTAGTTTCATTACGGCTTCGTAATAGGAAACAGCCAGATCACGACTGCCGGCTACGGCATGGGCGACGCCCTTTTCTTCGACGAGTGTCCATAGTGCACCAGCACGGCGGTTGGTCAGGTACATGCCTTTAATCATGTAATTACGACTGGGCAGATCCTCAAGTCCTATAAAGTAAAGGCCCGGCGTTTGGCGGGTGGCCTCAGGAGGGACAGAGGAATAATAATATCCTCCCTTGTTTACCACATAGGCAATGACCCGTTCCGGTATCCAGGAAGCGATTTCATGATTTATCTCTCCACCGGCAGACATACCCCAGAGTAAGAAGGGCGCATAAGAAAGTTCTTCATGTCCGCTCTCGTTTGCCATCCGGTCGATGGCTTCAATCATCGCCTTGCCGCTTCCTTTGCCGACTTGAATATAGTCTTCAATCATCATGTTCGGATGCATGTGATCGGTAAAATATGTCCCCATTAATGCAAGGTCATGTTTGTTGGCGAATTCCTGCCAGTAAGCATCATCGACCTGCCCGCGGCCGTCACGATTTGAACCGGGATTAAGCATCAGGATACCGCGGAATTTCTCCACATCAGGATTGATCCACATTTTAAAAGCGGCCATGTTATAGACATCACCCGGCTCTAATGTTACTTCGTAAGTTTCAGCATATGCCGCGTTGTAGAAAAAAAACAGCGATACGAATAGTATGGTTTTTTGCAGAAATTTCATGATGGCATTCCCTATATAATTTGTTGTAATAAATTCTTTTGCACATGTAATTTTATTACATGATACTCAAAGATTTTCAAAATACCAAAATTAAATATCAGGAATTATAAAGCTCGGTACTTAGATATTTCATCCCTGTATCGACCATTAGAGTTACGACCGTTGCACCCGATCCCAATTCTTTCGCTTTCTTAATAGCCGCAACCAGATTTGCGCCGGTCGATGTTCCGGCAAAAATACCTTCTTCTTTCGCCAGGTGTCGTGCCATATCCTGTGCTTCCCTGGTGGAAACCTTTTCTATTCCGGAAATAATTTCTGGCCGCCACAGCGGGACGACAAAACCAGCCCCAATTCCTTCTATCCGATGAGAGCTTTCTTCCTCACCGGAAAGAACAGCGGACTCGCTTGGTTCAACGGCAATCGTCTGGATATTCGGATTGCGCTTTAACAGTGCTTCTGAATTGCCCCGAAGTGATCCACCGGTTCCTACACCTTGCACGAAAGCATCTATTTGACCGCTTGTCTGCCGCCAGATTTCTTCGCCCATTTTATGGTAATTTACAAGCTGATCAGCATTGTTCAGTTGGTCGGTCCAGTAGCCTTGATTATCTTCCTGAATTTTTCTCGCGGCCTCTATCATATCGCGGGTTAATGCTTCGTCCATGCCACCAAATTTGCTTTTTATGATTGTCAGATTGGCGCCCAAGGCTTTCATATGGTTAAGCTTTTCATCACTGAATGCATCGGAGCTAACGATATCAATTGGATACCCTTTAACGCTGCAAATGAAAGCTAGTGCGACCCCGGTGCTGCCGCCGGTATATTCGATAACCCGTCCCCCTTGTTTCAGTCGACCATCTTTTTCCGCTGCTTCAATCATCGCCAGTGCCATCCTGTCTTTCATGCTTCCGGTCGGATTTTCGGCCTCCATCTTTAACAATATTCTGGCGCGACTTCCGGCAGCGATATTGTTAAGTTCAATCAGGGATGTATTTCCGATGCGATCCAAAATGGACTGTGTTATTTTTGCCTTTTCGTTCATTGCTGTTCTTTGTTGTGCCGTTGCCGTGTCAGATATCCCTTTTGAATTTGCGAATATCATAGAACCTGAAAGCAGCATTCCTTTTTTCATCCAGTTACGTCTTGTCGAGTTTACCATCTTTTTGGTCTCCATCCAGTTTAGATTTTGATGTTTAATGATCCGTCCGTTTAAAATAGGTGGATATTTTTTTAACGAACAGATATATAATTGGAACCATGTTGGATAATTTTTCATCCATTAACTGGAATGACCTGAATACCTTTCTTGCGGTTGCACGAATAAAATCATTGCGCGGCGCAGCGCGCTTTCTGAATGTCAATCATGCAACAGTGAAACGGCGGCTGGACATGCTGGAAGCAGCCCTGGAAACGCGATTGTTTGACCGCACGCCTGACGGTTTCCTGCTTTCGCAGGCGGGAGAAACGTTGATGGTTACTGCCGAAGCAATGGAAGAACAACTGGTTTCCACAAGCAGGAGGATATCCGGCCGGGACGGTGAACCATTTGGCACGGTCCGTGTCAGCATGCCGCCCGCGATGCTTCGATCATTTGTTGCTAGCGAAATTGCGGAATTTGTGAAACAGAATCCGGCGATTGAAATTGATGTAAAAGCATCGCATTCATATTCCGATCTGGCAAGAGGGGAGGCCGATGTGGCAATCCGCATGGCCGATCAGGTTGTTGATGACCTTGTTGGCATGCGTGTCTGCCAATATGCCAAGGGGGTATATGCTTCGAAAAAATATCTGGAAGATTTTGATTCCGTTACCCCTGAGAAGCATGCATGGATTGGCTGGGCCGACGATAAACCTTATCCCGATTGGGTAAAGGATACACCATTTCCCGACTTACCGGTTCGGCACAAGGTTTTTTCAAACGCACTTCAGATAGAAATGGCAAAAAACGGAGTGGGTTTTTCATTGCTCCCCTGTTTTCTGGGTGACGTTGAAAAGGATTTGATCAGGGTTCCGGGTACGGATGTTACGCCGTCCAACAGTATTTGGATTTTGTTTCACCGCGATCTTAAAAGAACCGCGCGCGTTCGTGCATTTGTTGATTATATGGTTGACGCAATAAGACAAAATCGACCGCTGCTTAAAGGGAAAGCTGTATAGTGGGTACAAAAGAAGATAAAGCAGCAAGTCATACAAAACCCATTAAATGGATAAGTAACAACACGCCGGTTTCATCCATCTTTGATGATATATATTTTTCGACGGATAACGGCCTTGAAGAAAGTAAGGTTGTTTTTATTGATGGCATAGATGCACCGCAAATTTGGGAAAACAAAAACAATTTTACTATCTGTGAGCTGGGGTTTGGGACGGGTTTGAATTTGTTCAACACTATGAAGTTTTGGATCGAAACCACAAATAGCCAACAGCACCTTACATATATTGCAACGGAGAAATACCCGCTTGAAGAAGATGAAATCAAAAAAGCAGTATATTGGCCAGAGCTCAAGCCATATGTGGATGCATTTCTCCCCCAATACCCCAGTGATCTAAATATTCTTTTTGATGGCCGGGTGACGGTAAAACTGCTTTTTGGGGACAGCGCCAAAATGCTGTCAGAACAAAAATTTATGGTCGATGCCTGGTACCTTGACGGATTTGCGCCACGTAAAAATCCGGATATGTGGTCAGGCGATATTTTTAGCCAAATTGAACGCCTTTCACATCATGGTTCAAGGGTCGCAACTTTCACTGCGGCGGGATTTGTACGCCGCGCCTTATCTGAGAAAGGTTTTCGAATGAGCAAGAGAGCCGGATACGGAAAAAAGCGAGAAATGCTCGGCGGTGAATATGAAGGAGATATAAATAATGTGTTTCCGCGTAATAAATCCGCGCTTTAGCGGCTTTGTTGTAAAAAAGACACACTGTAATCAGAGATATTACAGTCTGTTGTAAAAATGTGACTCATCAAAAAACATGTTATCTTTCATGCACTTGATTGGCCATCGCGTACTATTGACTGGTCCTCCTGCATCTTTGCGAAGCGGCCGACTTTAAAGTCGGCCGCTATCATGTAAGCGTAAAGAGTGCCGTCGGAGTGACGATAAGATTAAGGCGAAATAACGTGCTTAACATTATTGCTATTTGCCCAGTTATTAATGGGCACAATATTGTTGTTCGTAATATCGGTTAGTTCTGCCTTGCGGTCTCTCCACTGTATTTTGAGATCCTCAAGACGCTGAAGCGCGCCTTCGGCTACCGGGGCGCCAGCACCGTCCATCACATCAATGACGTGTTTTACCTGCGTTTCCAGTTTGCTTGGCCAGGCATCTTCATCCTCAAGAACCTGGAAATAAACCTGGGTGATTTCTTTTTCCCATTCGTTGATTTGATCGATGGCAACCGTTGCCTGAACCACAAGATCGTCATTTTCTGCATAATCATCCATCAGGCTTTTGATCTGGCTGCGCGCTTTACGGGTGGTATCCAGTGTCGCGAGGATCTCATTCATGAGGTTGGTACCTTCGACAATTTTACTTTCAAGGAAGTCATACTGTTCTTTGGTTGCATTGTCGCGTGGATCGGGAAGAAGTTGAAACGATACAGTTTCCTCGTGATCACCGATAGAGATGCGTGCCTGATAATCGCCGGGCATTACTTTTGCGCCATTAAAGCCGGGGAAAATAAGAATATCTTCGATACACATGATGCCATGGCGACGCATATCCCAAGTCCACAGGTTCATGCCCTGTTTTTTGGCAGGGTGTTTAATGTCCCGTTTTTGACGCGGTGACATATTACCGAGTAAACACCTGTCGTAATCACTTTCCTCACTTGAATAGTGTCGGACGACATTACCGATACTATCCAGAATTTCGATGGATAGGGGGGCTTCAAGTTCTTCGGCGATATGATAGGAAAGGGTGACGCCATTTGGCGGATTTTTTCCTTCATTCGCACCGCCGCTGCGTCGGCCCGTGATCATCATTGTTGGGCTGGGGCTGATTGCATGGAGTGGTTTTTCCGCCTGATCATCGGAAATCTGGCTGAAGATAGCAATGTCATCCATTACCCAGAAACCACGTCCCTGGGTCGCGACAACAAGATCACCTTGTCGAATGTCAAGATCGGTTATGGGCACCGGCGGAAGATTAAGTTTCAAACTCTGCCAGTTTTTGCCATCATCGAATGAAATGAACATACCGCTTTCGGTACCGGCATAAAGTAGTCCCTGTCTTTCCCTGTCTTCGCGTACCACACGGACAAAAGTGTCCTGCGGGAGGTCACTATCAATTCGGCGCCAGCTTTGGCCATAATTTGTGGTTTTATAAATATAAGGACGAAAGTCATTCATCTTATAACCTGTGACCGCTATATAAGCGGTCGCTGGGTCATGTGGACTTACTTCAATCGCATTGATTTGTGCTTCAGGAAGGCCGCGTGGGGTAACATTGGTCCACGTAGCTCCATTGTCACGGGTAAGCTGAACAAGGCCGTCATCACTACCGGACCAGATTACCCCCGCTTCATGGGGACTTTCAACAATATAAAAAATGGTGCCGTAAAATTCCGCGCCGACATTTTCTGCGGTGAGGGGGCCGCCGTTGAGGCCCTGTTTATCCTCATCATCGCGGGTAAGATCCGGGCTTATTTCTTCCCACGTCACACCGCGGTCCGAGCTTCGTAAAATTTTATGGGTTCCGTAATATATAATACTCGGATCATGTGGTGACGATGCAACCGGGGCGTTCCAGTTGGTCCGATATTTAAGATCACGTGAATTCATCCCATATACATATTCCGGGTATGGCTTAATCGGGCGCCTTCGCCAGTTAACGGTGTCGACCTCAGTAAGCGTGCCGTTAATGGTCGATGCGTAAACCAGGCGTGGGTTATTTTCATCAAACGCAATATGAGCACTTTCACCGCCGCCAACGGCATAATAGTCATCTACGCCGATCCCGCCGCTAAAAGATTCGGATGCAATTGCTACAGTTGAGTTATCCTGCTGACCGCCATAAATCCGGTAAGGCATCATATTGTCTGTCACGACCCTGTAAAATTGAGCGGTGGGCTGGTTCATGATTGATGACCATGTCTTGCCACCGTCAAATGTGATTGTCGCGCCACCATCATTCGCAAGGGCCATATTCTTGTTGTTTTCAGGATTAATCCACAGGTCATGCGTATCGCCATGAGGAACGCCAACAATCTCGTAAGATTTTCCGGCATCTATAGATTTCAGAAACGGTACGTTCATCACATAAACCGTGTTGTCATCAACGGGATCCGCTTTGATATGATTGTAATACCATGCCCGTGTATGGGTCAGGCGGCTTGGATTTATATTACTCCATGTTTTTCCGGCATCATCACTTCGGTAGACACCACCGTCGTCGGTGTACATATCGCCTTCAACGACGGCATAAATCCTTTTCGGGTTGGACGCGGATACATCAACACCGACCTTTCCGATCAGAGTCGGGAGGCCTCCACCAAGTTTTTCCCAATTATCGCCGCCATCAACCGATTTAAATATGCCACCTGCTTCACCGCCGGATAGAATATACCAGGGCGTGCGGCCATTTTCCCATAATGAGGCGTAAAGAATTCTCGGGTTTGTGGGGTCGATCACAAGGTCGCCCCCTCCGGCGCGATCGCTTACCTTAAGCACATGTTCCCAGGTCGCTCCTCCATCCTGCGTCCTGTAAATGCCGCGCTCTTCATTAGGGCCCCATATATTGCCCTGCGCGGCGACATATGCGATATCGGGATTTGTTGGATGAACTCGTATCTTTGGAATTTGCCCGGCTTTTGGAAGCCCGATGTGTTTCCAGCTTTTCCCGGCATCAGTAGATTTATAAACACCGTCTCCATGGCTTGTTGTTACACCACGGATTGGTCCTTCACCCGTTCCGACATAGATAACGTTTGGATCTGATTCTGATACGGCGATCGATCCAATGGTTCCCACATTGAAATCCTTATCAGACAGATTTTCCCATGTGGTACCGGCGTTTGTTGTTTTCCAGACACCACCACCCGTGGCGCCCATATAGTAAGTCAGAGGATCATTCTTTACGCCAGAAATGGCAACGGCGCGTCCTCCACGCCATGGACCAACCAACCGATATTCTTTACCCGCGTAAAGGGATGGATTTACAGTATCCGTCGCCAGTCCCATTGATACAAACGACACCATTGATGTAGCAATGCTGATTATAAATACGGCTAAGATTTTAAACAGTTTGCGATATGGCATTTTTGTCTCCCCTTTTCTTGATATTTCAAACCAATAAGGTGCCTCAAATTTTTGAATTTGTATAGGGGGATTAATTTTTTTAACTGGCGAGCGCAGTTTTTAAGGCTTGGGCCACCTGATCCTGTTCTGCTTCTGTAAGTGCCGCAAAAAGCGGGATGCTGATTGCGCGATTATAATAATCTTCGCTGGCGGGAAAGTCCCCTTTTTTGAACCCCATTTTTGCATAGTATGGCTGCAGATGCACAGGTATATAATGAAGGTTAACCCCTATGCCCATCTCCCGCATCTTTTCAAAAACATCTTTGTGTTTATGTTCATCCAGTAAAGTAATTACATAAAGATGTCTTGCAGAATAACAATCGACATGTTGTTTTGGCGTTGTTAATGGAAGCTCTGAAAGCAGATCGTCATAACGGTCCGCCAGTTTATTTCGTGTTTTTACAAAATCATCTATGCGTTTCATCTGGCTGACACCCAAAGCCGCCTGAATATCGGTAAGTCGGTAATTGAACCCAAGGTCTATTTGCTGATAATACCACGGGCCATGGCTTTCTTCAGTCATCAGGGTTTCATCACGTGTAATTCCGTGGCTTCGCAATAGGGATAATTTCTGGGCAAGCTCATTATCATTGGTGGTTGCAACGCCCCCCTCAGCAGTCGTTACAATCTTCACCGGATGAAAACTGAAGACGGTAATATCGGAAAAAGTGCAGGTCCCGACGGGCGCTTCCTTATATTTACCACCAATAGCGTGGGATGCATCCTCTATGATTTTAAAATCATAATCCTTCGCGAGCTTTGCAATTTGTTCCATTTCGCATGATTGTCCCGTTAGATGAACGGGAATAACCACCTTTGGAAGACGACCAATGGCCTTAGCCTCAATCAGTTTTCGTTCAAGCCTGGTAACTGACATATTGTAAGTTGTTTTATCAATATCAACGAAATCAACTTCCGCCCCGCAATATAAGGCACAATTCGCGGACGCCACAAATGTTACGGGTGATGTCCAGACGATATCTCCTTTTGTCACGCCAAGGGCTTGGCAGGCAATGTGAAGTGCTGCCGTCGCGCTGCTAACAGCAACGGCGTGCCGGACACCAGTATAATCGGTTATCGTTTTTTCAAATTCTGGAACTTTGGGGCCCTGCGTGATAAAATTCGATGTCAATGCGTCAACGACGGCATCGATATCATCTTGATTTATATCTTGTTTTCCATATGGAATCATGGATTTGATGTTAGCGACTTGTTTAAAAATTGGCAATAAAAAAGCCCCGTCTGGTTAACGGGGCTTTTTACATTCAGTTTCTGGTACCGTTACTTTTTATTTGCCACAAAGCTGTAGGCTAAATGGCCAATGATCACGGCGACGGTGATACCTGCGAAGACCGGTAGAAGGTCCCATGAGACACCTTGCAATGTTTCCTGGCCGTACATGTCACGTGTATAACGGAGAACTTCCAATTCACTTATCCTCTAATTGCTTTTTTAACAAGATTTTCCATAAGAGGAATTTTGAAATGGTTATAGTTTAGCGGCGAAGCACCTCGCGACGCTGCGCCGGCACCAAGGTTTGCTGTTTCCTCGTTAGGCTCACTACCGCGAACAATATCTTCAACAACAGTAAGACGTTTGGGAACACATTCCACAGCGCCACATGTCAGGCTGATATCTTCGATAACACCACCGGATATTTTCATCGCTGCGGCCATATTCACAAGTGGGAAATCCCAAGAATTACGGTCAGCAACCTTTTCGAAGAAAAACTGCGCACCAGCCCATTTTGATGGGATGCGGATGGCTGTCAGAACATCACCTGGCTCAAGCACTGTCATTCTTGTAATATCGATAGCCGGACCAATGAAATATTCACTGGCGGGAACAACACGCTCTCCGCCAGGTCCGACAATAACCATGCTGGCTTCGAGGGTAGTAACAGCAACAGCGGTATCTGAAGGCGACACTGCAACACAGCGAGATGCACCAAACAGGCAATGCTCGCGGTTCATTCCTTCAGGTGTGTCCGCGTAACAGGTATTGCCTCCTGCGCGGTAACAATCTAGACCGCTACGATAATACCAGCAACGGGCATCCTGGCTTACGTTTCCGCCAATTGTACCCTTGTTTCGGATTTGCGGACTGGCGACACGACCGGCAGCCATCGCAAGAACACCATATTTTTCTTTTATTATGGGGTTATTCTCAACAGTAGTTAGTGTGGTCAGCGCACCGATTTCAACACCATCTGCTGTTTCACGAATACCTTTAAGTGCTTCAATTCCACTAAGGTCAACAACTGTATGTGGTCGTTTTATGCGATCCTTGAACCAATCAAGGCTATCCTGGCCGCCGGCCATAGCCCAGCCATTTTCGCCTGCTTCCGCAAGTATGTTAATGGCACTTTCAACATCGGTGGGTTGAACCAGATTAAAGCTTGGCATCATATCTTTCATATCTGTGCCCTCCTTCTAATTGTTTACTTGTAATGGTTTAAACGATTGCGGACGACCGCTAAGCGCATTGATAATCATATCCGGGTCAACCGGTGTTCGATTAAAATATGTGCCTGTGGCATCTGAAATCGCGCTAAGTAGGGCTGATGCGGCGCACCCCATTGCCGGCTCCCCAACACCTTTAACACCAAATGGATTTTGCGGGTCTGGTTTATCAACCGCGCTCATTTCCATATTGCTCGGTACGTCAAGTATTGTTGGTGGCTTGGTTTGATA
>JAUIDN010000003.1 GCA_030428615.1 Alphaproteobacteria bacterium | reverse complement strand
CATCATGCGTTCGGACATTCAAAAGACGTTGATGCTGAAGAGAAAAGAAAAGTAAAAAACTATAGTTATAAGTTAATGTGTAAAAGTCGTCCTATTTTTATGGCAGTGATTGGAACGTTACTTCGGTTAGTTAGAAACAACAAGAATTGAAATTGCCGGTTTATGTATAACGATTAATAACTATTCAACGGAGTGTCTGCGTTCGACCCAAAGCGGACGCTCGTATTTTAAGCGACCTGCTCCCGAGGTTGGCAGTTGAAAAAGAACACCAATCCCTCCAATGTGTTTGCCTTTCCATAATAAGGATTGGATGCACAATTTTCCAGTGACCGTCCAGTTCTCTTCGCAATAGCCTCAACAATATCCCACTCAAAATCTTCTTCATCTATTTTTAGGTCTTTAATAACATCATCTGTTGGCCTGATTGGAATTTTGACATAGTCATAGATTTCTTCATATACAGCTCGAATTATCCAAGTATCAATATAGTGGCAGTTGAAATGCCTTGAAAATGTGCAAATGCTCTCGCCGTCGCGACCCTTTGATAGTTGATTGAAGTGTTCTTTATCACGCTGACCAATCAGATATTGCCAAACAAAGATAATGGGCACAGCTACAACAGTAACTGGAAACTTCCACATCAAAAAAAGAAAAGGCGAGAAGATGAGCAATGTGAAAATAAATGAACCAAAGGGACCTATTTCTCTCGATTTGAACTTCGGCATAAATCTAGATGGTATCTGCATAACCGCTCCGTTTGCATTCCTATCAGCACATGATTATCAATTTTCATCAATTTGTAAATACTGAATGACTGCTTTGGGTTGAAAGCTGTCAGTTTGAAGTTTGAGTATTACAGAAACTGACTAAGGGCGTCGCGGTAATTGCGGCTTGCCTGCAGCTCCGCTCCGTTATTCAGCGTGAGTATATATTTGCCGCCGTTCGCGGGTTGCAGTTTTTCAACCATCTGGATATTGACAATTGTGGAGCGGTGAATGCGTTTGAAGATTTCAGGGTCCAGCCGCTTGTCCATATTTTTCATGGTTTCGCGTAAAATGTGGGTTTTGTCGTTTGTATGCAGGCACATGTAATCCCCGGCCGCATCGATCCATTCAATGGTGCTTACGTCAACGCGGGTGATTTCGCCGCGGTCCTTGATGTTAAAATGGGTTTCGAATTGTTTTTTGTTTGTAATGTCATCGGCGGTCAGTATTTCGGAAAGTTCGATTTCCGGCGGTGTATCGAGGGAACGGATCAGTTCGATCAATTTGGCATTCTGCTCAATGGCGATGTGTTCGGCGATTTGTTCTCGGACCTTGACAATGGCCTGTTCAAGCCGCATTTCATCAATCGGTTTTAAAAGATAATCTGAAGCGTGTGTTTCAAACGCCTTTATCGCGTATTGATCAAAAGCGGTGGCGAAAATGATGATCGGCAATTCTTCATTGGCGAGCGCTTTAACGACATCAAACCCGTCAAGCCCCGGCATCTGTATATCAAGAAAGACGAGATCGGGTTTTTCGGCCCTTATTTTCTTGATGGCTTCCCGGCCATTTGAAGCCGTGCCGACGATATCCACATCATCAAAATTTTCCAGCCGAAGTTTTAGCCCTTTTAAGGCAAGCGGCTCGTCATCCACAAGTACGGTTCTGATTTTCTTATTCTGCATTTCTTATGTCCTCATTCAGCTCAAACGGGATATCTATTTTAATTTCAAGGCCGCCTTTATCACGGTTTTCAATGATAATAGTGTGATCGTGCGGATACAATTGCGACAGGCGTTTTTTGGTGTTGACCAATCCGACGCCGCTTGAAAGTTCGTTGAATTTGTGCTCTTTCGGTTCACTGGAAAGCCCGGGGCCGGTATCAGCGAGCGTGATACAAAGCCTGTCACCGTCGCGTTTGACTTTGAGCGATATTTTGCCGCCATCCTCCATCGGGGCGATGGCGTATTTTATGGCATTTTCAACAAGCGGCTGAAGCAGGAGGCTCGGTATCATTGCTTTTTTCGCGTCTTCAGCAATGTCAAAATCAAGTATCAGGCGATCTTCGAACCGTACCTTTTCAATATCAAGATAAAGCCACAGGGCGTAAACTTCTTCATCAATGGTGATTTTTTGTTCGGGTTGATTAACCAGACTAAAACGCAGAAAAGCACTTAGCTTGGTTAACATACCATTTGCTTCTTTGGTTTGTTTATCAAGAACCAGCGTTGATATGGCGTTAAGCGTATTAAAAAGGAAGTGCGGATTAATCTGGTAGCGTAGCATCTGCAGCTGCGATTTATGGGCGTCCGCCACTGCCTGCAGATACATTTCTTTTTGTTCCAGAAGCAGAAAGTGGTAATTGGCGATGAAATAGGCGCCAGTCCAGATCATCAATACGAACAGGTCATAAAGAGCGCGCCCGGCAAGAAATTCATATAACTGGACGTCAATAAAAAAAGTCTGAAGAACAATCCAAGTGTCGATTGCGCTCAGGATGAGTGCGGCTATAACGATGCAGGTGATGACCGATAAGATCATTGTCGATGCCGGAATATCACTTTTTCTCAGTCTGCGAAAAATAATCCGCATAAAAACGGTGATGATAAAACCGCTGACAACAGAAGTGGCAACGGTTATCTGGAAAATAAAGTCTTCACCGTCAGCATATAAACTAAGAGCGCGGGCGGCACCAAAGGCAAGCCAACCCGCGATCTGAAGTTTCCAAAATAAGCTTTCTTTCTGCTTTATTTGTTTTTCAATAAAATTTTCCAATTGAGCCCTTAATTGACATTGGATACAATATGGACATCCTGCTGCGGATAAGGAAAGTTAAGATCGTTTTTATCGAAATGCTGCTTAATCTTTTTCGTAAGATCCCAGCGGACAGCCCAGTAATCGCCGCTGGCCACCCAGGCGCGTACACCAATATCAACCGAGCTGGCACCAAGTTCACCAACAAATATCACTGAGGCCGGATCTTTCAGAATCCGGTCATCGGCATCCAGAATTTTACCAAGTTCCGTCATGGCATGATCAATATCATCATCGTAGCTGATACCGATCACAAGATCGACACGGCGATTTTCATTGGCGGAAAAATTCTTGATTGATGCGCCCCAGATCTGGCTATTTGGGATAATGATCTGCACGTTGTCACCGGTTGCCATTTCAGTGACAAAAAGGCCAAGTGCTTTGACGGTGCCCGCGTTCCCGCCAACATCCACGAACTGGCCGACTTTGAACGGACGAAATATGAGTAGCATGACGCCGGCGGCAACGTTGCTGAGTGTTCCCTGTAACGCAAGGCCAATAGCAAGTGATGCGGCACCGAGAATTGCGATAAGGCTCGCCGTTTCAACACCAAAGCGGTCAAGAACCGCCAGAATGGTAAAGATTATGATGATATATCTGGCAAGGCTTGAGAAAAAAGCTCCCAGTGTATCATCCACCGTGCTGCTTTTACTGCACAGCCTTAGTACCATTCTTTTTGCCCATCCCGCGGCTATGAAACCGATGACGAGTATTAAGATTGCGAAGACGATATTCAGACCATATTGAGTCCCCAGCTCAACGATCATATCCATATATTCCTGTGTTGCCTCTTCCATGATTTTCCCTTTGATTATTGAGATTGTGTCATTTGAAAATACGGCGAATGATGAAAAGGCGCAATATAAAATTAACCATAATGACGAATTGACGTCACAATGTGGCCACATTGAGCGCTAACCTTTAAAGCTGCTTTACGCTATCACGAATTCGTGAAAAGTGTTGAGTGTGTTGTTTTAAATAGTAGCCCTATGGTTTTTGTAGTGGGGAATCACAAAGGTTTAATTTTAACAAACACAAAAAGGATTAAGACTATGAGCAAAACAATTAAAACAACAAGCCTGGCAATGGCAGTAGCAGCAGCAAGCGTTTTTGCGAGCGCTGCGACAATGGCACCATCTGTTGCACAGGAAGCACAAGTGCAGTGCATGGGTGTTAACGCCTGTAAAGGCCAGAATGACTGCAAAACTGCGGCAAACGCATGTAAAGGTCAGGGCGCATGTAAAGGACAAGGGTTCCTAATGATGTCTGCTTCGGATTGTGCCGATAAAGGTGGCAAGGTAGCAAAACCAGAAAGCATGTAAGCAAAGATGATTTCATTAAAAGCGGCAACCAAAATACCGGTCGCCGCTTTTTTTTATGTTATAAACCCATCATGACAAAAACAAATATAGAAAAACCATTTTTAGGATATGGTCTGGGACTGCGGACCGATCATTATGAGGAAATCCTGTCGGGCGATCCTGAGGTCGACTGGTTTGAGATTATATCTGAAAACTATATGGTTAAGGGCGGGCGACAGCTTTACCACCTTGATCGCGTGAAGGAACGTTACCCGCTGGTTATGCACGGTGTGTCGATGAGTATTGGTTCAACGGATCCTTTAAATAAAGCATATCTGCAAGATTTAAAAACACTTGCCGAACGGGTGAAGCCGGAATGGATATCCGATCATCTTTGTTGGACAAGTCACGGCGGGCACAACACTCATGATTTGATGCCGCTTCCTTATAACGAGGAAACACTGAAACATGTTATAAGCCGTGTCAGGCAGGTGCAGGATTATCTCGGTCGACGGATCCTGCTTGAGAATGCGTCAAGCTATGTAACCTATAAAGCGTCTGACATGACGGAGTGGGAATTCCTGACATCAATCGCCGAGGAGGCGGATTGTCTTATATTGTTGGACGTGAATAATATTTATGTCAGTGGTTTCAACCATGATTTTGATCCAAAAACCTATATTGACTATATCCCGGCGGACCGGGTTTTTCAGATTCATTTGGCGGGACATGAAAATAACGGCGATTACATAATTGATACCCATGACCATCCGGTGATTGACGAGGTATGGGATTTGTATGAATACACCATCAAAAAAATGGGTCGTGTTACCACAATGATTGAACGCGATGACCATATCCCGCCACTTTCAGATCTGCTTGCCGAGTTACAAAAAGCCAGAGAAATTGGTGAAACATCGTGCTGAAAGATATTCAAGGTAAATTTATCAGTGCGGTAATGCACGGCAGGACGGAACCGTTTCTTGCAGAGATAGAAGAGGGTGGCAAGATCGGACCGGAAAAGCGGCTCTACATATATGCCCATGCCTATAGAGCGCGGCTTATGGAAATTCTGGCCGATGATTTTATCGCTCTGCATTCACTTGTTGGGGATGATATGTTTGAAGAAATCTGTCTGGCGTATATTGATGCATATCCTTCAACGCATCCGTCACTGAGATATTTTGGCCAGCATATGGCAAAATTCCTGAAAGAAAATGACCAATATTCATCAATCATTCCGGCGATAGAAATGGCGGAATTTGAGTGGACTTTCAACGACGTCTTTGACGATCCGGATATGAAATCCGTAACGGTAGAGGATGTCACACAGATCCCTCCGGAAGCATGGACCACACTGAGAATTCACCTGCAGCCATCCTTTAAAATGCATAAGTTTAAATGGAATACACCTGCCGTCTGGTCAGCGGTAAATGAAGGGGACGAAAAACCGATAATGCCGGAAGAATATCCTATTCAATCGCACTGCATACAATGGAAATCAGACTTGAAATGTTTTTTCAGAACGTTAAGTGATGAAGAGGCAGAGGTGCTCAGGTCGGTGAAGGCAGGGAAAGGCTTTCCGCAGATTTGCGAAATGTTAATGGGAGCTCACAATGAACTGGCATCATCGCGCGCTGCGGAACTTTTTAAAGGTTGGGTGATGGAAGGTCTTGTTGCCGATCTGGAATATCTTAAAAGTTAGTCGGCTTCCGTCATTGCTTGCAGTAACGCGTCAAAAGGTAGGGTGACACATGTTTTTCTGCTTTTATGATCGCGAACAACGTTAAAAACATCCATATCCTGCCATTTTTTTTCCGGCCATTTATTGTGGTCCGGCCCTTCCATGGCATCAAGTGATGCTTTGATCTTATTTAATAATGTAGTTAAGGACTCTTTGCTAAGTCCTTGATAATGCTCACCAAGAACAGAAGCGCTGGCTTGGCAGAGGGCGCAGGCCTTGGCTTCGTGGCTGAAGTTAATGAGCTTGCCATTATCCAGTTTTACATACACTTTTATCCGGTCACCACACATTGGGTTGTGAACCATAACAACGTGGTCGGCATCCTCAAGAGCGCCGTGTGCCGTGGCATTGGCAGCATGTTTCAAAATTGTTTTCTGGTATAACTTATCGATCATGATTAACGACTAATATATTATCCTGTTTCTGTCCAGTCTTCCCGTTAAAACCATTGCCCGTTAAGTTAAAACGAACAATTAAGGTCCGATTATGATTGCATTTCTGAGAGATAATGGTAGATTTCATTGAAATTTAGGGGTACGGAAAGGGAATAATAATAAAAAATCAGGCGGTTGATACTTAAAATAAAAATAGTTTATTTTAATGCGCTAAGACTTTGATGTTTCTAAATTTTTCAAATTAACAATTTAAAAAAAAGAGTTTTTAAATGGAAGAATTAATCTTTGATAACAATATGATGATATCGGCGATAATACTCGCGGTGACCTTCATCGGTATTTTTACCGAGCATGTTCATGGTTTTCACCGTGCGAAATTTGCGATGGCAGGTGCTGGCGTTATCCTCCTTTTCGGGAAGGAAATGGGATTTTATAGTGTCGACGCCGCTTATGAAGCGGTTGACTGGAATGTGATATTCCTGCTTGGCTGTATGATGACCATTGTGGCCATTATGATCCCGACTGGCGGTTTCCAGAATTTGGCTGTATCACTCGCACGCTATAGTAAAGGGCGTTTATACCTTATGCTGGTTCTGATCGGTACTGCGGTTACCGTGATCAGTCTGCTGCTTGATAATGTAACAACCGTTGTGATTTTTGGCCCGCTGATTATTATGATTGCGCGTACGCTTAATGTATCGCCGGTTCCGTATCTTCTGGCTGCGGCACTTCTTTCCGACACAGGCGGTGTTGCGACACTTGTTGGTGATCCGCCGAACCTTATGATCGGTTCTGCGGCGAATATTTCCTTTAACACTTTCCTATCCCATATGGGTCCACCGGTGTTGGTGGCATGGCTCGCAGTGTTGGTTGCCTTGAAGTTTCTCTTCAAGGAAGAACTTGCAGAGACGCCAAAACCCTGGCAGGATATTGAAGAAATTCCAATTAATAACAAACGGGTCTGGTATTCTGCCGTAGCGATTCTCGGTTTGATGACTATCCTGTTTATGATTCATAACACCATTCATTGGTTGCCTTGGGAAGTATCAGCTTTGGGTCTTACATTGCTGTTTTTTGCCAGTAAACATATTGAAGTGGATGAATCGCTGGAACAGGTCGAAATTTCCCTGTTACTCTTCTTTATCTCCCTATTCATTTTAATTGGCGGCGTTGAACACAGCCATTTCCTTGAATATCTCGGGGTTCAGATTTTGCCTCTTGTTACAGAAGATTTGATTCTTGCATCAATTGTGTTGATGTGGGTGGCAGCGTTCCTGTCCGCCGCGATCGATAACATTCCATTCACCGCGGCCATGATTCCAATTATTCTGGGTCTTGAAACACAGGGTATCAATGTGTCTCCACTTTGGTGGGCATTGGCGATTGGTGTTGGTATGGGTGGTAACGGCACACATATTGGTTCAACAGCTAACGTCTATATTGTGACCATTTCAGAACGCCTTGCGCGTGAAACAGGTAATCCGAAAATGGCGATCACACCGGGACTATGGATGCGTAAAGGTTTGCCGATAATGATGCTGACACTTGTATTGTCAAGTCTGATTATGTATTTCTTCTTTGATTGGTTCACCGCTCCTGTGAGTGGTGTATAACAAAGAATTCACAGATTTTTGAGAAGTCCGGCCCATGTGGCCGGATTTTTTTTGCCTATCTTATATTTGTGCGCCCGATTTTCGGAAATATTACGGAGTGAATAAAAAAAAACATTAAATCCTATACGGATTGAAAATTTCGCGATAGTCTGTCCCGATTAAATAATAAGTCATAAATGGCAAAATATAGAAATGACTATAAAAGAGGGATTACATGTTAGAAGTAAATAATTTTCTTGTATCAATTGATAGCTTCATTGGCAGTGCGCGGTGGTTTCCATTTTACCTTTTGGGCATAGGGCTGTTTTTCACAATATATTTGAAATTTCCACAAATAAGGTTTTTCAAGCATGCCTGGGGCGTTTTATTTGACCCGGAAAAGGAAAGTAAGGAACACGGCGCTCACGGTGAGACCTCGCATTTTCAGGCGATGTCGATGGCGCTATCCGGAACGATTGGTACAGGAAATATTGGCGGCGTTGGCCTTGCCATTTACCTTGGCGGGCCTGCGGCTATATTTTGGATGTTGATGACCGCATTTATGGGCATGACAACCAAATTTGTTGAAGTGTCTCTTTCTCACAAATACCGGGTTGATGTGGATGATGGGACTGTTGCTGGTGGTCCGATGTATGTTATGGACCGGGGACTGGGCTGGAAGCCGCTTGCGATGGTATTTGCGGCCGCTGTGGCGCTGAGTTCTTTTGGCTCCGGTAGTATGCCGCAGGTCAATAACATTGCGCAGGTGATGCGTGAAACATTCGACTTTAACGAAATGGCCGTCGGTGGTGTTGCATCGGTATTGCTTGGATTTGTGATTATCGGTGGTATCACCCGTATCGCTGCCTTTGCTTCCAGAATTGTTCCGACAATGGCGCTTCTCTACTTCGTTGGTGCATTATGTGTGATCGTATCCAATTATGAGAACATCGTTCCGTCCTTTATCTCCATTTTCACGTATGCTTTTGATGGTAGCGCCGCGGTAGGTGGTTTCCTTGGTGCGACATTCGCCTTTGCCTTTAACCGCGGTGTTAATCGGGGCTTGTTTTCTAATGAGGCTGGGCAGGGCTCTTCTGCTATTGCTCACGCATCTGCCATCACCGAAGAGCCGGTTTCAGAAGGCATGGTTTCCTTATTAGAGCCGTTCATTGATACGATTATCATATGCACGCTCACCGGATTGGTTATTCTTTCCTCTGGTGTATGGACAGAAAAACACCAGAATACTTTCCAGACATCTGACTTCAGTATCATTGCCGGAAGTTATACAGACACACTGCCGGAAGATAAGCAGGCGCTTTTTAACCATTTAAATTTCATTGAAGGCTCAACCATTCGGGAACTGACGGGTGAAATCACTATAGCCGCTGGCAGGATGACTACGACTGATGCGACTATTCTGAATGCGCGTTCCGTCGCGGAAGATGTGATGTTCATGAAAGATGATCAGCCCTATACCGGCATTCTTTCTGTGATTGATGGTGATCTTGAGGATCGGGATGTTGTTGTTAGCGGTAAATCGCTTCTTCATTCGGCGGCGCTTACAAGCGTGGCATTTACAAAAAGTTTCCTTGGTGAGAACGGAAAATACATTGTTGCTTTCTCGCTAGCGTTGTTTGCGTTTTCTACCGCGGTTGCCTGGTCATATTATGGTGACCGTGCTGTGACTTATCTTTTTGGTCACGCGGGAGTATTGCCATACCGTATTCTATATGTCATCGGGTTCTTTGTTGCATCATTCGCGGACACAACAGTGATTTGGACATTTGCGGCCATAACGGTGGCGTTTATGACCATACCTAATGTGATATGTATGTTCGTGATGCGTAAGGAAGTAAAACATATGGTTAATGATTATGTTGAAAAGAAGTTAAAATAATATAACAAATACAAATAGTTAATATTTGTGAGGGCGACGCTTTTAGCGTCGCCCTGTTTTTATTTGTGATTGATGTAGGGCGTGTACTAAAATTAACTATTTATTAATAAATTGACTTTTACAATAGCTGGCGTAATAGTAATATCTTGATTTTATGGTCAATTTTTTATAAGCTTTTGTAAAGATATATATGAAATAGTGAGTAAGAATCATATAGAATCCGCTGTATAGCAGGTTGCCGATGTAGATTTGGATGAACTTTTATTAGTTGATTTTAACAAGTTCCGGTTGCTAAAGTGATTGGAATTGAGTAAAGATAAATGCAGAGGTATTAGGTCAGTTATTAGAGAAATGGGAAGTTCGGGAAGATGAGTAGCAACGCAATTAAAGGTTTGCCTACCGACGAAAAAAAAGAATTACAAACAGGGCCATCAACTGTTTCAGACGAAAAAAGTTCTGTTTCAGTATCCGAGCATTTTGACGAAATTTCCGGCTCAATAAAATGGTTTGACGATGTTAAAGGTTACGGGTTTATAGAAGCTGACGAAGAAGAACACCGCAGACAAGGCGATATTCTTGTCCATTTTTCAATCTTGAAGGAACATGAACGGGGATCGTTACCTGAAGGTACGAAAGTGAAATGTCTGTCTGCGAACCGACCGAAGGGCCGTCAGGCTGTGAAAATATTGGATTTTGATCTAAGTACTGCTGTAGAAAAACCAGAAAACGAGAACAGTATTGTAATTGATGATACGAAGTATAGCGATGATGACTATGTTGACGTTGTTGTTAAATGGTTTAACAAGGTTCGAGGCTATGGATTTGTAAATCGTGGTGATGGTGGACAGGATATTTTCGTTCATATGGAAGTACTTCGATTTTACAACATTGATCAGTTGGTGCCCGGCCAGGCACTTTCGGTTGTTATTGAAGACGGGGAGCGTGGCCTGATGGTCAGCGCGATCAAAAGAGATGGCTAACGTCGACCCCGTGTAGCCAATTTATTTTTAAATCCCAAATCCGGAAAATTCATTTTAACGTGCCAGAAAGGCCTTTAAATTGCCTTTCTTTCCTGTCAGTATGTAATAAATGGTGAAGAACAATGCCATATGAGAGGATTTTGAAATGAGCTTGAGACAAGATGCAAATCGTATAAATTATTTTCGATATGCTTATGCTCCAATATTTTTATCAGCTTTTATATTTGTTTGCTTTATGTCTGCAGCTTTCGCACAGGCAAATTTTCCTCGCGGGGAACTATCGATAAAAACGAATGATAACAGCTATGATTTTGAGATCGAACTTGCGCTTGACGACAACCATCGACAATATGGCCTTATGTTTCGCGACAATTTGCCGGAAATGAACGGAATGCTTTTTATTTATGACCGCAGGCGTGACATCAGCATGTGGATGAAGAATACGTTTATTTCACTTGATATTCTGTTCATTAGTGAAGATGGTAAAATAATAAATATTGCTAAATCCGCTCAACCGAGATCCTTATCCATTATCAGATCAAAAAAGCCTGCGAAAGCTGTTTTGGAGCTAAACGGGGGCTTAACGGACAAGCTCAATATTAACGTTGGCGACGAAGTCATTCACGATACATTTGAAAATACTGAAAAATAACTGATTTGAGAAAATAACTCTTGCGCCACCTAGCGTGATCGCGTATTAACCCAACCACAATTTGTTTTTTACAGGTTGTTTTTTCGGTCGGGGAGTGGCGCAGCCTGGTAGCGCACCTGTTTTGGGTACAGGGGGTCGCAGGTTCAAATCCTGTCTCCCCGACCATTTCATTTTAAGAACGATATTTTGCGTTCACTTCACAACAATAGCTGTTTTGAAAATCGTTAAATCGAATTTATATGAATTAGTCAGATGCCTGAACCGCGTCGACGTATATTTTATATTGTCTGCTTGCAACATCTGACCATCTGTATTCCCGAACTGTTGAACTAATTTCCGATCTGGTCCTATTTATATCCTCTACATGTTCGATGGCATCCAACAAATCGTATTCGCTACGGTGTCTCAGCAGGATACCATTTTTATCATTAACGATTTCACTTATTCCCCCGACATCGCACGCGATAACGGGTGTACCGGTTGCCAGACTTTCGAGCACCACATTTGGCATCCCTTCCATCTCTGACATAAGGATTGTTGCGGTTGCACCAGCATAAAATTCAGCGAGCTTTTCCTGATCAATATGCTTGATAAATTGAACGCGTCCCTGAAGACCTAAATCCTTTGCCTGTTTTTTAAGAGAACGCCGTTGTTCGCCGTCTCCAATAATGATGAGCCTTTTTTTGTGGAGGTCCGCGAGTGCGTTGAGTGTAATGTGGTGACCCTTAAGGGGAACAAGGTTGCCAACGCTTAGAAAATACTCCTCGCGTAACGGGTTTGCGGGTATATCTTCATTAAAGTAATCGGGATTCACGCCATTGATAATCACAACCAATTTTGTTTCATCGACACCATGCCTGATAAGTTCATTTTTCAAGGCTTCACTTACACAAATTACCTTGGATGCATAGTCGATGGATTCGAGTATTTTTGATTTTGCAGGCCTTTGGGTCATCCAGTAGTTTACGTCACTTCCCCGCGCGGTGAGTACCAGTGGTTTATTGTATTTTTTTGCGACCTTATAGGCGGCGACACCGTCCGGGTAAAGATATTGTCCGTCAACAATATCAAAGTTATAGGCGTCCTCCTCTAATTTATCGATAGTATCATTTACCGCTTTTGCCATTGAAGAAGCGTTATCAAAAAAACTTACGCCTGGCAGTGTAAAATATTTTGGATGATAGACGTCAATTCCACCATTGAGTTCATAATCCGGCATATTTTCATAACGTTTAAATCGGTCGCTTAAAAGTCCGATCAATGGACAATGGGGGACAGGGGCAATGACTTTCCTGTGGAATCCATCAATTTTATCCATCTCACTAAGTCGGTTCCTTACGAAAATCCCGTGACGCGGCTGAAGCGCGTTTGGGTACAATGTCGTAATGGTTAAAACGTCCATAATCAGCCGTGTCTTGATAAAAATTGATCAAACATCATCAACGTCCAAAGTGGTGCACTGTAATCGCGCCTGCCGGATTGATGATCCTTTATCAGCCTTTCTAAGTAGGATGGTTCAAAAAATCCACTGTCAAGCATCCGTTCGCTTAAGACTGTTTCTTTTATTTTATCCCGAAGTTCATTTCTGAACCAACTTCCAAGTGGGACACCAAAGCCCATTTTTGGGCGGTAAAGAATGTCGTTGGAAAGCTGCCCTTCTAATGACTTTTTGAATATATATTTTCCTTCGCCGCCTCTGAGTTTGAAATGTGAGGGCAATGATGCGATCCAGCCGACAAGTTCATGATCAAGAAGCGGAACACGCACTTCGAGCGAATATGCCATTGATGCGCGATCTACTTTGGTCAGAATGTCGCCCGGCAGATAAGTTTTTATGTCCAGATATTGAATCAGCGACAAAGGATCGTTTGTTTGCGCTTCTTCGGCGTGTTTATTAAATACTTCAAGCGCACTATAATCCTGAAGATCACTTTTCATTGAGCCACTGAATAACATGTTGCGCATTTCCGGCTTAAAGATCGAAACGCCGTGGAAATAACTTTCAACGTCTGTACGGGCCAGGCCCTGAAATGTTGTTTTTGCTCTGAAAACCCGTGGGGCCCAATCCGCCTTGGGATAAACTGTCCCCAGAAAACCAAACACCGGCTTACGGAACGCAACGGGGAAGACACCACGCATTTTTTCTTCAAACATGTGAAGTTTGTACCGTCGGTACCCGGCAAGGTTTTCGTCTCCCCCATCACCAGATAGAGCCACGGTTACGCATTTGCGCGCGAGTTCACATACCCGAAAAGTGGGCAAAGCGGAACTGTCCGCGTAGGGTTCATCGTAATAATCCATCAAGCCGTCAACCAGGGAATAATCGTTAGGGTCAACGGTTTTGGTCTGATGGTTGGTTTTATATTGATCAGCGACCTGCTTCGCGTAATCTGCTTCATTAAACTTCGCGTCGTCAAAGCCGATTGAGCATGTGTTGACGGCTTCCTCGCTATTACGGGCCATATTCGCGACAACAGCGCCAGAATCAACGCCACCGGACAAGAAAGCGCCAAGCGGAACATCCGCCCGCATGCGGATTCTTACAGCTTCTTCCACGCGCCGATCAAGTTCCCTTTTGGCGTCTTCGAAAGAACCGGAATAATCTTCGTTAAAGTGAATATTCCAATATTGATTATTTTCTATTTTTCCTGAATTCAGATTGATCAGCAAAGTGTGGCCCGGCTCCAGCTTCATAACGTTCTGGTAAATTGTGTGAGGCTCCGGAACATAACCCAGCGCAAAATATTCTTCGATGCTTTCCTTGCGAAGCTTTTTATTGAAGTTGGGATGTAAGACCAGCGATTTTAATTCAGACCCGAAAACGAAATTATCGTCTGCCAACTGAGCGTAAAATAACGGTTTAATACCGAGACGATCACGGGCGATAAAGACTTCGTTTTTCTGCTTGTCATGAATGGCGTAAGCAAACATGCCCCTGATTCTTTCAACGCTTTTGGGGCCCCACGCGTGATAAGCTTGTAATATGACTTCCGTATCGCTGCTTGTCTTAAATTGGTAGCCCAGCGCTTTGAGTTCTTCGCGAAGCTCCGGGAAATTATAAATTTCCCCATTATATGTAATGGACACGCGATCATCCGACGTGACCATTGGTTGATGCCCACCGGCAATATCAATGATCGAAAGTCTTCTGTGGCCGAAAGCGACACCGCCGGAGAAGTAATCTCCTGCTCCGTCTGGCCCGCGGTGCTCTATGATATTTGTCATTTCAGTCAGGAGGCCTTTTGGCGGAGTAACTCCTGATAAATTTATAATTCCTGCGATCCCGCACATTTTAATTTTTGCCCCGAATTTAAAGCATTATATTTGCGTTCATAGTAAAGAACATATTAGATTAAGAAAAGATATTAAGAGATCATCATTAAGGAATAATTACTTTGCCTGATAATAGTGTTTTAGAAAATTCAGTACCCCTTTCCATTGAATGGAAAAATGATGAACTCTATTTACTTGATCAGACATTATTGCCTCACAATGTGGTCATGGAAAGGCAGGAAACAGTTGAACAGGTATGGCAATCAATAAAGATGTTAAAAGTTCGTGGTGCGCCGGCAATCGGCGTTGCGGCGGCCTATGGATTGTGTGTTGCCCTAAAAGATGAAACCAACCTGCCAATTGGTGAATTTGCGCAACTGGTTGAAGAAAAGGCAGGATACCTGACCAGTGCACGACCAACTGCCGTAAATTTAGGCTGGGCGATGAACCGGATGAGTAAAGTCGTTAAAGCGACGGATTTGGATGATCCTGCGGTAATTTATAACAGGCTTATCGGTGAAGCAAAAAGAATTCATGAAGAAGATAAGGCGCTGAGTAAGGGGATTGCCGAAGTCGGTGCCCCGCTTATTAGGGAAGGCATGGGCATCATGACCCACTGCAACGCGGGATCACTGGCGACATCAATATTGGGGACCGCCACGGCGCCCATGTATAAGGCATACGAAGACGGTGTTAAATTCAAGGTTTATGCCAATGAAACAAGGCCCCTTTTGCAGGGGGCGCGGCTCACGTCATGGGAACTTGCGAAAGCGGGTATTGATGTAACCCTGCTAACCGATAATATGGCGGCCCATATGATGGCGTCGGGTCATATCGATATGGTCATTGTAGGAACCGACAGGGTGGTGGCGAATGGTGATGTGGCGAACAAAATAGGGACTTTGGGTATCGCGATACTGGCCAATTATTATGAAATTCCGTTTTTTGTTGCCTGCCCTTCGTCGACTATTGATATGGACACTCAAAGTGGCGATCATATTCCGATTGAAGAACGGGAAGGTGACGAAATAATTCATGTTTTTGGTGCGCAGGTGGCCGCAAACGGGACACAAACCCGCAATCCGGCCTTTGACGTTACACCTTCCAAACTGGTGAGCGGGATAATTACAGAAAGCGGGATGATAACAGCGCCTTATGATCAGGGGCTTAAAGAGTTTTTCGAAGGAAAGTGAGAATGAATAAAATTATATTAATGGCGCTATCGTGTTTGCTGTTTATCGGATGTGAACAGGCGTCGCAACAGGAAGCAGAAACTCCGCGAAAAGAAGCAAACATCAATGAGTTCGAACTTGATGAGATTACCCTAGCAGAGCTTGGCAATGCATACGACAGTGGCAAATACACAGCCGTTCAGGTAACGGAACTTTATATATCGCGCATTGAGGCACTAAACAAAAAAGGTCCGCATTTAAACGCTGTAATCGCGATTAACCCTGACGCCATCAAAATTGCTGCCGGCCTTGATGCCGAACGGGCAGCAAATGGTCCAAGGGGACCAATGCATGGGGTTCCAGTATTGCTTAAAGATAATATTGATACAAAGGATCCGATGCCGACCACCGCGGGTTCTTTAGCCTTGACAGATAATTATGCGTCCAGTGACGCGCCGATGGTGGCAAAATTGCGTGAGGCGGGTGCCATTATACTGGGTAAAGCAAATTTAAGTGAGTGGGCGAATTTCAGATCTACCAACAGCTCAAGTGGTTGGAGTGGTGTTGGTGGTCAAACGCGAAATCCATATCTGCTTACGGCCAATACATGTGGTTCGAGTTCCGGATCGGGTGCTGCTGCAGCGGCGAATATGGCAGCGGTGACAATAGGGACGGAAACGGACGGTTCCGTTGTGTGTCCCGCAGCATATAACGGTGTTGTCGGTATCAAACCGACTGTCGGACTTGTAAGTCGTACCGGCATTATCCCCATTGCAGCAACACAGGATACGGCGGGGCCGATGACCCGCACAGTTGCTGACGCGGCATATTTGCTCACGGCGATGGTCAGCCAGAACCCGGAAGACCCAAAAACATTGGAACAACCCGTTGAAAAAACCAACTATGCAGAGCATCTAAAGGCAGATGGATTATCGGGTAAGCGAATTGGCGTGATACGCAGCCCCTTTAGGATGCATAGTGACCTTGGGGCTGTTTTTGATAAAAGTGTTTTAGCCCTGCAGCGGCAGGGTGCTGAAATTGTTGACGATCTTGAATTTGGCGATGAAGAGGGGATCGGAGAAGCCGAAGGACTTGTTCTTCGCTACGAGTTTAAGCATTATCTGAATGCCTATCTCGCCGGTACACCGGAAAAGGTAAAAAGCAGGACGCTCGCGGATTTAATCGAATTTAATAAATTGAATGCCGCGGAGGAGATGCCCTATTTCAAGCAGGAAATATTTGTCGGATCGGAAGAGAAGGGGCCACTTACGGATCCTGAATATCTTGAAGCAATACAGAACAGCCATGTAGCGATGCAGAAATTAATTGACCAGTTGATGGACACTCATGATCTTGACCTAATTGTCATGCCTTCTAGAAACCCGGCGAACAGTCAGGATGTTATAAACGGTGATCACCCGACAGGTGGGGGAACATCATCATACGCTGCGGTTAGTGGTTATCCGTCCATAACGGTGCCGATGGGGTATATACATGGCTTGCCAGTCGCACTTTCATTTGTTGGCAGGGCATATTCCGAAGCCATGATAGTTGAAGCAGCATATGCATTCGAGCAGGCGACAAAAGCCCGCAGGAAGCCGGAGTTTATAGAATATATTTACCGCTGATTGACTTGGTCAAGAAATTTCAATGCCTGTTCAAATCTGTTTTTATTCGGGTTTTCATGGCCCATACGGCGTACAACCATTAATTTGATATTCTCTACACCCGCTTTTTTATATTTGCCGTATACATTTTTCGTATCGTTCATATTAAAGTCTTTAGTGCCCGTCATAAAAACAAATCTGTTTCGCTTGATTTGTTCTATCTGCGTTTCATTGATACCGTCCCAAAAATTTACACCACAATTATATAAGGCTCCTTTAAAAATGTTTGGATAATATGTTGCGGCAAGGCTCGCAACTCTTCCGCCGCCGGAAAGGCCTGATACGTAAATTCGGTCGGGGTTAATTTTGTAACTTGATTGGATCGCCTCCAGCGACAATAGCGACATCAGTATTCGTTCATTAGCTGGTATCTTATTTCCCGAATTTAATGCGGCGACCCAAATCAGGTTTCTTTCATTCGTAACATTTAACCAGCCGGATGGGATATTGACCGAGTTCTGCGGACTTATATAGACGATTACGCCCGGCGGGTCAGATGGATTATAACCGTCAGGAATGTTTACTTCCCAAGTGATGGTTTTTCGTTGATCAATTACATTTCCATATGTTGTCACGGCATCTGCGCCCAACAGGTCCGCCAGCGTTCCATTGATAGTGAATGAACCCGTTTTGATTTCCGGTATTTGAGCAAGCGATGCGGGTATAGTGGTCAGCAGGAGTGAGCAAAAAAGTACAAATATTCTCATTTGCATAATCATGAGTTTCCTTTATACACTGAATATGATCAAGTATGAAGATCGTACCAGACCTGTGTGTCTGTAGACGAATAAAATTTTCGTGATGAGCGGCATAACAGATTGGTGTATTACAATAAGATGATAAGCCTTGTTTTACTGATAACACCAATTTTTCTGGTAATATTGCTGGGATCTCTTCTTCGGCAATATATGATAAAAGAGGACGAAGTCTGGGAAAATTTGAATAAACTTGCCTATTGGGTGCTATTTCCCTGTCTGCTATTTAACAAGACGTCTGTAATTGATTTATCGAGCTTTGCATTTCCACCCTTGGCGATAACATTGATAGGGGGGTTTTCGGCCGCCGTGTTTTTTTCCTACTGGCTTAGCCGACTATCGGGGTTATCAAATGCGTCCGCAACATCCGTCATACAGGGTGGCGGGAGGCATAACGCGTTTGTTGCTCTTGCGATTGTGACGCAGCTTTATGGTGACGAAGGTGCGATGATTGCCGCAATCATAATTGCGGTATTGGTGACTTTTACAAATCTCGTCGTCAATATCATGATGACAGCCATGATGTCGAAAAATGGCAATAGCGTTATAGGCGTTCTCGCGGACTTGAAACGAAACCCGTTTATCATTGCCATAATGTTGGGTGCGCTTTTTAACAATCTGGGGTTAGGGGAGCTTCCGATCTTACATCAATTCACTTTAAGTGTTGGTGAAACAACGTTGACGATTGCCCTGCTTTGCGTCGGTGCAGGTCTCAAAGTAAAAGATTTAAGCGGTAAAATGAAACCATGCGTAATTGCGTGTTCAGCGAAATTTATTGTTTTCCCATTAAGCGTTTATGTTTTGTCACTTTATTTCGCGCTTCCAAAAACCTTAACAGTTGCCGCGATGATATTCGCCATTTCACCGACCGGCGCAGCCAGTTACCCGCTATCGAAACAAATGGGCGGTGATGCGCCGCTCATGGCGACATTGATATCGCTTCAGACGTTAATGGCTGTCGCGATCATGCCGCTGGCAATATATGTATTAATGTGAGGAAAGGTTTGTGATTGATCTTGTTTACATCGTAGCGCCTATTTTTCTGATTATATTGCTTGGATATCTTCTTAAAAACTTTCTTATTTCGAATGTCAATTTTTGGAATAGGGTCAATTTGCTTACCTATTGGGTATTGTTTCCGTGTTTGCTGTTTAACAAAACGTCAGCAATAAATCTTGAAGGATTAGCTATTGGGGCTTTTTCGGTCGCTCTTGTGGGGGGATATCTGAGTGCAGTATTATTCTCATACGTTTTTGGAAAGATATCACGACTGGATGCCGCACCACTTTCTTCTGTGTTACAAGGTGGTGGGCGCCACAATTCATTTGTTGCCCTTGCTGTCGTCAGTCAGCTTCTTGGCGAGCAGGGCGAAATAATTGGTGCTCTTGCCGTGGCGGTCATGGTTACGTTCTCAAATGTTGCCACAATCATTATGATGACCTCAATGTTGTCAAAAAATGGAAGGGTAACATCAGGTATCGTAATGGAAATTATCAGAAATCCATTTATCGTCGCGATCTATTTTGGGTTAAATTTCAATTATCTCGGAATTGGCAATATTCCTGTGCTAAGCGATTTTACTGCTATTGTCGGTAAGGCCGCGCTTCCGGTTGCACTTCTTTGTGTTGGTGCCGGTTTGCTATTTGTGGGAGCTAAAAAGTTCCTGCTGCCGACATTTATATCCTGTGTGGGAAAAATGGCAATTCTGCCTTTGAGCGTTTTTCTGCTGGCGAGGTATTTTGAACTTTCACAGGTTATGACGATAGCGGCGGTTGTTTTTGCATCCGTGCCTACTTCATCGACGGCTTACGCATTGGCCAAGCAAATGGGGGGTGATGCGCCCTTAATGGCTGCGATTATATCACTGCAGACACTTATTGCTGTTGTCACAATACCGCTTGCAATTACATTGGTATCTTAACCGGAGAACTCAACATTTGCTTCGCTACTGTTGTCGCCTTTTGGCCTTACCATTTCAAGCGGGACGCCTTCGACAATATAATAAATCAGCTCCGCAATGTTTGTCAGATGGTCCCCGGCGCGCTCAATGTTTTTGGCGACGAATAATAAATGTGTGGCAGGTGTAATATATTCCGGATTTTCCATCATATAAGTGAGAAGCTCACGGAACAAAGTATCGTAAAGATTATCGACAACGATATCGCGGGTCCAGACGGAGATCGCCTTCTCTGATGCCTTGTTCATATAGGCATCAATAACATCCTTATTCATCAGGTTTATAATTTCGATCATCTGGCAAATTACAGAATTATTGGCTTCGAAATTATCAATTTCATTGAGTACAGCAACGCGCTTTGAAAGGTTTTTTGCATAATCGCCAATCCGCTCAAGCGCATTTCCGATTTTAATGGCAGATATAATTTCCCGAAGATCGTCAGCCAAAGGTGATCTGATTGCAATAAGTTCTATGGCGGTCTTTTCAATATCCTGCTCCATTTGATCTACCATTTGATCATTTTCACGTACTGCAGTCGCCAATTTCAGGTTTTTTTCAACCAGCGCAGTTTCCGCGTCTTTAAATTGTCTGGCGACAAGGTTCGCCATTTCAACAATTTTACCTCGTAACTCTTCTAGATCTTCGTCGAATGAGCTTACAATATGTGAACGTGTCATTTTATCTGCCTATCTATTAACCGTAACGCCCGGTGATGTAATCTTTTGTTTTTTCGTGGGTAGGATTGGTAAATATCGTTGCTGTATCACCATGCTCCATCAATTTACCCAAATGGAAAAATGCTGTTTTCTGCGAAATCCGTGCTGCCTGCTGCATTGAATGGGTAACGATCACGATAGCATATCTGCTTTTTAAGTCTTCAATCAGTTCTTCTATAATAGCAGTGGCAATCGGGTCAAGTGCTGAACAGGGTTCATCCATTAAAATGACTTCGGGTTCAATGGCTATCGTCCTCGCAATGCATAGACGCTGCTGCTGCCCGCCCGAAAGCGATGTCCCTGATGCATCAAGTCTGTCGTGGACTTCTTTCCACAGGCCCGCTTTTTTAAGGCTTGAATGGACAATTTCATCGAGATCACCTCTGTTGTTCGCTATTCCGTGGATGCGCGGCCCATAGGCAATATTATCGTAAATTGACTTCGGAAAGGGATTTGGTTTTTGAAAAACCATTCCGATGCGTGCGCGAAGTTGCACGACATCAATTTTCTTATCATTGATATTCTGGTTGTCGAGCAAAATTGTGCCTTCAACACGGCAGCTTTCTATTGTGTCATTCATGCGGTTCAGGCAACGCAAAAATGTAGATTTGCCACAACCGGACGGACCAATAAGCGCTGTTACCTCATTTGGGTTGATATTAAGATCAATATCTTTCAGCGCATGATTGTTGCCATAATATACATTTACTTTTTTGGCCTTCATCTTTGGCTCAGGTTCCTGGACAGAGGTGGTTTGTCCCTCATTTACATTAAGTACGTTCATCTTATTCACCATTTTTTTTCAAACTTCTGTCTTAACCAAATGGCCAGGCCATTCATAATAATAAGAAATGCGAGCAGGACCATAATCGCGGCTGAGGTTTTTTCCAAAAAACCGCGTTCAGGACTGTCTGCCCATAAATATACTTGTACCGGCAACGCAGTGGACGCTTCCAATATACCACCGGGCGTGTCAACAATAAAGGCCACCATACCAATCATCAGTAGAGGGGCCGTTTCGCCAAGCGCCTGTGCCATGCCGATGATGGACCCTGTTAAAATGCCGGGCATGCTTAGTGGTAACACATGGTGGAATACTGTTTGCATATGGGATGCGCCCAACCCTATTGCTGCTTCCTTGATTGACGGGGGAACCGCCTTGATTGCCGCACGTGCGGTGATGATAATTGTTGGAAGTGTCATCAGCGCGAGCGTAAGTCCGCCAACCAATGGTGCGGAGCGTGGCAGCTCAATGAAATTAATAAATATGGCGAGCCCCAATAGACCAAATATGATCGATGGTACAGCAGCAAGATTATTGATGTTAATTTCGATCAGGTCCGTAAATCTGTTTTTGGGTGCAAATTCCTCAAGATATATGGCAGATCCAACCCCTACCGGAAATGAGATCAAAAATGTAACTAGAAGTGTTAGGAATGATCCGACAGTAGCACTCCAGATACCGGCGAGTTCCGGTTCACGGCTGTCCCCTGATGTGAAGAATGTCCAATTAATGCCTTGCTCTACTTTCCCTTCTTCATTGAATTGGTCTACCCACGCCAATTGCTGGTCGGTGATTTTTCTGTCTGCTTGCTCAACTTCACGGGAAATATTACCTTTCATGAGCATATCAACGTCACTCCCCGCAAGAAGGGAAATCGGAACCGTTTGCCCGACAAGGGTAGGATCATCAAGGATTACCTTCCGAATATCGCTCTGCGCACCGACGCTAAAGAGCCTCAGCAAGGCAAAAACATCAGCCCTTTTTGTAACGTCGGGAAATTTTGCCTGCAGCGAACGGACCAGTATATTATTGACGTTGATCGACGCAATGTGGGTTTCAAGTTCTGGGCGGCTCATATTTGCGATATCGCCGACAACATTGGCATCTAGTGTTACATCAAGCTCAATTCGCGTTTCTGTAAACCCGCTAATGCCTGTTGTGAAAATACTGACCATAACAACCATCAGAGCCGCAATCGCCGTAGCAAGGCTGAGGACTGCCAATGACTTGAATATTTTTTCCGTGCGATAGCGCTTTTTCAGGCGCGCTGATTGTTCTGGTGAATTCCAGTCAACTCTAGCCAGTGGCACATCATTTTCCGGAATATCAGTCATATTGTTCTCTGTACTTTCTTACAATTATCAGTGCAACCGCATTCAGCGCGAGTGTTGTGACAAAAAGGGCTAGTCCAAGTGCAAACGCGGACAAAGTCTTCGCGCTTGCGAACTCCTGATCGCCGGTGAGTAGTGCAACAATTTGCACCGTTACCGTTGTTACGGCTTCAAGTGGATTGACGGTTAAATTTGCGGCCATCCCTGCAGCCATCACAACAATCATCGTTTCGCCAATTGCTCTGGATGTCGCCAGCAGAAGTGCACCGACGATACCCGGTAACGCAGATGGCAGGATTACTTTCAGGATGGTTTCTGTTTGCGTTGCGCCAAGACCCAGTGATCCTTCACGAAGGCTTTGCGGCACAACGCTGATCACGTCATCAGACAATGATGAAATAAGCGGGATGATCATCACCCCCATCACGATACCCGCTGCTAGCGCGCTTTCGGATGCGATTTCAAGGCCGATCAGCTCCCCTGTGTTTCTGATGAATGGTGCGACCACAAGGGCGGCGATAAAACCATAAACAACTGTCGGAATGCCCGCCAGAATTTCAAGAAGTGGCTTTGCTATTTTACGGACCTTTTTATCTGAGAATTCAGCCATATACACGGCGGAAAGCAGTCCAATAGGGCCCGCGATAATCATGGCGATTGCGGTAATCAGCATGGTGCCCATAAAAAGAGGCACGGCCCCAAAGGCACCTGAACTTCCGACCTGATCAATCCTTATTGCAGTTTGAGGACTCCATTTGGTTCCGAATACAAATTCTGTAATTGAAACCTGATCAAAAAAACGAATGCTTTCGAAAAGAAGTGAGAAGACGATACCGATTGTTGTCACGATAGCGATAATTGAAAAGCTCATCAGGATGAATTTGATGATATTTTCAATATTATTGCGCGAATTCACATCGGGTTTCATTTTTTTCAAAGTGAAAAAACCTGATAACGAACTCGCTGCTATCGCTGCGAGGAAAAATGACCAGGCGAGTCTTTCGGATGTTGATGCATAATATTGCGCATATTGGCGCAGGGTTTCGTCAGGGCTATCGGATACAAAAAACGATTTTACATTATTAAGCAGATTGCTTAGCTCAAACGGTGCCAGACCAGCCGCTTTCTCGCCGAGATTTAAAATTAGCAGATGATCCAGGATTGTGCCTTCAAATAATGCCCAGACAGACAAAACCAGGAAACCAGGTATGAAACTGTTTACCCCCGCGGCCCACCCATAATGAACCGGCAATGAATGTAATTTTCTGATGTCACCGTTCACCATCAAAAGAGATCGTTTTTTTCCGACATAATAGAAACAAGTCAGAAATACGATCAGTGTTACAAACAATAAAAAAACGCTCATCTATTTGGGTACCATTTTTGGGAATCGCATATTTAATCTATAGAATAAATAAAAAAGAAAGGCCAGCCTGTCGCTGGCCTTTCATATAACTTTCACCAAATCTTCATTTTTTGAGGGGAATTAGGTTTTCAGCTGTGTTCCTAACTTTGGCAAGCTCATCACTCGGTAGTGGAATAAGACCCTTTTCGGCAAGGTATCCAAAATCACCCATTGCCTTATCACTTAAAAATTCACGAAGATATTCCCGAATGCCCGGTACGACTCCCACATGGGCTTTTTTCACATAGAAGAATAGTGAGCGGGACACTTTATAAACTTTATCGGCAATATTTTCGAAAGTGGGTAATGACCCCTCAACAATGCTGCCCTGGATTACGTCGCTGTTTTCTTCCAGGAAGCTGTAACCAAACACACCTACAGCATCAGGGTTTGCCTGTAGTTTGCCAACGATAAGGTTATCGTTTTCGCCAGCTTCAATGTAGGCACCATCTTCACGGATGGTATGGCAAAGTGCGGTATAGCGGTCACCATCTTCTTCTTCGATTGCCAATATTTCCGGGAAGGCCTGACAACCGCCTTCAAGAGCCAGTTCAGCAAATGCATCGCGTGTTCCTGAAGTCGGGGGAGGGCCAAGCACTTCGATTTTCTTATTTGGTAGTGCCGGGTTTATTTCATTCCAGTTTTTATATGGGTTGGCCATGATCTCGCCGTTCACAACCACATCTTTAGCCAGCGCAAGCCAGATATCCCGCAATTTGAAGTTTAACTGCGGGGCTTCTTTCGAATTGGCGAGGACAATGCCATCATACCCTACTTTAACTTCAATAATTTCGTTTACACCATTTTGAGCGCAGAGGTCTATTTCCGAGCTTTTAATGGCGCGGGAAGCGTTTGTTATGTCGGGATGCCCTTCGCCAACCCCGGCGCAGAACAGCTTGAGGCCGCCGCCGGAACCGGTGCTTTCAACAACGGGTGTTTTAAAAGCGGTGGACCGTCCAAATTCTTCGGCAACTGCTGTTGAAAATGGAAAGACTGTAGAAGAACCTACAATACGAATTTGATCACGTGCTTCGGCAGTGCTGACCATGGAAAGGCCAATCATGCCAATACCGATCAGGGCTGTAGTAGGTTTTTTGTACATTATATTTTCTCCGTGGATAATTTCTAAAATAAACCTAGTTTTTAAAAAAGAATCACTCTTTTTTGCGTTAAGGCAAAGGTAGTAAAATTACATTGCGTTAATGTGACAGTTATATGAAGCTTTTGTTACAGTGAATCGTAACATATTGATTTGTAACAAAAAAAGGCAGAATGTACATTCTGCCTTTCGTTATCATATTCTTAGTTTTTTCTACCAGTCGACGGCAAAGCGGACACCGAATGTGTCGATCTCCTCCCCATCATTTACACCACCATCGATATCGGAACGGGAATAGTTTGCCATGATACGCGAGTAATTATTCAGCAGCCAGTTTACACCGAATATATAGCTGGTCTGTTTGCCGCCAATTATTGCTGCATTCGTATCGGTTAGGTCGATAACATCATAACGGGCCGCGACCTGCCACGCACCGGTTCCACCGCCGAAGACAGGGTTGTTTACCTTGATACGGTCAAATGTACCCCCCTTGTAACCGCGGCTTTCGCCGGTGATGATGTAACTTACGTCGACATAGCCACCATTGAATTTCGCATCCATGCCACCATTAATGCCGCTTGCTTTCATCCAACCCCATTCGGCTTGTGCTGATAACGGCCCCATTACGCCAGCAAGTTCGACACCGAAGAAGGTGTCTGAGTCTGATGGAAACTGATCCGTGTTTACATATCTGTCCGCCAAATGATGATGTGGACGTTGGCGGTATCTGATTGTCAGATCGCCGTCATCATTTTTGCGGTGAAAGGCGGAAGCACCAATATGGATAAATCCATCATCGTTACCGATTTGCGGCGCGAATGTAACCCGCCCTGCATAGGTGCGACCCTGTATGGTTCCGCTGCCGCCGTTGGCGTTGCCCTGAAACACACCGGCTTTAAATGTCACATTATCCTGATTGTAATTGGCGGCAATACCCACCTGACGGCTGAGACTGAATGCATCCGTAAAGCTGCCACGTTCCAGAAATGTTGTAAAGCGGCTTGACGTCTGCTCTTCAAGGGATGTTGGTGTTTTGAATTGCCCGATTACAACGGATACCGGTTTAAGCGCGAGTTCCATTGTTGCATCCGTGATATTTGTTTGATTTCCTGCGAAATCAAGTTCAAGCTTATATTTCACGTCCTTCATAACGACACCTTCGACGCCAAGGCGTGCAGCGCGAAATTCCGTCGCATCGACTGCTTTGCCGCTGTTGTCGGACACAGTTGCCCAATCGGTAAACAGGCGACCTCTAATTTTAATTTTGAAGTTGCCATCGGCGCTCGCGATTTCCGGCGCCCCTTTCCAGGTAACATTGAAGTCTTGAGCGTGAGTAACGGATGTGGATGCAAGGAGCACGGTTGTACCGAGTGTTGCGAGGATTTGTTTGGATGCGGACATCAGGGTTCCTTCAGATTAAAAAATAAATAATTTATGTGACTTAAAATAAATTGTTACAGAATTATTATGCTTTTATGTGATGTATGTTACAAATTTATTACATTAAAATTATACTTTTATGACAGAAAATAACAGTATGTTTTAGCGGGTTATAAATATTTTTTTGATCAAATTAGATCTGTTTTCAACAGAATTTAAACCAATAATTAAACATTTCAAGATAAGGTCTTCTTTGAACGAAAGTTACAGAGTGAGATCCAGTTATGTCAACAATGAAACCTGCAGAAAATATAGAAGATAACCCAAGGGTTAAGGCCGTATTTGACGATATTCGAAAAACAAGAAAGTCAAATTTTGTCAACAACATGTGGCACTATATCGCCTTTGATGAAGATCTGCTGGAACGTACCTGGGCGGACGTAAAACGCGTAATGGCAAAGCCAAGCTCACTTGACCCACTGACAAAAGAGCTGATTTATCTTGCGGTTTCAATCGCAAATAGCTGCGCTTATTGTGTCCACTCACACACCGCAGCAGCACGTGCTAAAGGAATGACTGATAAGCAGTACGGGGAAATCATGACGATCGTTTCACTTGCGGCCAAAACAAACCATATTGCCAATGGGCTTCAAATACCGATTGATGATGTTTTTGATATGGACAATAGTGTTGGTATGGAAAGAGGGCGTAATATACCCGCCCAATCCAATGAAAATCTGATGAGGCAAAAACGCGTTGGTATGTAAACCCAATTTATTTTTTTACAGGCCAGATATAACTCCAGATATAACTAAAGGCGCATCAAGTCCTTTTAATCCAAGCCTTAATACCGCTTCTTCGATTGCCAGAAGTGGAATGCTGGCCTTGGCTTTGGTTGGGTCATCGCCGAGTCCTGTAACAAGAACAATAATACCGTCGTTAGTGAGCGGGTCGAACCAGAATTGCCCCTGTAATCCATAGGCGGAGCCCAGATGTCCATAAAACTTCCTGCTTTCATCGGAAAGGCCCCAATCTTTCAGATCAATAATATGTGTGGAAAGCCCGTAAGTGGTCATCATGCCAGCGGTATCCGGATCGTCGGGGGACGATTCGCCCCCCGTATGGCCGTTCCCGAGTTTGCTATCATAATTCCAGACAGGCGTCATCATTTGATCTATTGATGATTTTGCCATGATCCGGTCTGTCCCCCACCTGCCACCCTGCATCAAAAGCTGCATTAATACAGCCAGATCTTTTGCCGATGCACGAAGGCCGCCTTGAGGTGAAAATAAAGTAGGGTTTTTTCCTGTCTGGTAATTTTCAAGTGGGCTTAAGTCCGGTTTTTCACCGCGCGCGTAGCTTTCACTTTCGTAATAACAACCGACAGGGTCACCATCCACCTGTTCGATCCAGGGTCCATCGGGATTCCAGGTGACGCCCCCATCACCACGCCGGTAAAGTGTTGCAAGCGATGAAAAATTATTTTCCCAAAGGGTGCATACACTGAATGTTGACTTAAGCCCAAGCGGGTCGAATAATTGCTCTTTTACAAACAGATCCATTCGTTTGCCGGAAACATTTTCAACGATACCCGATATTATCCCAAAGTTCAGATTGGAATAGGTGAAATAATCACCGGGACCTTGGTTGTCGCCGGAGGCAAAATGCGCTCCTTTTTCATAATGATACTCACTTTGTTCATCATTTCCGAGGCGGAAGAAGTCCCTGAAGTTGCCATTCAGCCCCATGAAATAATGGCTACCGTCCCTGATTGACGAAATATGAGCAAGCACCTGTCTGGCTGTAATGATACGATCGGGGAAGTTGGGGTTTCGCAGTTCAAACCCCAGATAGGTGGAAATGTCTTCATCCAGATCAACTTTCCCTTCTTCAACAAGTGACATAAATGCCATGGTCAAAATGAATTTGGAGATAGATGCGATGCGAACTTTATGGTCAGTGGTAAGGGGGACATTAGCGCCTTCCAGCCTTCTGGCCGCTCCGGCGGCGTGTTCAAATACGATCTCGCCGTTTTTAATCAACACCATTTCCAGGCCGGAGATTTCAGTTGGCGCGGTTTCGGGGTCCTCGACCAACGAGGTAAGTTTGGCCTTGAGATCGAAACCGGTTCGGGTTTCCTGACTGTTTTGTCCGTCTGAACAGCTGACGAGTAGAGTGGCCGTTAAAATAGTCAATATGAGTTTCATTTTTATTCCCTTTAGCCCGCTGGTGAAAGCAGTGCTTAGTCTGGCATGATAATTTAAATCAAAACGATATTTTATTTCGATTGTGAAAGCGACTCAAATTACCTGAATTCAAAGTGATAATATGAATTTTCTTGAATATTAATAAATGACTGGTTATTTATTAATACATAAAATGGAAAATTGATTCTCATGCAGGACTTAATTAAAGAAACAGAAGATCAACCCAAATGGCGGAGAAAACCTGAGCGGCGCCCAGATGACATTCTTGATGGTGCATTGCGGGAATTTCGCGCGCGTGGTTTTGCGGCGGCGCGTATAGAGGATATTGCAAAGCACGCCGGGTTATCAAAAGGGACTGTCTATCTTTATTTCTCAAGTAAAGAAGAAATGCTTAAAGAACTGGTTAAGCGCACTGTCGTGCCGCTCGCGGAAAATATGAAAAACATGGCAACGATTTTGTCCAGCGAAGCGGAAAATAAAAGTGCCGAGCAAATTTTGCGTGCGATGTTAAATGTACTTAGTTCGCGCCTTGATGATGAAAAAGTGCAATCAATGCCATTACTCATCATTTCGGAGGCCGGTAATTTCCCGGAACTGGTAAATTTCTATCGTGATGAAGTGATAAATATGGCGCTTGGGGCGCTAGAGATGGTGATAAACAAGGGAATCAGAACCGGCGAATTTCGCCCTGTGAAAACTTATCATGCCATTCGTTCGTTAATCGGCACTTTTATTATGCAGGTGATATGGAATGGTGTTTTTGCCCGAAAGGGTGACCCAAAAATTTCAATGGGCAAATTAATGGATGACCATCTCGATATTTATCTAAACGGCATAAAAGTGTCGAAGGAGCCGAAATGATACAGAAAATTTTAATGATAGCCCTTGCCCTGTTGCTTGTTTCCTGTGGTGAAGAGGCGCTGGACAATACATTACAAGGCTATGTGGAAGGTAAGCAGTTAAATCTTGCCCCAAGGTCTGCGGGAATTGTAACGGGGCTGAATGTAAAAGAGGGTGATAAGGTTCAGGCGGGTGTCTTGTTGTTCGCCGTGGATAGTGAACGTGCACAAGCGCAACTGGATGAAGCAATTGCCGGCAGCGCCGCGGCGGAGGCGCAATTATTGAATTTGCAGAAGGGAGGGCGTCCCGAAGAAATACGGGCGGCAGAAGAAGCTTTACGCGAAGCAGAAGCCGCTTATGTTTTGGCGCAGCAGAATTATGAACGTACGAAAAATTTGGTGGAGCGTGGTGTGGCCTCAACCGCGAAACTGGATCAGGACCGGGCGGCGCTTGACGCCAGCCGCGCGCGCGTCACAGAAGCGCAGTCGCGACTGGCGATTGTGCAGCTTCCGGCACGTCCCGATGTTATCGACGCTGCCCGACGAGAAGTGGAGGCACGCAAATCGGCAATAATTGGCGCGCAGACGGAACTTCGTGACCGAAGTGTTTTGGCACCTGTTTCGGGCCGAATAGAAACAATATATCGTCGGGTCGGTGAAGTGGCGGGTCCTACACAGCCAGTTCTTGCATTATTGCCACCGGATCAGAAGCGCATCCGCTTTTTCGTAGCGGAAGCCGTTCTTCCCCAAGTTCATCACGGTGGTCGTGTTGTTTTCTCCTGTGATGGTTGTGATACGAATCTCGGCGGTGAAATTATCTTTATTTCGGATCAGGCGGAATTTACACCGCCGGTTATTTTTTCCGATAATAGTCGTGAGAAACTGGTCTACATGATTGAAGCAATGCCGGATGATCCGGAAAAATTCCTGGATGGCCAGCCTGTGGGAGTGACATTACAATGAGTGCTGTCGAAACAGTGATTGATGTACGGGGCCTTACCAAGAAATATGGCGATAAGACCGTAGTCGATAACTTCGATCTTCAGGTGCCGAAGGGTGCCGTTTATGGTTTTCTTGGCCCAAACGGATCCGGAAAGACAACCACGATACGAATGGTGTGCGGGCTTCTCATTCCCAATGCGGGTAGCGGCACCTGCCTCGGTTTTGATGTTGTTGAGCAGTCATCGGAAATAAAAAAACGTGTCGGATATATGACGCAGAAATTTTCACTTTGGGCTGATCTTACCATTCGGGAAAATCTTGAATTTGTTGCACGCATGTATCAGGTCAGCAACCGCAAAGAAAAGGTTGACGAAGCGCTCGAAGAATTGGGGTTAAGCGCGCGTGCGCGTCAACTCGCGGGTTCACTATCAGGTGGCTGGAAACAGCGGCTTTCACTCGCAGCCTGTATGCTTCATGATCCGGATCTGTTGTTACTTGACGAGCCAACAGCGGGAGTGGACCCGAAAGCGCGCCGTGAATTCTGGGATTCAATTCATGTTCTGGCGGATCGGGGTGTCACAATTCTGGTATCCACCCATTATATGGATGAAGCGGTACAATGTGACTATATTGCCTATATCGCTTACGGAAAGAAGCTTATTGATGCCAGGTCGGATGAACTTGTGGATCAGGTGGGGCTTCATACGTGGCGTGTGGAGGGTATTGGATTGTCCGATCTTTCAAAAAAACTTGCCGGCGCCGATGGTGTTGGCGACGTTGCACGCTTCGGTACCGCACTGCATGTTAGTGGGCTGGATAAAGACAAGTTAAGAACTGCGATTGAGCCATACTTTGATAACCCGTTATTGACGTGGTCCGAGAAAAAACCGGGTCTTGAAGAAGTCTTTATTCACCTGATGACCGGATCGGAGGATAATTTTCAATGAGATTATTTTCATTCGCCCGTGTCAAAGCGGTGCTTCTCAAGGAGTTCGTCCAAATGCGGCGGGACCGAACCACATTTGCCATGATGGTGGGTGTGCCGATAATGCAGCTTATTTTGTTTGGATTTGCAATCAATTCAGATCCCAGGCATCTTCCGACCGCATTAATAGACAGGGATCATTCATCCTTTTCACGTTCAATTGTTTATGCCGCGGAAAATTCCACATTCATGGATATTATTAAAAGGCCGGCGACTGATCAGGAAGCGGAGCGGCTAATCCGGGAAGGGGAAGTCAGTTTTATTTTCATCATCCCGGAAAATTTCGGCAGAGACCTCGTGCGGGGGGATAAACCACAGGTTCTTCTGGTAGCGGATGCGACCGATCCGTCGGCTTCATCGGGGGCTGTTAATTCAATGAAACAAATCGTTGAGGCGGGGTTAGTGCGCGATTTGTCGGGTAGTTTATCGCATTTGGCACAGGCGCCACCACCCGTTGATGTTGTTTTACATAAAAGATATAACCCGGCGGGTATTACACAGTATAATATTATTCCCGGGCTTCTGGGCATCATCATTGCCATGACTATGACCATGATTACGGCTGTTGCAATTACCCGTGAAAAAGAACGTGGCACGATGGAAAACCTTCTTGCTATGCCGATCAAGCCGCTCGAAATGATGGTTGGGAAGGTTTCCCCCTATGTTATTATCGGTTATGTGCAGACTTGTGTTGTGCTAGTCGCGTCGCAATTTGTTTTTGATATCCCCATGGCGGGGTCGTATCTGGTGCTGTTTGCTGCTGTGACACTTTATATTGTTGTAAATTTACTTATCGGTTTCTTCTTTTCATCAATTGCAGAAACGCAGATGCAAGCGCTTCAGATGACATTCTTTATGCTTTTGCCGCAAATCCTGCTTTCGGGTTTTCTATTTCCATTTCTTGGAATGCCGAGATGGGCTCAATATATTGGCGAAGCGCTCCCTGCTACCCATTTTATGCGATTGATGCGCGGGATCATGTTAAAGGGCGCGGACAGTGGGGATTTATTCGCGTCGTTCTGGCCATTAGGTGTTATTATGGTTGCGGTCGGCACAATTGCCATGATCAGGTACAAAACCACTCTTGATTAATTCGGTAGCTTTCTGATTTCATTATTCGATAAATTTAAGGAAGTTTGTCAGGTTCATGCAGAAGCTTATAGTTCTGCTGAAGTTATGCACGGTCCTAAATCGATTGTTGATAAAGGTTTTACCGTGTTGGCCTTACCGGTTGGGGATGCATCAGAACGCTCAATTATTGAAGCCTGTGATCATCTGGCAAGACAAGGCGCCAGAATATTTGTGACGACAGATAAAAATGTCAATGCCGTAAAACTCCCTTTCATATCGGCAGGACATCCGTTAATTGATCCCATATTACTGATCGTCAGCTATTATATTTTTATCGAAAATCTCGAGCGTTTAAAAGGGTTGAACCCTGATGAACCGCCTTACCTGAAAAAAGTGACGGAAACTGTTTAATTGCCGACTTGGTCGAGGTCGTAGCGGATATCAAAAGACAGTAGACTAAAGCTTTGTATCAGAAGCGGAATTTTCCTCTTCTATGTTTTTAGCTACTTCCTGTTGAATTTTCTCACGTATTTTAGCACTGATGATTTCTTCAATTCTTTGTTGGACCTCTGTTTCCAGTTTTGAATAACTTTCTTCATCATACCCAAATGACTTCAGAACCTGGGCGCGCACCTCTGCTTCTATTTTTTCTCTATGATATTCTTCTGCCCATCCGCGAAAACCTTTGTCCAGTATCTCTTCGGTAAGGCGGTTCTGCTCCTCTTTCTGGGCTTGTCTTCTTTCTTCAAGTGTCTGTCTGGCTTCAATCGATAAATCAATCTTATCTTCAATTTTTCTGCCACTTACATCATTTGTTACTTGGTGAGGAGCAGAAGTATTTTGTTGTGGTTTGTAACCAAAGTGGGCTGGATCAAATACATTCGCAATATGGGTAATCATTATTATTATCCTTTTATCTTTTCACAATAAAATGCAAGAAATGTGCCAAGAATAGGGTGGTAGAAAGGCTTGTTTTTTTGCGATGGTGATATATCAGGATGGCTGTGAACGCTGCAAAAATTTCGCAGGTGAAAAAATGTGCCTACTTATGCCGATGCTTCTAATATTGAAAGAAAGTGACAGCAGCGTTACGGAACTGTAAACTGTTTTCAGCTGATAGAATATGGAGGGGAAAAACTGTGAAAAACATAATTCGCATAACATCTGTTTTATTAATATTTTTAACATCGGTTTTGATGACATTTGCCCAGGAACATGGGGAGCGAAAGCAGTCGCAAAATATGCCAATTCCGGAAAACCCCGCCCGGTTTGTGACCGAACATCAGGCACGTATCAATGGCGAGAATGTTTCTTATACGGCGACGGCCAGCGAAACGCTGATGCGCGATGAAAAAACGGATGAAGTTACGGGGCTTATGTGGAATGTTTCTTACGTTCGCACCGATAGCGGTGCGGGCGAAAACCGTCCCGTGACATTCATTTTTAACGGGGGACCGGGTTCATCATCAGTTTGGCTTCATATGGGTGTTTTCGGTCCCAAAAGGGTGGTTCTTGACGACAATGCAACGGACGACGGCGCTGCGCCTTTCCGACTTGATGATAATCCCATGAGCCTTCTTGATGTTACCGATATGGTGATTATTGATCCGATTGGTGTCGGGTATTCACGGACGCTGGGTGATTCCGACGGTGATGATGTCTGGGGTGTGGAAGAAGACGCGAAATCCGTCGGCAGTTTTATTTACAGATGGCTTACAGAGAATAATCGCTGGCAATCACCAAAATATCTTGCGGGGGAAAGTTATGGGACGACCCGTGCCGCAGCGCTTATCGGCGAACTGGAAGGTGGGTGGACGGACATCGCATTTAATGGTGTTATCCTGATTTCTTCGATCCTGGATTTTAATTATGAAAAAACCGACAATTCCCATATCTACGGCTATCTTAGTTATCTGCCGACGATGGCCGCAACAAGCTGGTATCATAACCTGATACCCAACCGCCCGGATAATATAGAAGATCTTCTTGGTGAGGTGCGTGCATTTACCATCAATGAATATGCACCGGCCCTTTTAAAAGGGGATAGCCTGCCCGCGGCGGATAGGCAAAAAATTGTTGATAAGCTTCACGCTTATACAGGTCTCTCAAAAGACTATATTGATCGGGCAGATTTAAAGGTGACGGCGGCGCTTTACCGCAGCGAGGTAATGCGTGATCAAAGAAAGGCGGTTGGACGGCTTGATGGCCGTTTTACCATTAATGAACGCGAAGGGAACAACAGAACCTATTCCTACGACCCGTCATCGGCGGCGATTGACGCCGCTTATACAGCGGGAATTATGCATTATATGGCCAATGACTTGGGCGTGAGCGGTATACACCGGGAGTATAATATCCTCGGCGGTATTGGGCGTTGGAAATGGCCTGAGGGGCGCAACAGCACCAATGTTGCGCCATTGCTCGCCCAGGGGCAGGCGGAAAATAAGGACCTGCGAATTTATGTGACCAACGGCTACTATGATATGGCGACACCGTTCCATGGTACGGAAATGACATTTAACCAATATGGTTTTGATAAATCGCGGGTTAAAATGAGTTATTTTGAAGTTGGGCACATGATTTATATCCACGGGCCTTCGTTAGAGAAAATGACCCGTGAAATGAGGGAATTTGTTAAAGAGAACTAAAAACGGATTTCTTTGTCCCGTCAGAAAGGACAGGGTTCAAAATAGATAAATAGTATGATAGCGTGCGCCTATCTTACGACCACAAGGTAATAATATGATTGATCTTTATACAGCAAGAACACCCAATGGCTTCAAAGCGTCTGTTACGTTGGAAGAACTGGGCATGGACTATAATGTCCATAATCTTAAACTGATGGAAAATGAACAGAAAGAAGCCTGGTTCTTAAAAATCAACCCGAATGGCCGTATCCCGGCAATTATTGATCGGGATAATGATGATTTTCCCGTTTTTGAAAGCGGGGCGATTATGATGTATCTGGCGGAGAAGGCCGGAAAACTTCTTCCAACCGAAGAAAAGGCACGAAGCCGGGTTATTCAGTGGCTGATGTTTCAGATGGGCGGCGTTGGCCCGATGATGGGACAGGCCAATGTATTTTTTCGATATTTTCCGGAAAAATATCAACCCGCGATCGACCGATATCAAAATGAAAGCCGCAGGCTTTTTGAAGTGCTTGATGGACATTTGGCGCATAACGAATATTTGGCGGATGATTATTCAATTGCCGATATTGCCAACTGGTGCTGGGTCAGGGGATATGAATGGGGCGGCATTTCAATTGATGGGCTTGATCATCTTCAACGCTGGATGGCGGATATGGAAGCGCGTCCTGCCTGTCAGCGAGGCGTTAATGTCCCGCCGGAGGATGTAGTGGTGGACGATGAAACAAAAGCAAAAGAAATACTGAAATTCGTTCAAAAATAATCATCCAAAATAATCAGAGGTTTTTATGAAAATTATTCTTTTATCATTTTTTTCGATCCTGCTGGCGGTTAATGCACATGCGCAATTCATTTCACCAGATAACGACGCTTTGGCCGCAATGGATGGGAAAATCAGGAAATATATGACTGACAATAATATTCCCGGTGCGCTTATTGCGGTTGCAAGTAAAGGGGAAATTCTTGAACTGCGTACTTACGGTGATGCAAATGTGGAACTGGATGTTCCGGTAAACGCCAACACGCGTTTTGAAATTGGGTCCATCAGCAAGGAATTCGTCTCGACCGCAGCATTGATGCAGGTGGAGGAAGGAAAACTAAACCTTGATGATCCGATCCACAAGTATCTCCCCGAGCTTCCCAGTGAATGGGTCGGTGTTACCGTCAAGCAGCTATTAAATCATACATCCGGCATTCCCGATTATGAGGAGATATTTACCTATGATATATACCGTCATCGTGTAACGCCGGAAGACGTGATTAAAATCGCTGCCGGTCGCCCGATGGATTTCGAACCCGGCACCGGATGGTATTATTCCAACACGGGTTATTATCTGGCCAGTATGATTGTGGAACGCATTGACGGACAACCACTAGGAAAAGTGCTAAAAAGAAGGATATTTGATCCCCTTGGCATGACAGAAACGCGCTTTGCTGATCCGGAAGCGATCATCAAAAATCGTGCAGAAGGATACTGGGTAAACAAGCGCGGCGAACTTATCAACCGCAATGCTACAGAAACATCGTCGACACTTGGTGCTGGAGGGCTTTTGTCAACGGCGGCAGATATGGCTAAATGGGATGCTGCGCTTTATGGTACGGATATTCTTTCTGAAAGCTCAAAGAAGGTTATGTGGACATCAGCTATCCTTCCGGATGGGCAGGATACGGGATATGCTCTTGGTTGGCGGGTCACGCCTGATCGGGGGTTAAAGGTCATTGGACATAGCGGGCAGGTCGCCGGTTTCGTTGCTTATTTCGGCAGATATATTGATCATGAAACATCAGTCATTGTGTTTATGAACAGGTACCGTGTGTCCAGCGGTCAGGTGAAGAATTTCGTGCTTGATACATTTATGCCAAGCAGCAGGGAATAAAGACTTCTTAAATATCCTGTGCGTAAACAACCTTTTTATATTCCTGCCATCCGAACCAGATCATTGTAGCACCAACGGGAACAACAATGCCGGCGGAAATGGACAGTGAATAACGGATCATTTCAGTATTTTCGTTGAATAGAAATGTTGTGAAAAATCCCGGGATTACGGGACCGACGCCGGTTGCAACAATACCGATAAAAACAAAATACAACGCTGTAAATTGCCCTCGCATCTGGTTTGGCACAGACATTCTGATCATTGCAATTCCTGAAATAAGCGGTATGCCGACAAACAGTTTCGCGACGATCATGACTGTTGCCGCAAGAATGCCGGATGGCATAAGGGGCATCGTGACGGCCGGTATGCCGATACCCAATGCGGCGACAAAAGCGATAAGTAATGCCGCATCCTGCCGTCCCTTTTTAATTAGTTTTCCCATGATGATGCCACCTAAAACAAGGCCGGTTACACCGCCGATCAGTGACGGGAAGCCGGTCGCAAAAGCAGCTTTCTGTTCTGACCACCCCCACGTACGAATAAAGAGGGTTGGATACCAGGCTGAGTGATAACCAATCGTCGCAATGATCGATCCGCCAAGGAAGAAGTTCAGAAAAAGTTTCTTATTTGCAATCATATAGTTAAACGCATTCACCAGTGAAACTTTTTCCACGTTGCCATCAGCATCCAGGGCGAGCCCTTTTCGGTGTGGCTCAACAATCTGATACACAAGTAATGCGATAATTAATCCGGGAAGCCCGACAATGACAAAAGTGAGCTGCCAGTATTCAAGTGTACCGACAAGGGGCCATGTAACAGTCATGCCCTTAATCTGTGAAAGCAGTATGCCGCCGCCGATCATCGCAAGGCTTGAGCCGATAAAGACACCCAGTGAATAAACACTTGTGGCCATTGGCAATTTGTCTTTCGGAAAAAGATCAGCAAGTAATGATGATGCGCCGGGCGTTAAGGTTGCTTCACCAACCCCAACGCCAATTCGGTTTATAAACAGTTGAATGAAGCTTCCGGCCAGACCACAAAGGGCCGTCATCAGGCTCCAGATGGTTATGCCAGCCGCAATCAGGTTTTTTCTGTTATAGCGGTCCGCCGCCCAGCCGAGCGGAATGCCCATCACCGTATAGAACAGGCTGAAGGCCGGCCCCATAAGAAGACCCATTTCGAAATCGGTGATGTTAAATGCAGCTTTTATGGGTTCAACCAGAAGAGAAATGATTTCCCGGTCAAGCATAGAAAAGGTGTAACACATCATTAGAACTATGGTGATGAACCAGGCATAACCAATGCTATGATCTAATTTTTCCTCACTGCTTTTGATTACTTCTTCACTCACTGGTTTCTCCCATGCTTATGCATCATTAAAGACGTGTTTTTTATATTCGCCCCAGCTAATCCAAAGCAGGGTTGTGCTGAAAGGCAGCGTCATCGCCGCAGAGATGGCGAGAGCATAGCCAAGCGTGCCTGTTCCTTCGCCAAATATATAAGTGTTTATATACCCCGGCATGACCGGACCTAAAGTGGCGCCGACAAGCCCCACGGCAACAAAATACATGGCGGTGAATTGACCACGCATTTGATTGGGAACCGCCATGCGTATTGCCGTGGTGCCAGCGATCAAGGGCATTGCAACAAAGAATTTGACCATAGTCACTCCGGCAATCGCCATGGATGAACTGGAAAGGAGCGGCATAATCACCGCCGGGATGCCAATACCAATGGCACTAAGAAAAGCGAGTTTTAAGGCAACATCCTTATTACCGATTTTTGATTGGTGCGACATGTAATAGCCGCCTAAAAGTAGTCCGGCAATGCCGCCGAAAATGGTTGGCGTTCCAACAGCCGGGCCAGCCTGCGCTGGTGTCCAATCCCAATTTCGCATGAAATGTTCCGGATACCAATAAGCCTGGTACTGAATGATGGCCACCATTGAACCGCCGATGAATAGGCACAGGAACATTTTTTTTCTTTCCCACATATATGAAAATGCCATCGAAAAAGAAGCCGTTTGCTCTACACCGGCCTCGTCGACCGCCATTTCTTTTCTTATTGGCTCCCTGATTGACAAGATAATGACCGCCAGTAATATCCCTGGTGTTGCCGCAATCAAAAACACGATCTGCCAGTATTCAAGCGTGCCAAAAAACGGCAATGTCCACGTGACGTCCCTAAGCACGCCCAGCACAATTCCGCCCCCGATACCTGCCATTCCAGCCCCGATAAAAAGGCCGATTGAATAAATACTCAGCGCCATTGGCAATTTGTTTTTCGGAAAATAATCAGATAGTAATGAAACGGAGCTGGGCGTAAGTACCGCTTCGCCGACACCAACCCCGATCCGTGCAATAAAAATTTGGATGAAATTGGCGGAAAGTCCGCAAAAAGCCGTCATCACACTCCAAAGTGCTATACCTGCAGCAACTAATTTTGTTCGGTTATACCGATCAGCAGCCCAACCGAGGGGTACGCCCATTACGGTGTAAAAAATCGCGAAAGCGGGACCAAGAAGCAAACTTACCTGGAAATCCGACAGTCCGAAGCTTTCTTTCACCGGTGTAATGACCATTGATAGAAGTTCGCGATCAAGAAAAGAAAGCGCATAACCAAGAGAAAGGCATATAGCGACGCCCCATGCATACGCCAATGATTTTTGCTCCCCGATTTGAACATTCTCTGAACTCAATTTACCCTCCCCGAGTAACTCATTCTAATTGTTATTATAATAGTGTAGCCGTTTGCAGGCGTAATTCAAGCTTGCTTGTTTTTCGCCCTTTCTCTTGCTTCTTCAGGTGTTTCAAGTTTATCAGCAAGATCCCATCCGCGCTTACGGTCAAACAGCCATTCACCTTTTTCATCAAATTTTGGAAGGTCATCAACAGAATAGTTTGATATTCGGTGATTTTTTGGTTCTTTTTTGTCCGGACTAATGCCTTTTTCATTGGTCGCTTCGGGAATTACTATTTTTCCATTATCATTATCAAGGTCGAACCACCATTTGCGCGCCTTGTTTTGCCGGCCATTACCGACAAAATCATCAAGCCATGCAAAAAACCGTTGCGTGAAGGGCAGTTTTATCGACAGCCAGACAGCGAACCGCTCCAGCATAATCCCTTCATTATTCCAGGGGCATGTCTTCATGCAGCGTCCGCATCCTGCGCCCTTTGTGTTTGAAACGCGGTAACTGGTACAGTTCGGAACATCCGGTTTCCACATTTCAGCGCCGTTATACATAATTTTGTCGCCAAACGGTATGGCGCTCACAGGACATTCGCGCGCACATTTGCGGCATTTTTCACAAAAACTCTGCAGTCCAAAATCAATCGGTTTGTCGCATTTCAATGGTAGGTTAGTTGTTACAACGACCGATTTAAAACGGGGTCCGATAAACGGGTTTATAATGACTTCGCCAATGCGGCTGAGTTCACCTAGGCCGGCCTGTAGAATAAGCGGTAAGTGAAGTACCTGACTGTCCATTGCGCTGTGGCAACGGGCACCGTAACCAAGATTTCTGATGTAAGCGGCCATGATGTTTCCGATTTCAGCGCCACGCAGGTAAGCACGATAGCTTTGCGATCCGCTGATCCAGTCGTCACCCGTTGATGCGTCGTTGGTGTAAAAGCCCTGATCAATCAGCATGACGACAGCGTATTTATGTTTGACTTCAATTTCATTGCCATCCTTGTCATGGGAATACCATGCGTATGGTTTTGCTTCACATATTCCGACGATATCGGCATCCAGAAAATAGCCCAGCGATTTTATATTATTGGCGAGAATTTCAGGATCGTCGGGAATTGGGGCCTTTTCGGTGGCAATTTCGCCGTCATGTATTTTCATGAGCGGCATGATGTTGTCACCGAAAGCACCATTTAATGGCACTTTTGCCCCCATTCTGGTGGATGAACCGGTTCGTTCGCGAGCTTCTTTTTGTTTTTTGCCAAAATCGCCGTGGTCTGCACGCACAAATCCATCGGCGCGGCGCGGGACACGCTTTACTTCTTCTTCAATGATCAGGGTCGTAGGTTCTTCAACCCGCTTTATTTTTTCCATCGGATATTTGCCAAGATGCTGGGGGCGTTTTCGACGGGAAAAGAACCTCATTCGTCATCCTCAAAAACCAGAATACCCATTCCCGTCAGCATGCCACGGTACAGATTTCTGTGGATGCGCTTGACTTTTTTTGTCATGGCACCCCGCATGGCAAACCACATCACTGTTTCCGCACTTTCCGCGCCGCCGCGGTCCATAAATTCCTTTACGTCCCAATCAAGCATACTTACCGGGTCATATTCGAACTTATCCATAAATTCATTATCCCAATCCAGCTCTATACGTCCGAATTCAGTGCCCTGCAACTCATGTGATAGGCCGCCTGTTCCAACGATGGCGACGTTGATGTCTTCAGGGTATTCTTCGATCGCTTTTCTTACAGACTGCCCAAGTTTCCAACACCGCTTCACACTTGGGATTGGGTGTTGAATTACATTGACGCAAAAGGGCACAAATTTGACCGGCCAGGGCTGATCGAGCATAAAAGGCGCCGGTCCCATCATACCGTGATCCAGTTTCATTTCCTGACACACGGTCAGGTCAAATTCATGGCGGATCAGATAATCCGCCATATAGCGGGAAAAGGGAACATCACCATAAGGAATAGCGAGATCGCGAGGACCGGATCCTTCGTCGGCATGTTCATATTCGTTTGCGATGCCAATTGCGAATGTCGGATAGCAGTCAAAGAAAAAATTGCTGATATGATCATTAAAAACAAAGAAAAGAACATCGACCTTCTTATCCTTGATCCATTTCCTAACCGGGTCATATCCCTCGAAAAGAGGAGTCCAGATCGGATCATCACGGAGCTGTTTGTCCCAGCCATGCATCAGCGCTCCATTATGGGAAGTGCAGATGCCGCCAACGAAATTCGCCATTATTCTTCCCCCTTTTTATCATTATCTTCCGGATTGTAGTTTTTAAGGAGCGGGACGTTACGGTCGATAAATTCCTGTGGGGCCTCCCCGCGCATATAGGATCCCCAATCAATAAAACTAAGTCCAAAACATTGTGCCATTTTTCCAATGACATAAGGGCTTACACCGTAGTGAATCATTTTAAGCCAGTCGCGACTTCGGACCAATTCTTTTTCAAATTCGGACAGACCGAAATCGGCCATGTATTTTTCGTAATCCTTTTTGAACTTAACGCGGTTTTTTTCCTGCTTAAGGCTATAGCAGATCGCATTCATCCGGTAACCGTTTTGCGAATGTTCCATTGTAAACGTGACGGGCCCCGGTGGTGTTTTTATATCGCTTACTTTTTTATAATGGCGGTCGGTCATTTAGAGGCTCTTTTCATATTCGTCAAGAAATTCCCATATCCGGGCCATCCCCGGTTCCTTGTCGGCGTTATTATACATAATTGCGGCTGCCCGCACAGGGTCGCCGGAATAATACCGTTCGTAAAGCTGTTGTCGGCCAGCGAAGCTTGAAATTGAAGCGTCATAAGCCAGCCGGAAAAGCTTCGTTCTTGAACGGCTGTCCCCGTTGGCGGATTGAAAATATTTGTCGACAAACTCCTTGGTCGCTTCACTTTCGAATTCAGCGTAGGAGGGAACAGCGACAAGTCCCCCTGCGCCAAGGGTTCTTATGATTTCGCACATGCGTTGATACATATCCGGATATCTCAAGCGAAGAGCGGCATAAGGCGCTGCGTTTGGGGACATAATGCCGTTTACCAGTTTTGCTTCCGCGTGAGCGGCGACAATCACAGAACGGACGATTTCAACCGTTGTCATAAGCTCCGCCAGCAGATTTTGGACATTGATAAACCCATCCGTTTTTGTCGTATTAACAACAGTGTAAGCTAGGTCGCGGTAGAATTCCGCCTTGGCGAGACTTCTTACCGTTGACTGATCAAGGATATGTGCGCCGATGTTTGTTCGTTTATAAAATTCATTACAAAGGTCGACGTCACCGTGGGTGAATACGCGCTCCCATGGAACCAGAACATTGTCAAAGATGATCATGGCGTCTGTTTCATCAAATCTGCCGGACATTGGGTAGTCCATGGGGTGGCCTTCGTTTTGGTGGACGACGGATGGCCGTGAGACATGAATGATGCCGGGAGCATCCGTTTGAATGCCGAATGCAAAAGCATATGGAAAGGCTTCTTCATTATTTTGGATAATGGCTGACGGCACGACAAGCAGTTCATCAGCATAGGCGGATAATGTTGATACCATGCGCGCACCTTTGATAACGATCCCTTTATCATTTGTTTCGACGATTTTCGCGGCGAGGTCTTTATCCTGCTGTTCCACTGGTTTTGACCGGTCGACCTGCGGGTTAACAAGGGTATGTGTCATCGAAAGGTCATTGTCGCGGATATATTTATAATAATTTCGGACATTGTCCGAATACTCTCCAAACTGCTCGGCGGCGGCGGCCATCGCCATCAGATAGACATTCATATAGTCCGGGCTACGTCCAAATGTCCCGCAACTGTAATCGGACCATATTTTGAACATGTCCTTCCGTGCGGCGAGTTCTTCTTTGGTGGAAATCATTTTATGGGATAACCCGAAGCGTTCTCCGTCCACTTCATAGGTCATTTTATCAATGAGATCCTCGCGGTGTTGGAGATCAAAAATTGATGCCATGGTTTTGGCGCCACCGGCATAACGAGGGTCAGTGGTCACATTGGTGACTTTTTCGCCGTCAATTCTAATATCACGTGGTTTCGCGATATCTTTTAAATATTGTTGTCCCGTGCGAATGGCCATTGTCTGCTCCGTAAGCTACTTATTAATTTGTCTCGTTATACGATACATTGTTCCAATAATCTATAAAAAAGGATCAGCAACGGTATGATATGCGTCTGATCCGAAAGCTTTTGATATTGTTGCCGCACAACTTTGCACATGAACTATTTGCTGCGGATTTGGCGGATCAGCGATATATTGAACCGAGCCAATAATGCCTACAGTGCCAATCAGATTATTATCAGCATCAAATATCGGGGCGGCGATCGTACTGAATCCCAGCATCACTTCTTCGATGGCGGTTTCATAAAGGCGCGTTTTTATGAGATCCAGTCGCTTGCGCACTTCCTTAACGTCAATCATGCTTTTGTCGTTATATTTTGTCAGTGGTGCATTAAGTAGCTGGTTCTGATGATCACTACTTGCATATGCAAGAACAATTCGCCCTTGCGCCGATGCAGTTGTCGGGGGCGTTGCGCCGGGCACGGCTGAAATCCGCAGGCTGGTATCGCTTGTATTGTCGAAGCTGGCTATAACCATGGCTTCGCCACCAGACGGCACCGCGAGCACTGTTGATTGACCGGTAAGGTCGCGAAGCCGTACCATGTGCGGCTCTGCGATCGTTCTTAAATCAAACTGTTCGAACGCTGCCTGACCTAACCTGAATAACTTCCACCCTAGACGGTATTTTTCCGATGTTTTTTCCTGTTCCACCACACCCAGTGATCTTAATGTGCTTAGATGGCGGTGGACTTTTGCTTTGCTTTCACCAAGTTGTCGGGCTATTTCGGTGATGCGCATGGGCTCCCCCGCGCGGACCATGGCATCGAGTAGCTTGAAAGCAACGGTTATTGACCGTACCATTGTGCCATTATCAGTTATGTCATTGTCTTTGTTCACGGCTTCTCCCTTTCATAACTTGTAATTATACACATAATGATATAAATCTCAAATATTGTAACCAAGTCTTAAATAATGGAACAAAAAGGAGTATCTAATGGTCAAAATGACGGGCGGACAAGCCTTAGTGGATAGCTTGATAGCGAACGGCATTGATCAGGTTTTTGGTGTGCCGGGCGCGCAGCTCGATTACAGTTTCAGCGCAATGTATGATCGCAGTAATGAAATCAGAACTATCCATACTCGCCATGAACAGGGGGCAGCATATATGGCTTATGGTTACGCCCAGTCAACCGGAAAAATCGGCGCATTTTTTGTTGTGCCGGGGCCAGGGTTGCTGAATGCGTGCGCGGCGATTTCAACCGGATACGCTTGTAACACACCGATGCTTTGCATTTCAGGGCAGATCCCATCGCAGAAAATAAATGGAAAAACAGGCCAGTTGCACGAAATAAGGGATCAAATCGAAATAGCCGAAAAGATTACGAAAATGGCACATCGTATTGACACACCAGAAGAAACACCCGCCGCAATGGAAGCGGCGTTTGACGCGCTAACCAGTGACCGTATTCGCCCGGTCGAAATTGAAATGGCTATGGATATCATGCAACGCGAAGGCGATGTTAAAAAAGCGAAACCGATAACAGAAAAAGCGCCAAAAAGCCCGGATCAGAATAAAATAAATAAAGCGGCCGCAATGCTGAAAGCAGCGAGGCGACCTGTGGTATTTGCGGGCGGCGGGACACTTGATGCTGCCGATGAAGTTCGACTGCTTTCCAAAACACTTGGTGTTCCGGTGGTGATGTCGGTTAATTCGCTTGGGGTTATGGACGCTCGCGATGATTATGCCATGGTGCCGGTTGCTGGGCATTATCTTTGGAAGGATGCGGATGTGGTGATTGGTATCGGCAGCCGTATGACACCACAGATTGATGACTGGGGACTTGATGATAATCTTAAGGTTATCCGCATTGACATTGACGAGGAAGAGATGAATTTGCTTTCAACCCCGGACCTTGCAATACGGTCCGACGCGGCGGAAGGCGTAAGGGCGCTTATCACCGCGCTTGGTGATTGTGATCCCAAATGGACAGCGCAGGAAATGCGAAACATCAAGGCGGAAGTTACAAAAGAAGTTAACATCATGGCCCCTCAGGTTGAATATCTATCAGTGATACGTGAAGAACTGCCGGAAGATGGTCATTTTGTTGCCGATCTCACCCAAATGGGGTATGCGTCCCGTGATGCGTTTCCGGTTTATCACCCGCGCACGTATTTATACCCAAGTTACCAAGGAACCCTTGGCCATTCATATGCCACGGCGCTTGGGGTTCAGGTGGCAAACCCGGATAAGAAGGTGGTATCTGTTGCTGGCGATGGCGGCTTTATGTTTAATGTTCAGGAAATGGCCACAGCCGCACAGTTTAATATACCGGTTGTTGCAATAGTTTTTAACGATAATGCCTATGGTAATGTGAAACGCATTCAGCAACGTTCCCATGATGGCCGGGTTATTGCTTCCGACCTTCGAAACCCGGATTTTGTGAAACTTGGCGAAAGCTTTGGCATCAAATCGGTTCGTACCGATAGCGCGGAAGGGCTAAGGACCGCGTTGAAGGACGCCTTTGATCATAATGGCCCAGTATTAATTGAGGTGCAAATGAACCTTGATGATATTCCTGCGCCCTGGCACCTTTATTTTAGACCGCGTGTGAGAGGTGAATAAGAACAATATTGTTCTTCACCGGTAATAACGGTTATTTGCCGGTCACCAATTTAACCGGTACCGTTTAACAGTTTGTGTCTGATAAAATTTGGCATAAAAGCAGCTATAAACCATGCCAATCTGGCTCCGGGTAAAATTATACAATCTTTATGTGACTTTTGAATGACAATATCTGCAAGAAGATCAGGTTCTTTTCCTTTTTTAGCGGCATTAGATGTCATGTCAGTTTTTATCAATCCCGGGATAATTTCAATAACACGAATTTCCGAACTACTAAGCTGTGCTCTCAAATTTCTTGTCCAGTTTGCCAGTGCTGCTTTACTGGCACAATAACCCGGCGCACTTTTTTTGGGACCTAGCTGCAGTAAGGACGTCACTATTAAAATTAATGACTTACGTTGTAACAACAGGGGTAATAATGCAGAGGTGAGTTTCACCGGTGCTGAGAAGTTGACCGCAATTTCATGATCAATCATTTTCGAATATTGCATCGCTTCGAGGATTGAATATGAATTCTGAATTGCCGCATTATGGATGAAAAGATCAATTCGATTAAATTGATTTTCAAACTTATGAATAAAATTGTCAATACTTGCTTCGGATGACAAATCGCAAATAAAGAAGGCCTCAAAGAACCCTGAAATCTCTGATGGTGGTGCGGTTCTCGCCAATCCAACTACTAAGTAGCCCAAAGAATTGTATTTTTTTGCCAAGCTCAGACCGAAACCACGGGTAGCTCCTGTTATCAAACATATTCTCTTATCCATAATAACCTCCATTTTGAAAGTGAAGTTATTATCGTTTTCTTTTGCGCGGTGATCATTAACCTATGTTAATGATCACTCATTTAAGATTAGCACGTATTCTGCTTAATTGTACGGGTGTAATGCCAAGATATGAGGCAATATGATATTGAGGAATTTGGCGTTCCAGCCCTGGAAATTCTTCCCGAAACGCTTTGTAACGGCTGCTCGCATCAAGCATTATCAGTTGGGTTTCCCTTCTTTCCTTACCTATCCAGGCCCACTCAGCCAGCTTCCTTCCAAGTTTATTCAACTCCGGTTGCTCAGTGTATAAAACCTCTATGGCATTGTAATCTGCTGACAAATATTCCGAATCTTTTAATGTTCCAATGTAAACTGGGCTTGGTTGATTAGTTACCAGTGATGTTAGCGGGGCAAAGAAAGTGCCGGGAAGGAAAAAATGCTTTATTTTCTCTTCGCCCTTGGGTGAAATATAATAGGATCTGAATATGCCTTCTGTTACAAAACATATATGTTTTCCCATCACACCCTCACGAATAAAATCAGAGCCATTCTGAAGCTTGTGGGCAGTGAATAATGATAAAAATGCGTCAATGATTTGATCATTAAGATGACAGATAGTATTGATACTGCTTCTAAGCATCTCAATGCCATTCGATTTATCACTCATTAATAATTTCTCATCATTACCATATGTTAATGGACGATATCACCGTGAAGCTTTCATGGCAATGACCCTTCGCAACCTTTGGGAGCGCAGAGTGACAAGTGATTTAGATAGCGTCGAAAAAGAAATCGTTATATTAATGATTGCTGGATGCCTGGTGTCAAAAACCGAAGTTAAACGGGCTTTTGATTGATGTATTTCTTATATAGATTGGTTTTGTAGTTTTAGTTTGTATTAGGAGATGCCTATTTTATTGGTGCAGTGAAAATAAAATCGTGTAACGCAATCGGCGAAATCTTCTAAATCATCAATCATCTCTTCTTCATCGTCGTCATCGTATAATTCCATGCGCTGTTCTTTTTCTTCCTCTGTTTCAAAATAAAGCCAGAGCTTATCCGCCAGGTCCAGCTTCGGGTCAGTGAAGGTTTGTTTCAGGTAATCAACCGTCTGTTGATAATCCGCTTTTGGATTTTTATCAAAATTATCCCTGAAGACGGCTTGCCACAAACGACACATATCAAAGATTACAAGATCCATAGCTGATGATACATTGCCATAACCAAGTTTCTTACTGTTAGGATCAAATGAAAGTTGTCTTTGCGCTTGCGCTGATATCATTTTTGATGCTTTTTGAACCAGGCGCGGTGTGATTTCGCGCTTTCCAAATTCGTCAAACAGATAGATATGGTAAGGTATTGCCCACCATGCTGCCATGGCGCACATATTATTTTCAAATTGCTGTGGGGGACTTACACCGCTGTTCCGTACTGCATCTATACAGCGCTGTTCAAGCAGGGCGAGGCGCGTATTGGAATCCTTTGGCAGAATGCCAAACCAGAACCGGATGTAATCCATCACACTCATGGGTGATACCCTTTCCCTGCTATAAATTTCTACTCAGGTTAGCTATTAAGTATAATGACAGGAGCTGCGATAATCAAAATTGTTATCCGGGCAGGAAAGAAACTGATCTGCTGCATCATGAAGGAAACGCCTTGTCAGGAATGGTATTCATTGATATCTGCATTACGTTTTATATTGTCGCACTTTGGATAATAGTGTTTAGTGATAGGACAGCTATTGGGAGAATTGTTTGTTTAATTTTGAATTTGAATTAACCTATCTTTCGTGGGCCGAGCTTCTGGTGCGGTTAGGCATGGCGATGTTGTTTGGCATGTTACTGGGCCTTGAACGGGAATCAAGGGACAAACCCATAGAGTTCAGGGCCTATATGATCGTCGCGGTGACAACCTGCATGATCGCAGTTTTAAGTCAGGAATTATATTCTGATTTTGCCACTGCGGAACATGTTGTCACACTTGATTTAGCGAAAATTATTTCGGGTGTATTAACCGGCATCGGGTTTTTGGGTGCAGGGGCCATCATTCATGGCGCTGGTAATAGGGTTGTAGGAACAGCAACCGGTGCAAGCATTTGGGCATCCGGTGGTATCGGTCTGGCATTGGGGTATGGATTTTACGGTCTTGCGACAATTGCGTTTCTATGTATTGGGGCGATACTTTTGATCGGTGGTTTTTTGATGCGGCGCGTTAAGCACTCAGAAGATCAGGAAAACAGGGAAAATCAGGAAAAGAACTGATTTCGGGGAAATGAATTATCGTCTTTTGACCAGCGTAACGCCACCGGGGCCGACCAATACATCGTCGCTTTGAATTCTGTATATCTGTGCAAGGCCGGGGGCGACATATATTTTTATTTCGTCGCCATTCTTTTCAAAATCAAATTCAGCGATTTGACGCCCGATCATTGATTGCCTTACCCTTCCATTTGGGTTGAAATCAAGCATGACAGCCCCTTGCATTGCTCTATATTCACCAGAAAAGCCACCACCGCAGGCACACAATAACAGCAATGGAATATATCGGAAATTGGATATTATTTTTTTCAAGCTCTTTCCTACGTTCTGTTGTTCAATGGGCTCGTATGATTTTATTTTAGACACGTTAATATGAATATAGACTGAATACCGCGTTAATCTATTAAAGTGTCCAACCTGGACGATACCGTCGTTTTACGAACTGATTGGCAGGTTCGAAGTTTGTGATATTCATGGTTGCCCCATTCCAGAGCAGCTTTTTTCGCCCCGGATATTTAAATTTATCACCAACCTGTTCACGAAGGCCGTAACTGCGGATTGCGAGGTTCCCCATGAGGATGCTTTCTGTCAGCGGGCCGGCGAAATCGAATGACGACGTCAATGCCTTTTGTGCATCACTTCCGTACCCTGCTTTGCAGGCATCAACCCATGCTGCAGCATGACCGTTTTCGGACAAGGTGGTTGGGTTTTCCTCTGGTTCCTGTGTTATCAGTTCCCCGGAATTAAGATAAATTTTCGGATTTTCGGCATATGTGCCACATGTCATGATGCCTTTTTCCCCCATCATGATAACCCCATTAGTGCTATCATCATCCCCAATGGGATGATCAGCGGGGATCAGGTCCGGATGAAACGGCCTTAATCCGCCATCGGTCCACGTCATTTTGATGCCCACCGGGTTTTTGTCACTGGCGGGGAAGGTAAGTTGCGTTCTTGACGATGGCGGGCAGCTGTCGGGCAGATAATCCGGGATCCAGTCCTGTGAATAGATGGCGCCGACACTGCTTTCGACCTCCGTCGGGTAGCCAAGACCCAAAACCCGAAATGGCGGATCAATCAGATGGCACGCCATGTCGCCAAGTGCTCCGGTTCCAAAATTCCACCAGCCACGCCATTTAAATGGGTGATAAAGCGGATGATAATCCACCCATCTCGCAGGGCCAACGAAAAGGTCCCAATCCAGGTTATCAAGTATGGTGGGTTTATCACGGGGTGTTTTTATCCCCTGCGGCCATACCGGTCGATTGGTCCAGACGTGGACTTCATCCACCAAGCCAATCAATCCTTGATCGAACCATTTGATCATTTGCTTAACGCCGGAGCCAGAGGCGCCCTGATTGCCCATTTGGGTGACAATTTTATTTTGCTCCGCTGTCTCCGTCAGCATTCGCGCTTCATATATACTGTGGGTGAGCGGTTTTTGTACATAAGTATGAATGCCACGTTTCATAGCGTTCATGGCGATGACGGCGTGGGTATGATCCGGTGTTGATACGGTAATGGCATCAATATCGCTCATTTCGTCAAGAAGTTTTCGAAAATCTTTATATTTTCTTGCCTTGGGAAATTTGGCGAATGCGTCCGCCGCCATGTTAAAGTCAACATCACAAATAGCGGCTATATTTGAAGCGCCGTTGTTCCAGGCATTTATCGCATCGGAATATCCTTTGCCGCCACCACCGATGATGGCGATATTAAGCTGGTCGCTTGGCGCGGTCATTCCCTGACCCAAAACATGGCGTGGCACAATTGTTAGGCCGAGCGCGGCACCAGCAGTTTTTTTGATAAATGACCGCCTTGTCGTGTTTGATTTCATTTCGGCCCCTCCCGCAAATTCCTAATGTCGTTATCTTCATCCATTATCGGTATAGACTATGCACTGACTTGCATCCAATTTCAAAAGAATTGTTATAAGGGTGCGTGCGTGTGGCGGTTAGCAAATAAATAAATTTAACTCTATTGGTAACCCTTATGTAATGATTCTTTGAGACATTGAATTCATTGATTCTGCAGAGGAGGGAGTGTCACAATGTATTATGAGCCGAAAGCGCCAAAGAAACTAAACGAAGTCGGTTATGATCCTAATCTGGTTCTACAACTTATCGGCAAGGGGATGTATCAGGAAAATCTGGAAACGGCTATTCAGTTTTCCAACGAAATAAAGCTTCCGACTAATGTGGTTGAACATGCACTGCAAATGATGACCGAACGAAAACTGGTTGAATCTGTGGGTACGCTTCAAAGCACAACAGGCGGGATGGGGTCACTCCGTTATAATTTAACCAATGCTGGGAGAAAGTTTGTACAGGATGCCCTGAACCAAAATCAATATTTTGGTCCGGCGCCAGTGCCGCTAGATGCGTATTGTGATCAGGTTCGCGCTCAGGCAATCGGGAACGAGCGCGTGTCACCGGAAGATATCGAAAAAGCCTTTTCGGATATCGTTGTGCCGGATGAATTTACAGACCGTCTGGGCCCGGCGGTAAATTCGGGCATGAGCATCCTGATATATGGTCCGGCAGGCAACGGTAAAACCACGGTTGCTGAGAAGGTTGCCCATATATTTGATAGTGTGATTTATATTCCATATGCGATTGAGGTAAATGGAACAATTATAAAGGTTTTTGACGCTTCGGTGCATGACAGTGTTGAAGTTGAAAACCCACCGGAAGAGCGGCGTAAACTTTTCCGGGAAATGGTCGATAAACGGTTTGTTCCTTGTAAACGACCAGTGGTGATCACAGGCGGTGAGCTTAATATGGAAATGCTTGATCTTAAATTTAATGAAATCAGCAAATATTATGAAGCGCCGCTGCACATCAAAGCGCTTAATGGAACCTTTATCATTGATGATTTTGGCCGTCAGCAGGTAAGCCCGGAGCAGCTTCTGAACAGATGGATTGTGCCGCTTCAAAGCCGGATTGACTTTCTTAAACTCCATTCCGGTAAGTCGTTTGAATTACCATTTGATGAACTAGTGATATTTTCAACCAATCTTGCGCCGGATGATTTGATGGATCCGGCATTCCTGCGCCGTATACCTTACAAACTGGAAACAAAAGATCCGTCATTGGAAGCGTTTAAGGCAATTTATACGGCGGTGGCCAACAAAGAGGGGTTGGAACTTACGGAAGAAATATTCCAGTTTACCGTTCATCAGATCATAAAAGTTTCAGGAAAGGCGCTGGCGGCATATCAGCCAAAATTCATTATCGATCAGGTTGTTGCCAATTGTAAATACAAAGGCGAAGAACTGACATTTACCAAGGAATATGTGGCAGAAGGACTTGCAAATCTTTATGTGCAGGACAGCAGCTTTAAAGGACAGGTGGGCATGACACCAAAGGAAAACGTTGCCTAAGGAAGGTAAAAGCTAAATTCTTAAACAAAAAAGGCCGGGACTAAATCCCGGCCTTTTTTTATAGTTTTCGGTTTTTTAGAACTCTGCTCCAATAGATAGTTGGAATGTACGTGGCGATAACGGTCGATAAAACGCCGTTCCGTTAATTGTTCCAAAAGTAAATGACAGTGTGTCTGTGTCAAACAGATTGGTTACATTTGCTCTGACTTTAAGGTTTTTCAGTGGACCGATCTCTTCGACGCCACTTCCAAATTCAATATACGCGTCAACAACAATGTAAGATTCCATTTCCTGCGTGTTAATGAAATCAGCATACCGCATGCCAGTGTAACGACCACTGACATTCGCAACGATCCAGTCTGTTGGTTCAACGGTTAAACCAAGTGTTGCAAGCCATTTTGGACTGTCCGGTAATTGATTTCCAACGAGACCAAGTGGTGTACCGCCACTATCATTTATATCGTCTTTGAATGTTGCGATGTTGTGGGTCAGGTTCATGGAGAAATACGCATAATCATCGAATGCTTCCGGTTTCCAGTTACCGGTAAATTCGATACCGTATGCCTCCACGCTGCCGACGTTTTGCGCTATTGTTTCAATCAGACCGGGTTGACCGGCCACTTCACGGCCAGCGGTTTCAATACGGTCATCAAAATCAATATAGTAGAATGCCAATGCACCGTTAAATGTTGGACGGTTTGTCCTTATACCAAGTTCATAATTGGTTGACTTCTCACCCCCAATATCCGGGGTTACGATGTTATCATAAAGATCATCGGCACCGCGCGGTAATGAAAAGTTCTGCGAATAAGATGCAAATACTTGGTCAGTATCGTTTAATTCGTAGACCGCGCCGGCCATTGGCAAGAAACCGTCATTGAAATCGCTGCCTACGGTTTGAGGACCATAACCAATAACGGGATTGCCACCAACAACACGTGAATAATCATCAAAATCCCTGAATCCGGATAACTGGTAATCGAGGTACAGACCTTTAAACCCTACCTCAAAGGTTAATCGATCATCCATAACTTTGAAGGTGTCTTTAAGGTTATATTGAATGAAGTCACGGTCCGTTGTATAGTTTCTACGGTAATAAGCTACTTCATCTGGTACTATAAGCTCACCTGCGGGGTTTCCACCTTCTTTGTTAAGGCGCAGTTGGGTACGGTTATAGGTTTCGCCCTCATACCACGCCCCGATTTCGATGCTATGATTTTCGATATGGTACGTGAACCGTGTGGTTACGCCCTTGCGATCACCACCAACAGATGAAAGACCATATTGTACACCACGTGGCATAACAAGTGGCAAGCCAAATTCAGTTGGTACGCCGGCACCAATCTGTTCATTATAGTGGCCTAAAGTATTTGAATAGCTATCCGGAGAAACACCAAATCCATCTTTATCTTCATAATAACCAGTTGCTATAAAATCAAGATCATCCGTTACATCGCTGGCAAATGTCACTCCAAAAAGAAGATCTTCGCGAACATTGACGCGGTCAATATAATAACCGGTATAGTTGCCGTCTTGGAATTGTACATCAGCACCAACACCAAGATCCGGGACCGTTCCCAAATAGGCTATATTTCTGCCAACACCGTCCCGGGATGCGCTGGTGTCAGTTGAAGCTTCATATTGCGCTCTGCTTATTGAAGGAGAGTCATAATCGAAGAAGTCATTATAAACCATCTGGGCGCTAATATATGAATTGTCGTCAAAATCATATCTGATTTTTCCTTCAAAATGCTCACGGTCAATTGTTCCCGGTCCACGCCAAAGATTACTGTCTGTTTTAGAGCGGCTTACATATCCTGAAAAACCATCAAGATCACCTGTTTGAAGTTTGATGAAACTACGGCGTAATTTGTCATCGCCAAATGCGATTTGCATTGACGCGCCAAATTCTTCAGAAGGCGGTGTTGTTATATACTCAACCACCGGCCCCAGAGATGTAGCCGAAGGAAGGGAAACATCACCGGACCCGGGGGAGGCCCTAACCTGCTGCAGATTTTCGTTATCGACGTAGCGGAATATCGGACTCCCCCCAAATGCATCGGGCCGACCCATGGGAATACCATCCAATACAAATCCAACTTGTTGAAAATTAAAGGCACGAACTGTCACAGAGTTACCAAATTCGTATAGGCCAAGCGCGCCATCGGTTTGGACGTTAAACCCTGGTAATCCTTCGAGGGCTTTTAGTCCTGAAATACCTGCAGGAGCTGATAATAATGCTTCACGTGTTACTGAAACTGTGTTTCCGGCTTCGCCTATGCCAACGGCATCTTCCGCTGTTGAAACACGTCGGCCCGTTACGACCACAATATCTTCTTCCTGGTTTTCTGCAGATTGCTGGGCATTAGCCTCTTGCATATTTGAATCCTGACCGGCTAGTCCGGTGGCAATCAAAAATGACATTAGGAAACTCGACGTTCCTTTTTTCAATTGTGTCTTATTCATTTGTTTTCCTTCGCTAGACTGATTTGCTGATAGTCCGTTTGAAGGTGAAGTTTCGATTACAAGCGTACCATTTTCCGAAACTCGTCCCTCAAGGCCCGTGCTATCAAGCAAACGGGCAAGACCTACATCAATTTCGTAACTGCCTTTAACAATGTTTGTTGTAAAAGGTGTCACACTTTGTTGGCGAAAAATAACAGCTAATCCGGCCTGCCGTGCAAATTCTCGTAATCCATCGTCTGCAGATTGGCATGGTACATCAAAATTTATCAATCTGGATGAATCATTTGCGGTATCACCCCATGCCATTCCTTGCCATACGGCTGACAAGACGCAGAAAATACAGATGACGATCCTCTTGATCAAACTTTATCCTCCGCCAGTTCAGCCGTTTTTAGTAATTTTTTTTTGTAGTTCACTTCTTTATTTACACAGGACAAAAAACGGCCTTGTATATAAAGAACGCCAGTCCGGAAAAATCCGCTATCCGAAAAGTAAATATTTCCTAAACGTTTTTGGCCAAGCATGTAATATTACCTCAAATATCTATTAGGAGCGATATCGCAAATGAAACACTAATATGTAAAAACTAAACATTATTGGATTCTAGGACTTAGTTTCAGGTGCCATTATGTGTAATATAGTATGTCTGTTCATCTACCTGATTGACGTGAAGTCCTAAGTTGAGCTCTAAAGCATCAAATATAGCTTGTATTTTACCAATCGGATAATATCCGCCCACTCTAAGGGAGCGTATATTAGGATCAGCAATAATTATTTTGTTTGAGGTATATCTTGATACCTCTTCTATAACATCGGACAGGGGCTCATCATCGAAAGCCAACATTCCCTGACGCCAGGAAAATTTTCTTTCTATAACTTCCTTTTCTTCTTCAATTATAGACTCGATCTCTTGTTCGTCAAAGACGACACTATTTCCGGCATTAGCCACAACCATTAAACTTTTTTCTTCCTTATCCAAATTTTCATCTATGGTTGTTAATGTGGCATCTTCCAACTGATTTGATCTCTCATTCGCTCTGATGCGAACCTTACCTTCTTCTACAATTACATTCACGCGATCATTTTTTACTCGGACGGAGAAAATCGTACCCAGTGCTCTTACATCACCTTTTCGGGCCTTTACAGTAAATGGTTTGTCCGGATCATGTGCGACGTTGAAATGCGCTTCTCCTTTATAAAGGTGAATATTTCTTTTGCCGTCATAATAGTTTACTTCGACGAGGGTATTGGTGTTTAATCGAATTTCTGAACCATCAGCCAACTCGACTGTTTGCTGATCACCAATGCCAGTTTCATATTTACCATTCGTGGATTTAAATTGCGCCAGATTGTGAAAGTGCATAATTAACCCGAGGGAAATACACAACATCAGGCTTGCTGCTATTGACATGAATATCTTGAATTTGCTTTTTCTCGATTGCTCAATAGTATTGATATGTAGTTGATCCAATTCACTATTACTGACGTCAAATTTCACATTCTCCAAATTGGCATCTTCAATGCTGTCCCAGATAATGGCAAGTCTTTCCAACTCTTTTTTATTATTATCGCTTTTACGAACCCATTTATTCAGTTCGCTTTTTTCAAGTTCTGATAATTCACCCCCATCCATACGCGCAAGCCATTCACAGGCTTCTCGTATGATTTTCACTTTCTCGTTTGGAAAGTTTACAATCTCAGTCATTACTCGAAACTCCGAGAGAGCTATTTCCGCAGGGCAGGTCGCTACCATCAACCTCAGCTGCCTCACTGTGTAGGCGAACGTAAGTTTCACAGCGTTCAAGACCTTTTGCTATATGCTTTTCTGTAGTACTCAATGTAATTCCCAGCTCATGAGCTATATCTTTCAATGGCATTCCATGTATAAGACGCAACACTGTTACCTTCCTGCATTGGGTGGGTAGAGCTTCAATCGCAGCGCTCAAAAGCTGCCGTTTTTGTTTCCGCTCCAGCACCTCTAGTGCAGTGGGCTCACTACTAGAGAACGCTGGGCCGCTATAATCCTCTATATATTCCGTCAATCTGGCGGCCATTTTTGTTTTTTTTCGAACAGCTAAATTTTTAGCGGTTCTAAACATATACGTTTTTGGGAATTGAATATTGTTTTTTTTATCAGCCGTGTAAGTTCTTAAAAAAGCTTCTTGCAGGATATCCTCAGGGTCATCTTTTTTGCCAATATATTTTTTTATATATCGCGTTAAAGATACACGACATTCACCAAATGCCTTTAGTATATTGTCTTTTTTCTCAACCTCGTCAGTCATGTTTTCCCCGGATGAATTTTTATCCTGTTTGTTCATCACAAGGTAGACACTGAAACGCGGCTCTGTCAAGTCAATCAACCAAGCCATTGAAGGTGGACTGTGTTGTAAAAAACTGCTTCATTCACCCAATAATTCTGATTAGCTAATCCAGCTCTAACCAGGTTGATTTCATATTCGTATATTTTTCAATGGCGTGTAGCGATTTATCAACACCGATGCCGGATTGCTTGTACCCGCCAAAAGGAAGCGCGATATCAATGGAGCTATAACTGTTTATAGACACCGAACCCACCTGTAAATCGCGTGCCGCCTTATGAGCGACGTTGATATCACGGGTCCAGATCCCAGCTGCAAGGCCGTATGGGCTGTCGTTTGCAATGTTGATCGCTTCATTGATATCTTTAAAACTTATCGCCGCCAGAACCGGGCCGAAAATTTCTTCCCGTGCGATGGTCATTGTGCTTTGGACATTCTTGAAAATGGTTGGATTTATATAAAGGCCCGTACCGTCGATCGTCACCGTATCACCGCCCAGCACCAGATCGGCACCTTCTTCCTGTCCCTTGTTTATATAACGGTTGACGCGATCATACTGATTTTTATCGACAATGGCTCCCAGATTGGTTTTCGGGTTTAGCGGATCACCCGGCACCCTCGTTTTTCCGATCATTGCGACACGTTCAATAAATTCGTCTTTAATGGTTTCTTCAACCAACAATCGTGACGCGGCGGCGCACACCTCACCCTGATTAAAGAAGGCATTCATAGCTGCATTCATCACGGCTTTATCCATATCCGGGCAGTCGGCCATAACAATATTCGGGTTCTTCCCACCGCATTCAAGCCATACGGTTTTCATATTTGAGCGTCCCGAATATTCAAGAAACTTTTTACCAACAGCGGTTGACCCCGTGAAAGTCAGACAATCAATGTCATTATGAAGGCCGATTGCGGCACCTGCTTCCGTTCCGTGACCGGTGATTACGTTAAAAACACCTTCCGGAATACCGGCGGCAATCGCAAGTTCCGCAAGTTTCAAGATTGATTGTGGTGTTTGTTCCGATGGTTTGATAATCACACTGTTTCCCGCCGCAAGGGCAGGGGCGATTTTCCAGCAGGCCATAAGAAGTGGAAAGTTCCACGGAACGACAACACCGACAACGCCCATTGGTTCCCTTGTGATGGTTGCCCGCACATTATCCGGCGTTGCGATTATTTCATCGGTCAGCTTGTCAATTGCTTCGCCGTACCATTTTAACGCTTCGCTGGCCAGATTAATATCCGCCATTCGTGCTTCCATGATCGGTTTTCCTACATTCAGGCATTCCATTAGCGCTAATATGTCCGCGTGATCAAGCACAAGGGCAGCCAGTTTTTGCAGGACTTTACCGCGCTCCCGTGGGGCGAGGCGCGACCAACGCCCATCATTGAAAGCGGTCCGTGCCGATTTTACAGCAATGTCCACATCATGAGCGTCGCAAGCAGCCACATGTGCAGTCATTTTTTCCGTTGCCGGATTTATGGTTTCATATGTTTTGCCGCTTTGGGCATCGACATAGTCACCACCAATAAATGCTTTCGTTTGATGGGTAAATTCATTGGCCATTTTTTTCCAGCCAGCATGGTCGGGCAAATTCATTTTATTTTCCAAAAAAGTCTTTCATAGTGGCGACGAGGGCTTTATTTTCTTCCTCTGTTCCAACAGTAATTCGCAGGCTTGCGTCCAGCTTATACATACCGACCTGTCCGACATTAATATCATTTTCTTGTAAGTAAGTGTAACAGGCTTTCATCTTTTCACGTCCATCTGTAAAATGAATAAGGATGAAATTACAAACGCTTGGCGTTACTTTTATACCTAACGCACGAAGTTCACTTGTCAGCCAGTCTATCCATTTACGGCTATGGTCGCGCACCATCACAGCATATTTATCGTCCAGAACCGCAGCGGCGCCGGCTGCTTGCGCAGCAATGCTGACATTAAAGCCACCCTTTAAATGAAGAAGGGTGTTTATGATTTCATCCGGGCCGTATGTCCATCCGACCCGCAGACCGCTCAGGCCGTACAGTTTTGAAAGTGTTCGGGTGACGACGACATTATCGTATTCGTCAACAAGCTTTAGACCGCTGTCATAATTGCCTTCAACGGCGAATTCAGCGTATGCGGCGTCAAGAACAAGCAGAATATGCCCCGGAAGTGACGCCCGAAGCCGTTTTATTTCGTCGTAAGGAACATAGGTTCCGGTCGGGTTTCCCGGGTTATCAAGAAACACCAGCCGGGTTTTGTCGGTTACGGCATCCAGTATGTAATCAACATTGATTTTAAAGTCGTCATGATCGACGGCGACCGGTGTCGCGCCCGCCATCATGATGTTAAAGCGGTAAACCATAAACCCGTATTTTGGGTAAATGACTTCATCGCCTTCTGATATATAGGCGCGCGCGAGGAAGGCGAGCATTTGTTCCGACCCTGCCGTGCACATGATGCGTTTGTCATCAAGGTTATATTTTTCAGCCAGTACACCTCTAAGGCCCGCCGAGGTGTAATCTGGATAACGATTAAGCACTTTTCCGGCTTCATTATAAGCTTTAATGGCTTTCTCGCTTGGTGCAAACGGGCTTTCATTTAATGACAGATCAATTTTGAATTTCGGTTTTACCAAATCTGCAGGTGGTTGGGGCTGCGCGGGTGACGAAGTTATATATTTATTGGCTTTAATATTGCTCATTCAATGTTTACTCAAAAAAATCGGCGCGGGCAGGGGTAAAGACATCAAGGTTTAAGACGTCTTCATCGCCGACAACTTCGGCATGGTGCATCACGTTTGGTGGTACCACAAGAAGCCCGCCTGCCGTAAGCCGGTGGACATCGTCACCCACATGGAAATCCACTTCCCCGGACATGATATAGACGATTTGTTCATAAACATGCTTATGCGGTCTTGGCTCATGTTGTGGCTCAAGCTTGTGCATGGCCAGTGTTGCGCCATCTCCGGTAAAAGCCTTTTGATAAACGCCATCGCGGATTTTCTTCCATTCCATTTTGGACCAGTCAACTTTTGGAATTTGCATTTCTCCTCCTTACACTCTTAATTCTTGTTAGTCCGGCACGAAGCCGCGCCAATAGTTTTCATTATTTTCCTGTTCAGCATAGGTTTTCACCTGATCCGCTGCAAGGCCGATCAGATCTGTCGCGGTCATATTCTTTTTATCCAGATATTCTTCAAGTTGCCGGAGTGATTTATCAATGACATCATACCCGGCGGTAAAAACGGCGGTTGTCATCTGTACGGCCGATGCACCGGATAACATGAAGCGGATAATATCATGACCGTCCCTTGCGCCATTGGTCGCCATCATTGGATAATTGGTACCAATTTTCTCGCGTGATTTCACAAGCCAGTGACAGGTAAGTGGTAAAGCCCAGGGGCCGCCAAATGCCGCATGGGTACCAAGCATTGGCTTTCCGGTTTCCAGATCAGGAATAAAAGCCATATAGCGGCCCATTAATGTCACAGCGTCAGCGCCACCATCCCTCGCGGATTTGACCATTGCGGGGATATTCTGGCTTTGTCCCGTCAGTTTTATCCACAGTGGGATATTTACAGCGCCGCGAACCTTTGAAACAATGGTTTTTATGTGTGATGCTTCCTTTTCCAGTAGGATGGCGCCTTTTGCCGCCTCATCACCGTGGGGGGCGCCAACATTCACCTCCAGTATTCGAATGCCAGCTTCTTCAACTTTTTTTGCGTATTCAACAAGTTTTTCGATACTGGCGGGGATAAGGCTCGCGATACAATAAGCATCTTTTTCTGCTGCCAAACGGTCCATTTTTGCGGCAAATTCCAACCAGTCATCAAAAGATCCCGGGTATAAACCGGATCTGTTAAAAAGGCTGGCGTCGCGCGGCGGATTAAAATCCCAATCCAATCGATTGAAATTGCTGTCTAGCAGGGCGTAATCTGTTTTTGCCAGTTGTTCTTTTGCCGCTTCAGATTCGTTGACCGATTTAATGATTACTGCGCCAGTACCGGCGTTAAGGGCTTTTTTAACACCAGACGGGTCAATGAAGTGCTCACCCGAACCGCAGATGAGAGGGTTTTTTAAAGTGACTTTTCCAATTTTAACTGCGAGTTTTTTCATGGTATTTTTGTATGAGCAGTGTTTGACAATTTATCGATTAATGATACTCTGTTCCGTATTACAAGACAAATGAAATTTGAAATATTGATATGAATAGAAAATCCACATTCAGAGAGCGGTTTCGAAAAGGTGACGAACTTATTGGAATTTTTGTAAAAACACCCGCGCACAACGGGGTGGAGGTGCTTGGGGCCACGGATCTTGATTTTCTGGTTCTTGACCAGGAGCACAGCCCGTTTGATTTGAACGCAATTGATAGCTGTCTGATGGCGGCAAATGCGGCCGATATGCCGACGTTTGTTCGTATTCAGCAAAATACGGCGACGGGAATGCTATATCCGCTTGATTGTGGGGCTACGGGGGTCATTGTACCGCATATCGCCACGCGTGCAAAAGCGGAGGAGATCGGCGCAGGGGGGCGTTATGCCGGTGGCAAACGCGGGTTTGCCGGTACAAATCGTGCCGGCGGCTACGGGACTAAATCAATGGGCGAATATATCGCCGAGGCGGATAGCCAGACGACTATTATAGCTCAGATAGAAGATGTGGAAGCGGTTGAGAATATTCAGGAAATTGTGAGTGTTGAAAATATTGATGGTATTTTCCTCGGGCGTGCTGATCTGACCGTTGGTTTCGGGGCAACGTCACCAAGTGATACGGTGGTCGTGGATGCGGTCCGGCATGTTTGCGCGGTTGCACGCGACGCGGACCTGCCCATTGCGGCATATGCGAAAACCCAGGAAATTGACATGCTTCGGGAGCTTGGCGTGACCATGTTTACCGTTGGATCGGAACATTCATTACTGCAATCCGGCGTTAAAGACATTATTGCCAGCTTTTCGTAAAATTCATAAAGTTACAGGAAACTAGAAGAATGATTAAAAATATTCCAGACCGTATTAATTCGACTACAGACCAATCGCCTGCGGCCAAATATGATGATGCGTTGCTCAGTTCGATTTTGGAGGGCGCAATTGACCTTCATTGTCATAGCGGCCCAAGCGTTATGCCACGCTGCATTGACCATATCGAAGTGATGAAAGAAGGGGCGGAGGCGAAAATGAAAGCGATCCTGATCAAGGATCATTATTACTCGGCAACCCCGGTCACTGAGCTTCTGATGAATCATTTTCAGGATTTAAACGTTAAAATGTTGTCCGGCGTGCCCCTTAATAATGCAACAGGCGGCATCAACCGTTTTGCGGTTGATCATGGTATCAAACTTGGAGCGCAGCTCGTGTGGATGCCAACCTTTTCATCGCGTAATCATATTGCCCACCATAAATCAGATAAAGATTTTGAAAAAAAATTCCCGACGACCAAAGAAAAAATGCTGACGCCCATTGAACTTAGCGTTCTTGACGATAAAGGTGTTCTTTTGGATGAAGTGAAATTCATACTGGATATGATCGCGGAAGCAGACATTGTCCTTTCCAGCGGGCATCTCCATATCACCGAGATTTTCCCGTTACTTGATGAAGCAGTTAAGCGTGGGGTCAAGAAACTTCTCGTTAATCATCCGTCATACCTGATTGATGCGACATACGAGGAAATGGGTGAATTGGTGAAAATGGGCGCGTATCTTGAACATAGCATGTGTATGTTTGTTCCGGGATCGAAATTTCATTTTTATACACCGGAAAATCTTGATGCACTGATAAAGGCGGGAACCGTTGATCGGACAATATTGGGCTCAGACCTTGGGCAGGTTGGCAATCCAACGCCCGTAGAAGGCTTTAAAAATGTTATCGCCACGTGTCTTGATCTGAATTATTCTCATGAAGATATTAAAAAAATGATTTCCGGCAATGCCAGCCGGCTTCTGGGACTGGATTAATATCTATAAAAATCATAATTTGTAAATGGTTTCACCAATTATCCGTAGCTGGAATTGGGGATGTTTTTTCATACCTCAATATGGCACTTTTCATTTTAATTCTTTTATGCAATCATGACATTTCAAAGCGTCATAAAAACAAAAAACAACGCTTTAAGGGACGATAAAACACTAAAAAATTATGGGGACAGAGATGTCAAAAAAACATTTTTCGGATAAAGAATTGGGAATGGACCGAAAAATCCTGCGCCGGGATTTTTTAAGTGGTGCAAGTATTGCGGTGACCGGGGCGATATTATGCCCGTCGCTTGTGAAGGCAATGCAGGCATTGGATACCAACAAGCCGATGCAATCGGTAGCGGGTTATTATCCACCGGATAAGGCCAATATGCGCGGCAGCCATGACGGGTCATTTGAAACGGCGCATCTGGTGCGGGACGGGGAAACATTTACGGCATCTGACACCGGTGAAGAATATGACCTTGTGGTTGTGGGCGGGGGGATCAGCGGGCTTTCCGCCGCATGGTTTTACCGCCAAAGCGCGGGGCCGGATGCCAAAATACTGATCCTTGATAATCATGATGATTTCGGCGGGCACGCCAAACGAAACGAATATAATTTTGAAGGTCGGAATATTATCGTCAACGGCGGCACCCTTAATATTGAACAACCAACCAATTACAGTCCCGTGGCCATGGGGTATCTGCGTGAAATTGGTATTGATACCGATGCTTACCACGAAAAAACTAAGGACATGATCCGGTATCATCAGGATATCGGCCTTGGCGGCGCAACATTTTTTGACCAAGAAACCTTTGGCGGTGAAGGATTTGTTAAACGTGACCGCAGGGCAGAGGGCGGCTGGGATGAATTTTTTGATCAATCCCCGATTGGTGATGATTTGAAGAAGGAATATAAGCGTCTTTACAGCGAAGAAATTATCGCAAAGGACTTTGTCGGATTAAGTGACGAAGAAAAAAAACGAAAACTGGCGGGGATGACTTACGCGGAATATGTGACCGAACATTTGGGAGTTGATGAACGTGTCCTGCCCATTTTTAGCCCCGGCCTTCATTTCCGCTTTTATGTCGGGGCGGAACAGGTTCCGGCGCTTTTCTGCTGGGAACTTGGCGGAATGCCGGGTTTTGAGCATCTTGAATTAAAGCCGACTGAAAAAATCGGCCCGATGCATCATATTGCAGGGTCGCAACATGGCCGCGAACATGAATATCGGGAAAGTTCGATTTATTTTCCGGATGGTAACGCGACCATCACGCGCCTGACGGTACGTGATCTTATTCCGGATGCCATACCGGGCAGCACCCTTGATGATATCTTTACTGCGAGGGTTGATTATTCGAAACTGGATGTTGCGGGTAGCCCCACCCGGCTTCGGCTTAATAGTACCGTGTTAAACGTCAAACATAACGGGGACCCGAAAACGGCAAAGGATGTTGATATATCCTATATGCAGGGCGGAAACGCGCAGACGGTCAAAACGAAAAATGTGATCCTTGCCTGCTGGCATAATGTTATTCCCTATATCTGCGATGATTTTTCCGAAGAACAAAAGGAAGCCCAATTGTATGGCATTAAAGCACCGCGTGTTTATACAAATGTTTTGTTGCGTAACGGTAAGGCGTTTGAAAAAATCGGCGCCAGCAGGATTTCATCACCCGGTCTTTATCACACAACAGCAAGCCTTCATTTCCCGTTTGAAGTGGGGGACTATGTCGGGCCGAAGACTATGGATGAACCGGTGATTGTTAAAATGCACCGGGCACCAAATGCGCCGGGTGAGCCGCGGCGCGAACAGCTTCGCCTTGGCCGGTATGATTTGCTTAATACACCGTTTGAAACGTTTGAACGCAATATCCGTGAACAGCTTCAGCGCATGCTGGGCGCAGGTGGGTTCAATGCGGCCCGCGACATTGTTGCGATCACGGTCAATCGCTGGCCGCACGGCAACGCCTATGCTTATGATACAATAACCGAACCCTACCATTGGTCAATGTATCCGACTGATGACCGGCCATGCGCGGTTGCGCGCAAGCAGCTTGGCCGCATTTCAATCGCCAATTCCGATGCGGATGCAAGCCCCTTTACCGATGCGGCCATTGATCAGGCACACCGCGCGGTACGGGAGGTCCTCGCCGATCAATATGTTATGGGTGAAATGTAGGTCAGGTTAGCGGTACTATAGCTATGGCATTACCAGAACCGACGTAAATTGTATGTAGGATGATGACCATGTTATTAATGACCGCTTCCGACCCAAAGCAGACATTCGATTTACGGGTCTTATTCGTAGATATAGGTAATACTAATTTGATCTCCGCAAAAAAATGCCGTGTGATCTTGTTTTGTAAACTCAATGTTTTTTTCCAATATGACTTCAAGCTTATCATCATCAAGCCATCTTGCATTTACCGTGGCTGATTGTTTCGTATAATAGAATACTGATCCTCCACCACTTCCCCACATCATCATCGCACTCGTATGAATATAACGATCTCCATCAAACTCTTCTGTTACGGTAAACACCTTTTTGTTATCAGGTGCCTCTAATTCTAAAAGTGTATTGAGTTTGAAATCGTTCTTAATTTTTTTACGACGCTTCTTGGTCCTTCTTGGTTTGGAAATTAATTCTAAAAAGCCTGTAAGACACTGTTCACGCTCCAACAAAACACTATCGGCACAGCCGTCTTGTTTCCAGCGCCTAAGGTCATCGCCATTTGAGATTATCGTAGAGACTTTATCAAAAACTGCCGCATCAAGGCTTTTAGTTTCCCATTGCGCAAAAGCCAGTGCAAACCAAGCGTTCGTATAATTATCCTGATCTTTAAATTCGTGTGAATATTCTTTTTCAACAATGGTTGAAGCATAGAAAGGGTCAGAACCAGAATTATACAGTTCATAAAAATAGCCATAGACATCGGCGAAGGTGTCGTTATCTTCAATTTTAGTCCCCCATACACCCATCGTTATCGTTCTCCGAATTGTTTCTGGAATTGACACTGTATTAAAATTTTAGAATATCCGCAATAAAATCATTGCTTTCGCCTGCTTAGATCGCAGTGATAGTCAATGACCGCTTTGGGTCGACAGCAGACAGTAAGATTTTGTGCAATTTCAAGACGAAATATTTGATTTTAGATAAAATCAAAACCTCTCCTTTGCAAATACTTTGAATGGTCTCATAAGCTTTGACGGGGAACATTCTATATCATATTCTGTAAAACTGTCCTGATATAAGCTGCCTGTTTTATAACGGCTTACATTCGTCACCCGCCCAGCGGCATCATAGGTATCGCTTCTAATTAGTTAAAAATACTACCCTGTATTTATAAATTTTAACCCTCTCGTATTTTCTATAATCTTCATTTTCTAAATGTTGATTAATTGATCCCGTTTTAAATTTGGTTTTTGCAGCATATTCCGGATTTTTGTATCTTGTACCAACGTAGGTCCGAGAAAACAAAACTTCTGATGCTCCTATTTTAGTGCCAAACTTGATTGCTAATTGCCGAGATTTTATTTCGTCTTCAAACTCATTATAACCCAGAACTTTGTAATCATTGTTAAGTTTTCCAGCCAAATCTGTATCAATGTCATTACTTTCTAATAATACAGCCGTTTTCCCGTTATCTATCGAAGATAGCTGCTCTTTATAATAAGGTGAACTCGAAATAAAATTGTCCTCATACGTGTTGGACACGCAAGCAGAAATGGTTAGCATTGTCGGCAATAAAAGTAAGTATTTCATCTGCGCCCCAATTCAAAATTAGGAAATAACATTATAACATAATTACGCCCAAGAATAAAAACCCCTACTTCAATACTATGAAACTTACATCCTTAACCTTGATAAATTAATGGCTAGTTCTTGTTTTAAAAGCAGTAGAGAGATTTCTTCGATAATATGGTCACGTTTTACCGTAGCAAAATCACTCAAATGCATGTTGTTAAGTATTACCCTCTGTGGTATCTATTTTTAGTCATTAATCAAAACTAGTTTAGGAAACTGCAAATAAATTAGAGATCGACAAGTTGATCCCTCTTCATTTTCTTTGAACCAACAACCTTCTCTAATTTCTAATTCACCGTAAAAAAATACTTTAACTTTTCCCTCTATAAAACTTAAAGAATCAATATCCTCTGATAATCCGGCAAAGTATATACTATTCGAAATCTTGAGATGACCCTGTTCAACACTTGCAATTGCAGGCATACCATTTATATGGCCTAACATGCCTATACCACATAACTCTTCATTCAAGAAGCGGCTAGGGTCTACAACCACTTCCTTTAATTCTACAAGCAAACATTCTTTGAAATTGTAAGTATAATAGTCATTAGCAACATTATCAGAAGCAAAAGAAAAAAATGGTATAGCACAAATGAGTACAATCCATGATATCAACTTAACAAATCTCAATAACAAGTTTCTAAAGTGCATATATTTCATTACTATTCCTAAGTTACAAGTCACTTATTTCGTATGTATAATAAAAATAACAGGATTATCTAGTTCTATCGGATGAGAAAACGGATGACATTTGGTTTCTACATTTTTAGCATACTTCCAGCATTCTTCATCCAAATATATATTGCCTTGGAAAAAAACATCACTTCCTACTTGTATCTTTTCCAAAAAATCTTCCTCTTCATATGTTGTTTCCAACAAAATGACTTCACTTTGTACTTTACTATCTTTTTCTGGAGAAACGATTCCATATCTAAATACTTCCTCACCATATTTGATTTGAGTTAGTTTACCAAATCCGCAGATTTTTCTTCCTTTATATCGGACTGGAGACTCCATAATTCTAGAAAACTCAATTTTATCACAATTACTTATATTTTTTGAAAAATTAAGTAAGCTCAGATTTGAGAAAACGTCTACTTGACCCAAATTTAACAAAGCAAATATAACAAATATTATGTTCATCGAGATTTTCCAAAAAATTACTGTATTCTATTTATAATCCAGTCTTTGCCTGATAGAAATATGTCATCTATTTTATCAGAAATACTATAAGTATCTAACATATGTCCGTCTTCAAAACATTTGAGACACCATTAGCTTTTACACTTAGGAGGATTTGAGGACAGACACAATTACTTGATAATCTTAACATCAATTTCATGGATTTCAGGTGGTCTAACACCATATTGATTTGGACCTTCAGTTCCTTTTAATATGGACCAATAAAGAAGAACTAATTCACCAAAGATAGGGATAAAACCTATTAATATCCACATCCCGCTACGATTAATATCATGAAGACGTCTGATATTCATTCCAATCGAAGCCAATATTATTATCAATACATAAATAGCCTGAATGAGCATGCCTAAGCCCAATAAATGGCAAATAAATCCAAGCAAAATATAGCTTATAAAAGAAAATGGTATCCAGTACCAATACTCTGATCGACTGGACCTTGTAACCCAGTCAAAAGATTTCATAATTCCAATTTTTCCAGCAGTCAGAATATTATTGATTATCTCTTTGATTATATTCATCTTCACCCCCTTTGATGAGATAGATCAGGATAGATAACCTTCAAAGTATCGTCAAGCTAAGCTTGTATCACAATAGCTGCCTGCCATCGCTCCAAGAGCTTACCAGATACTGAAATGAGTTTTTATGTATGATGACAGCAAAATATGATTTTGTGCAATTTTGCACAGATTGGTGTGTGTTAAATTGAAAAATGGGCACATTTGTTCATTTTTAGCATTCTCTGAGTAGCAGCTTTCGACCCAAAGCTGACACGCTCTCATTGCTAAATTAAATCCCCATTTACCACAATTCAGGTTTATTAAATGCTTTTACGCAATGCGACTTACCAATAATTGGTTCAACCTTACCTTTTCTCAAAGATTGACCTAACCATCCATTTGGGTATGTTAATTTATATGGAGCTTGCACTATTGTTTGATCGATGAAGCTAAACCCAACCTTAGAATAAAATTCCGGATCGCCATAAGTAAATACAAATTCAACTCCATCCTTTTTTAAAATGTTAAGTCCAAAATTAATCAATTCCTGACCAATTCCTCTTCCCTGATAGTTTGTTTGAATTGCTACGGGCGATAAAAGAAAAGCATTAACCGCATTTTCAAATTCCAATTTTGTTAAAATTATACAACCGACAATTTTCTTGTTTTCAGAGGCAACAAAACAATAAAGCATTTGGGTGTGTGTAGTAGACAGTAAATCATAGGCTAAGTCCCCTATTAACATACCTTCCGATTGACCTTCTGAATCTGAAAATGTCTCAAAAAATAATTGTTTAATTTCTTTAATATTGCTTGGGTCATATGTTGAAAATTGCATCATTTTATTCCCTCGAGTTTTTGAGAGCTTATTTTAAGTGATTCCAAAAATCAAAATTAATTAGAACGACTGTCCGCTTTGGGTGGTGGTCTCAACTGGTCGATGCAACACATGCTTCAAATCTCTCTGCCGGGCTTTCAAAGTCCAGCGTCTGTCTTGGTCGTTCATTTAGTTGTCGCGCTACTGCATTAAGCTTTGCCTGCGAATGTTTTGATAAATCGGTTCCCTTGGGAAAATATTGTCTTAGCAGGCCATTGGTGTTTTCGTTGGAGCCACGCTGCCAGGGGCTGTGAGGATCACAAAAATAAACATCAATATCTGTCGCCAGACTAAAGCGTTTATGGTCAGCCAGTTCCTTGCCTCTATCCCAGGTCAGAGATTTGTAGAGTTCCGCGGGTAGTTTCTTCGATTGCTTAATGAGTGCTGTGACCACTGTCTCTGTGTCTTTGCCTTTTACCTTGGCCAGCATCACATAACGGGTGTGTCGCTCCACCAGTGTGGCTATGAAGGTATTATTGCTGCCCGCAATCAGATCCCCTTCCCAGTGGCCGGGTACCGCACGGTCTTCCACTGAAGCAGGGCGTTCCCGGATCGAAGCCATATTGCCAAGTGAAGTTGATATGCATACTTTATTAGGCACCTCTATGTACACAGCACCTGTCACCTTCAACGTGGTTATAACAATGGACTTCGATGCAAAGAACGCCTTGGGTGTAGAGCTACCTTATACAGCTAAATGCTATTTCGAACCGGGACAAGTCGGAGAAATAGAAATTTACGATCGACAATAACCGTTCGTGCTCAATGACGTATTAGACAAAAGCATATTGTGCAATAGACATATTTTGATGCGTACCTGACGTATAAGCACAACGTGTAAAACAACCTATGTAAGATATATATTCCGTAAATAGTAGGAAAATCTAATGTCTGCTTTGGGTCGAAAGCAGCCGTTACTAATGAACATATAATTCTCACATAAGATATTGCGTTTTTTTATTGTCCCGGTAATCTGGAATCAGGACAATAATTTATAAAAACAATTTTGTGAGCGGGACTGATGATCACCATTGAAATTAAAGCGCCGTACCTGATATTTGTCGGTGGCGAAAAGGATATTACCTATGCCAAAACCGGGTCGGGGATGGCGGATTGGCGGCCAGAGCTTTGCAAGGGGCAAATCAGCCTTGTAAAGGATGGTATTGATCTGGGCCTTCCTAATATGACGATCCGGGAAGCCGCAGAGGCAGGTGTTAAATCATTCGTGATCGGCACCGCGTCAGTTGGTGGCGGCATACCGGACGCGTGGCTTGATATATTTGAAGAGGCGCTTGCCGCCGGGCTTGATATCGTCGGCGGGGTTCACAAAAAACTGAACAGTGTTCCAAGGCTGGTTGACGCGGCGAAAAAATCGGGTGCAAGACTGGTTGATGTGCGGGTGCCGCCAGCGGACCTTCCCGTCGGGACGGGCCGAAAAAGAACCGGAAAACGGGTTCTGATGGTCGGGACGGATTGCGCGGTGGGTAAGAAATATACGGCGCTCGCCATGGAGCGGGATATGAAAAAACGGGGAATGAATTCTAATTTCCGTGCCAGCGGCCAGACCGGGATCATGATCGCCGGGCGCGGCATCCCTATTGATGCTGTGGTGGCGGATTTTCTGTCCGGCGCGGCGGAGCTTCTCTCCCCAGATAATGACCCGGACCATTGGGATGTGATCGAAGGGCAGGGCGGTATTTACCACCCCGGCTACAGTTCAGTGAGTATGGGACTTCTTGTGGGGTCGCAGCCCGATGCTTTCGTCGTGTGTCATGAAGCTGGGCGAGACGTGATTGAAGGCTGGGATGATTTCAAGCTTCCCAGCATTGAGCAGGTCATTGAGCGAACCATATCCATCGGCGCACAGGTCAACCCGGATATAAAATGCGTTGGTGTTTCGGTGAATACGTCGAAATTGAGCGATGATGAGCGTAACGAATATCTTAGCACATTGTCAAAACGCCTCAACCTGCCATGTGTTGATCCGATGAAAGACGGAACCGACGCCATTATCGATAATCTTTAATTCTCATTGATTGAATAAAAACGAACACGAGCATGAAGGTCAGGGCGGTTGTCATGATGATAGCAATGAATGCACGTTCCTGATCCACATCATGAATATTTAATATATTTGCGATATTTCCCGGTCGCATCATTAACATAAATATCAATGTAATAATATTCTGAAACCTGAAATCAAACTTGCAGGTAAGCAGCAGCACCGGCGCAATCATAATCATATCATATTCATGGAGCGGCGCTATGAAGCCCACGGCAACCAAAGACACGATCATCAGAATGATCCGTTTTCTGGAATTTAACGTTTCATTTCCCCATCCGGTACGCCGCTTTACGTACATAGCGATTATGAAAAGCATAAAAATGGAAAGTGTTGTTAATAATGTACTTGAGGCCTCAATATTAAAAATGTTGATCAGTATATTTTTCAATCCCGTCGAATTTTCCGGGCTATTGGTTATAAAACCAGAATGTTTTGATAAGCCTTTTAAAAACAATGTGATCGTTGCAACCGGCCCGCCGCTGATAAGGGCGGGGATTGTCAGGATGATGGTTATGACACTCGCCCGGAGCAAGGCAAAATGATGTTGGCGGAATGCCAATAACGCCGCCATAAGCGGTACGCCAATTTGCGGCTTTAAAACAATTATGCATAGCGCCAGTGTCAATACCCATTTTCGATCAGCGAGAATTCCATTAATCAGCAGACACAGACCCAAATATATCAGTAAACTGGTTTGACCGGTGGTAAGGATCACGGGCGTTATCTGCATTATCGAAATAAGCCCGGTATAAAATATCAGATGACCGATGTTTAATTTTATCCCTAAGTGGCGAAGCGCGTTATTAAGAATAACTGTGCCGGATAAAATGAATATCCCGTTTAATACCCGCCATATTTCCATAGCGGTTATATAATCGAATGAGGCAAAAAAGGTCGATATTGCCCACCAGTTGGGCGGATAATAGAAAGGTTGGCCGTTAAAACCGGTAAACAGCTTATGGCCCATTTCCATATATTCCGGGCCATACGGGCTTTGCCCATCCAGCCACAGGCTTCCCGAAAACCAGATATATTTAAAGGTCAGGTCTTCACCCTGCAATGCAACAATTTTCCAGGCCAGATAACAGATGCCGATCAGGCCGATGGCAGTGAGCGGATGCTTTGTCCATTTGTTGTTGTGGATGTCGGTATCAATCCAGGTGTCTTTGGGTTGTTCCATTGAAAGCTCTTTTGTTTTTTAATTAAGTAGCAGATTAGTCATTAAGAAACAATTGGCTGCGCCGTGCATATCAATTAAGATTGGCTTTTTAACAATAGGGGCCTGCTTGTGGATTTTTCTGATATCAAATCGATCGTTGTTTTAACCGGTGCCGGTATCTCAAAGGAATCCGGTCTTGATACCTTTCGCGGTGAAGGCGGGCTCTGGCAAGGTGTGCGGGTGGAAGAAGTTGCAAGCCCACAGGCATTTAATTCAAACCCCGAACTTGTCCATTCGTTTTATAACATCCGCAAGGAAAAACTTCTGAACGATGCCGTTAAACCAAATGCAGCTCATCAGGCGCTCAGGCGGCTTGAGCAGGAATGGGGTGATGGGTTTTTACTGGTCACTCAAAATGTTGATGATCTGCACGAGCGCGCGGGATCAGAAAAGCTCGTCCATATGCACGGGGAAATTTTAAAGGGCAGATGTACGGCTTGCCAAGCTGTTATGTCGTGGACAGGCGATATGAACGCGCAAAGCCAATGCCCGAACTGTAATGCCGTGGGAACAATGAGGGTGAATGTGGTCTGGTTTGGGGAGATGCCAATGGGAATGGACAAAATTTATACGGCACTCGAAAACTGTGATTTGTTCATTTCCGTTGGCACGTCAGGAAATGTTTATCCCGCTGCCGGTTTTGTGCAGGTTGTCTCGGCAAGAAACGGGGCACAGAGTGTTGAATTAAATCTTGAACCTTCATTAAATGCTGCCCAATTTACTGGTGGCTATTATGGGCCAGCGACTGAGGTGGTTCCGGAATTTATTGATAAGGTACTCGCGCAACGGCGATGATTGCTGATTTTGTTAAGAAGAAAAATTCTTTCTTAGTGACGCAATTAATTCATCATGCGCTTCTCTGAACACAACACTGTTTGATAATAGAGTATTCGTATTCATTTGGCTCTGCCGGACAATGAACTGTGTATAGTAAGGCGAGTTCTCGCCGTCATCCAGAATGGATTTTAACATGTTGTGGTCAAATTGTTCGCTATATATACCAGCCAGTAATGACACCCACTTGGTCCTGTATTGGTCCGTCGTATATTTGATGTTGGAAACAACGGAGTTTTTTACGGTTGGAAACCCGAATTCTGAGATGGCTTTTTCAACGACCTGGTCTGTCTTTACAGAATCCAGCAGAAGAAGGGACAGGCTCTTATATAATTGCGCAGATTTCACAAACTGAACGGCAATGTCAAATGAATCATCACCGAGGGACCCGGATGGGTCAAGATGGGCATAATTATAGCTGACAGGGCTAGCGACATTAATGCTACCGTTGGCCGCATATGTTGCTGATGTCTTAAAAATTAATGCGGCAAAAACCACCAACATGAAAACGAATCTTTTGTCCATCCGTATTTAAAACCTTACCAAGAAGTTAACAAATTTTTCCATTTGGCGATAAAAACAGATGAACATGACAATGGCATTAAGCCATTGTTACATTAATATTAAAGTTTTATGACAGTTTTGTTAAATATCAAGGGCTTACGGCTCAAATCATTGACTTTTGACCGATTCGGATGGTAGCTTTACTTAATTGAAATTATTCTAGCATTCAAATGTTACAATAATATGACAATTGATAAAAAAATATAAATAACCGGATTATAAGGAGTATATAATGAAGAAAATAGCACTAGGTTTAATCATGTCTGTTGGACTATATGCAAGTGCAGCAAATGCCGAAGATCTGAGTTCGCTTGTTCTTCTGCAGGAAAGCTCTGTTGCATCTGGGAAGATAGCTGCGCGTGACTGGTCAGCCGCCGAAGCCGAATTGGTCAACACCGAATTCAGTCCTGAAGACCAAATTTTTGCAAAAGTGAATTTGGCGTTCCTTTATAGTGCCACAGGACGGACCGAAAAAGCAGTGGCCCTCTATCAGGAAATTCTGGACGGGCGCGATAATAGTTTTGCAATGACATTGTCCGGTAAAGCAAGAAAAGTTAAATATATCGCTAAGGAAGGATTAAAACGTCTTGAATCCTTGTAAGAGACGATAAAATCATACAGTATGCCGGTCTGATATAAGCGTTTTAAAGCGCTTGCCAACGGACAGATGAAGATGGGATCAGGTCGGTGATACATAAATCAATAATGGTCTTTTTGGCAGTTACATCATTTTCGCTGATGTTTCTGTCGGACAGGCCATTATCATATGCGGTGGTTTTATGGGCGCTTCTTTCTGCGATCAGTTATTTCGATATACGGTCATACCGCCTCCCCAATATCCTTAACGTTGCAATTTTACTTGTCGGGATAGGGTACAATATCCAGATTGGACAAGAATTTTGGCTTCCCATTATATCAGTCTTGATTGCATTATCCGTTTTAAGTCTTATTTCGTTTCTTTATCATCGATATCGCGGCAAGCACGGTATGGGGTTTGGCGATATTAAATTGTTCGCGGCAGGGGCCGTCTGGGTACTTCCTCACCTTCTGCCTGTCATATTATTTATCTCATCTTTTCTCGCCCTCATGTGGACAATGATGATGAATGGCTTGCATTCATTTCCAGAAAAAAACACGAAATTACCCTTTGGTCCTCACCTGGCTTTGTCGATCTGGATTGTCTGGCTTTTTAGTGATCAGATCGTCGACCTGCTGATATAGAATCACCCACTCCAACCATCTTTACAATTTGTTAACTTTTTGAATGAGGTGGTCTAAATAATCAAAAATTAACATCCATATTTCTGTAATTTTCCTGCGACCCTGAATCATATTTTTTCTAAAAAGATGCTTAATCACCTGAATATAAAGCAAAAATAAATGTAGAGAATTTATGATTTTGTTTTTCATATTTTTATCACACCTCTGAAACAAAAACATCACAAACCCTCCCTATGAAAGAGTCGCTTAACGGACTTACTGCGGTCCAAATGAAACTTGTACCTGAACATTATGGTTCAGATTAATTGGAAAAAATGGGGTCGAAATGACAAATCTCAATCAAATCAAGAAGTTGTTCTTAATTCTTATGGCAGCAATTTCACTATCAGCTTTCACGAGCTGCTCAGATAAAAATACCGAGCTCGCTTCAAAGGGTGAAACGGGTGATAACCCCGGCACTGGCGGTGCTGGCGGCGGCGCAGGTGGTGGCGGTGGCGGTACCGTTGTACAATGTACAGCTGGCAGCACGCTCGTGACGCTTGGAACAGGGCAGGCCTGTGAAATTTCCGGTGTTGTCACCCAGGACATGACATTAAGTGCTGCAAACACTTATTTGTTGAACGGTAAGGTGACGATCGGTCAGGAAACAGCTGCTGACGGAACCGGCGGAACGCGTGTGCAGCTCAATGTTCCTGCTGGGACAACAATTGCGGGATTGAATGAGAATTCATTTTTGGTTATCGCCCGCGGCTCAAAAATAAACGCCGACGGAAATGTCGGCCAACCAATTGTCTTTACCTCCGCGGCTGACATTGAACGTGGCTTTAATGCTTCCGCGCAAGCCCTTTCAGAAAGTTTCACATCAGAATGGGGCGGCATTGTCATAAACGGCCTTGCTACTATTAACGGCTGTGCTTCCGGCATCTGCGAAGCCGTCGGCGAAGGTGATAGTGGTAATTACGGCGGACTGGATGACAATGATAATTCCGGTGTAATGCGTTATGTTCAGGTTCGCTATGCCGGTAACCCGATTACGGATGACGATGAACTTAACGGCATCGCGTTTGAAGGTGTTGGGCGCGGTACAACACTTGACTATATTCATGTTCATAACGGCGCTGACGACGGCGTTGAATTTTTTGGTGGTACGGCCGATATCAAACATTTGATTGTTTCTGGTGCGGATGATGACAGTCTTGACTGGACGAAAGGTTGGCGTGGCCGTGCTCAGCATGTTTTGATTTTACAGAATGATAACCAGTCTGCAACAGACCAGGGTATTGAAGCCGATAATAATGGTGATGATAATGATGTCACACCATATGCACAGCCGAGTATTTCAAACATCACGCTTATTGGCGGTGAAACACGTGGCGACATTGGTATGCTTCTTCGTGAGGGTACCGGCGCTAAAATATATAATGCGGTTGTGACAAACTTCCTTGATGGATGTCTTGATATTGACCACGCGTCAACATATGCCCGACGTGATGGTCCGGATGGTATCACCATTCAGTCGACATTGCTGGGATGTGATCAGCCGTTTGTTGCTGATGCTGACGACGGTGACTTGTCTGCATGGTTCCTTGGTCAGGCCAATAATGTTGCAACACCAGACACACTTTCAGGTTTCATTAATGGTGTCGCTGAAAACGGCGTTACTGTAACGGATGTGAACGCTATTGATACTTGGTTTGACACTACCGATTATATCGGTGCGGTTAAAAGTGGTGATGTGAACGACAACTGGACATTGGGATGGTCATATGCCATTAACCCGGCGCCTGTCTGTCCCGCGGGAACAACAGCAACTGGTGCAGGCGGCTGTATTCTACAAGGTGTTTATACCGGTACAATGCGCCTTGCGGCGGGTCTTGAATATTTCCTCCGTGGAAAAGTGGTCATCGGTGAAGACCTCGGCCCTGACGCGGGAGCTCCTCTTGGTGGTGCGACGCCGGGCAGTCTGATCATAGATGCCGGTGTAACAATTGCTGGCGAAGATCCGCTTTCGTTCCTGGTGATTTCGCGTGGTTCACAAATCTTCTCAAATGGTAGAGCAGATGCGCCTGTTATAATGACAGCAACCAATGATGAAACACGTAATCTTGATACAGATACCTCACTTTGGGGTGGATTGGTTATCAATGGTCGTGCGACGATAAACGGTTGTGGTGTTGGTATCTGTGAAGCTGCCGGCGAAGGGGATAGCGGTAACTACGGCGGTAATGACGACGACGACGATAGTGGTCAAATGTTCTACACGGTCGTAAAATATGCCGGTAACCCGATCACCGATGATGATGAACTGAATGGTGTTGCGTTTGAAGGTGTCGGACGCGGTACTGAGGTTGACTATCTTCAGGTCCATAATGGTGCCGACGATGGTGTTGAATTCTTCGGTGGTACAGTTCGCGTGAAACATTTGGTGATCACCGGTGCCGATGATGACAGTATCGACTGGACCAAGGGCTGGCGCGGCGCAATCCAACATGCGGTTGTTGTCCAAAACGATAATCAGTCTGCGACAGACCAAGGAATTGAAGCCGATAATAACGGTGACGATAATGATGCGACACCGTACGCTCAACCGCTCCTTTCCAACATAACACTTGTTGGTGGGGCGACACGCGGTGACATTGGCATGCTTCTTCGGGAGGGTACAGGTGCCAGGATCGTCAATATTGTTACGGCAAACTTCCTTGACCAGTGTCTTGATTTGGATCAGGCAGCAACATATGCCCGTCGTGATACGGCGGACGGTATTACAATAACCTCTGCATTGCTGTCCTGCACAACCAACTTTGCCGCTGATGCGGAAGATGGTGACTTGTCCGCATGGTTCCTTGGACAGCCAAATAATAGCACGGCGGCAAGCACGTTGGTGGCGCCGGCAGGTGGTTCTCACGCTTTCATTAACGGTGCAACCGAGAATGGGGTGACATTTACAAACCCACAAACATTGGATGCCTGGTTTGACACAACAACTCATATTGGAGCTGTTGATGCCGAAGCAAATAACTGGCTCGAAGGTTGGACCGTGTGGGTCAACGATTAAGGAAACGATAACTGTTGCAGTGATGGCAAAACTTCGCCGTCACTGCACTTTGTTTATTTATTAATATAATGGTGACAATTATGAAAATGTTCCAAAGAACTTTAAAAAGCACGTTACTCGCTTCCAGTATATTGACCAGTCCTATGGTTTCCTATTCTCAGGAAGCACAACAGGCCGATCAAGACCAGATCGATACGATCGTGACTGTTGGCCGATACATTCCTGATGAAAAACGAGCGACATCAGAAATATCAAATGTTGTAAGCTCAAGTGATTTCAGTTTGGCAGGTGACAGTGATATTGCAGTTGCGTTGACCCGGCTTCCCGGAATCTCCCCCGATGTTTCGGGTAAGTATGTGGTCATTCGTGGTTTGAATGAGCGCTACACCTCAACTTTGCTCAACGGTATTGAGCTTCCTTCTCCGGACCCGCTGAAACGGGCTGTGCCGCTTGATATTTTTCCGACATCGCTTGTGGGAAATGTTCTTATTCAAAAAACATATTCTGCCGAGTTTCCGGGTGCATTTGGTGGCGGGGTTATTGATATCCGCACTAAAGTTGTTCCGGATGAAAGCTTTTTTGAAATCGGTTTTGCGACAGGATACAATTCCGCTTCGACATTCAAAGATGGATTAACTTATTATGGAAGTGATACGGATGTTTTCGGGTTTGACGATGGCACCCGTGATATGCCGGATATTATCGCTCAAAACCCGACCCTTGAAGGACTGTCTGCTGAGCAGCTTGAACAAGCGGGAGAGGCTTTCCCAAATGTGTGGTCAATTGATTTTCAAAGCAATGCGCCCGATTTTGACTTTAATGCGGCTGGCGGCACCAACTTTGACGTCGGCGATGAAGGTGAATTGGGTGTAATTTTTGCTGTTGATTACGGCAGTAAATTCAGAAATAAATTTGGACAGCGCAGTTCCTATTCTGCGTCAAGTGCAACAGAATCCGGCTTGGAAGCTGACCGAGATTTTAGCCCTCGTGCCTGCGAAGCAAACGGCGTTCCCGGTTCGGAATGTGGTTATGATGTTACGACATGGGATATTGATCTAAACACTTTTGCGTCAGTCGGTTGGCAGATAAATCCCGAACATGCAATCAAATACACGTCTTTGTTACTTCGATCAACACAGAAACAGGTGGAAATACAACAGGGAAGCACGAACTCTGAGGACTTAGCGAACTTCACACGGCTTGATTGGGTGGAACGCCAGGTTTGGTCGCATACTTTGGACGGTGAACATGCCTTCTACCTTTTTGACGATGATGAAACTGAACTCTTCTGGTATGCCAATACAACCAAAGCGAAAAGGGATGTGCCTAATCGCAGATCTTATATCTATGTGTATGACAATAACGCTGATCAGTTTGAAATGCTGAGACGTAATGACAGTAACAGGATTGAATATGGTAATCTTGAGGATACGTCAAAAGATATCGGTTTTGATGTCAAACAGCCTTTCTATATTGATAGCGCCGCGCTGGATTTTAAGTTTGGCGCCAGTTACAACGAAAAAAACCGTGTTTCCGATTATAAGAAATATGGATTTAATCTTTCGAACGTAACAAATGATGATCTTAGAACGTTTGTTCCCGAAGTTATTTTTGGGTCAGTGAATATCGACCCAAATGGTATTTTTCTTGATGAATTTTTTGATCCTTCAAGCGCTTTTACCGCTGACTTTGAAAACAAGCAGTTTTTTGCGCAGGTTGACGCTCAGGTAACGGATCAAGTCCGTGTCTCGGCCGGCATGCGCTATGAAGATAGCTTACAAACCGTGCAATCAACAAACCGCACAACGTTTGAAGATATACGGATCAATCAGGATCTTCAAAAATGGTTGCCGTCCGCGACGGTAACGTGGGAATTTATTGAAAATATGCAAATCAGGCTTGCTTATTCCGAAACGGTAAACCGACCCGATAGCCGTGAACTCGCGCCCGTGTTCTTCGTCCGTGAAGATGGTCGTACGGAACGCGGCAACGAAAATCTGATACCCGCAGATATTCGCAGTTTGGACGCGAGATTTGAATGGTACTTTGACACCGGACAAAGTCTCACAATCGGTGCTTTCTATAAAGAAATTGAAAACCCGATAGAGCAATCAATTTTTGCTCGCGGTGACGGTGAGGCCGATACGGTTGCCAACGCTGAATCCGCGAAGCTCAAAGGGGGTGAGATTGAAGTGGAGAAAATTCTCGCAACAATCGGCGCCCGCGAATTTTTCGTTAAGGCAAACGCCTCATATATCGATTCAGAAGTTATCCGTAGTCGTGAAAACTTCGATCAGGTAACCAACCTGGTTGGGCGTCTTCAGGGACAGTCTGATTATCTGGCTAATCTCCAGGTCGGATTTGAAAATCTTGATATAGGTGAAAAGCTCAATATCATTGTCAACTATCAGGGCGACCGTATTTATCGTCTCGGGACTACAAATCGTCCGGATCTGATTGAAGACATTCCTGTTCAGGTTAATTTCCTATATAGCCGCGATTTTGAGCTGTTCGGTGATAACCCGATTACCATGACATTCAAGGCACAGAATCTGCTTAATGAGAAAGCGCTCAGGACACAGGGAAGCGAGATCGCTGAATCATTCGAAATTGGCAGAACATTCTCTCTCGGATTTAACTATACGTTTTAAGTAAACAATATATCTAATTGAAAAAGCCCGGTTTTCTGCCGGGCTTTTTTATTATTCATTGAAACATTACTGTAGCATTTCTGAAATATTACCATAACAAAAATTCGCTAAAAGTGTAGGAGAAAATAAAGAATCAGCTGAACAGCAAACATCAATCAAGGTTCTGTCATGATGGCAAAAACGGAAAAAAATGAAAGTGATATAAGAACGGCACAGTTGCCGTTTTACTACCGTCTATCGGTTTCGGTTTTTGAAGTTATCATGGTTATTTTGTTGGCGGTTTTTTGCTCTGAGATATTTTTAAATTATATGATCATTGATGAAGGGGATGACCTACTGATGGATATTCCGCCTATCTCTACTTCTAACATGCCACAGGGGAAAAAAGAACAATTCACCTATTTAAAGACGGTAGATGCGTTTTATGGAGCGGCTAATTCAGATATCTCGACCGTTGTGAATAACGTTCCGGAAAGCACGCTCGATATAAAAATATTTGGTCTTCGTGCCAAGGGAAACGGAAACGGCACCGCGATTCTTAAATCGCAGGGAAGCGTCCAGCGACTGGCCCGCGTCGGAGATGAGATCGCAAGTGGTGCGACGCTGACGGCAATTTTCGCCAATCGAATAGAATTCAGACGCAATGGCAGACTTGAAACGATTTATCTGGAAAAAGAAGAAGCGGGCTCCGTTTTTAAAAAGATGCAGGAAAACCCCACTAAAGCCCAGGCCAATAAAAGTATCATCACAAGGCAGAAAAAAATTGCTGAATTTGTTAATGCAATGGATTTGTCGCCGTTTCGTGAAGGTAAGGAAATAACCGGGTTTACGGTTGGAATAAACGCTGAGGAGTCACTTTTATCGCTCGTCGGTATAGAAGTGGGCGATATCATTTCAGTCGTGAATGGAAACAGGCTTCATTCGTGGGAAAGAGTAAAAGAAATTTCCGAAGAAGCGACCGCAGACAGCCTGGATATCCAATTTGAAAGACGTGGGGAGCCACTGACACTCACGCTTTCTCAATCATCATTAGGACTTTAATTTTGAAAATTTTAACCCTCATATTTATGTTTTTGTTCGCCGCGCCTTCATTTGCACAGCAGGACGGAGTGACACTGAATTACCGTGATGCTGAACTCAGGTCATTCATAGAAGATGTCGCCATAGAAACGCGGAAAACATTTATCATAGATCCGCAGGTGACCGGCAAAGTAAATTTGATTTCTACAGAACCGATTTCCGGTGATCTCCTGTTTGAAACATTGCTATCGGTTCTTAAAGTAAATGGTATGTCAGTGGTGCCGACATCAAGCGGTGCATACAAGATAACCAAAAGCGACCTTGCCTTGGGTGATGGTGGCCCGGTCAATAAAAATGCCACCGGCGATGCGCTGGTTACGCGCGTTTTTGCCATAAAATATACGGACCCAATGACAATTTCAGCGGCGATCAAACCTTACGTGGCAAGAAGTGGCAGCAGTTTTGCCAGAAGCGGCTTGCCCATGGTCGTTGTTACAGACCACGCTGATAACATGATCCGTATTTCACAAATTATAGCGTCTCTTGATGTGGACCAAACAGTCATCAGAACACTTAATCTGTTGCACACATCGCCAACTGAAATGGCCGAGGTCGCGGATCAGTTAACCGTACAATCCGGTTTCGACGGTGCTTCGGCCAGTTTGCTGCAAACCATCGTTGTGAAGGGGAGTAATTCTCTTATTTTAAAAGGGATGCCCGAAGTTGTCGATCAGTATATGCCGATATTGGCCGATATTGACCGGAACAACGCCAACCGTGGCGATATGCGCATGGTGCGTCTTAAATATGCAAAAACAGACAAAATGCTTCCTGTTTTACAACAATTGATTGACGCGATTGAATATGAACAGGGTGAAGGCGGTACCCGAAACGGAAATAATGAGATCATGATCGCCGAACACGCAGGCACAAATTCACTGGTGATCAATGCCAGCCCGGAAATACAACAGCGGCTGGCGGAAATTATTACACAGCTCGACGTACCGCAGGATCAGGTGCTCGTCGAAGCGATCGTGGTTGAAGTGTCGGAAAACGCGTCCAAGCAATTGGGCCTTCAATATATTCTGGCAGGTGGCGATAGCAGCAATATCCCTTTCACGGTGGCCAATTATTCTAATTCCGCGCCAAACATTCTGGCGGCAACCGGTGCAATAGTCGTTGATGATGGTGAAGGATCATCAGGTACCAGCGCTTCCGATATTTTAAAAGCGGCGGCGGTGGACAGCTTCCTTGGGTTGGATGGTTTCTCCGTCGGTGCGGCGGGGCGCACATCTAATGGTGGTGTGTTTGGGGTAATCCTTAATGCGCTGGCGAGTGATACAGACAGCAATATTCTATCGACACCTTCGGTGATGGCGCTTGATAACGAATCCGCTACTTTCCTATCGGGTCAGGAAATCCCCATCACCACGGGCGAAGTACTCGGGAGTGCCAACAGCAACCCATTTAGGACAATTGAACGCAAAAATGTCGGTATCCAGCTTGAGATCAAACCGCAAATAAATGATGGCAATGAAATAAGGTTGGATATCCGACAGGAAGTCTCTTCCATATCCGGGCCAGTGAGTTCGCTGTCGACAGAACTGGTGACCAAGAAACGGGAAATTCAAACGACTGTGCGTGTTGGGGATGGCGAAGTTGTGGTCCTTGGGGGGCTTATCGAACAGAATGAACGGATCAGTGTCGATAAGGTGCCCTTGCTTGGCGATATCCCATTTCTGGGGCGCGCTTTTCGTTCCGAAGGAAAGACACGGGAAAATACTAATCTGATGATTTTTTTACGTCCGACGATAGTAAGGAACAAGAATGAAATGGCGCGGGTGACCAACCGGAAATTTGATTATATGCGGCAGCGTCAAATCCTTTCAGGATCAGAATTATCAGTGGATGACATCATGAACAATGTCGTTACGACAAAACCAATAACAAACGAGTGACAATCATGGGGAAACAGGAAAAAAACAGCGTATATAATTATCGCGACCCGCATTTGCTGCCATACAGTTTTGCGAAAACCAACAGTATCCTGATTGGGGAGGATGACAATGGGTATACCCTTTGCATGGGCCCGGACGCAAATCGCGATATGATACCCGAAGTGCTCAGGGTTTTTGGCTCCATCGAAGACATCAAGAATTTTTCGGAAGAAGAATATAATGACCTTTTATCTACCATCTATTCCAACAGAAATCTTCAGGATGATATCGACATGTCGATGGCCGATAAAAAGGATGAAGATCTGGACAGCATTCTGGAAGGGGTCGAAAAATCTGCGGATCTGCTTGGCGGAGATGACGATGCGCCAGTCATAAGATTATTAAATTCGCTTCTTGGCGAATCTGTTCGTTCCGGCGCATCGGATATTCATTTGGAACCATTTGAGGATTGCGTTAAGGCGCGATTGAGGATTGATGGCATCCTCACCGAACTGGCATCCCTTTCACCGAAGCTTGCTCCATATCTTGTATCCCGTATTAAGGTAATGGCCCGGCTTGATATTGCGGAAAAAAGGGTTCCACAGGACGGAAGGCTATCACTTACATTGGGCGGCAAGGCTTATGACGTTCGTGTGTCCACGTTACCTATCCGTTATGGGGAGCGGGTGGTGATGCGCTTACTTGATACCGAAAGTGCCAAATTGGAACTCGCGGATCTCGGTCTTGAACCGAACACCTTAAAAAGGTTTCAAAATGCCCTTTCAGAGCCAAATGGCATTATACTGGTCACGGGTCCAACCGGATCGGGTAAAACAACCACATTATATGCCGGGTTATCCCTTTTAAATGATCAGACCCGCAACATCATGACGGTCGAAGACCCGGTTGAATATGCGCTGCCGGGCATCAGCCAAACGCAGGTAAATTCAAAAGTGGGAATGACGTTTTCCAACGGGCTCAGATCAATTTTGAGGCAGGATCCGGATGTTGTTATGGTGGGTGAAATCCGCGATAGGGAAACCGCAGAAATGGCAGTTCAGGCAAGCCTCACCGGTCATCTGGTCTTATCGACGGTCCACACAAATAGTGCGGTTTCGGCCGTTACACGCTTGGTGGATATGGGTATAGAAAGATACCTGCTGGCATCATCATTAAAAGCAATTTTGGCACAGCGGCTGGTTCGCAAACTCTGTAGTAACTGCAAGATCGAAATTGAACCGACACCGTCATTTTTAACTCAGATGAATGTGGATGTGGAAAATGCGAAAATGGCGTGTAAACCCGTTGGTTGTGTTGATTGTCAGAATACGGGCTATCGCGGGCGCACTGCAATTTATGAACTTGTTACTGTAACCGATGAAATCCGGGAAATGATTCAAAACGGTGCAAGCGAGCAGGAAATAAATGAGGTTGCGTTTAAAGATCACGCAACCCTCGCGGATAATGGCCGCGAACTTATTTTGAGCGGTACAACGACTGTGGAAGAAATTATGCGCGTTTCCAAATTAAGGGATTACAGCGATGCCAGCCTATGATTATGAAGCGCTTGATGCAGCGGGAAATACAAAAAAAGGCGTTATCGCAGCGGATAGTAAACGGGATGCGCAGAACCGGTTACGGGCAAACGCATTATTTCCGGTTGTGATTGAAATCGGCAGTGATAAAACCAGATTCCGGTTGGGTAATTTTACTTTTTTTCATCACAATTCAATCAGCTCAAAGGATTTGACTTTAATCACTCGCCAGATGGCAACAATGTTCAGTGCGGGGACACCGATTGAAGAAGCGCTTAGCGTATTGGCCTCTCAGAACGAAAAGCCGATTGTAAAAAATGTCCTTACCCGCGTCAGATCGCAAGTCTCCGAAGGGGCCAGACTTTCCACGGCCATGCAATCGGAAGCCCGCAGTTTCCCTGCTTTATACCGGTCAATGGTTAAAGCCGGTGAAGCATCCGGTGATTTGGGGGGGATCATGGAGAGGATCGCTGATTACAGCGAAAAAAGCGCAGACGTGAAAAACAAAGTCACAACGGCGATGGTGTATCCGATTGTGCTAAGCATTGTGGCGATGGCTGTGCTTATTATTCTGATGACATTTGTGGTTCCAAAAGTTGTGGCACAATTCGAAGATATTGGTGCTGACCTTCCCGCGTTGACAAGGTTTGTCATGGGGACTTCGGAATTTTTGATAAGCTACGGATTTTCATTGGTGATTTTTATTGTACTGCTGATTGGCGCTGTCAAGGTCGCGGGTAAACAAAAGCCATTTCGGTTATGGATGCATGGTTTATTTTTGAAAATTCCGATTATCGGCAGGCTTGTTCTTTCGGTTTCAAGCGCAAGGTTCGCCAGAACCATGGGGACATTGATTGAAGGTGGTGGTCCTGTGCTTGAAAGTATTCATGCGGCGAAAGAAACAGTATCAAACGAAGTCATCCGCGACGCGATTGATAAAGTTTATTTGAACGTGAGGGATGGTCATGCCCTCTCAACCGCAATGAAACAAACCGGCGTTTTTTCTTCGTTGCTTGTTTATATGTGCTCGATGGGGGAGAAAAGTGGCAGACTTTCTTATTTGCTGTTGAAAGTTGCCGATTATCTTGAAAGCGAATTTGACGGATTTACGCAAAAAGCACTTAGCCTGTTAGAGCCGATGATTGTCATCATTATGGGGTTAATGGTTGGTATCATTGTGATGTCGATCATGCTTCCGATTATGCGCTTAAACAGTCTGGTTTTAATGTAGAAAAAACGGAGTAGGTCATGGATATATTGAAAAAGATATTTGAAAATAGGAACAGTGGTAAAAAGCTTCTCGAAGGAGAGGACGGCTTTTCACTCATTGAATTGATGGTTGTGATTGTCATTATGGGCCTCCTGACTACGGTTGTCGTCATAAATGTATTGCCCAATCAGGACAGGGCAATGGTTGAAAAAGCAAAAGCGGATATACGTGTCATTTCACAGGCCGTTGAAATGTACCGGATGGATCAGATGAAATACCCGACAATGGAGCAGGGAATAGAATCTCTTGCTGTTGCACCGGAAGGAAATAATTTTCGGCGGGAAGGGTATATCAAATCACTGCCGAAAGATCCCTGGGGGCAGGATTATCAATATTTGATCCCGGGCGAGCATGGTGCGTTTGATGTTTTTTCATTTGGTGCTGACGGTCGTTTAGGGGGTGAAGGACTTGAGCTTGATATTGGCAATTGGAGCGAGGGATAGTTTATGATCCGGCCCGTCCTTTCAGAAGATGGTTTCTCGTTGCTCGAACTGCTGGTTGCAATGGCAATATTATCGCTGGCGATTATTCCGATGATTGCCACGCAAACCACGGCATTGACATCAACAGTCAGATTGAACGAACGGGCACTGGCACAGATCGTCGCAGAAAATGTGCTAACCGAACTTACCATTTCTGAAAAAGCACCAAATCCAGGCATTACATCGGGAAATGAGCAGCAGGCCGGTATGGATTTTAATTGGCAGGCGACCGTCGGCTATTTAAATCAGCAGCCAATTGCCAGTATTTCAATCAGTGTAACAAAACAGGGAAACCGAAACCCACTTTATGAAATCACCGGATTTAGAAAGACATCATGAATAAGGCAGCCGAAATATTGAAACGGGATGACGGGTTTAGTTTGATTGAAACCCTAGTCGCAGTTTTTATTTTATCTGTGGTTTCTGCTGCGTCCCTTAGCATCATGAGTAATTTCGCCGATGCCAATCAAATGATGAGCGGCAAAATAAACCACCTTGATATGATTGATGATGCCAGGTCATATTTGCGTAGCGATTTGCAGCAGGTGATTGATCGACCTTTTGTGACCGGTCTAAATACTGAAAATCGGGAGGGCACTTTACTCAGATTCACAAGAAATAACAGTGACCTGTCAAATATTGACGAGACAAGGTCCCCGGTTGAGACCGTTGAATACCGGTTTGATAACAATAAATTGATCAGGCGGGCGTTTGATCGCCCGGATATCACCGAAGATACCCCCTATCGTGATTATATCATTTTGTGGAATCTACAGGATGTCTCGCTTAAATTTTATGATGGTTATATCTGGCGGGAGAACTGGATAAATGGTTCTGTAAATCAGCAGGAAATGAATTTGCCGCGGGCGATTGAAATTTCCTGGATCGTTAAGGATGGTGAATTTAGACACGATTATCGCTATCGAAGCCTGTTTCAGGTGGGGAGGGCAAATGAATTTCATTAGAAAAGATGAAGGTGCCGCTCTGCTATCGGTATTGCTGCTTGTTTCCGTGATGAGCGCGGCTATGGTGGCGGCTTTTGATCTGCTTGGGTTTTATACGAAAAGCACGACGATGAAGCTACAGCAGCATCAAGCGGTGCAATATGCACTCGCTGGTGAGATAATCGGCGCTGATCAGGCAGTGAAATTGTCACAAAATATGGAACTTGCTTCGCTCATCTATGAAGATATCGATGAGCGAAAAGTAACTTTTCCGATAGAAAGCGGTCTGGTAAGCGGCAGGATCGCTGAATATTCGAATTGTTTTAACCTTAATTCGGTGGTGACGCGCAACAATGCCAGCGGGTACGAACTTAACCAGATCGGTTACGATCAATATACACGGCTTCTTGAAGGACTGGGAATTGGTAATCGGGCGGCGATAGCGTTGTCGGGAACACTCGTTGACTGGCAGGATACGGATGATCGACCCATGCCCGCCGGTGCAGAAAGCTTCAGTTACTCTCAGCTTGAAGTACCTTACCGCGCGGCTAATTTTCCATTATCCGATATTGATGAACTGCGTCTTGTGTCCGGTTACACCCCCGATCTTATTGAAACATTAAAGTCAGTCGCTTGCGTTGACCCTGTTTCTATGGAAACGGTGGTTAACCTGAATAGTGTGCGTCCCGATCAGGCGATATTAATTCATTCGCTATTAGGGAGGCCGGTTTCAATAGAAAACATAATGACGATGATTGAGGACCGGCCAAGCGATGGTTTTGACCATGTGTCCAGATTTTGGAATCACGCTTATCTCAAGGACCAGAATATAAGCCAAAATATTCGAAAACAATTCGTCACCAGTCCCAAGCGTTACAAAATTTTCGTCGATGTGGCGTTTGCCGATGCCAAAATCCATTTGGAAAGCCTGATATTACTGAATGGTGATGGCACATATGCGCTTGTTGACAGAAAGTTGGGGGTGTAGCTGATGTCGGTACCGATTAGAATCATTGATGGTCAAATAACCGGTGAGGCAATAGCCATTCTACCCGGCGAAGTTGTCAGCACTTTTAGTATCCCGCTTCCGGATTTGCCGGCTTCCAAGCTTGAAAAGATTTTACCCGGCATATTGTCCGATTATCTGGCCGGTGGTAGCCAAGATGCGCATATTTCAATCATGGAAAAAAAGAAAACTGGCGAAGCGCTTATTGCAGTGTGTGACCGCAAATGGATGATTGAAGCCGTTAATCTGGCGGCACAGGACGAAAAAATACTAAAGGCCATCTGGCCTGACTATGCTTTACTGGATGTGCCGGAAACGGGCGTGTTGCAGGTTCGCCATTGCGGGCGGATTATGGTGCGCCGGGATAACGGTACGGGATTCACAGTTCCTGACAATATTTTGCAGCATATCATCTCTGAACAAGCGGTGGATCAGGGTCATGAATTGGAACAGCCGCCGGAAGGGGCAGGCCTCGCGACAGGTAAATATAGCCCGCGTGCCCCTATCGTACTTTACATGAAGGCGGCAAAACGTTTGGTACTGATGATGGGGGCGTCTTTCTTATTGTGGCTCGCCTATATGGGAATAATGATCAATGAAAATAATACCGAACGAGACAGGTATGCTGATGCATCAGTTGAATTATTCAAAAAATCCTATCCGCAAGTAACTCGCATTGTAAATGTTGAGGCGCAGATGAGAGCCTTGTCCAATGGCCAGGGTGGTGGTAGCGGTCCAGAATTTTTATTGTTCTCCAATGCGCTCTTTAAAGCGGTGAATGACACTTCCGGTGTTGCGCTTTATAGCCTTGGCTATGAAAATTCCAGCGAAGTACCGTTGCTTAACTTAGTAATATCGTCAGTCAATTTTTCTCAGACGACATCATTTGAGAATAATTTATCTGCCGCAGGTTTCGACGTTGTTCAGGGCGACAGCAGCCAGGACGGTGAAAATGTTTTTAGCAGTTACATAATCCGGGAGGGCATCAATTGATGAATTTCTGGTCAAACCTGACGGCCCGTGAACAATTGGCGATTTATATTTGCGGCGTAGCGATAGTGTTGATTGCTTTTATTATGTTCGTAATCAGTCCGCTGATGGCACAAAAGCAGGCATCTGTAAATGCATTGAAGGAAGAAAAATCAAGATATTACAATGTGTTAAGCATGTCTGCCGATGTCATGATTGACCGAATGGTAGAGAAAGAAGCGCCCGGCGATAGCCGGACGCCCATAAGGGAGGCGGCAACCATCGCATCCCGGGATGTTGGTATTGCCATATCACGCATTCAGCCGGGTACGGACGACAAAATATCCTTCTGGATTGAGGAAGCAAAAACGGATCAGATTTTCAATTGGCTTATAATATTGGATGAGAAATATGGCCGTACCGCACAAAAAGTGTCACTACAAAAAAATTCGGGACAGCCGACCTTACGCGGGCAGTTTGAATTTAAGGAAGGTATTAAATGATAGCCACTTTGGATAACGCCCTGCCGACATTGCCCGTAAAGTGGCTAATGGGTCTGTTTGTTTTGTGTTTTCTCGCGCTTTGTCTTTATAGCCTGCCGGCTAAAATACTGGGCGGATATCTAAAGGATTATGGCGTTCATTGTCGGGGCATCAGTGGCAGCGTTTGGGATGCACAATTTTCGAGTGTAACATTTGCAAACCAGCATTGGCCGGAGATGAAATTATCCCTTTCCGGACTATCGATACTTTTAGGTAATCTGGAAGCAGCATTAGATATAAGAAACGATCAGAGCGAACTTTCGACTGTTATCAGTGAATATGAAAATGGCTATGTGGCCCTCGGGCCCTTAATCGGTGCGACGTCATTAAATATTATGCAAAACGGGCAGATTTACCCAAGTAGAATTTCAATAGATGCTGATCAGGTTGTGGTTGATCAGAATGGTATTTGTCGGTCAGGTGATTTTAATATAAGGACGGACTTTCTGAACCTTTTTCTTTCAAAGCTCGCGGACGATATCCCGGTTTTAAGCGGGAGCGCAGATTGTATGGACGGCAGAATAACAATTTCAATGCAGACCGAAAAGAACGGCATTGAAATTATGTTCGCCGGTGAGGTCTCAGATAATCGTCAGGACGGCATCATTACTTTGATGCTTCCTGAAAAATTGGAACAAAATCAGACTGTTATTGGTGAGCTTAATGCAAGCGGGTTTAAAAAGAACGGTACAATTTGGGAAGCAACGATGGAGATTGGCGTATGAATATTACAAGTGAAATTGGGAAAATAATGTTGTTCCTCATCGCAGCTCTGTTCCTTACGGCATGTGGTGCTGATGTAGGACTCGGAAGGCCGCCGGGAGTTACGCAAGCCGTTCCCGAAAACGCGCGCCCGAACAATGTTATCTCGACCCTGCCGCCACTGGAAATGAAGCAGGGCGAATGCGCAATCTTTTTATGGGCAGAGGAAAGCGCCCGCCCGCTTGTCTTCACGCAAAATATCGCAACGGATCAGGCCACGGTTCTGATTAATGGGCAATCGATTGGTGTGAAACGGGATCAGGCGAGTGAAATCGTTATTCCGGGTTTCTTTGCGCGGCAAAGCTTTTCTTCTCGTGAAATGAGTTTGAATGTCAGGTTAAAACCGGGCCCCGCGCGCAATCTTTATGAAGGCATAAAAATACCTTCCGGCATCCTTACAACGAAAAATGAAGACAAAAGCGAAAACATCATTGCGGTTTCCGGCCTTCTTGGATGCAATCTGGATACTTAAAAGTTATTAGATTGATTGGTATGCAAATTTGGCGCACCCGGCGAGATTCGAACTCACGACCTCTGCCTTCGGAGGCGGAGGTTTCTTCTATTCTCTATTTTTTATTTAATCCTTCGCGCTGATTACTTGATTTCGTCATCAAAGTCTAAATCGTCTTAGACTAATGTCTAAGGGATTTTATGTAACGATATCTCTATTCTTGCAAAGTGAGAGGTGTTGAGAAAATGCTGCGCAGATTATTCAAATACATTTGAAGTTGGTTTTACAAAGCGCTGATAAAAACAATAAATCGTCCAATACTTCGAAATTTTTGAAATACGAATTTAGTGAATACACACATAAACTCATTAATATCCTAACGGGAGGAACAAAATGACAAAAGAATTAGAGAGATATTCAGGTAAATCTCACCTGAAATCAAAATTATTGGTATCGGCGGCGATGTTCGTAGCTTGCCTTCATCCAAACAGTTTATTGGCGCAAGACGCGGCACAAGCTGAACAGGATGACAAGACCGACACGATTGTTGTTGTGGGTTCGCAGATTAAAGGGGCGTCTGTGACTGCTGCCTTACCGGTTTCTGTACTCGGAGAAGATCAAATAGCGGCTGTAGGCGCAGCATCAATGGATGAAATCGTGCGTACACTGCCTGGATCCGGTAACATGAGCTTCGGTGCCAGCGGGCAGAATTCGGTCTCTTTCGGTATCAATGGTGCCCGGGGTGACGTTGCAAGTATCAATTTGCGCAATTTGGGTGCGGGTAATACTTTGGTGTTGTTAAATGGTCGCCGTTTAGTGGATCATTCCGGTACACAAACCAACGAGCAGACCGTGCCGGAACAAACAATTAATATTAACCAAATTCCGGTTATGGGAATAAGCCGTATAGAGGTACTACGTGACGGAGCCACCGCGATTTATGGAACAGATGCGGTAGCAGGTGTTGTTAATACAATCCTGAAAGACGATTATGAAGGTTTGGAGGTATCGTCAAGATACGGAAGCTCTTTCGGTACAGGACTTGACGAACATACAATGAATGCGATTGGCGGGTTCCGGGTTAATAATGACCGTACCCGTATTACATTTAGCGTAAACCGCTATGAGCGCGATGGTATGCTTGCCAATGAACGGCCTTATTCCGAAAATACGGATTTACGTCCTTTGCTTGAGGGAATAGCAGGTTGGGAAGGTGATACGGATTTTCGGAATAACAGTACTGCAACGCCGTGGGGTCAATTTCAACTGGCTCAAGATGGTACGACAATTACATCGAATGGACAGCAAGTTACCGCTGACACGGGTCGTTTTATCATTTTGCCGACTTCCTATACCGATGCTAATCCTGGTGTTAGTTGTACGCCTTTACCGGGACAACCCAATGATATTTGTATAACCAACCTTACGGCTCTGCCATCTGAGTACCGCTTTAATCAAAACTCAACCAGATCGCTCATTTCAGATTCAAAAAGAATAAATCTTTTCAGTACGATAGTGACTGAATTCGAGAATGGTTGGGAAATGTATACGGAACTTGGTTATTATACTGCGGAGAGCAGGTTTAATAACGGTTATGCCAATGCAGGCCCATTAAGCCATAGCCCGCTTTATATACCGGCCAGCAATTATTATAACCCGTTTGGGGCGGCATTTCTGGAAGATGGTGTAACGCCAAATCCATATCGTTTGCCTAATCTTGTCGGTGTTCCGGACGAAGGGATTGATATACCATGGTCCGGTACTTTAGGGACCGCTTATAGGTTTTTTGAAACCGAACGCAGAACAACGGTGCAGGACGAAAGTTTCCGTATTGTTCAGGGTTTCCGCGGCGAATTTAAAGGATGGGATATCGATACCGGTTTTGTTTATTCGGAATCGGAAACATTGGATAGAACAGCCGGTCGTGTAAGCGCCACTGCGTTTATTAATACGTTGGCTCTCAACAGCCCGCTTGCATATAACCCGTTCAATGGTGGAGGCGATTATCTTACAAGTGGGGTTGACGGTACGCCAAATAGCCCCGCACAGTACAACCCATTTACAATTGATGTTGATCGTTATTCCAAGTCAACACTGATGTTGGGTGATTTTAAAGTGTCAAACCCCGCCATCATGGAACTACCGGGAGGGGATGTTGGGTTTGCCATGGGTGCTGAATTCAGACGGACGACTTATCTGGATGATCGTGATGATCGCTTGGACGGTACGATCGCATATACACTGCCTAATCCGTTTGGAACAACCTTATTCGGTGATGTTATGGGCTCAAGCCCAACTGCGGATACATACGGTGATCGCAATGTGATTTCTGTTTTCGGTGAGTTGGCTGTTCCGGCGATCAGTGAAGATATGGATATACCATTTGTAAATTCATTGGATTTCCAAATGGCGGCGCGCTTTGAGGACTTCTCCGATGTCGGTAGTGTTATTAAACCTCGTATCGCGGCATCATGGTATGTAGTTCCGGATTTTCAAATTCGTTCGTCTTACTCGCTTGGATTTAGAGCGCCAAACTTGCCACAGGTTAGTGAGGGTCGTAACTCTAGAACAGTGGCGCGCGCCGACTACTATTTCTGTCAGGCAGCTGTAAACAAAGGTCTTGCCGCTGATCTTGGATCCTGTTCCAATGCTATCCTTGATGCTGATCCAGGATACCTATACAGTGAAGGTGGTGTTGAACGGTTCACATTCGGTAGTGATGAACTTGAGCCAGAAACAAATAAAAGTTTCTCAATCGGCTTCACCTGGACACCGGAAATTGTTGATGGTTTGACTGTCACAGCTGACTTCTGGAGAATTAGCCAAAAAGGTATTATCGGTGTATTTGGTACACCTAACCATTTGGCACTGGATTATGCACTTCGTATAACCGGTCAAGGTAGTAATGATGCAATTAACAGGTTAGCACCGACACAGGATGTTATTGATTTCTTTGCAGGTTCAGGTCTTGAGCCAGTAGGCGAAGCTATCCAGACCTTTAACCCATATCTGAATCTGGAAGGACGAGTTACTAAAGGTATTGATTTGGCGGTTATTTATCAGCTTAATGACACATCCATTGGTGATTTTGTGTTCAATGCTGGTGCGACGAGGTTGCTTAAGGCTGAACAAACGCCTTCAGCAGAAGCGATGATTATTCAATCACTTAATAACCCGTTTGTACCGGTAGCTGCCGGTGGTGACCTGCTGGAACAGAATGGACGTCGTCCGAAATGGAAAGCAAGCGGAAGTATTAGCTGGTTTAACAACAATTGGGCCGCGTCCCTGTTCGGAAATTATATCGGCTCCGTTAATGATACATCAGCGATAAATAGTGACGGTGATTTCTGGAGAGTAGACAGTTGGTTTACGACAAATGCGAGCATTGCCTACACGTTCGATGATGGATCGCTGGAGGGTCTACAGATCAAATTTGGAATGAATAACATATTTGATAAGGAGCCACCTCTCGCAGACGAAAACCTTGGATTCTTTACCGGATTACATAATGCAATGGGTCGCTACGGCTACGCAGATCTTCGCTACACTTTCTAAACTGTAGCGAACAAACTCAAAGAAGGTTGAGGCGGGTGTTGCAATGATACCCGCCTTCACAAAACCCTAAAACGCTTTTGAATGGGTATGCCGGATCATCTGATTTCAGTAAATCCACCACAATAATTGTTTTTAAATTCAATCGGGAGTGAGGTTCTGTGTCACTAAATCAAAGATATAAAAAAATTCAAGAGAACCAGAATTTCAAAGAATTGGTAAAAAGGCGTAATAATTTTGCCTATCTGCTTACCGCAATTATGCTTCTCGCTTATTATACTTTTATCCTTATCATCGCGTTTTATCCTGAAATTTTTGGGACACCTGTATCGGAGGGTTCCGTTACGACTTACGGTATCCCCATTGGCATGTTCATTATTATTCTATCCTTTGTATTAACGGGCATATATGTCGCGCGCACTAATCGGGAATTTGACGAGTTAACAAAAAAAATTATAGAAGAAAGCGTCCAATGAAAGCGGTATATTTTTTTATCGGTATTTTTATATTAAATTTTCACGTAACTTTTGCGGCTGAAACAATTGATGGAGCCGTTCAGGAACAACCCGTTAATTACACGGCTATCGCGATGTTTTTATTATTTGTTGTAAGTACGCTTATAATTACATATTGGGCTGCCCGAAGGACGAAATCAGCACGTGATTTTTATGCGGCTGGGGGCAATATTACCGGATTTCAAAATGGATTGGCGATAGCGGGTGATTATATGTCTGCAGCGTCATTTCTGGGAATTTCGGCATTGGTTTTTGCATCTGGATTTGATGGATTGATATACTCGATCGGTTTTCTGGTAGGGTGGCCTATTATATTATTTCTGATTGCTGAAAGGTTAAGAAACTTAGGTAAATATACATTTGCTGATGTTGCTTCCTATCGCCTCCAGCAAAGACCAATTAGAACATTAGCAGCCACAGGGAGCTTAGCAGTAGTAATCATCTATCTGATTGCCCAAATGGTCGGGGCAGGAAAACTAATTCAATTGTTGTTTGGCCTTGATTATTCCTATGCAGTTGTATTTGTTGGTGTGATGATGATTTTGTATGTGTCATTTGGGGGCATGCTGGCTACAACCTGGGTGCAAATAATCAAAGCAATTTTATTATTGTCTGGGGCTTCGTTTATGGCGTTTATGGTATTGTTGATGTTCGATTTCAGTTTTGAAGCTCTTTTTGCCAAAGCCGTGGAAGTGCATGCTGATGGTATTAATATTATGGCTCCGGGAGGATTCATTTCCAATCCCATTGATGCTATTTCCTTGGGGTTGGCATTGATGCTCGGGACTGCGGGTCTGCCACATATCTTAATGAGATTTTTTACCGTCTCCAATGCGAAGGAAGCGCGAAAATCTGTTTTTTACGCAACCGGTTTTATTGGTTATTTTTATATTTTAACATTTGTTATTGGCTTCGGCGCTATCGTTTTGGTGTCAACTAATCCCGAATTTCTTGATCCAAACGGCGGCATCTTGGGGGGCAATAATATGTCCGCAGTGCATTTGGCAAAAGCGGTTGGTGGGGATGTTTTTCTGGGGTTCATTTCTGCGGTTGCATTTGCGACGATCCTGGCGGTTGTCTCCGGGTTAACGCTGGCAGGCGCTTCCGCTGTTTCACATGATTTGTACGCAAATGCGTTAAAAAAAGGTGAGACAGACGAGCGAAATGAAATAAGAGTTTCAAAGATCACAACTGTGATATTGGGCGGCATAGCGATTGCCTTAGGGATATTATTCGAAAACCAGAATATTGCCTATATGGTGGGTTTAGCCTTCGCAATTGCAGCCAGTGCAAACTTCCCAATTCTATTCCTTTCGATGTTTTGGAAAGGCTTGACAACACGCGGTGCGTTAATTGGTGGATTTGCGGGATTATTAACTGCGATAATTTTGGTAATACTTGGTCCGATTGTTTGGGTTGATATTCTTGGAAACGCGGAACCAATTTTCCCTTCTATTTACCCGGCGGTATATTCCATCAGCCTGGCATTTTTAACAACTTGGTTTTTCTCGGTAACGGATAAGAACAGTAACTCAGCTAATGAAGAAAGATCAAACTTCGAAGCTCAGTTTGTACGTTCAATGACGGGCATTGGAGCGGATGACGCTTCAAAGCACTAGTAGCATCTACCTCTATGAAATAAAGGGAAAAATAATTTGTTTTTTCCCTTTATTTCATTCTGTTATTGATGAGGTCTTTGACGACGGTTGGGTCAGCGAGCGTTGAAGTATCGCCGAGGTTTGAATAGTCATCTTCGGCTATTTTTCTCAGGATGCGTCTCATGATTTTACCCGACCGTGTTTTCGGCAGTCCCGGTGCGAACTGAATATGGTCCGGTGTTGCGATGGGGCCGATTTCCTTGCGGACCCATTGTACCAGTTTCTTCCTGAGCTCGTCTCCAGATTTATGGCCGACCATCAGGGTGACATAGGCATAGATACCCTGTCCCTTGATATCATGGGGGAAGCCGACAACGGCCGCTTCCGCCACATCCTCATGAGCCACCAGTGCACTTTCAACCTCCGCCGTGCCCATGCGGTGGCCGGAGACATTGATCACATCATCAACACGGCCCGTGATCCAGTAATACCCGTCCTGATCCCGGCGACAGCCATCACCGGTAAAATACTTGCCTTTATAGGTGGAAAAATACGTCTGGATAAACCGGTCATGATCCCCATATACCGTTCTCATCTGTCCCGGCCAGCTGTCCGTGATGCACAGGTTTCCTTCTGCAGCCCCCTCAAGAACATTGCCGTCGCCATCAACCAGTTCCGGCTTAACCCCGAAAAAGGGCCGTGTCGCAGAGCCCGGCTTTAAATCCGTCGCGCCGGGCAGGGGCGTGATCATGATCCCCCCCGTTTCCGTCTGCCACCAAGTATCAACGATGGGGCATCGGCTGTCCCCCACCACTTCATAATACCAGTTCCAGGCTTCCGGATTAATAGGCTCGCCAACGCTGCCAAGGATACGAAGAGAGCTGCGGTCGCACTTCTTTACAAATTCGTCCCCCGCCCCCATCAGCGCCCGGATGGCCGTCGGGGCGGTATAGAAAATATTCACCCTGTGTTTCTCGCAAACCTGCCAGAAACGCGAGGCATCCGGATAATTGGGCACCCCTTCAAAGACCAGCGTCGTCGCCCCGTTTGCCAGAGGACCATAAACAATATAACTGTGCCCGGTCACCCAGCCGACATCCGCCGTGCACCAGTAAATATCACCATCATGATAATCAAAAACATATTCGTGTGTAAGGCTGGCATAGACCATATAGCCGCCCGTTGTGTGTAGAACCCCTTTCGGTGTTCCGGTAGAGCCGGATGTATAAAGGATAAAGAGCGGGTCTTCCGCGCTCATTTCTTCCGGCGGACAATCGCCTGATACATCCTTTGCCGCTTCCCGGTACCAGACATCACGGCCTTCCTGAAAGCCCACATCCCCGCCAGTTGCTTTTACAACAATCACCGTAGAGACAACGGTATCGTGATTTTCAAGGGCCTGATCAACATTATTTTTAAGCGGTATGACTTTAGAGCCGCGAACCCCTTCATCAGCGGTGATGACCATATGGCTGTCGCAGTCGATCAGCCGCCCGGCAAGGGCATCGGGGGAAAAGCCGCCAAACACAATGGAATGTACAGCGCCTATTCTGGCACAGGCCAGCATGGCATAGACCGCTTCCGGGATCATCGGCATGTAAAGGGTGATACGGTCCCCCTTTTTGGCACCTCTGGCCTTTAACACATTGGCAAACCGGCAGACTTCTTCATAAAGTTCCCGGTAGGTGATATGTCGGGAGATATTCGGATCATCCCCCTCAAAAATAATCGCTGTCTGATCACCGCGGCTCTCAAGATGCCGGTCAACACAGTTCACGCAGGCATTTAACGTGCCGTCATAATACCATCTGATATGAAGGTCATCCTGCGCAAAGGAAACATCCTTCACCTTGGTATAGGGCTTGATCCAGTCTATCCTCTTGCCCATATCCGACCAGAAAACTTCCGGATCCGATATCGACCGATCATAAAGATCAAGATACTGTTCATTGTTAATAAGCGCATGTTCAGCCGCTGAACGACCTACCCGATATACTCTACTCTCAGACATGTTTTTACTCTATCTACCTGGATGCGGTTCTATCAAGTATCATTTCTTCTTTTGTAAAAACCTGACCGTCTTTGATGGTTGCATCCACATTAAAAATGTCAGTGATAGTATTTAACGGGTCACCATCAATCACGACCATGTCAGCAGCTTTTCCAATTTCCAGCGTTCCTACAGAATCCTCCACACCTATTAATTTTGCAACATTAATGGTCGCGGCACGTATGGCTTCGTAAGGAGTGAGGCCAGCATCAACAAACATGACAACTTCAAATAGTTGGGCAATACCATATGGGATAAATGGTGAATCAGTGCCGGCAGCCATATTTGCTCCACTATCATGCAATGTCTTAATGCTTTTTAGGACAGATGGATTTCGTTCTGCCCGTACTTTCATAAAGGGGCTGTTCATTGCAGCACTTAATGCATTTCTTTGTAACTCATCAAGAAACGTTTTAGCCCTTGGTTGATTTACATACTCGGGATAACGTTCCATATAAACGTTAAATCCACTCATCAAAGTGGCTGTCGGTGTGATGAACTGGCCAGATTTGCTTATAATTTCCATGACATCATTATAACTTTTGGAAAGACTTGAGAATTTGGGAGAATATCCACGTCGACTGGTTGCACCCATATGTTCGACGGAATCTACTCCATTCTGCACCGCTGCAGAAATCTCGTGGCCTGTTATTGGAATGCCGAGTTTATGACCTTCTTCAACTAATATTTGCTGAAACTCATCTGGCAAACGAACGTAAGATTTTAGAAGATCATAATTAAGTTCTTTAGCCCGCACCAGTTCATGGCGAAGTGCTTTTTCATGCAGCGCATTATAAGACTGTCCGTAATAAACGCGAGCGCCACCAGTAAGCCATCCGGCGTAATACATATGCGGCCCCATTGAATTACCAGATTCCCATGTTTCCTTCCGCATCAAAGATTTATAGGGATTGGTGCCCGGGTCGCGCACACCGGTAATACCATAAGCCAGCCAGTTTCGACCTAATCTTTCACCAAGTAATTCCGATTGATGACTGTGGCCAGCTATAATCCCGGGGATGATCGTTTTATCTGAATAATCATGGAATGTTCCAACTGTCTCTTCTTCCCCATGAGGAGCTATCTTAGTAATAACATTATTTGAAATAAAGACATCTACGTTCTCTTTATATTCATTAGAGACACCATCAAAGAATTTGCCAACGTGGATTGTTTTGTCTTCGGCAAATTTCTTTTTCCATTCGAGATTGATTTTGTGTGCTGTTTTGGTTCCGGTATTAATGTTACAGGATTGCAGTCGCTTCCCGGCAAAGTAATATACTGTCTCGGAATCACTGGCCCAGCGCGGCATATGTGCCGTTTCCAAACATCTATTTTCGATCTGGCCGGTAATATCACCCGCACTGTTAATTGTTACTGTCCTGATCTCTCCTTCAGATATATAAACCATTTTCTTGCGGTCGGGGGAAATGACCGGGCCACTTCCATCGCGGGTACTTAATCCGATATTGCCCGGTAAGTTTAAGAATTTTGCGTTATGAGTATCGACTGCATATTTTTTAATGCTATGCATTCCTTCACGAAAACGCGATGTTGCCGGTTTTACGAATGCAATCAGTATATTTTTACCATCAGGTGACCATGCCGGTCTACCTGGTGTGAAGATATTTTCGTCAATTGTATTGATAGAACCATACTTGATATCAATTACCTTTAGATTTACGCGGCCCCATGAATTGGAAGTCGAGCTTCTTGCAGATAAGTAAACAATGAAATTATTGTCCGGTGACCAGGTTAAGCGATATTCACGGCCTTTATCATTGGTTATTTTTCTTTCTTCACCCGTAATCATATCACGGATCCATATATCCATCTGACCGTCGCGTTCGGCAACAAAAGCTAGTTTTGAGCCATCACCGGACCATGTAGGGTCAATTACATGACCAATCTTGTCGGGATCTATATTTTGTGGCTTATCATTGCCTTTTTGCAGCCACATATCGCCAAGTGCAGTGTAAATCATTACGTCATCAGCGGGTGATATATCAAGGCTTCCGACGCCCATAACGGGTTGTGAAGCACTGTTCTGAAAATCAACAATTTTGCGTTGATAGGGTTTTATGTTGGATGTAATCGTTGCATTGAAATCAACATTATCTTCTTTTCGACCATTTTTATTTATGTGTTTTATGGCACCATCCGCGGTATAATAGACACCGTTATTTTTAGTCCAAACAGCACGGAACGGGAATATATCACCTTCGTCCAATGTTACGGCGTTCATTTCCGCTTCACGACTATTGACGTCTTCAATGAAATTTAATTTTATTTCATTGTCGTTATTGGAAATATAGGAAAAACCTCTGTTATCAGTGCTCCAGGATGGCCTGAAAAAACTTGTTTGCTCTGATCTGAAAAGTGTCGCTTCCTTGTCATTTTCCCTCAGGATAATTTCAGAGTACCGTCCTTTTATTTCACGTGTGTGCAGTAGTCTTTTGCCATCGAATGATTTATGAGGATGGGCATCATCATCTCTATTGGTTGTTAGTTGTGTTTCTTTCCCAGTAGAAAGATCAATCTCCCAAATATCGTAATTCCCGCTGCGATCAGATGCGAAAACAATCGAATTCCCATCTGCATTCCAGGACGGTTCTCGGTCATCGAATTTACCCTTGGTAAGCTGTTTCAGATTTTTACCATCCGCGTTAACGGTCCAAATATGAAAATAACCCTGATAAAACCCCTGAAAAGCTATTTTTTTGCCGTCAGGGGACCAGCTAGGTTCTCTCACCTCAGGTTGTTGTCCTGACGTTAGTGCGGTTGCCTTACCCCCCTTAATTGGTAATGTCCACATAACACCTTGAATATCCATTGCGATGGTTTGACCATCGGGCGCAAGCGAAATTCCAAAATTCGTTCCTTCATTGAATGTTATTTCTGTTGCGTTGACATTTATCGTTAAGCAGATAAGTGATGCTATTGCTGTGAATAAAATTTTCAAGTTATTGTCCCTCATATATTTTGTTATCTTACAGTCAGTGTAATTTGAACGAATAGATAGCGTTCCTTGACATAAAAAGAAGGTGGTTAAGTTCCGGAAATTAAGAAGTTTTATTATAAATACTAACTGACGCGCTTGAAAATTTCATTTAGACATTAGTCTATAATGTAGTTTGAAGCATTGCCGATACATGATTTATGACGTTATAGTATTTTATCAGCTACGACGCAAAGACAGCAATTATGATTTCAACGTTTCAGATACTTATCATAGCCTTCTTTTATGTTTGTCTATTGTTTTTTATTGCTTATTACAGCGATAAGCATAAACCAAAATACACATCAAGCAGAAGGAAGGCGCTTGTTTACAGCTTTTCTCTAGCGGTTTACTGTACGTCATGGACATTTTACGGCGCAGTAGGGAGTGCATCTGAGACCGGGTGGGGGTATCTGCCCATTTATTTGGGGCCCATTCTAATGTATACCTTAGGGTGGTCATTTATCAAAAGGTTTGTGGAAGTCGCCCACCAACAGAATGCGACGTCTGTATCTGATTTTATAGCTTCCAGATATGATAAATCGCAAACTATTGCAGCTATTGTTACGATTATAGCGGTCGTTGCTACGATTCCCTACATCGCTCTGCAATTAAAGGCCATTACTTTGGGGATACTTGCATTTGACAGCGGGCAATCTTTTCTAGTTGATCAATACAATAATGCATTTTACATCACAATAATCCTTATTATTTATTCTATTTTATTTGGAACACGCAATATTGAGGTAACAGAACATCAATATGGAATGATGAACGCAATTGCCTTTGAATCGATTATAAAATTGATTGCCTTTTCAGCAGTCGGTTTTTTCGCACTTTATCAAATTTTTGATGGTCCTGCCGACTTGTACAATACAATTACAACAACTCCCCGCTATGAAAACTTGTTTCTTTCTCAATTGGATTATGAGAATTTTATAACGCAAACTTTTCTCGCGGCCGGCGCTATTTTCTGCCTGCCGAGACAATTTCACGTTTCTGTTGTTGAATATCATCAACAAAAAGATTTGAAATATGCTCGGGTAATTTTCCCCGTTTATCTAATTTTATTTTCACTATTTATTATACCTATCGTAGTTGCCGGATCGCAGATTCTAAATAGTTCCGATGTTAACACAGATTTTTATGTTCTCTTTTTACCTATTTCACAAAATCAGGGTTGGTTAAGTGTTGTTTCGTTTATTGGAGGGTTATCGGCGGCGACAGCGATGGTAATCGTTGCGACGGTTACTTTAAGTACTATGGTAAGTAATGATTTGATTTTACCTAATCTGATCAGGTTTTCGCGAAAAAATATAAAAGTCGGTAATGATCTAAATAAGTGGATTTTAATTATCCGTAGGTTATCGATTACGTTACTGCTTCTGGGAGCATATGTTTTTTTTAGGATAATTGACACGACGCAGACTTTAGCTTCTTTCGGTCTGGTGTCGTTTTCTGCAGTTATTCAATTTGCACCGGCAATAGTGTTAGGTATGTTCTGGATAAGATCAAACAAAAAGGGGGCGTTGGCGGGCCTGATTCTGGGGACCAGTTGTTGGTTATATTTTATTTGGCCGGCATTAAATGGAGAATCGCCATTATCGCCGGGCCGTATTCTGGTAGAACAATCGCTACTTACAGAAGCGGTACTGTTTTCAATGTTGGTTAATATCTTGGCGATCATTATCGTTTCGATTAATACATCGCAAACACTTACAGAAAAAATACAATCGTTCATTTACGTTGAACAAAAACCGCATTCGAGTAATGAAACCAGCAACTCAATCCCAAAACATGAAATTCGTGTGCGTGATTTAAAATCTACAGCGGGTGTTGTAATCGGTAAGAAGCGGGCTAACGCGTTATTTGAAAATTACTCACCACCTATTGATGATGAAAATCAGATTGCTGATCAGAAACTTATAGAATTCACGGAGAACGCTTTATCCGGAGTTATAGGTGCGCCATCTGCCAGGGAGCTTCTCAGATCCGTATTAAAGGATAAAGGTCTGGAATTTGATAGTATTTTCAGTTTATTGAGCACAACTTCTCTGGCCCTTAAATTTAATAGAAACCTACTAGATGTGACAATGGATAATATCACACAGGGCATTAATGTGATTGATAATGACAATAAGCTGGTTGGATGGAATAAAAGTTATGTACGGCTGATGGATTACCCGGAAAAATTATTAAAGATTGGGATGCCAATAGAGGAAATAGTGAGGTTTAATCTGGGAAGAGGCTATTTTGTCGGTACGGATACCGAAACTTATGTGAAGGAGCATTTAAAGCATCTTGATAGTGGTTTGAGTTTTCGATTTGAGAGGATTGGCAAAGATGGGCGCGTTATTGAAATAAAGGGCCACCCTTTGCCCGATGGCGGGTGCGTTACAACATATACCGATATTTCAAGTTATAAAAAAATCGAAGCGGAATTGAGGTATAAAGAACAACAGATAGCGCTGTATACGGATAACGTTCCTGCGGCATTAGCGTATATCGACATAAACCAGATAATCAGATTTTGTAATAAATTTTTTGCAGAAGCGTATAATAAGACAACGGAACAAATAATCGGTAGACATATTGAACAGGTCATGCCGAAAAGCACTATAGATCAAAATAAAAAATATCTTCGCCGGGCCTTTTCCGGTGAAAAGCAGCAGTTTGAATCTTCCATATTTAAGGACCAAATTGAATATTATAATAATTCTTTTATCCCTGATTTATCGGCCGATGGAGAAATCAGAGGCGTATATTTTGTGTCGCATGATATCTCTCACCTTAGGAATGCCGAACTTGCGCTTAAGGAAATAAATGTAACGCTTGAGAATAGGGTATTGTCCAGAACAGAAGAATTAAATAATACTGTTTTGGCACTTGAGCAGGCTAAGGCGTTGGCGGAAAAAGCCGACCAAAGCAAATCACGATTTATGGCAGCAGCCAGTCACGATCTAATGCAACCATTTAATGCAGCGAGACTATTTTGCCAAATACTAAATTCAGACACGAAATCAATGACGGATAATCAATTAGAATTGGTCCATAAGACAGATCAGAGCTTAAAAGTGGCGGGCAACATTATCCAATCTCTAGTCGAATTTATCAAGCTCGACAGCGGGAATGTGAAGCCTAGTAAAAAATCGTTTCCGGTGCAGGAATTATTTAATTCTCTGGAAGATCAGTTTTCTGATTTTGTGCAGAAAAAACACCTTAAATTCAAAGTCCTTCCAAGCAAACATGTGATCTACAGCGACCCGAAGCTTTTATATAGAATTCTTCAAAATCTATTGAGTAATGCTTTACGCTACACACACACTGGGGGGATTTTGGTTACCAGTAGAACTAGGGGGGATAAAGTGCTTATTTCAGTTTGGGATACTGGTGTAGGCATTGAAGATGGATTGGAAGAATATATTTTTGAAGAATTTAAACGATTTCAGAATTCCGAAATTAATGCTGAAGACACTGGCCTTGGATTGGGATTGTCAATCAGCCAGCGAACAGCGGAAAAGTTAGGGCATTCAATTTCCCTTCGTTCAGAGATAGGAAGAGGCAGTGTTTTTAACGTGCTTGTGGATAAATCTACTAAAGTTCAAAACATAGAGAATGTGACCGTCAAGGAACAAAATCAGGAATACATAAACCTCAAAAATATGAATGTGCTTTGCGTAGATAATAATTTGCAGACATTAGACGCAATGGCTGAACTAATGACGAGTTGGAATTATAATGTGAGAACGTTGAGCAGTATTTCCGAATTAGATGAGAGAGTAAATAACGGGTTTAAACCAGACATTCTTATTGTTGATTATCAATTGGATGACGAACAAACAGGTGCGGATTTTGTTGATGCCTACGAGAAAAAATATAACCAAAGTACTCCAACATTATTCGTAACGGCGAACTATTCGGATGAAGTGAAATCAATCATAACAGAATTGGGGTGTGAACTTTTATATAAACCAGTAAAACCAGCAGAATTGAGGGTGACAATTGGAAAAATTATCGAGAGTAACAGGGCCTATACCAATTAACTTACATATTGGTTTATGCTAATTTTATTCGCAATAAGCACAACCTCTGTCCTATTGTTAACTTCAAGTTTTCGCATTATTGTAGTTAGGTGTGCTTTGACCGTAGCCTCTGTTACATTCATTTTATAAGCAATTTGCTTGTTTAATAATCCTTCCGACAAAAGGTTAAATACTTCTAATTGTCGTCCTGTTAATTTAGAGACTTTATCGATTAACCGGTCTGTTTCACTGGAATCTATCGTGCCATCAATGTTTGGAAAGTATTTGTTACCTGCCAATACGTCATTTACGGCATCAGTTATCTGCTGAACTTTGGATGATTTTGGTATGAAGCCCATGGCGCCATGGCGCATAGACATTGAGGCAATTGAAGGTTCTTCGTCGGCAGAAATCATAATGATGGGTAAATCTTTGTGTTTCTGTGCTATATATGCCAGTCCTTCAAATCCGTTTATACCCGGCATATGGAGATCAAGTATCAATAAATCTGCATCAATATTGGCGCTTAATATCTGATCGAGATCTTTTAGATTTGCTGCTTCATACGATACCATTGCGGGTAAGTTCGACATTAATGTCTGGATCATTGCGTTTCTAAAAATTGGGTGATCATCAGCTATGATTATTTTTGGAGGCATACTAAATCTTTTGCTAACAGTTTACTTTGTTTACACAATATAACCCTAGATAGGTTGTTATTGAATGTCAACTTGACGAAAGGTTGACTAAATTTGTTTCGTTCTAATTTGTTAAAATAAGTTATTGGATTTTGTGATTGCTATATGATTGCTAGGAAGAAGGATAAGTTATTAGAGATCGGGTCAATTTGTAATAATATATTAATATCAATAAGTTACTGGCGCACCCGGCGAGATTCGAACTCACGACCTCTGCCTTCGGAGGGGTTCATAGCACGTTGATTTAATTGATGTTTTCAACGATATCAATAGTTTAGCGTCGCTTGGCGTCGCTGTCAATCGCTGAATATCGCCCCTTACTGTGCCAGAATTGTGCCAGATTGCATTCAAGTGAAACTCACGATATATGGAAACAAGTTCTTATAAACAGGAAGTGTGAAATATACATTAGAATTCGCTAATTTAATAAAATTAGTGTGTCCGCAAATATTCGATAAATTGAGCCTTTGAATTCAACCCAAAGGGAACATTCATAGTTTTTGTGATGTGCATCAAACTCTAGATTGGGTTTGGGATTAGGGTAAGGTAAAAGTGACTTACATGTTCAACCAGTATTCGCTGGTTTCTTAAGTAGAGTAATCGTACTTAAAGCGCTATTCAAAATCCCCTCAATTGAGAATAATTGAAATTGATGAAGCGTCTATAAGAAGAAAATGAGGGAAACACTTTTTGAAAATTGTCAAACCAAGCATTGCACTATTGAAGTGAATATATCTTCATAGGTCCAGCGAAAATCAAAGTTAGTGTGTCGCTAATCTAAGACGATGTCTTTTTGATTTTTTCTGCAATCGCATGGTCCGCGAGTGCTTTTATTATAAGGCACTGAGAAACTTTATTTCCTTCGCACTTCGATATCATCCGCTTCATTTCTTTTTCCATTATATTTAATACTCTAATTTTCTTTTGAATATTTTCTAAATTATTCTTGGCTATTCTATCTACTTCCGCGCAAGTATGATCAGGTTGATCTGATAATGTTAACAGCTCACGAATGTCTTCCAGTGTGAATCCAAGCGCTCTGCTATGTCGGATAAACATTAGCCGTTCTATATGAGAATATTGATACATTCGACGATTATTTTCGGCCCTGACGGCGGGCGGCATCACACCAATTTGCTCGTAATATCGGATCGTTTGAACTTTACAATCAGTGCGCTTGGCAAGTTCGCCGATCATAAATTCTTCGGTCATTGTTAAATCTCCTCTTGCTCCTACAGTTACTATAGCATGTATGATTAGCACAACAACAAACAAGTGATTCGGTTAATGTGATGTCAAATAATTGTGGATGTGGAATAGATCAGAACTTTGATGGGTCATCAAAGTCATATAAACGTGTGCTTATAGTAATCATCGCCATCAATTTGATAATGTTCTTTGTCGAACTGTCTGGTGGGGTAATTTCTAAGTCTACGGCTCTCCTCGCTGACTCACTCGATTTCCTGGGAGATACTGCAACATACACAATTTCGCTCGTTGTTATTGGAATGCCATTAGCGACGAGGGCAAAAGCTGGCTTGTTTAAGGGCATATCGCTCTTGGTTATCGCTGCTTGGGTACTTGGCACTACGGGATATAGAGTGATCTTTATAGAAGTGCCGGAACCAATAACAATGGGTGCGATTGGTCTGGTGGCATTTAGCGCGAACGTTATAAGCGCGTTATTGCTCGTTCGTTATAAAGATGGAGATTCAAACGTCAGGTCAGTTTGGCTATGCAGCCGCAATGATGCCATCGGAAATCTAGCAGTAATTATTGCGGCCTCTGGCATCGCCGCTAGCAATACAGCGTGGCCCGATTTGATAGTAGCTTTTGTTTTAGCCGGTTTATTTATAAATTCTGCTGTTCAAATAATTAAGCAATCAAGAGCGGAACTTAAACAAAGTGCAATGGCATGAGTGGAATTTCACGAGCAGCAAATCAAACAACGAAGACAAATTTTAATATGGTCAAATATCTAAATATATTAATGCTTATTGTTTTTGTCGTGGGGGCGACCGTTGATATTGCTGTCCTTGATCCCGCTGAATTTAAAAGTGAATGGAAGGTCGACTCACCCCAAAAATTATCAATGCAGTTTGATAATGTAACTGATGTCGATAACGATCAACATTGTGCTGACCATTGTTTACATCACTTAGCTACTTTTGCAATTTTGGATTTAGCAGGTACATCCAATATGACTAACAGAGATATTCCTTTCGGAATACAAACTCTAGTTTCCCAGTTCTTAAAACCATCCACTCCTCCCCCTCTCTTTCAGCTCTCATAGGTAATTACACCAATACTATTAATGAGAAATTGAACTACAAAAGAGAGTAATCCGTATGAGAACCGTACGCAATACTGTGCTTGGTATGGCAATGATTAGCATTTTCATATCAATCACGCAGGAATCTATTGCACAAGAGGCGACAAAGAGACCTGTTTTACATGATTTTATAACCCAGATTTTGGAAAAACATCCTTCTTTACTATCTAATCAGGCAAACCAAAGGGCAATAGAAGCACGCGCTCAGGCTAAATCTAAGCCAACATATAATCCCGAAATAGAGCTTGGTTACGTGGATAATAGAGAAAGAGAAAGAGAGATAGGCATCTCGCAGACCATAGATTGGTCTGGAAAACGCCGGGCGCGAACCAGAGTTGGTGATGCAGAAGTTGATGCATCCAAAACTGCTTTCATTCTGGCGAAAAAAGACCTGCTCACCGAAGTCTTACAAAGTTTGATTGAATATCAATCGGCACTGAATATTTACAAAATAACAGAAGACCGCACCCAATTAAGTGAGGATTTCTTAAATCTCGCTCAAAGAAGAAATCAGGCTGGAGAACTTCCTCGTTCTGAATTGCTAACAGCGATGCTGACACTTTCTGAGGCTCAATCAGCGAAGAATGAAGCAGAAAACGAATTATTACAGAGTGAGGAAAACTTAGTTGCCTTAGTGGGCGAGAAACGTGAGGTATGGCCAAACTTATATGGCGTACCCGTCACAGATGATGAACTCACATTTGTATCTGACATTGGAACACTGCCAGAGATAATATTCGCAAGAAATCAAGTTGACATATATAGACAACAAATTGGTGTGGCTAAATTAGAGCGAAAACCTGATCCAACAGTAGGTATAACAGTTGGCCAAGAAGGCGGAGGTTCTCGAGTTGATTCTGAGCCGCGCCACACCACAGTCGGATTAAAGCTATCGCTGCCGTTACCAATTTGGAATAGCTATAAAGCAGAGGTTCTTGCTGCCGGAGCAGACCTAAACAAAGCTGAACAAGAATATTTTGTTGTTGAAAATCGAGTAGCCGCCCGACTTGAGGCAACCATGAATCGTTATCAATCAGCAGCTACTGCATGGGATGAGTGGAGTAAGCATGGAGCAGAACCTTTAAGTGAGCAGCGTGACTTACTTAAAAGGCTCCTTGAGGCCCGAGAAATTAGTGCGGTGGACTATCTCGTACAACTTAACCAAACATTTGAAGTAGAAAACACATCAATCGAGTTAAATGCCAGATTATGGAATGCTTGGTTTGCTTGGCAAAATGCTAGCAACACCTTTGATAAATGGCTGGAGAAAATACAATGAAAATGAATAACTTAAACTACAAAGCTTTGATGATATTCTTCGGCCTTTCTGCCGTTATATCATTAAATATTATACCTTTCACTAATTTCGGTGTTGCCCTCGCACAAGAGGAAGATCATGAAGAAGGTGAAGAAGAAGAAATTACTTTCGTAACTATGTCCGAACAAGAAAGGCAGGAGAATGGTGTCGACCTAACTCTCGTATCTGAACAAGTTCTTACTGAAACCATAAATGCGCCAGGTGAAGTGAGAGAAAACTCCTACACTTCGTCACAAATTGTGTCAAGAATATCTGGGCAAATAATAGAACGTCACGTAATTATGGGTGACATTGTTTCTCAAGGTCAAAAACTAGTAACCATATCCAGTGTCGAAATGGCGGAAGCTCAGGGTAATCTAAGATTAGCTCAAAGAGAGTGGCAGCGCGTGCAGAACCTCGGAAGTGATGTCGTTTCAGGCCAACGCTATATTGAGGCACAAATTCAGGCTCAGCAAGCCATGGCTCGCGTGCTGGCTTTCGGAATGACAGAAGCGCAAGCGGAGGAAATCATTAATAGTGAAGACGCCTCTCTAACCTCAGGTTTATATGAATTGTACGCAATGAAATCCGGCACGGTTATTCAGGACGACTTTGTTGTTGGCCAATTCGTTGAGGCCGGTGAACTTTTGATGAAAATTGCAAACGAGGAAAGCATTTGGGTTGAGGCCCAGTTACCGCCGAATAAAGCAACCGATATTGAAGTTGGCTCAATTGCTGTACTCGAGGAGACGGAAGATCACATCCAAGGAAATGTAATTCAGGTTCATCATATTGTTAATGAAGAAAGTCGAACAATTGGTATTCGAGCTGTGTTTGATAACAAATTGGATAGTTTGCATCCAGGTGAATTTGTAAACATTGCTATTCAAACAGGAGAAAGTTCGCAAGCACTCGCGGTTCCCCAAGAGTCGTTGACGATCCTTTATGGAGAAGAAGTAGTATTCAAATTAGAAGGTGAAGAATTACATCCCGTAGCGGTTCAAACTGGAAGAAGTTTAGGGGGATGGACCGAAATTCTATCTGGCCTCCGACTAGGCGACCAAATCGTTTCTAGCCAAATCTTTCTCTTAAAGTCTCTTATCTTGAAATCCAAGATTGGCGATGATGATTAAAAGGATATAAAAATGTTAAATTCACTTGTTGAAAAAGCGCTGGAATACAAATTCTTAGTCATCATTGGTTTCGCTGTGATTGCAGCCTTAGGACTAAGAGCAGTTAATGACGTTCCAATTGATGCCTTTCCTGACGTTACGCCGGTTCAGGTAAATATCTACACTGAATCTCCCGGTTTAGCCGCAGAAGATGTTGAACAACTTCTCACATTTCCTATTGAATCTGGAATGGCTGGTTTACCAAGCGTTCAGGAAATTCGTTCCGTAAGTCTCTTTGGTTTGTCATACGTGGCTGTTTATTTTGAAGACAATATGGATATCTACTTTGTTCGGCGCTTGGTTATGGAAAGATTACAGGAAGTTGGCGAGCGAATACCTGAGGGTTACGGCACGCCTGAATTGGGCCCAAACACTTCCGGACTAGGACAGGTACTTTGGTATACTATTGAAAAAGCGGACGAAACGCTGGAAAATGCAACCACAGAGATGGACCTGCGGACATTACAGGATTGGTCCGTAAGATTGATATTGCGCACTGCGCCCGGTGTCGATGATGTAATGTCTTGGGGTGGCCAGGAGCGTCAGTATCAGGTCCAAATTGATCCTCTTAAGCTCATTAAGTATAAGCTTCGTTACCGTGACATTATGGAAGTCATAGAAGCCAATAATAGGCAAGTAGGTGGTCAATATATTGATCAAGGGCCAGAACAGTACCTAGTCCGGGGATTAGGACTTGCTGAAAATGAAACTGATATTGGCAATATTGTCATTAAAGCTGAAGATGGCATGCCTGTTTATTTAAAAGACGTTGCCGATGTTATACAAGCACCAGCACTGCGTTTCGGTGCAGTTACACGCGATGGTAAAGAAGTCGTGTTGGGTATGGCACTAGCAAGAATTAATGAGAATGCGAAAAACGTTGTGGACGCCGTAAAGGAAAAATTGACGATCGCACAAAGCGCCTTACCCGATGATGTTCAAATAAAAACAATTTATGATCGTTCAGAATTAGTTGAAGAAGCTGTTTCTACAGCTGTTAACGCACTTATCGAAGGTTCGATACTTGTTGCCATTATCCTATTCTTGTTTCTTGGAGAACTTAGGTCGGCGTTTGTGGTTATCACTGCACTCCCTTTGGCAATGTTAATTGCTTTTATTTTCATGGAGCAAGCTGGATTGTCAGCCAATCTAATGTCATTAGCAGGACTTGCCATTGGCATAGGTATGATGGTCGATGGCGCCGTAGTGATGGTCGAAAACTCCTTCAGGGTTATGGCCGAAAGGCGAGAAACCGGTGAGAAAGTAAATAAAACCAGTGCTGTTTTAGAGGCTGCTAAAGAGGTTGCAAATCCAATTTCCTTTGCCATTCTAATCATCATTGTGGTCTTTTTGCCTTTGTTCAGTCTTGAAGGTCTGGAAGGCAAATTGTTTAAGCCAATGGCATTTAATATCAGTTTTGCCATGGCAGGATCATTGATTTTGACATTGACAATCATTCCTGTGTTGGCTGCTTTGATCTTAAAGCCCAAGGAAGAAAAAGATACTTTCTTGGTTGCTTGGATTAAAAAGCGTTATCTACCTCTATTAAGCTGGTCACTGGGACATAAAAAGGTCGTGGTTTTAAGTGCGGGTGGACTACTTCTTACAAGTTTGATGCTATTTCCTTTCCTCGGAAAAGAATTTATGCCTCAACTTCAAGAAGGTTCTATCATGTGGAGAGTGACATCAATTCCGTCCACGTCTCTTGATCAATCAATTAAGATTTCAAAAGATATTGAAATTGCATTGAATAAATTCCCAGAAGTAGAAACGACGGTCGCTATGATTGGGCGGGCCGAAAAAGGTGAAACTGCCGATGTAAACTATATGGAGATTTATACGGCACTTAAGCCATTAGACACATGGGAATCTGATCGTACGATCGAAGAACTAGCGGATGTTATGAGGGAAAACCTTGAAACTGTGGTGCCGACAGCAGTAATCGCTTTCACTCAACCCATTCAAATGCGTGTTGAAGAACTTATATCTGGTGTTCGGGCAACATTGGCGATCAAAATCTACGGAGAAGATTTAACTGTCCTCGATGACTTAAGTAACGATATCAAAAATTCTGTCTCTGAAGTCGAAGGAGTAGCTGACTTGTCGCTCGAAGCAAATATTGGCAAGCCGCAAATCCAAATTCGTGTTGATAGAGAGGCTTTGTCGAGATATGGAATGAATGCGGACGAGGTTCTCGATATTGTTCGCAATGGAATTGGTAATGAACCGGTTAGTACTTTAATTGACGGAGTAAAACGTTTTGATATTACCGCAAGGCTGCAAGACGCCTCTAAATCATCAATTAGCGCTATTAAAGCTATTCCGATGCAATCATCTGATGGTGCTATCTTAACATTATCAGATGTCGCCGATGTTAGTGTTGCCGAAGGATATTCTTTTGTGCGGAGGGAACAATTGCAACGATACGCCATTATTCAAATGGATGTTCAGGGGCGGGATATTGATAGTTTTGTACAAGAAGCCAATCAAGCGATTGAAAGCCAAGTGAACATGCCGGCCGGATACTGGATTGAATGGGGCGGGGCTTTTGAGAACCAGCAAAGAGCTTTAACACGTCTTTCGATAATCGTCCCGCTGACCATTTTCTTTATTTTTGTACTATTATATACGGCGTTTAATTCCTTGCGATTTGCAACTCTGATAATCGCAAATGTTCCCTTCGCAACAGCCGGCGGGCTAATTGGCTTATTCATTACAGGTCAATATGTGTCTGTCCCATCAGCAATCGGCTTTATTGCCGTATTTGGTGTCGCCATGTTAAATGGCATTGTTCTTGTCAGTTTCATTAACGAATTAAGAGACAAGGGTATGAGCATCCGTGACGCCGTAAGGCGTGGAACTGAATTGCGACTGAGGCCTGTTTTAATGACAGCTAGCGTTGCAATCCTGGGGCTAATTCCAATGCTTCTGTCAAGTGGCGTGGGTGCTGAAACACAAAGACCGCTTGCAACAGTTGTTGTCGGTGGCCTAATTACTTCAACATTGCTGACCTTGGTTTTATTACCCGTCGTGTATGAGTGGATGGAAAACAGACTTAGCAAGTCAAAAAATGGACTTAACAGCAACACTTGATCAATGAATAATCAGAAAGATTGATACTGTTCTGGCGGCATTAATTTGCCGCCAGCGCAAAGAAACGTGCTTACCGGGGGTTTAAGACTAGACCCAATGTATAAAAATTTAGCGAAAACTCAGGAAATAAATAATGGAAATAACAAAGATTACTTTCGCAAGTGTCACTCAAAAGCTAAACCTTTTAAATGTTCTATCTATATTGGCTACTATTGGGCTAGTCACCACCGTTAACAATATTGCTGGCAGGGAAAATGCTTTGCTTTCATTGGTTGGCATCATGATCGGGATTACCTTGGTTGCTGGTAAATTTGGGTTTACAGGCGGTTGGTCTGCTTGGATCAATAGGCGTGATGGGCGCGGGTTACGCGCTCAAATGCTTATTCTTGCCCTTGCATCGGTAGTATTCTATCCAATACTTGCACAGGGCAGCTTATTTGGTTCTGATGTTAGGGGGTTTGTTGTTCCTATGGGCTTGGCCACAATTTTTGGTAGCTTTCTCTTTGGCATAGGAATGCAATTCGGTGGTTGCTGTGCTTCAGGCGCACTCTCATGGACAGGCTCGGGTAGTACGCGTGTATTTCTTACGGTTATCGGTTTTATTACAGGTGCGGTATGGGGAACTTCTGATCTTGCCTTCTGGCGAGCATTGCCAGGGGTGAGGGTTAATCTAACGACTGAATTTGGTGTTGTTGGTGGTCTTGGTTTCACCTTATTAATTTGTGCGGCAATTGCTATATCAACGCTTATTATTGAGAAAAGACGTCATGGTAAAATCTTATCTTACACGGAAGAAGGAAAGCAAACGCAAGGCTGGAATAAACTTGTAAAAGGCCATTGGCCTATTTTGGCTGTTGTTCTAATACTTGTCCTGGCCAATTTTCTAACACTGCTTCTAGCAGGTCGTCCATGGGGCGTGTCAGGTGCTTTTGCTTTATGGGGGGCAAAGTTAATGTCCACGGCAGGCATGGACCTTTCGAGCTGGGATTATTGGAAAAGCTCTACGGCGTTGGACCGGTCAGTATTCTTCGATGTTACCTCCGTTATGAATTTTGGAATCATAATTGGCTCTTTTGTCTCTGCTCAATATATGGGGATGTTTAAGCTTGAGTGGAAAATCAGTTTAAAGCTTGTCATTGTTTCGATTATCGGCGGCATCATGCTTGGCTATGGTTCCCGTATAGCTAACGGCTGTAATATTGGCGCGTTTTTTAGTGGTGTCAGTAGCGCTAGTTTTAGTGGCTGGGTATGGTTCATTTCAGCCTTTGTTGGAAACATTTTAGGAATATTTATTAAAAAGAGCCTTTCTATTTGATGTTTCAATTATTGTGGCTCAGCTAACATTTGCGAAAGCAACAAAAAAATGACATCTCATTGTCTAAGAGGACAGATTCGTTATGGCCGTATAACTTATAGTTCTTGCGAGCTATTCATTAAGAGTTAGGACAACTTCTAACCATTCTCAACTATATTCAATGTACTTTCTCAAATAAGCTAGGCTTATACTATTTCGTGTACTTAAAAAGTTAAATTTAGTGTAAACGACTTTTCTTAAACTAAGGAATAAAGTTCATCAATGATTGGGCAATTTGGAATCAATCCCCCTTCACAGTGGGCTGCCATCTCTTTAAGCGTGGATTCAAGTTTGTGTAAATCTTTAATTTTCTCACGTGTGGTTTTGAGATGGCTAAGTGTTAGATCACGTACTTCTGCACATGTATAAGAGTGCTCATCGACGAGAGTTAATATGCTGCTTATTTCCTTAATTGAAAATCCAAGTTCACGGCTTCTTCTAACAAAAGATAAATGTTTTAAATAATCCTCATTATAAAGTCTATATCCGCTCTGGCTTCTTGGAGGTTCAGGGATAATTCCTATCTTCTCATAGTAACGGATAGTTTCAATATTCACGCCTGAATATTCGGACAGTTTACCAATTGTTAAATCACTTTTTCCTGAAAACATAAAAACCTCTTGAGTCTGTAGTTACTACAGACTGTAACATAGGAACGAATCAAATGAAAGACTACTAAACTGAGTGATTATTCACCTGCGGATGCAAGAGGTATATTAATATGGACACTGAAATCTTATCCGAGGATCAAACCGATGCTGCGACAAAGAGTGGGAGTGGTGTAGGTGCGATTGGTGCTATCGTAGCAGCTATGGGCTGTATAAACTGTTTTCCAGCACTTGGGGCTCTTGGGGCATCTTTGGGTCTTGGCTGGATCGAACACTATGAAGGATTTGTAGTTCGAACAATCATGCCAATCTTTGTTGTCGTTGCATTGGTGGCAAACCTCTATTCATTTTATCGTCATCGCATAGTTTGGCGCGGCGTATTAAGCTTGATAGGTCCCGTCTTGGTAATGGCGAAACTATATCTGTTTTGGTCAGCAAGCTGGAGTAATGGCATGTTCTATGTTGGACTGGCATTTATGATCTGTGTCTCTATTTATGATGTGGTTTCCCCGCCTCTAAAACGATGCCCAGCACCACCTACCAACGATTAGTAATTAGATTGATAGAAACCCAAATGTTGTCGATTTATTGTTCAATGCAAAACCATCCCTTGAGCCTCTAGTTACTACAGGGTGTATAATTAATACATAGAGTTACTTTTAAAGGAAAACCAAAAAGATGAGTATAGAAGAAAACCCCATATCTTCAGAACGAGAAGACAAAGGAAAACTGGTGGCAACCTTAAGCGTTGTTACAGCTATACTCGCTTCGTCGTGCTGTATTCTACCTTTGTTATTCATAATGCTTGGTATCAGCGGCTCATGGATAAGTAACCTGACGGCTATGGAGCCTTATAAGCCTTATTTTATTGCAATAACCCTTGTCTTTCTGGGGCTTGGTTTTTGGAAAGTTTATTTTAAAGCGAACAAAAACTGTGAAGAGGATGCTTACTGTGCCAAACCATCCTCTTATAAAATCACTAAAATAATATTATGGTCGGCAACGGGAATGATTCTGTTAGCGGCGACTATTGATTATTGGGCACCTTATTTTTACTAGGAGAACTAAAATGAAAAAAACACTTACAATCTGCGCCGCTATACTAACCCTTGGGTTTGTTGGTTGGACAGCAATTGATTCATCTTCCAATGATAAAGTTATCAATGTCGCTCAAGCTGAAAGTCAGATTGCTACATTTGCAGTTGAGAATATGACATGTGCGACTTGTCCTATTGCTGTTCGCAAAGCAATGAGCAAAGTAGAGGGGGTATCTAATGTTGAAGTTGATTTTGTGTCAAAGATAGCAACAGTTACCTTTGATCCAGATGCAGTAAAAGCAGAAGTGATTGCTTTGGCATCAACGAATGCTGGTTATCCCGCTTCTGAAACCATCAAACAGTAGTATTAAATTTTATTAAATAGGCATTGAAACTGAGAAAGTCAGCTTCAATACCAAAGGACGTGAATAAAACAAAACGTACATTCGACAAAATGGAAATCTATTTTGTGAGATGTAATGAGTTATAAGGAAACAAAATGATATCATTATCTATCGAAGGCATGAGCTGTGACAAATGCGCGGCTCACATCAAAGACACATTGGAAGCAATTGTGGGCGTCAACTCGGCTGAAGTCCAGTTTTCGACCTCTAGTGCTGAAGTGGATGCAATTTCTGGCATCTCAACCAATATGATTATTGATACCATAACCTCTATTGGATACTCCGCGAAAGATGGTTCCTTGCGTTCTAAAGAGAGTAAAAAAATTGCCGCACAAAATGATGAACAGTTGCACGTTGTAATTATTGGCAGTGGTTCAGGTGCTTTTGCCTGCGCTATTAAGGCGGCAGATGGTGGTGCTCGCGTTACCATAATTGAAGGTGCAGAAGTTATAGGCGGTTGCTGTGTTAACGTCGGTTGTGTCCCGTCAAAAATACTGATTAGAGCGGCACAGCTTGCTCAACAACAGCGTAATAATCCGTTTGACGGGTTGGAAAATCATTCTCCTGTTTTAAATCGCGCTATATTAACTCAACAGCAAACAGCTCGTGTAGAGGAATTGCGTGCAGCAAAATATCAAAATATTCTGGAATCAAATTCTGCTCTAAGCCTGGTACGGGGATATGCTCGATTTAAAAATGCTAATACGCTTATTGTTGCTAAACCTGATGGAAGTGAACAGGAAATAAGAGCAGATAGAATTTTGATAGCGACAGGCTCTACGCCATCTACACCACCAATTAACGGCTTACTTGGCACTCCTTTCTGGTCATCTACAGAAGCTTTGTTCGCTAATGAAACGCCTGATCGTCTCGTTGTCATTGGTTCTTCCGTCGTCGCATTGGAAATAGCCCAAGCATATAATCGTCTGGGTTCAAAGGTAACGATACTTGCCCGTCATACCTTACTTTACAGCGAAGACCCTCAATTAGGAGAAGCACTCACCACATCATTGGAAAATGAAGGTGTGACAGTACTGAATAATACCCAAGCTTCAAATGTATCACACGATGGTAAGGAATTTAGCTTAGAGACAAATAGCGGCTCTCTGCAAAGTAATCAGCTGTTGATCAGCACAGGTCGCCATGCCAATACAGGTGGGCTTCACTTAGAAGCTGCAGGAGTATCGACCAGTCGCAACGGTGAAATTTTGGTCAACGAACGTATGGAAACGAATGTTGAAAATATCTACGCTGTTGGTGATTGCAGTAACATGCCGCAATTCGTTTATGTTGCAGCTGCCGCAGGTAGTCGTGCGGGAATAAACATGACAGGCGGGGATGCGAAACTTGATTTATCCACTATGCCAGCCGTGATATTTACTGACCCTCAAGTAGCGACTGTCGGATTAACTGAGGCACAAGCCAAACAACGAGGTATCAATACAGATAGCCGTGTTTTGGACATGGAAAATGTGCCCAGAGCATTGGCTAATTTTGAAACTGACGGATTTATTAAATTGGTTATTGATGCCGATACAAAAAGGATTTTAGGTGCACAAATTCTCGCCCATGAAGGTGGAGAAATTATTCAGAGCGCTGCATTGGCAATTCGCAATGAAATGACCGTTGATGACATAGCAGATCAACTCTTCCCATATTTAACGATGGTAGAAGGCTTAAAGCTTTGTGCACAAACCTTTGGAAAAGATGTGTCTCAACTTTCTTGCTGTGCGGGCTAGCTATTGGACAATGGAAGTTGGAATAGGATTTTATCTCATCTTTTCAATTCGAGTTGTATTAATGCTGGTTGAGAGCAAAAGGTGAGCGTCTCTAACCAGCACCAATTGATGTTTTAACTGAGGATCTCTCACATAATGATTAGGATGGGTGTCTGCAATGCAAAAGCTGTCTGAAAACACCTTCATAAGCGGATATTCATGCGAATAGAATTCAGTTTACAATATCCGGCATGCACCATTGTAATACGTAGCACTACGGCAGGGTCTGAACTGCTCCGGTATTTCAGAAATATTCTTTTATTTCTATGATTTTTTAACCAATTGTAAATAAACTATAGGTTGTAATAAGGATATAGGGAGGTAATTATGCAAATACGTATTTCGGGTGAACATTCTATTTTCGCTATTAGGCAAGCATTGTTTGAAATTTTGTCTCAGGCCGAAAGTGAGTACGGTGTTCGATATACCTTAGATGCAACTTTGTATATCCGCCCAACGAACGGTTTTGGAGATGAGTATATTCCTTATTCATCATCAGGCAGACCGGTAAGTAAGCTGTTTTGTAATGGCCCTTACCCGTCTGCCGCCGCTCAATATGAAATAGATTACAAAACGGGTTGGAGGTAAGCTATGCATATGCCACATTATTTAGATATTGTGCAAGCAATAGAAGTTTTATCCAAGATTGGACTGGAGCTTAATGAACGTCAGATGAAGCGTGCTGCAGAAAAAGATCCTTTCGGCAAGCGGAAGTTGCCCTTCTTTATTGACCCTATCGATAAAAAACTCAAAATTGAAAAATCTACGCTACTAAATATCTATGTAAATCATCAAAAAACTGCGGAAAACTGCGCTATTTATCAAGCATTGGATTGATTGAAGAGTATTTGTTTGAGAAAATAATCTATGGCAGATATTTCAAAACGTGAAAATGCAAAAGGTGTTAAGTACCAAGTTAGGTATTTGGATAAATCAAAAGCAAGCGGTTATAGCTATAAGAGTTTTTCAACGAGAAAAGCAGCCAAGGCTTTTGTCGAAAGTGGCGAAATCAATAAATCCCCTTCAAAATTTAACACATCTGTAACTACAATATCTCAAGCAACAGATTTATGGCTTAATATTTGTGAAAAAGAGGGCAGGGATGGAAAAGACCCTGTCACCCCCTACACACTCTCTGAATATACCCGCAGAGCGAAGGTAATTAACTCATACCATTGGCATCAGCCAATCCAGGAATTAAAAGCTTCTCACATTGTAGAATTTAGATCATGGTTATTAAAAAGTGGAGTGAGCCGATACCGCGCAGGTGTTACAATGACGGCTCTGTTCGGCATATTTCAAGAGCTATGTATCCGAGATATTATTGCGGCAAATATTGTCACTAATATTACGGTGAGAACTGATTCCCGTTACGATCAACCAGTGTCTGTTCCATCGCAAGATGACGTTTTTGCTTTGCTATCCGCAGCAGACCGGCTAGCCGAAAGTTCCAATAAAAGAATTGCGAACTCATGGGCGAGATACAGACCGATGCTATATCTCGCCGCCGATAGCGGCATGAGACCGCAAGAATACGTTGCTGTAGCCAAGGCTGCTTTTGTGGATGGGGGTGTACATGTGACAAGGGCTATTGAAAGACCTGGAACACGGATATCGGTAACTAAAACAAAAGCTGGGAGGAGATTTATAGATCTTAGTCCAGAAGTATATGAAATGGTGCAGAACTATATAAGACGTCATTCAATTGACAATCGTCATGATCTGGTCTTTCCAACTTCTACTGGCCATTGGCAATGTGTGGATCACTGGAGAAAAAGAGGTTTTAACGTAGCGTGCCTTGAAGCCGGGCTTGTAAAGCTTGTTGAAGTAGATGGTGAGACGGTTCCTAAGAATAAATTCACACCATATAGTTTGAGGCACTATTATGCTTCGTTACTACTTAAAAGTTATGAGAATAATCCCGCGAATTTAAAACGTGCACAATATTTGATGGGACATTCCAAAATTGAGACCACTTTAAACTTATACACTCATTTAATGGACTTTGATGATGTTGCGGCGAGTGGTCGCGGTGGATCTCTAACTCGAATGAAGGAATCTCAATAAAATCTTGTGGTGAGGTTGTGGTGACAAGTTATAAGTTGCTGTAATGCAAATAAAAAATAAGTCCTGTCACGGCGGAGGCCGCGAGTTCAAGTCTCGTCACTCGCGCCATTTGATTTCAAGGACTTAGCCGATTACTATGGTAAGTAATCGGCTTTTTCTTTGTTTTGACCACAAATTTTGTGGTCCGCTGTAACCCGCATGAACCTGCCATTTTCTATTTTGATCTTTTTTGACTTGTGGCGAGTTTGTGGTGAATATATTTTTACTTTAATCTCATAACCTCTTTTCGCTTAAGAAACTCAAGCAATGAATATCAGCCTTTTCAGTTGAATTTACCGATCCACGAAGTTAATAGGCAATCGAAATTCGAAATCGCTATTTTTAGCAGAAGGCAAAATTCTTTTTCACTAAATTCTTGATAAGTTATGTGAATTGATTATTTAATATTGCGTGTTGGGTTCTATTGGGGGAAACGATATCCATTCTCGACCACAGGCGAGATAAGCTGTCCAACTCCTTCTGACGGAGCAGATGAATTTATTAAAGGAATTATCCTGCATAAATTTGCGTACTATAAAATTTTGTAATTTTTGTTTCCGGGTTGTAAGCGTGAATGCAATTAACTTCATGAAACGGCATTTTCAGCGTGCGCATAAATAAATTGACGGGCCGGAACAAGAGGTAAAATATGGTAAAAGCACTTACAAATAGAAACAGCGAGGGAGAGTTATATGTTCGACCGCAAAAGGTTGAACAAGCGATCCAGAACGCCACCAAACAAAGTCTGGCACAAATTAAAGAGCGCGCCGCTGTATTAGATAAAAAATCTGCTGCTTTTTTGCCCTCTGAGTGTATTGTTCACCTTATACGCAAAGCGAATAGGGAAAATGATACTAGAACGGTAAATGTTCTTTTTCCTGTTTTACTTAGCCGCTGTGAGAGAAATCTTAAATCGGCTGTACTTGAAAGTTTGCCTAACGCAAAAGACGTAAGAGAAGAAATTCTTTTCAAATTGTGTGACCTGTTTGCTAAAGATTCGATTGGGGAGAACATAGAAGAACTAGATTATTATGAGTGTAAATTTAATCGTGCCTTTCGCTCAATACGTATAATGGCCGTAAGAAAGCATAGCGCCCAAAAGCGCGGAGGCACATCGAAAATAGAAACCCTACCTGATCTGAGCACAGACCAAAGTTCAAATAAAGATGCAGACATACTCTTTTCGAAACTTACTGATTTGGCAAACCAGGAAGACCGTGTTTTCCTCAGTCAGGTTAGGAAAGTCATACAAGATATGCCGCCAGACGAACAGCGGGCACTTATTCTATGCCACGTCTTAGGATATAAAATTGAGTCGATAGACCCAAAGGAACGTACCGCTGCTTCTATTTGTGAAGTTACTGGTAAAACAATCCGGAATCGTTTGGCAAAAGCAAAAGAAAAACTCATGCACTTACATAAGGAGCTGTAACCATGACCCAAAGCACCCCACAACCACGACTTCAAGAAGCACTATATACTTTAACTGTCGCTAAGGAGATTCCCGATGCGAAAACTCTTGATGATGTTATATGCAGATACCCACAGTTTGCGAATGAGCTGGTCGATTTTGCGGTAGAAATTGTACTTGATTTCTTCCGAGAAGAAGAAAGTGAAGATTTAGATGTTGAGATTGAGGAAGGAGTGAGTCCTGCTGTTTCTAAAGCTATGAGTTACTATCAAAACCGCATATTTGAATTGAAACAGGAAAAAGATGCAAATTCGAATTCTGTAGAAAAAATTGAAGAAAAATCAGCAGAAAACCCTTTTACAAACTTAGATAGGAAAAGTTTTAGAGGTCTCTCTCAAGAAATTAATGCAAACGCGACCTTTGTGACGAGGTTGCGGGATCGTCTAATAAATCCAGAAACTATTCCCTCTAGTTTTATTAAGGACATTTCCCAAAAGTTAAATAGACCATACGAAGTTGTATTGAAACATTTACAGGCACCACCTGTTTTGGCTTCATCGCAATTTTACAAATCAGAAAACAAACCTAAGGTACAGGAGCAATGCACGTTTGAGTATGCGTTAAAAAACTCCGGCTTAACTGAAGAGCAACAAAGTCACATATTGCAGATTTAAGAGAGACGAATGGATTCCTTCGAAGCAATACGCATAGCTGCACTCAAACTCCATGAAGAATTGGTTGCCAAAGGGGTGAATCCCTTACAACCTCTTTCTTTAGTGCAGGCCGCTATTGAACACTTAGAATTGGAACTGTCCTGGCTTCCAAAAGGCGACCCAGCATTGAAAGGGGCTCGTGCTTTATTTGATGAACAAACTGGTGTGATTTTTTGTGAAGATTTGGGAAGTAATTCAGATAAGGCCATACTTGTTGCTCACGAGATCGGTCATGAGCAAGTTCATATTGGGTCTGCAAGATGTTCTGAAGCTGATATCAACCCCTCTCAATCTATAGAAAGCGCACCTATAGGACTTCAAAAAGTTGATGATTATGGTGCCCGTGAAAGGCGAGAGCTGCAGGCCAATGTATTTGCTCGTGAATTTCTGTTTCCGCGCATTCTTGCAAAGAAGATCTATCTTGAAGATGGAAGGACTGCGTCAGAAATTGTAAAAAGAACAGAGCTTCCGATCAACCTTGTACGGCAGCAAGTATTAGACGCTATTTTATTGCCAGAGATTCCTGAAGTAGATGATGAAGAAGAGCCCGCAAATTTTGTGCTCAAGCCAGATGACACACAAGATAGAGCTGCGGAACATCGTAATGCGCCTTTTCAGCTGCAAGCCGGGCCCGGTACAGGAAAAACACGAACACTTATAAAAAGAATTACTTCACTCATTGATGAGGGCATACAGCCTCAATCTATATTAGTTTTGACCTTTTCCAATAGAGCTGCAGGAGAGTTATCGGAAAGGCTTTCCCTAAAACATGGTCAAGATGCTGCAAATGTATGGATGGGAACTTTTCATGCGTTTGGCCTTGATTTAATTAGGCGTTTCTACGACCAACTTAACTTACCCGCTGATCCATCGCTATTTGATCGAAGTGATGCAATAGAAGTTCTTGAAGATATTTTGCCCACATTACCTTTAAAGCATTACAAAAATTTATGGGATCCTGCCATAGAGCTGAGAAATATTCTTAATGCAATTTCTAGGGCGAAAGATGAATTGGTCGGAGTTGAGGGATATAAAGCACTCGCGCAGGATATGCTTGATAAGGCGACTAGTGATGAGGAAATCAAAGAAGCTGAAAAGTGCCTGGAAGTTGCTTGCATTTATGAGCATTACGAAAGAGTAAAGAATAAGCACGGCGCAGTAGATTTCGGTGATCTCATTATGTTACCGGCATTATTGTTAGAAGAGAATATGGCCCTCAAGCAAACCGTACAGTTAAGGCATAGGCACATATTGGTTGATGAGTACCAGGATGTTAACAGAGCTAGCGTTCGTTTGTTGAAGGCAATTGCTGGAGATGGCCAGCGATTATGGGTTGTTGGCGATGCGCGTCAATCAATATATCGTTTCCGGGGTGCATCTTCTATTAATATGGTATGCTTTTCGGACGACTTTAAGGATGCAAAAGTTGAACAGCTCGAAATTAATTATCGTTCAACGAAAGAGGTGGTGGACACTTTTGTAAGTTTCGCATCGCAGATGAAAGCATCTGCTGAAATGTTATCATTAAATATAGATGCTTCTCGAGGAAAGGGGGAAGCTCTTCCAGAAATTCGTAAGTTTAATTCATTAGAAGAAGAGGCGGGAGGGGTTGCCTCTAGCATACGTGAGTTAGAAGCTTCTGGAGTGCAGCTTAAAGATCAGGTTGTTCTGTGCCGAAAAAATGCAAGATTGAATGAGATGGCTTCTGAACTTGAGAGGCGAGGAATTCCGGTACTGCATTTAGGCAGTTTATTTGAAAGAGGTGATATACGCGATTTACTGGCAGTCTTGTCATTGGCCGTCGAGCCGTTTGGGTCAGGGCTGATCCGAATGGCAAAGATGCCACGATATAAGATCCCATTGCAAGATGTATTTAGCGCGATTGATGCGCTGCAAGATTCAGAAGAACCAACAATAAAGGTGCTTAAAACCCTCGTTCAAAATCAAAAATTTTCAGCAGAAGGAAGAAAGGGGTTCTCTCTTCTTGCAGAAGATTTTTCTCAAATGTCCGTAAATAGCACCGCATGGAATTTTCTGGCAGAGTACGTACTTGATAGAAGTGATTATTGTCGAAATATGGCTGCGGCAAAATCTATACCAGACAGGATGAGAGCCGTAGCAGTTTGGCAATTCTTGAATTTTGTTAGAGATCAGAGTCCTGTACATAAGGGGCTACCAATAAGACGCACTCTTGATAGAGTCAGGCAATTAGTTCTTTTTGCGGAAGAGCGTGATTTGCGCCAAGTTCCAGCGGCCGCCTTGCATATGAATGCTGTTCGTTTGATGACTATACATGGAAGTAAAGGGCTCGAGTTTGAGGCTGTTCATATACCAGGCCTTACAGTTACAAATATCCCATCTTCTAGGCAAGGTCAGCGTTGCAAGCCGCCAGAAGGAATGATTTCCAGTGTTGAAAGCTTGAGTGTTTCTGAAGAAACGGTTCGTTCTCATGCGGAAGAAGAAGAGTGTTTGTTCTTTGTGGCTTTGTCACGGTCAAAGACTCATCTACGCATTTACCATTCACCTAATGCACGAAGTAAAAAACCTTCCCCATTTTTGGCTGAATTATCGGAAAAAAAAGTTAATGAAATTGAAAATGCTGCGTGTCTAAAATTACCAGATGATGATGTGCAGTCATTATTTGTAGAAGTTAAATGGCCAGCCAACTGGTCTTTAAAACAGGAATATATAACCTCATATCAAAAATGTCCTCGCAGGTTCTTCTATACACATGTGATGGGCCTACAAAGTTCTCGTCAACAAACCGCTTTTACCAAAACGCATAGCTGTATGTATAGCTTTATAGATTGGCTTTCTGAAAAGAGATTGTCTGATCCGCCAGGACTCACGGAAGTGGACACAGCATTTGATGAAATTTGGAAACAGAAAGGGCCAGTCGATCATGCCTTTGAGAGAGAATATCATGATATTGCTCTAAATCTTGTAAAGGCTTTGGTCGAGTCAGGAAGTAATCGCAGTTTTAGAAAACCTGAACCGTTGGATGTAAACCTACCTGCCGGGTTGGTTACGGTAAAACCTAGTGAAATAGCAGAGCTTCCGGATGGATCTATAGTTATAAGGCACGTTAGAACGGGCCGCAAAAGGAGTAAAGAGTATGAAGATGCACTTGAATATGCGCTTTATCTTATTGCTGCTGATCAGAATTTTGCCGGTCAGGCTATAGTTGAGGCTCTACATCTTGCCGATCAAATAAATGAGCAAGTGGCACTTACAGACAGGCAAATAAACAGTCGTCAAGAAAAGGTTGGAAAAGCTATCACTGAGCTTTCAAGTGGTGCTTTTCCTCCAAAACCGAACTCAGTGACATGTCCACGTTGTCCGCATTTCTTTATTTGTGCGGCAACGCCCGACGGTTCTTTAGCCCTTCCTGAAAAAAAATAGTCAATTTCTTTCCGGTTACGCTGCTATTTTTCTATTAGCTAAGTAAGGAGACAATGACAGCAATTCCGCTAGCTCACCTGATCTCTTGGAGAATTGAAAAATGCAGAATGTTGACATTTTTTATCAATGCGATGGCGTTACATCCATTGAACATATTGAAATAGAGCATGGTTCAACCTTTTCGACTCTGAAAGAGTTGATTGCGGCAAAACACAAGCTAAAGGGTGCGCTACTGCTCTTTCTGGAGGACGGCGAGGATCCGGTTAATGAAGCAGACAAAATTTGCGCCAAGTCAAATCCTGCTGGAATTAAGGCACATGTCCATAGATGCCGCCGCATTGGCGTGACCATTACTTTTAACGGGGAGACTGTAGAAGCGGCTTTTCCTCCCAGCGCAACCATCGCCCGTCTTAAAAAATGGGCTGCTGAAAAGAAATTCGACATGACCGAAGAAGAAGCCAGCGAGCACGTTTTGCAAATTGCGGGCACTCACGAGCGGCCTGCTCCAAACATTCATATCGGTGCATTGATTGAATGTAAGAAATGCAAGATCGCTTTTGATTTGGTTCCTGACGAACGTATCAACGGCTAAGGGAGGAAACAATGAAGGCGCCTGATGAGCGGGCTTTACTCGCTGACGTGAAAAAACCGGCTTTTAAGCTGGGGCAAATCGAACGGCGTTGGCGTTTGGTTGACACTGACTGGCCCATGGTTTTTATCAGTGTAACAGCGAAGGACGATCTCGAGTACCTTTTACGGTTTAATTGTAGCGGCTATCCAAGCAGTCCGCCGACCGCTGGCCCATGGGATAAAACTCAGAACGCGATTTTACATCCCAATCAATGGCCCAAAAGTAAGGGTGGGCGTGTTGGATCTGTTTTTCGACCTGATTGGAAGGGTGGCACAGCTCTTTATATCCCATGTGATCGGATAAGCGTAGAAGGGCATGACAACTGGAACCACGAAATGCCTTCGAAAATATGGCGTCCTGCCGATGGAATTATTCAATATTTGGAGCTGGTATATGAACTTCTCAATTGCCAAGATTATCAAGCGCCGCCAATTGCGGCAGCATGAACTATCAATATCGTGGTTTACGTGGTTGCGTCTATTAATAGGGCTGCGATCTCGAGGACTGTCTAAAACGCGTGAAAGTGGAGCTTTCTTGTTAGGTCATCGTGATCCTAACGGACAGGCTAAGATCGTTGATTTTGTCCTGTATGATGATCTAGACCCTCATAGTTTAGATAGCGGTATAGTGCGTTTCGACGGGCGATATTTTGGCGATCTATGGGATCTATGCCGAAGAAAAAAACTAAGTGTTGTCGCGGATGTCCATGTGCATCCTGGCAGTTCGCTACAGAGCACTTCAGACCGTCAACACCCAATGATCTCGCGGTCAGGGCATTTGGCGCTGATTTTACCTTATTTTGCTCGATTACCAATTCGCAGAGGCGAAATTGGCATTTATAGGTATTTGGGTGGCAAGCAATGGGAAACCATTCCGCATGGGCAGCGCCAACATTTCATAAAAAAAGAATTTTTGTAAGGAGGAATCATGGGTATTCATACGCCAGCTGACACGCTTCATCGACTTGTTAAACAATTGCTTGATAGCGGCGTTGCTGAGAGTTTAGAAGAAGCAGAGACCATTTTTAACAGCTATTCACTGTCGATTTTAATTCGAGGTAAAGATGCAATCGATCCTAATAAACAAGCCGCTTTATTAACAACTATAGCCTTAGGGCGACGAGTGTTCTTGGGAGGCGTCCATGTTGATGGAGAGCTCGATGAACCACTTCTCGTGCCATTCGCCTTAGGGACGACTTTACGAGATGCTGTAATCGCTCTGGGTGGATGTGTAGGTCAGGGTGCTACTGATGCTCCGCTTGTGATTATCGGTGGAGAAAAAACTCCGAAGGATGAACGTTTCAGTGTTCGGACCGTTTTTTCTGGTTGGCGCGGTGGAATCGTGCCTTCTCATAGCGATTTTGAATTGGATGAAAGGCCTGTTATGGCCTTATCGCCAATGTTAGCAGCAGCGCTCGCTATAAACGAAGCTTTTTTATATGTTTCAAAAGATTCTGCGGTCGCAGGATTGCGGCCCGTTGGTTTGTCACTCTGGAATCCTTCACAGGTGGAAAGATGGATGGAAGACGGCGGAGAACCTGAGCTGCAATTCCTGCCATCGTCTTTGTGGTTGATTGGACTTGGCCATCTGGGGCAAGCATATTTGTGGGCGATTGGTTTGCTGCCTTACTCTGATCCCACTACTTTACAGCTTGTACTTCAGGACACTGATGTTATAACGCCGTCGACGGTGAGCACTTCTATTCTTTCTGATGAGGGCATTATCGGGCAAAAGAAAACGAGAGCGATGGCTGCATGGGCTGAAACGCGAGGATTTAAAACATCAATAATAGAACGCCTTTTTGATGACCGGTTTAAGCGTCGAAAAGAAGAGCCAGGCATAGCGTTATGTGGAGTAGACAACAAAATGGCACGTCGCGCTCTTGAGCAAGTGGGATTTGATTTGGTTATTGAGGCGGGGCTAGGTAATGGTTACCAAGACTTTCGAAGTCTACGGCTTCACACATTACCTGGTTTGCGTAAGGCGCAGCAGATCTGGAAGCACAATGGGCAAGAGAAACCGAACGTTAGTCGCCCAGCATATAAAAAGCTATTAGATAGTAATGTTCTTGACCAATGCGGAATTACGTTATTGGCCGGAAAAGCAATTGGTGCACCTTTTGTTGGTGCAGTTACAGCTTGTTTGGCTATTTCCGAGGTCTTGCGGTTTCTTCATGGCGGGTCTATGAACGAGCTTATTGATGTTAATCTGCTCAGTGTTGAAAACCGTACAGTTGTTAGTCAGAAGAAAAACTTTGAAGAGTTTAACTTTGGATTTATTCGTATAGACGAGGAATAAAATGATACTTAAAACGGTTATGAGCCGTGGACTTGATGATGATAAATCTACTGCTCTTCAAAAGTTAAAATCATATTGAAGAAGGGTTATGTGATTTGTATTTCGATAACGTCTGCTTTTGGCCGAATGCAGCATATATCATTATAAAAAATAGTCCCGTTCGGGATGAATTCTAACAAAACAATAACAAGTTGACATAAATCAACCCGAACGGGTTTATTTCCTTGTTGTTATGCATTTCTATGGTATAATCATCCCGAAAGGGTTGATATATGACTGAAAACAAAATTAAAGAAATAGGCTATATCGTCAAACAGACACGTAAAGAACAAGGTTTAACCCAAGAACAATTGGCGGCAACCACGAATGTTGGTGTGCGTTTTATTCGTGAGCTTGAGCAAGGTAAGGAGTCTTGTCATATAGGTAAAGTCCTTATGGTTATAGCTATGCTGGGTATAGATGTGCATATAAATGGTAATAAACTATGAGCCGTATACTTGACGTTTATTTAAATGATGATTTCGTCGGAATTCTTGGTCAGGACGAAAGTGGGGATATGACGTTTTCCTATGATCAAGAATATCGTGAAAATGCGGCTTTTGGCATTTCAATTTCTTTACCACCACATGCCAAATTTTCCAGTGTCGTCTCAGATTATTTTGTTAAAGGTATTTACAAAGGGGCAAAGGTAAAGGCTTTCTTTTCCGGCTTACTTCCTGACGAAAGTGTAAGGGATCGTCTAGCTGCTCATTTAGGTTTATCTGATAAAAACTCCTTCGCATTATTGGAAGCCGTTGGGGGTGATTGTGCCGGAGCATTGGCTCTTTATCCTCAAGGAGAAAAGCCAGCGCAAACATCAAGAGAAGCAGAAGTTCTTGATGATAAAAAATTGAAAGAAATTTTAGAGCTTATTAAACGTCGCCCAATGCTCGCTGGTGATGATGGCTACAGACTTTCACTAGCTGGCGCGCAAGACAAGTTGGCGGTTGGTTTTGAAAATGGAAAAGTGCAACTCATCAAAGGCGGTGCGCCAACAACGCATATTTTAAAGCCCATTATTGATCGCGTGAAAGACAGTGCGCACAATGAGTTATTTTGTATGAAACTTGCAAAACGGATGAGCCTAGATGTTCCAGATGCAAGTTTACATTATGTAGATGAAACGCCTTATTATTTAGTCGAAAGATATGACCGAATTACACACGAGGATGGAACAATTTCTCGTATTCACCAGGAAGATTTTTGTCAAGCTCTTGGCATCGCTCCAGAAATTAAATATGAGAGGGAAGGCGGCCCTAATGTTTCTCAATGTCAGGAAATTATTGTCAACCATGTTGCCCGACCTGCGGTGGATTATATTAAATTACTAGATATGATCATCTTCAATTTTCTCATTGGAAATGCGGATGCTCATGGAAAGAACTTTTCTCTTCTTTATCGGATGGGCAAGCCTGATCTGGCACCGGCATATGATTTATTAAGCACGGCTGTATATCCTGATTTGTCAGAAAAAATGGCAATGAAAATCGGAGGAAAATATAAGCCAAAAGAAATTTACCTTCGGCATTTCTATAAGCTTGTTTCTGGCTCAAAAGCTGCGGAATCTGCTATCCACAAACAAATAAATACAATGACTGATAAGCTTTACGATAAAGCAGTTCAGTTAAAAAATGACTTGGGTGGTGAAGGGATATCATCAGAAATATTTGATGATATAATCAAAGTTATAGAAGAACGTTCAAAGCGATTGCAATGATAAATGAAAGCTTTGGTGTTTTAACCTAAACCTAAATTCTCTCTATTGAATTTATGCCCACATTTTCTGCGCAATTTGACGTTCTTCAGGCCCAAGTAAATCAATGTAAATTTGAGTACTTGATATATTTGTATGACCAAGCCATTTTTGTATCATCGTTATGGGTACGCCGCTAAGAGCAGCTTTTACGCCAAATGCATGACGTAGACCCCTGGCACATGCCATAGCCCCAACAATTTTTGCTGATTTCATGACCATGCCTACAAGTTGCCAACCTTTAGTGCGGCTAAACGGAAATAAACGCTCCTTGGGCCCATTATCAGTTCGGCATTGAGCTTTTTGTATCTGATAAAAATTATTCAACACTTTTATAAACGGGCCGGGTAAAGGTACTAACCTGAATTTCCGGTTTTTATTCTTTCCTCGTTTTTTGAGACTACGAATTACAACGACCAGTTCATCAAGCCCAATTGTCATGACATCCAATGCCAATGCTTCACTTGGTCTGCATCCCGTCCAATATATCATCTCACAGAAAAACCTTTCCCTCGGACAGTCCAATACGGAAAGGGCTCCATAAAATCTGGATCTTTCATCCGGTGTGAGATATTTGCGCTCGCCTGAATAAGTAAAAAGACTCATCGTATCAGTATAATTATCGGAATAAGTCATAATGTCGGCTCCATTTATAAATAATAATGCGAACAGTTTAAGTAAAACTGTTTCATTTTAATGGCTCCTCTAAACGCCGCAGTATTCCTGTATTTTTATTAGTATTGCGCTTTATTAGGTGCATTTATTATTAGTAAAAAATACATAATAATCAACAACTAAAACAGTTTTACTTATTTTGTTCACAGGCAGTTAAGAGATTATTTTATATAAGGAAATTGAAATGGGTGGCAGGGATTTTAGGGGTATTATTAGTATTTTTGACGCATCAGTCCCATGCGACGAACTTCACAAATAAAGATTTCCTAACTATGCCAAAGCTTCAGCAAAAAGGGTTTCTAGATGGAGTGATAAATACACTTTGGCAAGTAGCGGCTCAAAACGATAGCGACACAGGTCAATGTATAGTCGATTGGTATTTTGGTGAAGAGACTGCACAACGAAATGGTCTAATATTTAAGAGTATGAATCAATATCCAACATATACCCCGTCTGCGATAGTCATTGCATTAACTGAGAGGGAATGCGGAAGTTACATCAGACGGGAGAGAAGCCATCAAGGTCAATGAAAAGGTCGACACTTTCTGACGGTTCTTCCAATGCGATTTCTTGATCCAATGCATGTCCACGAATTAAATCGGCAGCAATCTCGCCCAATCGTGCATTGATATTATCCATTTCCACTTGAGTAGGTGGATTGTCTTGATTCTGCATTCTGTCTCTAATGGCTTGTAATTCCGCGTCACGCTTGGCTATTTCAATGTGTCGCTCTTCCGCTTCTTTTAATGCTTTTCTCAAGCGTTCCAATTCTTCCGCGCTAGCATTTTGCTTATGAGCATCCTCTAGCGCCGTTTTGGCATCGTGAACGTCTTGTGCTGATTGTGTGATAGCCTCATTTACAAGACTCTCGGTGTCTTTTAGGTTCTCGAAAGTTTCATTATATGAGGCTCTGTAGTCATCGTCTTGTAGCAATAACTGAAGTGAACTGAGGGACATTTGTTTATCATTTGACGCACCGGCTTTTAATCCTCGCTTATCTTCGGATAAATGCCGAGCGATACGACCAGTATTTAAGCCAGATAACTCATATTGCAGATCATCGAAAGTTTGCTGTTTAAGCCTATTCGCTATTACTTCGATAGATCGTAGAAATTCTATATCGCCGCCCATAGTGCCCCCAATGCACGCTTTTCGAACTGGAATTTTGTTAAATTTATTATATGAAAAAAGCATTAAAATACGCTTAATTTTACACGCAAATATGTGTTTAAATAATTAGCAATTTCTCTTTGCAATCTCGATTTGAATGTTTTCAATCGATGCTAAGGCGTTTGTGCGCTCCAAAGTATATTTTTTACTTCTAATAAGCTGGTTAAAGCATTGTCTTATAAGTCCACGAAGTTCGTAAAGGTCTTTCGAATTGAGTTCATAACGTGTAATAAGTTTCATATTGGTTTTCTCCTTTATTTGGGACTCCACAAATCGAAGCCTTCTCGCCCAGAAATAACTGACGAAGGTTCGATGAAAAGGGTAACTATTTGAAAAACAATATAAAAGTTTTGTAATTAGGAGGTTTGTGTCTGTGAGTTCACGAATTTATTGACAATTTGCTTAGGATACATATATACTATTGGTATATATATAACCATTAATGCTTGAGGTTAAAATGCCACAAACACATAGAGATATACCCGGCGCAGGTGGATCAGATACAAATGCGTTGCGGTCATCCGAAGCGAGAAAAAATCAATCCGGAACGGCTATGAAAGCCTTTGTCCGCATGATGAACGAGTGGGGAATGACGCAAAATGAAAGTTGCGCTATTTTGGGCGACATTCCAATAGCAACTTATAAAAAATGGGCTTCTGGTAATGTCGGCACTTTAAGCCGGGACCAACTGGAACGCATTGGCCTTACCTTGGGAATTTATAAAGGATTGAGTTTGATCTTTAATGACGAGGGAGGCCGCTTACGCTGGTTTAAAAACAAAAACCACGATTATGCGTTTAAAGGTAAATCACCGGCTGAACGAATGACTGATGGCGGTATGAACGATCTATACGCGGTGCGCGAATATTTAAACGGGATGCGCGGTGCCCATTAATGAGTAATTTTGACCATGTGGAAATTCCGGAGAAAGTCCACCGGCTCATTAATAGCGTATTTCCGCCCAAAGGATTATTCGACACCCTTGGAGATAGTGAGGAGGAGCTGCGCGTTCTCTTTGAACTCGAAATGATGACCAATCCGCGCAATAATCTACTTATGGGTCGTTTGGCGCGAATACCCGAAGGTTCCATTGTATCTGGGAATACCGCCAATATCGTGATGGCCGCATTTGTTCATTCAAATGATGATGGTGGCCGTTTCAATGATGGAAGTTTAGGGGCGTGGTATGCGTCTTACAGCGTTCTAACCGCCATTGAAGAAACCGTATATCATTTGCAGAAAAGGCTGGAACTATCAGAAGGCGGCTTTCCGCAGCAAATTCAAATGCGTCAGCTCATTACCACCGTCAATGCACCGCTTTTGAATATCTGTGGTGCCAAAGAAACTCACCCCGATCTTTATGATGATCATGATTATTCAAAGTCACAGGAATTTGCCAATGAATTGCGATGGCCGTTTGATGGTGATCATGATCATCATGGTGAGCCAGGTATTCGTTATGATAGTGTGCGCCATGAAGGCGGTGTCAATGTGTGTATCTTCAAACCCGCAGCGCTTGATCGGCCTATTACGCAAGGCGCACATTATCAATATGATTGGAATGCAGCCGGTGAAGTCACAGTTTCTAAACTAAAACCCGTTAAACGCTCAACTTCATAAATTTCATAAAAATAAACCTGTCAATCAATAGACCGAACATGAATTAGGCATTTATTACTTCCTTGTTTGGGTAAGGACTTTGTAACGGCTGCACTCTGTAACGAAATAGGTCTTCCGCGCCGAGAACCCGTGAAGACTATTTGCGTTCCATCGATTTGCAGCCAAGTCCCTCCTTAAAACAAAACAAGGAGAAGAAAAATGACTAATATATACCACGCAACGCCATATGATATTTCTGCCATGGGATTTTATTTTAAAACTCTCGATGAATATGGTGCTAAAGCAAAAAAACACCGTAATGAATATGGTGATCCTGTAGAAGAATATGAAATACAGTTTATTGATGGTGATAATTACCAACTCTTTAATGCGCTCGGTGTAAATCAGGCAAATCTTGAGAAATGGTTTGAAAATTACGAAGACCTCGACGGTGATGATTTAATCAAAGCTACATATCTGGCTGAATACATAAATGCAGATATTGATGAAATCCTTAACCAGCTAGACGAAGTTTCTCTCTTTGAAGGCACAGCTTCAGAGTACGCAGAAAACTACATTGATGATACCGGTCTTCTTAATGCACTTCCTGAAAATCTTCAGTTCTACTTTGATACCGATGCCTTTGCCCGTGATATGGTGATGAGCGGTGATATTTCTGAAGTTGAAATCAACCAAACAAATTACATAGCCTGGGGAGTTTAATCATGACCCATTCCCAAAATGGATATAGCTCCGGCCATCCTTGGTATTACTTGCTTGGCGGTGACATCCTTAAACCTAAGCAAATCCTTAAAGCCGCTATTGAAAAAGATTATAATGGATATAGAGCCGATGAGATTTTAAGGGCAGATCGACAAGTAGAGCCAATGCGGTCAGAAAATTTACGCCAGATAAAAGCAGAAATATTAGATGGTCTATGGGACGATATTTCTAGTTATCGTCAATATGCGTTTCAGCTTAGAAAGCTTCGCCGTCAAAATAACCAATTAACGGATCAATTTGTTTGCAAGGATATTCATACAAATATTTCTCTCAAACATAATCATATTTATAATGATATGGCCCATCTTCATCTTGTGAATAATGCTTTATCAAAACAGAAGGACTTATTTGATTAATCATTGAAACACCCATTTTCCGATTTCAGTTTCGCAAGCCACGCGATATACAGGTTTGCCGTTCCTACAATCCATTAACTGGCGACAAACCTTAAAGTCAATTTCAAATTCATCACCAACCCAGTCTGATTTTCTGCATCGGGGAGTGGTTAAGCGGCTTTTCATTCTTGCATCTCTCCAGCCGTTTGAAACAGCTTCAACCCGTTTAGATTTTGGTGGATGGGTTTTATTATAGGATTCGTCATATTCTCTGGTTTTTTGCAAGGCTTGATTTAATGTGCCACCAAGGCTCTCAATAATAAAACCAGCAAAATAATCAGCTTCAAGTTCCTCCCTTTTTTCGCCTTCTTCATCCAATTGGCCAGTAAACAAATGCCCTCTATAATGATGACCGATTTCATGTAAAAGAACGCCAATTGAATAAAAATCCGTCTTACTACCGTCGAACCAAAAGAAATTATTGACGTCATAGCCGATCATTCTTTGACCGCCACACATAAAAGCGGTTGCTATTGTGGACTTTCCCTTATAATCAATTCCCACCACTTCAAAGTTCATAGAAAGTCCAGCTACTTTGCTCACATACTCAACAAAGTCGATGGCCGCTTTGGAAGGAGCGTGAACCTCTTTGCCATCTTCTTTAATAAACCAGCAATTCGCATAATCTTGAGCTTTGGCAACAGCATCTGTTTGTCCGCAACCGAAAGAAATCATGAGAGCAAAGAAAGCGTTTGATGTTTTTGTAAATATTCTCATTTTAAACCTCCATCAAGATCTACAGGTTCATCACAAATCAAAACGTCATCACCCATCTTGATGCAACCTTTTGGGATAAGTGCAGTTTCATCTGGTAATGAGGCAGGGGAACTTTCTTCTTCATGACTTGCGCTATTTATAAGCTGGTTAATGCTTAAAAATATGACCCATAGTACGATGAAACCGAAGCCGAGCGTGCCGGACGTGCGGCGCATCACCATGATAAATTCCTCAAAGTTATACATTTTCATCCTCCTGCGTTAATAATTCTTGATGCCCTAAATGATGCGCCAATAGCCGCTCCATATCCTTTCTTGGTAAAAGGGGGTTGGAAACAAGTTCCCCACCAAATTGGGCATTTTTCAATTCTCTGACCGTGAGGTTCAAAACGTCATCCTTGTGGGTTTCGTTTTTCTTGTTCCAATGAAGTGAAACGATGCGAAGAAGCAGGATAAAAAACATCATCCAATCAATGGTGAGACTTGCCGCCCAAAGCGCGATCAGATCGGCAAAATATCTAAAAACCGCCGCTTGAGCCGTTATCCGATTAAGCTCATAAGGAGCTTCGTCTTTTAATGTTTCCAGGCTTTCAAGGTGCTTCTCAATCATATTGGTTGTATGCTCCAGGGCTTCGCGTATTGAGCCGATAATGCGTTCTTGCTGGCTTCTGACTGACCTGTTTGACGAATAATTCTCGCGGTTAGAAATCTCACGCGGCAAACGTTCAAGGCTGCGAATTATTAAACCCGAAATATCACGCCGCTCGATCTTTAAAAATACCGTGCGTAACCTGTCAGCTAGGGGAGCCATTTTTTCAATCGCGACTTGAGGATCACTAGATATTTTTATCTCTCGTCTCATGCGCTCAAGTAGTTTTTGGGCATCTGCAATAGCCTGGTCATTTTCGTTTGAAGCAAGTCGTAGTTGCTCCGCTAACGCTATTAAATTTTCTGCAATACCTCTTTGTGAACCTTCAACTGCGCCGCGCCCTTTTGTGCCGCTTTCTGTACCGTTTTGATATTCATCGATGGCCCGCGCGCGAAAACGCTTTTCATCCATTTCAATTTCGGGGATCAGGCTTCGAATAGAAAAATCATATTTCTGCAGAGCTTCTAGTTTTTGCTCTGCGCGCTCAAGTTCCTGGATGTTGTGAACTTGTAGAGCGAGTTCCCCGCCTGTGCCGACTACATTGGGCGTCGAACTTACATAGGTAATGCCACACTGAATGATAAGCGCGATTATTATAAGTGCAGCAATTGAATAAGGCGTATTTACCTTATTTACTTCCTTGAAAAACCATGCCCATGCCAGCCAGATCAATATGGAAGATATTATCGCCATAATGCTGGCAAGAGCAGTGTTATGAAAGCTCAAACCCATCTCATTCAAAATCACGCTATAGCCGTTAAAGCTTAAATACCCGGTTCCGCAAGCCACCAAAAGCGATAGGCGCGGCGTAATTTTGTCATTTAGTGTTTCGTCATTGGAATTACTCATTTTTTCCCTTTCCACTTAAATATTTAGATGGAATCACAATAGAATAATGCGCGCTGTACATTCCTCGTGAGCGAGTAGGGAGGTAAGTTATTGAAAGTTTTTTATTAAAGTGTCTTGGTAAGTGGGCGGCTGTCTTTTGAAACCGCGAAATCTTGTTCTAACTCGCCTTGAGATTGAACAGAAAACTCTTCTTGAAGCGGCTCCTTTTGCTTTTCTTCTTGCTTTTCGACGTGAAACTCATCGGTTGCTTGGTATATTCCATTACCCGGATTTTTGGCCGAAAATTCCTTAGCTAAAGTTTGCCCATTGTCGCGGATAAAGGTTTTATTGTCATTGTGTTTTGTCTCTATTGTGGAAAGCTCGTATTCCCAATTCGTCCGGCGTTCCTCATATTCATGTTGCAGAGATCTATGCTCCCTTGAACCTAAATCATTACTGGGAAATGGAACCGAAGAATTTGATAATTTATCGCGCTCCAACTTCCATTTATAATCATGTTGTTCAATTTTATGTTGTCGAGATATTTCATTGTCAATCTGCGAGCGCGCATTATCACCGACTTTCAATTGGGAGTAAAAAGGATATTCAAAATTCGCGTTCACTTCGAAACTCTGGGAAATTCGCCCCTCATGTGTTTTGAGGGGTGATATATTTTCATGGCTCATTTTTCAAATCCCTTAAAATGCGTCTTGGAGCTCGCCAGAATGCTCAGACCAGTCACCTTCGGGAGTTAAGGATTGGCCGGAGCCATTCTGATTGTATCCTTCAATAACCTCGTCACAGGCAATGAGCCTGTTTAAGATCAACTCCATTTTTTTATGCTTAAAGATGCTCATAATTACTGTGCGCTGACCCATATGTTCAAATGCAAGTTCGTAGGCATCAGAATAATAAGGTTTAAAAGGGAGGCTCCACCAACGCACCTTACGTTTAGTTTCCTTGAGTTTTAAACTTCGTTTTTCCCGCGTTGCCTTTTGATGTTCTCTGGCTGTGAATTTATGACGCTGTTTACGGTCAAATAGATGGGTTTTAAATAATGTCTTTATTGAAATAACATTATCCGTAAATTCAATTATTACATGATTTCGAAAGAGGTGATAAAGGCCAAAACGAACGCAAATATATGTCAAAACGGGTAAAGCAGCGAGCGCCGCTAGCTGCCAATACTCTTTGTTGGAAAAAACTAAACCGGTTTCGTATATGTTATAAACGCCAAGACTAACACAGCCAAACGTGGCAGGGATGGTCGTGTACTTAGCGAGAAAATCAGCAATTTTGACCATTAATGGTGAGACGGCCTTCGCATAGACGGTGATAGTTTTTTCTGCGTTTTTGCCAGTTTCTAGCGTTCTGGGAAACCCTTTAAAGACAGATTGTGGATGGGCACTCATAGATAAGTTCCTTTATTGATTTGATGTGATAGTTTGTGTTTTCACATCAAATCCAATAAAGAAAAAATGAATGTTTAAAGGCTATGACGTAAAAGCCTGCCCAGTTTAGGAATGTTTTGGAATTAGATTCCTCGTAGAAAAATAAAGCTCTTAAATCTGAAACTCAGGTTATTACTCACCACCCCATAATTCTCGGTGAATTTTATCCATGTCTAAATGCTCCAGAGGATATTCAAAATCGCTGAGTTTCCATCGTCCCAGGGCCTTCTCAAAAAGCTTTTGATCATTTTCGAAATTAGTGTCTTTGCTTGATTTAGACATCAACGCGAAAGCAAAATGCGACGGTTTGTCCGGGTTTAAATCTTGAATAAGCTGTACAATTTCAATTTTTTCTTCAAGGAGCAATAGAGCCTCGAGCCCTCTCTCGGTATTGATATAAAAGTTGAATTTCGTATAATCTTCGGTGTTACTAAATTTTCGAATTCTATAAGCAAGTACCAAACATCTTTCTGATTTTATACTGAAGGGGCTTAATAAACCTCGGTCTTTATCATCCGCTATTTCTTGCCACTTTTCAGATTGCTCAAAGAATCTGTCAGAATATTCATCACTTGTAATTGCGTATTCGGAGGCCTGAATTAAAGCAATAATATCAAACCAACCAATCATAGGTTCCGTTTGCATGCGCTCTGTCGCTTTGTCAATTTTCAATTGTTGGTCAACTAATGCTGAAAAAATAAGACATTGCTGAATAACATCCATTGAATTCTCTGAATTATCTTGCGCAGATGCATTAAAGTTTATTGCAGACGCAATAATTATTCCGAATATTATCCGTTGCGTAAAATTAATTATTTTTGACATTTTCCCTCCAAGTGAAATTTTTTAACTAAATGAACTATAAGGATTTGACATAAAACAAGAAAGGAAAATATAGTAACCTTATTAATCGGTGTTAATGATCATTGCAAAATGGGGGCTTATTAGATTTGAAAATATTAATTTCGGCTTTGCTGTATTGCATTCTAGTGTGGATTTCACAGTTTCAAATTGCCTTTGCGCAGATGTATCCATCTTCATCACAAGATTTCTTTGATCAAGTTGACCAAAGCGACATCAAAAGCATACTCTACAACCTGCGAAATACAGGGGTATACCCGGATCATAGATATATTCTCGAACAAATTGATGAAAGTGAATTTATCCCGCTATTTGGGTTGAATAAGCAAATTATCAATAGGCTACCTGCCAATCGTCGTGCATTAATAGTAAACAGTGCATTTGATAAACTCGTAGATGGCAATTTAAGTGTTTTTGATAATTACAGCCGGGCGATATTAAACGCTTTGGAAGATTATATTTTTATAAATTTTACCGAAACAAATAAAGAAATTAACGACACTTATGGCTCAATCTCTGAGAAAGAAGTATTCGAACAATATAAAAGCGTGTTTTGGGCAGGATGGGATGGCATATTTAAAGAGCAACTTCCCCTAGAAGAGGCTACTAGTTATTCAGCAGTTGAAAACTACCTAAGATCAGATCAGAACACTCTTGGACATCTAAATAACGAATTACGCGAGCTCATGGATAGTGGTTATACCAGTATCTTCACTTGGGTCTCCCAAGCACCGGAAGAATATGCGAAGGGGCGTCAAATATACCTTAGAAATAGCGGGATAACACTCGATATCAATCCTCCTTTATTTTCAAATAACGAGATGGAGTTTAAGTTAGTTAGTAGTAACATGAGTGACCTAGCAGAATCTTTGAGAGAACAAGAGAGGCAATTTGAATTTGAGGTTGAATGGATCAGTGCTGAAGGATTAATTACTCCTGAAACACCTGAAAAATTCAATGAATTTCTACATAAAATTTGTGCTGATAACAACAGGTGTGATCTTCTAGAGGAAGGTGTGCAAACAATCACCCTTCACAGTAAGGGTGGGAGTTTAGCAGCAGGTATTGAACTTGGTATATTAATTCGTGAAAAAGGTTTTTCCACAGCAGTCTCATCGACTGTTAAAAATAACAATGAAACGAATTATTATTCTACTGCCCCAGGGCGCTGTTTTAGTGCTTGTGCTTACGCTTTTTTAGGAGGTCTCACCCGGCGTTTGGATTTTTCATCTTTTGACCCTTCTTATGAAGGTGAACGCCTTGGGTTGCACCGTTTTTATGAAGGTGGTTCGATGTCAAAGAGGTTAAATGAATTGGAAAACCTACCCGTATTTGACGCTATTAATGAATGTAGAATAAGTGACCCTGTGGCTCGAACTCAGTGTGTAGACTCGGAACTTATCGGCTATATTTTAAAGATGGGCGGTGAGCCAGCTTATTTTCAAATAGCAGCTACCACGGATCGGGAAGAAATTAGAATATTAACAACGAGGGAATTACTAGATTTAAACGTTCTAACTCAAGGCTTTTATTTGGAGTGGGTGTTAGGATCTTGGGGAACGGGCGTTTCTGCAAAAACTATGAAAAATGATCCAGGCGGTTTAGTCTCAAATATATCGGCATATTGTATTAATGTAGACCAAAACTTCCTCGAGCTAAACTTGGATGAATCAATTCAAGCATCAGATTATACGGATAATGGATGGGTAATTGCAGCAAATGAGCATGTTTTCACAATTCAAACTGAAGATGTTCGTAGTCACGAAAACCGATTAGCCCTTTTAATACAGAAAGAAGATTGGCAAAGAATTTTATTATCTGATCAGGTGGAACTCCAAGCCCAACCTATACAAATAAATACCGCACAGAGCAGACCAAGATTAAATGTCAATGCATTGCTTAATAAAAAGGCTCTCAAACGTATACATTGGGCACTGAAAAACTGCACATAACCTAAGGTGTTGGCACCATAAAAATAAACAACTAATAGCGAGTTAAGCTTAAATATCCACCTTCGGAACTAGACCACCAGTGTTGGCATTGTCGGCTCTTGCTTCATAACCCACGTCATCCAAACCGTCAGGCTTAGAGCGGCTTACTTTAGCCTGCTCTTTTATGACTGGATCTAAAAGACGGATAATGTTGGAGCGGCTAAAATCGTCTGCTACATTCAGAGCATCACGACCAAAATGATCTAGTTTATCAACCTTCAAAAATGGCTTGTAAGGGGTTTTCAGCATTTCTTTAACAACTTCAAAAAGGCCATTAAGCGAAGCTAAACAAAGAGGAGTTTGCCCTATAGAATTTTCAGTAGTAACCAATTCAGGATTGTCTTGTAATAAGGCTATTGCGCCATCGCCATCGCCGTCATTCAGACGGGTATAAATTTCCTTCGCCTCTTCAAGAAGACCCTCCGGAACAGTCTTAGTATTGACACAAGGTTCTGGTCCAATAATAGGCCTTAAGATTTTGACGATGTCCTGATGGTCAGCAAATTTTGCATAATCAAGGGCATGATACCCAGAGGGATCCCTTTTACTAATGTCAAAAAACTCACTATATGTTTCATTCAATAATTCTTTGACGACCTCTACTGAGCCTTTTTTTGCTGCAATACTTATAGGCGACATTCCACCGAGATCGCGAATACTAGCCAGTCGTGGATTGTTTTTTAGTAAGGCGATTGCGGCATCATTATCACTGCACGCTAAAAGGTAAACAAGTTTGTTAGCCTCGTCAAAAATCTCTTTTGGTATTTCATCTGCATGGGTATATACACCCACCCCAAATATAGGGTTAAGGATTTCTACAATATCTTCATTATACATTGCCTTTGCCGCATCTAAAGCGTCACGGAAACCGCTGTCTTTTTTTTCAACGTCCAAAAATGGTTTGTATGGCTCTTGAAGCATTTCCTTTACAACTTCCGTAAGACCATTACAGGAAGCCAACCAAAAAGGTGTTTGCCGTAAAGAGTTTTCGCTTGAGACTAATGCGGGGTTGTCTCTAATTAAAGCTATAACGGCTTCGGTGTTACGCTTATTTAATTCGTAATAAATTTGCCGAGAACCGTTGAAAGTATCTGTTGTTTTACTCATTATTCCCCCATGGATACTGAAATATTAAATCAATATTACCATAGGTTTATTATATTATGCAAACTTCAATCATTAAGCGCATGATTTTACTCTTAAAAGCGTTTAATTCTTCAGGAAATTCATAAAGGTTTTCAGATATCACAGGTTTATCTGAACCGATGTCTTCGACCTCAATTCTACCCGTAAACCGCTTTTCGGCGTTTCTTAATTGGATTGAGCAGGCCACTTTCGTATAAATGTTCTGATTTACGTCATCCCCGGTTTGTCTTTTTTCAATCGAAATTAGGTGCCAACCTATCAATTTTAATTCTTTGACAAGTTCATTGTGCCGTACATATTTATCTTCGGCACTAGATAAGGATTTTGAAATCGCGCGTTCAATTACGCTGTCGTCGCGGCTAGCTAAAATTTCACCAATATCAAGTTCATTATTCGTGTTTGGTCTCAGGAAAAAGATGTTAAATAAGAATATTACAAAGCCAACGGTGGCGAGCGATGCGATAAATTGATATCGCCACTTCATTGAAGAAATGACTACTTTATTTCTTCTGAACCAGGACCGAATTGTATCAAGGAGGCCTATTTTATTGTCGCTCAGTTTGTGGTTCAGATACACACCGACCCCAAATATAGGATTTAAGATTTCGACAATGTCGTCATGTTGCATTGCCTCCGCCGCATCCAAAGCATCGCGAAAACGGCTGTCTTGTTTATCAAAAACAAGGAGCTTACTATACGGCTCTTTGAGCATTTCTTTGACTACGTCAGTAAGCCCTTTACAAGAGGCCAACCAAAAGGGTGATTGACCTAGTGCATTTTCGCTGGCAACCAGTTCGGGATTTTCTCTAATGAATGCGATAACAGCTTCACCATCACGTTGACTTAATGCATAGTATAATTCATTTGGAAAGGTCATGAATGAACTCCATCTTTGACTTCTCTCAATTGAAATTCTAATTCACTAAACGGAAAATGAAATGTGGCAATTAGATCGCAAGTATTATTCCTTTTTCTTGCTGTGATCAGAAGGGCACCTGGCATCCCGGTTTCGTAATTCCTCATAACCAGCCCCAACCCATCGGTGTCTACATTATTTTTTTCAAATAACTTCTCACTTGGATTGATGGCGCAGCCCACAGCATCCCAGCGATCATGAGAATTTGAAGTTGCAGAATAATTTGCACCTGGTTCTATTGGCATGTTATCGATAACATCTCTTATCCTCAATACGGCTTGTATAGTGCCATCGTGCAAACCCGGATGAAATTCAATGACCCCACTTGGTATGTTTGAAGTGCTATCTATTGAAAGTAAGGTATAGCTCTTAAACCAATCGACGGTTCCATTTTCTGCCTCTTCCAACTCGTTTTGTGTTGGTTTGAACTCGAAGTATTCTAAAATCGCTGCGGGAAGGATATCCTCGTTTATTTTTACGATCAAAGACCGGAGCGCGTCGAGATATTGCCAGCTTTCATCTCCAGGGGTGTCTTTTAGTGCCTCGTCTCTGGACTTGTTTAAAAATTCTCTAAGAAATCTTTCTGACTTGTCTGGAATATTAATCCGATTGCCCGTTAAGCGATCAGTAGCTTTCCGGCCGAGACAGAATGCGTCAAAACTTTTTTCCAAATATGTTGCATAAGCATTTCGTGTTTTCCCATTTTTCCTCGCCTCTGCAAGGTCTGTGGTTAGAGAATTATAAATTTGTATTTGTTCTCTCACACTATATGTCTTGGAAATATACATGACCTGATGTGCCCCAGCGATTAATTTTTGTATTTTTATATAGGAATATCTTCCTTTCTTAAATGACAAATTTCGCTTTGCCAAGATATTGCCAACATTTTGCCAGTTCGATTCCTAGGTTTTTAAAATTGAATATGTGAATCTCATGATGTGATCGCAATTAACAACTTAAAGATTAAGAGCCGGTTCTTTTTAAAAGATGAGAAAAGGAAAAACGATGAACCATACATTTCAAACAGAAGAACAACGTCATGCATTAGAATTAATGTACGTGAAAGATTATCGCTTCAGTCAACCTCGAAGTTCAATGCTTAATATGCACTCCGATATTACAGCCTCAGAGGACGATCTCGCCGATTATAATCCACGTTTAACTGATTTAACGGCCAAGTATGATCACCTTGAAAACCCAGAGTGGCTCCGAAGATGTGCGATAGGTTACTTCGAGAAGAAAACAGGCAGGGATATTTTTACCTTTCCCAAACAGGATCGTTGGGAGAAAATAATGACCTACCTTCAATCCAAGGATGTTTTGTCGCCGGTTGTATTACTGGATCATAACTTGTCAATTACCGATGCAAACGAATATGCAGCGATTAATCGTTATAATCAGTTTGCAGATCAACCACTACTATGTGGCACTTTTCGCGGGTGGTTCTACGGTTTCAGTAGAAAATCTACTCGTTTAATTCAAACGGTATTGATGATCCATCAAGTAAAGGGCGAGGGCGTGTTCCGAATTCGTAGAATTCAGACTTATTATGATAATTCTAACTTTCAGGACGAGCAGGAAATGCTAGTAAGAGTTCAGAAAAATGATTGGAACGATTGTAAGATTTCGGATGGCTTCGCATCCTTTGGGACTGAGTTTGGTCGAGGATTTTTGATGAGTGATGAAAGTACCGATTTTGGCATGGATAATTTTAAATTCAACAAAGTTGGACGAAGAGTTATTTCCATGGAAGCTATTATTAATGATGTAAAAACGCGCCTGACGCTTCCCAAACGCCCCGAAGGAATTGACTTCGTTATTCGGCTATTAAACAGCATTAAAATATAAATATACACCTCCTATCACCATTACAAAGGATCAAATTTTCCGGCAAAGTGGTGGTGATAGGGGGCATTTTGATTATAATATTCTACCCTTTGAAATATCGCAGGATTAAGTCCTGCCATTTGTATAAGCTGGCGTTTCAACGCATCGCTTCTGCCAAAGGTTTTTTCAATTTCATTGGGCGCAAGAAGGTCTTGAAGTTCCTTCGATGAGTTCTTGCCGCCTACACCTTGCTCCACTTGCTGGTAGGATGCATCTGACTGACGAACACCAAGAACTGGGGTTTTACCAAGGCGTTTTGATAAATACTCATTTGTTTTTAAATCCACCGTTGCAAAGCTTTGCATGACCCCTGCATTAGCCGCAAAACTCTCCCAGCGATCTTTATAAAGTGATAAACCTTGACCCCAATCTTGACAAATTATCCAGAGCTTTAAATGGAAAGAAGCAATTTGACCGACAGCGTTTTGGAGCTGTGACATAAAGCCGAGCACCGGAAACTCATCTATTACAGCGAGCACCGGATTCTGAGGAATAGTCTCTTCCGTTTCCATAGCTACCATTAATTGGTTAAGAAGTATCCGTAAAAGTCTTCGACATTCTTCTATGCGCGTTGCCGGAAAGCATAAATAAATTGTAAATCCTCTAGGATTTCGTTTTAAATCCCGCAGATCCACATTATGCCCACTTAATAGTTTCCTCATTGCGCGGTAATCCAAAAAGGCACTATGGCGCTTCATGGTCGATAAAACGCTTCCGCGCTCATTTTCCGGTTTATTATAAAATCCACGGATTGAATTTTCTATTGTCTCAGCAATATCTTCATTTGGGCCATTTTTTAAATTGTTAATTCCTGCCATGATTTGGCGCGGGATTTTATAAACCGCTTCCCCGTCAATAATTTCAGTTTGAAGAGCCGTTGCAATTAATTGGCGAACTGCAATAAGATTGCGTTTATTGTCTGGAATTCCACTGCCAAATTTTACATAGAGGATAAACCCCATCAGTGCATTGGCTGCTTCCTCATTCCAATGGGGATCGCTTTCGCTGCCAGATTTTACAATCATCCCGTCGATGATTTGCATTACATCTTCAATCAGGCTGTCACTTTCGAGCTTGAGCACTGCCATTGGATCATATTTGCTTTTGTATTTTTTTGCGTTTCCTTTAGCGCGGTTATACGGATCAATGACAAAAACATCATTGCCCATCTCTGCGCGCCGCCTTGCAGTCCGATTTGCAATTTCGCCCTTCGGATCAAATATAAAGATGGAGCCGTCATATAAAAGCACATTACATATCACCATCACCGATTTTCCTGACCGGTTCCCAGCGAAGGTCAAAATATGACGGTTATCATTAAGACCCAGTAATTGAGCCCCTAATGCACCGAAAAGTATTTTACCCTGCGGGTTGTCAGGGTCATATTGCGTTAGCGGATGGTCTTCGATTAATTTCTGTGATTGCCAGCGCGCTTGTGGAAGGCTTTGCTCTTTTAGGTATTTTGAAGATAGCCCTCGTGGAATGCCTTTCATAATATCAATTTCGTTGTTTTTAGTATTCATAAAATAAGCTCCTAAATGATTTATGCTTTTTATTGATAAGCAAAGAAATCATAGGAAAAAACTTTGATAGCATTCCTCGTATGGGAAGCAGTTCTTTTTTTACCGCTTGGCGAATTCACACCCTTTCATACGGCAGCACTGCCTTTCAATTAACTGGTTTCATAAACTCCAAAATAAACTGATGTTGACACAATATGGTCTTCTTACGACTAACAACATTTAGATGAATTTGAGTATCAGTTTAACGTCTCCTAAAGACACTAAGCCCTTCATTAACTGCAAGCCAAACCGATCCCCTTATCGCTCTATAAAATTTGAAGTCAATAGACTGGCCCGCATAAACGTGTGGTCTTTGACATCAAATTTTAAAAGAGCGCTTTGCAGGTTATCGGCTTGCAATCAAGTAAGCCTTAGAAACTAGGAGAAGTCTTATGACTGACATAAATACAAACCAAAATGAAGATAGTAAAAAACCTGACTTTGTTGTAAAAACACCTCAAGTATTTGGCCATAAAAGCCGCTTGGTCAGAATAGGAGCTGGATGGCAACGCGAAGACGGTGGAATTTGCCTTCGCCTCGTTGGCAAACAAATCATCGAAGATGACCTTTACATCTACCCAACAGCCAAAGAAGAAGCTATTCAGGAAGGTCTTCCATCAGAAGCCTAAGATAGCTCAACATCAAAAAACCCGATCATACAAGATCGGGTTTTTTTTATTTTCTGTCTTGGATAGCTATTAAATCGTGAAAGACGCATTTGAATTGCGCTTGAGAATTTCCGCGAAAACTTTGCCCGCATTCAGGATGCGGGCATATATATTTGAAAGTTTTCCCGCTTTTGGTATCAGGGTTTGAGGAGGGATTTTTGACCTCTTCCCATTTAACCTTATAGCCATAGGATAAAAAGTCCTTTGCCGCTTCATGGAAGGGGCTGTCCTCGATAATATAAAAGCCAATATAATGACCAATTTCGCGGCCACCTTCGGCGCTCGTTGATGAGGGGTAAAGGCCAATATTCTTAGCTAGACTTGCACGTTCCTTATTCCTGTATTCATTGCGTCCTGGTTTTCCAAAATGATGCTGCGATTGAGAAATCATCGCATCATCGAGCGCGGCAAGGACTTTGATGTCGTCAGCGCTTAACATCATCGCCGAATTAATGATGATAGTGTCATGCTGGTGGTCCTCAATATCACGAGTGCCACTCGGCTTGAACTTACTGAGAGATTTCACCAGAGGTTGAAATGCAAAATGGCATCCCGGCAATTCGCCGTTATGAAGCTGTTTATTGAAATTATTATAGGCTTTCTTGAAGAATTGAGTTGTTTCATTAACATGAGGTTCAATGGCGTTATAGCTAGGATTTGGCATTGTAGTGTACACTCCAATATCGACATTTTATTTACGTTATTTTTGGAGTATTCCACGAGTGTGATACCTTTTTCCTCGCGCTAACCTCTTTTAATCCGAATGGCTACAAGCCGCTCTGGAACTATCATTGGACAGATTTAAGAACTTAATATAATCTTCATTTTAACTTGGATACACTAGTCTTATGGTAAAGGCAGGTTCAGGTTTTATACAAGGTGTGTGGGGTAATACCCCACCTACCTTGCTGGGGAGACTTTCAGTCTCCCGCAGACCCCTCTGGAGCAATGGGACATGTTGTTGTCCCCTTACAACCCTACAACCATCTTTCTCAAAATATGGATCAACGACCAAAAGGAGACTATGGCTCTCCCTCTGGACTCCCATCATAGCTTTTTCTTCATGGTGCGAGGAAAGGCGGCGGACTTTCGTTTTATTTTTGAACTATGAGCGATAAACGAAAACGACAGCGCGAGCATCCAATACCGTTTCGGCCCCATAAGGAGCTACGGGCAACGCTCATTGCCGACGCGAAGCGCGCCAATATGAGCATGAACGGGTATTTAACGATGCTATGTGACGGCAAGCCTTCGCCTCGGCAGGTCCGAAGATCAGCCCTTGAAGAAAAACAGCTTTGCAAAGTGCTCGTTGAACTCGCAGGCATCAAAAAAACGTTAATCGAGCATACTGACGATAATTTCAAAGATTCAATATTAATCGTCAAAAAGTGCCACGAAGAACTAATTTTGATGCGCAATTTTATTTTCTCCGTTTCAGGGAGAAAGCCATGATCCTTTTTGTTTCCCAGCGGGGCAACGAAAATGACATGGCAGCCCACGTTATGAACGAGAAAGACAACGAGATTGTTCGCGTAATTTCCGTAGAAGGAACAGTTGCCGAAGATGTTTTTGGAGCCTTAGCCGAAATAAAAATGCACCGCGAATTATTGACCAATGCTAAAAACGGCTTTGTAAGCACCTCTATCAACCCGGATCACCGCCAAGATCCGTTATCGCTGGAGCAAATTACCGAACTTGCAGACAGACTTGATGTGGCATTTGGTACGGTGGGACAGCCGCGCATTGTCGTTGAGCATGTAAAGAATGACCGGCAGCACTATCACATTCTTACTTCACGCATCGACACCATTAATGAAAAAGCCATTGAAATTCCTTTTGACCGCCTGAAAAGTATGATGGTGGTCAGAGAGTTTGCTCGTGACCACGGCATTGCATTACCCGATGGTTATTACAAAGATTTTGATCGCTCGCAGGAGAAAGATAAAAGCTTCACTCTTCAGGAGAAATTTCAGCAGGAAAAAACCGGCATCAGCAAAGAACAAAGAATGGAAATCATTTCTGACCTTTGGGAGCGTAGAGATAACCCCGAGAGCTTTATTAATTCACTGCAGCATCATGGTTACATTCTTTGTAACGGTAGGCGTCCATATGTCTTGGTAGATATGTTTGGTAAAACGAATTCTTTGCCAAAGCTTATTTCCGACAGCGCTGTGCGCACAAAACAAATCAGAGAATTTTTGGGTGAAGATAGAGAATTGCCGGAAGTGGAAGAGGCTGCCGTAGCTGCAAAGGAACTATTAGATACACTTAAAGATTATGAATTAAAAGAATCTCGCGCAGATAGAATGGAGCTGCTTAAAAGAACACAAGCCGACAGAAGAAAAGAGCTTGGTGATAAAATAATAACCACTCAAAAGAAAAACCAATCAGAACGTGGCGTGTTGGAAGATGTTCAGCTATCCAAACGAAAGCAACAACGGTGCGATTATCTAAATGAGAAAAATATAATAAGAAATAAACGCGAGGAAGTGAAGCCGACTGGCTTACCTGCTTTTTTAGGGCGTGTGAGCGGTGTTGATCTTGTTCGTAAGAAAGTGCACCAATATCAGGATAAGAAGCGTCACGACGCTTATGTCGAAGGCAGAAAAGCCCTTTTGACAGAGCAATCGCATCAGCGTTTATCGCTGAAGCGTATTCAAGAGGTCAAGGGCTACGAACTTCAACGTGAAAAACGTTCTCTGCAAGCTAAAGAGCAACATGAATTGAGATCGCTTACCAAAGCGTTTGAATTGGAACAAGCAAACCGCATTCGTTCTGGCAGTGAGCATATGCCGGGCATACATCTTACATTAACTCCCAGAGGCAGGCCAACTATGGTTTTACGAGCGAAACAGCGCCATACCACCCAACATGCAAAAGAGTTTCGTCAAAAGCAAACAGCTGAAAAATATCAGAAAAAGGAAATTCAACTTTATGGAAACTTCTCAGAGGTAGCAGGCAAAAAACGGCCAAAAGAAGGAAAAGGTGACAATCTAGGTCTCGATAAATCCATTCCGAAGGGCAAGAACAAGGATGGTGGAAGAGAACAATAACTTAACTTGTATTACTTCACATGGAGATAGTATTTGATGCTTCTTTATATGAAGAGAAACCAGCTGGGGTGGCTGGTTTCTCAAATTAATCGGTCAAGAGGATATTATGGGAAAATTGACCGATTAGTTATAATTGTACGTTTGAAGCGAGTGTTTCCCTCAAATAAGTTTAAAGATTTAGTTCAAGCCTTTATTGAGAGTAAATGATTTTTTGATTGATCTTCAATCCCCTACAGATACAACTCTTTTATCCAATTCAACAATTGTATGCCATGCACTTTCAATTGCGCCTGTCATCCACGCGTTATTAAAAAACGAGTAGGAATCTCCAGCAAACAAGACGCGCTTATCGCCCTTCAAAATCGGAGGTAAATTCTTAGTCATACTTCTTGGTGAGATCCAACCGCTTCCAGCACCTAAGGCATATTTATCTTTATGCCAAGCTTTCGATATTGCTTTTCCTGAATAATATTTTCGAAATTTTTCAGGATGCAGCTTCTCGCCGATTGTAAGCGCGATTTCATTGCGCTCATCAATTGACTTATTGCTTACTCTTACAGCGTCACCAAATGTAGCGTAAATACCAAGGATGATGCCGCCAGAATTACCATGTAGGTCTGAAGATGGATAGGCCGTCATCATAGTATCTTTATTGTCACTATAGGACATGCCGCCATAAATCATTTCTTCTTTCTCCCAAAAGCGGCTAGTCATTTGCAAACCCAGTTTTAACCCGGGCCCACTGCCAGCGGTTTTAAGAGCATCCAATAATTCTGGATTGAAATTATTTTCAGTTCTAGTCACGATAGGTATCGGAATGGTCGAAATACAGTAATCAGCACGTGCGGCTTTTTCCGCCTTTGATTTTGTATCTATGTAAGTGATTTCGACATCATCTTCATTTTGGATGATTTTGATTACTTCGGCGTTGTGTTTTATCGTGTCGTGGGGGAGATTATTTTGCATCGCTATGGCAATCTGATCCATTCCTCCAACTGGTTGAAACATGACAGGTGGGTGATCTGCTAGATCGTACATTGTTCCCACTTTTAGCTTAAGTAATTCCTTGAAATCATATGGTTCTGAAAGTTTCCCCATATCGACACCATTACCAGGGTATTCTTCAAAACCGCGAGCCCTATTTGCCCTGTAGTTCAATTCTTTTGAATCAAGAAGTCCGGTTCCACGTAAATGTTCGATCAACCTTTCCTGATCGTCAATATTGAAGTTCTCATCTAATTTTCCAGCGAGCGTACTTTTTGCCAGTAGTTCTGCAATATTTCCGGCTCGGTCGATTTCAGCTTCAATTTGTCGAATAGGTTTGCCGTTTAGCGGGCCATCAATTTTATCAGAGTAGTAATAGGCTTGAGGAGATTTGTTGATGAAAGGTTCAAGCTTAACTCCCAAAGTATTGCAATAATGCAAAGTAGCTTTATGTTCAGCGGGAATGCGCCACGGACCGATATTTAAATACTGTTTATTATCAAATCTACACACTTGTGTTTCACCAGCGGTTTCTTCAATAATTGTTCCGTTTCTTGCGGTCTGGCAGCGACCACCAGAAAAGGCGCGTGCTTCTAAGATTTCACATTTATAACCCTTTTTGCTTAATTCAAGCGCAGAAACCATGCCCGCTATGCCGCCGCCGAGTATGATAACGCTTTTACCTTCACCATCGTTATTTACCTTCGGTGGAGAAGTCATGGAAGAGGCATGAGCCATTCCGAGCCCGTGCATTGCAGCATAAACAGCTGTAGATCCTCCAATCATTCCAATAGATTGTAAGAAATGTCGTTTAGAAATTGTATTAGAAATTTGATGTGTCATTTTTAGTTCCATTTTATTTTATATTCTGTTGAATTACATGAATTTAATTTGTCAAGAAAGTGCTATAAGCAATTGAAAAATTTAGAAAGATCTCTGCATCGTTAGCTTGTAAACGCGTTGCTCAGCTGCAGCTCTATACTCATTGAATAGAACGTTTTTCAGCGATATGTTTCCTGCAAATTTTGTTTTTTGATATGCTGTTTTTGCTTCAAATATATTTTCTACGTCAAAACGGAGTTTCATTTTTCCAAGTATTTTTTGTTCAACGTAAAATGAAGCTTTAGGATTTATTGTGTTTTCCCATTGCTCTGTAACATCAGTTCTAAAACCGATAGTTCCACCACTTAAACCTGTTGGTGCTTTATTTGTGATGTTAAAGCCATATGATGTTCCTATCTCGGTGAGGTCATGTTGGAAGTTAATTAACCATTCATGCTTTTGTTTATAGATAATAGGTCGGTTAGTGCCCAAGAACGGATCTAGGGTATCGGTTTCTCTAAGGATGTATTTGGCGGTGATAATGGCGTTAGGAAGATTTATGATTTTAAGGCGAAGATTTCCATTTGCTTCAAATCCATATTCTTTTGCAGTACCAATATTGCCAGGTAAAGATAATGTGGCAAGCTGCGGATTGTTAGTAGGATTTAAAATTGGGTCCGGTTTGGCAACCTTCGCAACATGATCTCTTATATTATTGTAAAATGCTTTTATAGAAAACGAACCTTGATCATCGGCAAATCGATTTTCATAGGCAAGCGAAAATTCCCAACGATCTTCCGGCCTCAGTTCTGCGTTGCCCGCATCAACTTCGTTATCTTCCGCATCAAAACTGTTGCCAAAGTCACCAAAATTTAGTTGGCTTATTTTACGTTCAACCGTTATTCGAAGTTGGTTTCTCTCATTTAAATCGTAACGTAGGTTCATTCTCGGCTTCAGATAAAAGAAATTCCTGCTGAAATCCTGATTTACGGTAACTAGATTATTTGTTTGGGTGATTTTTGACCATTCTGCATTCAATGAGCTCTGCAATGAGATGTCAGATGAGAAGGCGTAGTTATGGCTCATAAACGCTTCATAGCGTACTTCCTGGACATCGTTGTCGCTTAAGTTAGATAAATTGATAGTTCCATCAGCTCTTGTGCTTGTGTTAGCCGTATTAAAATCATTGATTGCGACTTCACCACCGACTTCGGCTGTGTGATTTTCGCCAAATGTATTGGTCAGTGTAGACCTAAGAATTTTTTCACCATGCCTAATTTTGTATAAATTGCCGCTGGTTCTTAATAATTCAGCGTTATTTAATGCCCCCATAAATTCATTATTAAAATCATGGCTTCCTTTGTTGATTACAAAGAGTGTTTTTGATAATCCAAGATTTTCAAATTGATGTTGATAATCGCCACCAACCTCCCAATGAATAGGATCATGATCTTGAGTTCTGATAACTGTGTTGGTTTCATTTGAAAGCAGAAGGATTTGGTTATCTGTTTCGATCATATCTTGATCGTCATATTCAAACTGGCCGTTTAAGCGGATAATGTCGCCACTTTTAGCGTTATATTCGATGTTACTATTAAGAAATATTTTGCTGCTATCGGTGATGTTGGTTAAAGAGTTATCCTCAAATTGTAAATTCGTTGAATCGAAGAAGGAATCATTGAAATTTTTGCGGGTTTCTTTTTGCGTATAATCAACACTGAACAAGTACTTAAATTTGTTTTTTTCGCCAGTATGAGTGACTTTTCCAAGTCTATTTATTCCGCCTCCTTCAGAGATTTGCCCACCACCAGTAAATACGGTATTTGATTTGGAAGCGTTCTCTTTCATTATTACGTTAATTATTAAACCTTCACTTTGAACATCAAGACCAGCTTTTGTTCCACGGATTAGTTCAATATGACTTACCGATGAAGCTTGAATCCTATCCAATTGAAGACCTAACGAGTTGGCTTTGCCTGCAATTCTATTTCCATCGATTAGAATTTGATCACCAGCTGAACCAAAACCACGGTTTCCGTTAAATGCAGCTGTTCCGTCCGCTGTTGCTAAAAGAGCTGCAGTGCCAGGTACACTGCGGAGCATATCGCGAAGGGTAACTGGTTTGTATTGAATGAAATAATTTTCATCATATGTGACAGTTGCAGAATTACTGTCCAAAGCATTTTGTGCTATGGCTGGAGTAGATAATAATGTTGTTGCTGCAAAACCTGAAATCAAAGTTTTGACGAATGTGTTCTTAGGATAAATCATTTGTGGTTCCTTAACTTGAATATAATTTACTATGATGTTGAAAGGTAAAAAAATGGGGCGTAGTCGAGTTGGCTTAGGCAATACATTTAGACAAACAAGCAAACGTAATTAGTCGGGAATATTCATTCTTGATGCTTAAGTAGTGTCAAGTATAGAGGATGCCAGATTTTACACGGACTCGCCCTGCGTTATCCTAAAATTGGAGGCCGAAATAAAGAGGAGGGTAGCCGATGTGAGGACAGGGAATTAAACAGAGTATATTTTTGAACTGAAGTTTGAAGAACTTCAGTAGATGTAATATTACTAAATAATACACCGTTAGAATAGTTACAATTCATCGTACAAGCGTAATTATCGCAACAATCATTCTGGTCGTCGCTCATGTTGCTCATTTCAATTTTGTTCATACTCATTTGATACATCTCAACATCACAAGCATTAGAATATGATATGGTTATCGTTTGACTGATAATAAGCATTATTAACAAAAGAGCAGAGAATAACTTGTGTCTTACAACTAGCATATAGAGTGTTACCTATTAATTACTACAGATATATTTTCAAATTTATCTGTTAGTTTTAAATATAGGAATCGGATCTGATTTTCCTTGATATAGGTCAATATCCAAATTTAATATTAAGATGTCAGCTTATTGTATACTGTAGCAATCAACCATCCGATTATTCCTGCAAATAACGACCAAATTATTAGGCCAATTATTATGCCCGATAATGATAATTGCCACTGCATTTGCGACAAATCACTGTGCACCATATGGCCTGACATTTCCATCGACATACCTGGACTTAGCCAGACAATTAAGCTGCAAATGATCCAAAGAATGGCAATCGATATTGCTGCTGCCAATCCGAATTTAATTTCGTGTAATTTCATAATAATCTCCTTTTATCAATCAATATCGGAATAAAGTGGCTTTTTTATCAGCCCACCAGAAAGCTAAGAAAGGTATAACCACCCATTGTAGGAGTGGACTGACTCCCAATTGAAAATTAGCTATTGGAAGTATGGGCATTAATTCATTGTATGCCCAACCGCCACGCAAATATATATTCAACCATTCACTGTAAATTGTGTAGGATACGGCAAATATTGTAGTTAATATTACGAGTGCCAAATATGTGTTGCGCGACATTACGTTAAATCTGATAAAAATTGTCGCTAAGATAAAACTAGTAAGTCCTATGAATACATCACCTATGGTGCAATGGACACCAGAATAAATTATTATGGGCCATGTACCTTGATACCAAATTTCGTATAATGGCATGTGAAGAGTTTCCCAAATTGCATTCAAAACCGCTATTGAAATTAAATAGTTCCGTGCGAATTTGATATAGCGCCTAAAAATGTCGTCCTGTAATTTTACTTGGTTCATTCTTCACCTATCTAATAGTTGTTCGATAATTTTTTTGCTGAGGTCAATTTTATTGGTTTCGTGCAAGATGGAATTGCATGATACGATTTTTTCAACACCGGATTTTCTTAGAGTTTCGTATCCATCTTCTGCAAAAACGGCGTGTACACCTATACAAATCGGTGGTTTCATTCCAGCTCTTCGTAAATGTTTCACAGTCTCTGCCATTGTACGAGCTGTCGATATAATGTCGTCTAGCAAAACAGGGGTGTGACCATTGTACTTTTCAACATCGGGCACAGAAACATCTACCTTTTTGTCGCCACTTCGAACTTTGGTAAGGACTATGTAAGGGGCTCTGATTTTCTGTGCAACTTCGGAAACCCATTGATCGCTTTCTTCATCTGGCCCAATCAAGACTGGGTTACTAATGTTATCGATAATCCAATCAACAATGGCATCGGCGGCATGAACGACAACTGCCGGAATGGTATAAATTTCGCTCATTGATTTATGTCGATGTAGATGAGGATCCACTGTTATAATCCTATCAAAATTATCCGAGAGAAATGTCGCAAAAATATTCGATGTAATAGCTTCGCCTTCGTGGAATCGTTTGTCCTGTCGCATGTAACCTAAATAAGGCGCAATTAAAGTAACAGACAGAGCTCCATAATCTTTGACTGTTTGTGCAAAGAATAAGAGTAGCATCGCTTTGTCGTCAGGGTGATCAAGGCTACAGAGTAAGAATACGTGCTTTTCGTTTACAGGCGAGTTGATTTGAATGTTACTTTCGCCATCAGGAAAGCGGTGAATATTAATCGATCCTTGCTCCATCTCTGTGTAACTCAACAACTGAAATGCTAAGACATCGTTATTAGGAAACGAAAACAATATGCTCATCAACTACCTCCTTTTATACTAATTATGTCTTCTTGTGATTTTATGTAGGATATGGCGTATTCAAGTTCTCCGACAGAACTTGAATGTACGGTGAAAATAGGTTGCCCAATATCGACCTTGCTCCCCAAATTAACATGAAGATCAATACCTGCTACTGGCTCATTTGGAGCTCCTGCAAGTTTTGCAGCTTTCGCTATTCGGCGATTGTCTATATTCGATACGTTACCCAGATTAGAGGCTTCTATTGACCGCGTATATTGAGCAACCGGTATTTCTTTCTGCCCACCTTGTGCCTCGCATATTGATTGAAATTTTTCCCAGGCTTTGTCGGTGACTAAAATATTTTCTGCTATCTCTCGTCCAGCGCCATTCTGAACTTTTGAAGAAAATTCGAGAGTTAATCCGGCGAGATCTAATGCTCTTTCCCGAAGATCCTTGGGAGCATCTTTTTTGTTCTGGAGTACCTTTACTAAATCTCTAGCTTCCAGTGCAGGACCAATACCATTTCCTATAGGTTGCCGCCCATCGCTTGTGTGAGCTCTTACGTTTAATCCCAAAGCGGTTCCTGTATATTCTAGGTGACGTGATAGTTCGTCCGCCATCTCTGTTGAACGTACTTTGGCTGTTGGTCCAACGGGAATATCAATTAGGACGTGAGACGAGCCTGCAGCTATTTTTTTTGAGAGAACAGAGGCAATTAATTGACCTTCGCTGTCTAAATCGAGTGCCTTTTCCACCCTAATGAGTAAATCATCAGCGGGGCTCAATGATACGGAGCCGCCCCAAACAATGCAGCCGTTCTCTTTTTCAACGACACGCCGCAATTTTGAAACATCGAGATCTACTGGTGCCAGAACTTCCATCGTATCTGCTGTTCCAGCAGGGGACGTTATAGCGCGAGATGAAGTTTTTGGCATGGTTAAACCAAATGCTGAAACTATCGCAACTACGATTGGAGTTGTTCTATTGCCTGGAAGACCTCCCACACAGTGTTTATCAACAACCAACTCTTTTCCCCATTCTAGTCGGTCTCCACTTTCGATCATTGCTTCAGTGAGGTTTAAAATCTCCTGTTTGTTAAGACGGCCTCCTGCGCAAGCCGTCAGGAAGGATGAAATATGTATGTCTGAATACTGCCCATTCACTATATCATCTATAATCACGCTAAATTGCGATTTATTGAGTGAATTACCATATATTTTAGAGCGCATATCACTTAGAGATGCAATTGTTCCTGGGTGACAAATAAAAAGTTCTTCACCCCCGCGAGCTGCTAATTTCTCAATTGCATATTCTGATAATCCAACTTCGCCTTGCTGTAAAAGATTAGACTTAATAACGTTCAATGTCGCTATTACACTATTGCGCAAATTAGAGACCTGTACCCGCGCCTGAACTTCAAATCCCTCAGCTTTGCAAACATGGCAGTCTTCGCGCATATATATGACTGCTTCTTTGTATGTATTTATTCCTAGGTTACGCAGGATTAATTTAGAGCGAGACTTACTTTTCTCAATCATAATAATTCCACCTGTCCATGCTCGGGTATCGTAGTATTCCAGTTAAGATAGCCCTCAATGTGTTCACTCATTTTCTGCGAAGCTGAAAGTTCGCCGTGAACGACAAATGTCTTTTGAGGTGGGGTCTTTAAATCTCTTAGCCATGAAAGAATTTCTTTGTAATCTGCGTGTGCGGACATACTATCGAGTATTTCAATTCGCGCTTTTACAGGCCAATTCTGACCGTGAATTTTGACATTTTGCTCTCCTTTTGCCAAACGGTCACCTCTCGTTCCGTTTGCTTGGAACCCCGCGAGAAGAATTGTGTTTCTTCTATCTCCAATGTAATTTTTCAAATGATGTAATACACGACCTCCAGTAGCCATGCCGCTCGCGGATATTATTATTTTAGGAATGTTAATATTCTCGCTGTATATAGCTTTCGATTGTTCAACTGTTCTTGTATATGTCGCGATGTCGCACATGTTTCGGCAGGTATTGGGATCGAGTTTATGGTCTTTAATGTGATGACACATTAATTTTGAGGCATTTATTGCCATCGGACTGTCGAGATATACAGGAATGCTATCAAAAATCCTATTTTCTGACTTTAACTTATTTATGTAGAACAATAGAGATTGTGCCCTACCAACAGCGAAAGCGGGAATAACTATTGTGCCTCCTTTTTCAGCTGTTTCTCTAATTATTCTTGCAAGTGTCTCGATAGGTGCTGTTTCATCATGCAATCGGTTTCCATAAGTTGATTCTACAACCAGATAATCACAACTGGAAATTTTGGCAGGATCCTTCATTATCGGATCGTGTTGGCGGCCTAAATCACCCGAAAATAGAATGGATGTGCCTTTTGAACTGGATAAACGAATAAAGGAAGCTCCCAGTATGTGACCAGCATTGTGAAGGCTAAAAGAAATCCCCCCAGGTAATTCTACCTTCCTTTCAAAATCTACAGTCTTAAACAAATCAAAAGTGTCACGCGCGTCTTTTTCACTATAAAGGGGTGCGGCGGGTTTGTGCTTGCTATATCCATAGCGATTTGCACGCCTAGCGTCAGCTTCTTGAATGTGACCGCTGTCAGGAAGTAATATTTTACAAAGATCGAAAGTTGCGCTTGAACAATAAATTGGACCTTTAAAGCCCGACTTTACGAGTTTCGGAATATATCCACTGTGATCTAAGTGGGCGTGGGTTAATATCAGCGCGTCAATGCTTCTTGGGTCTATCGGAATTTTTTCCCAATTTCGAAGACGCAAATTTTTGTATCCTTGAAATAGCCCACAATCAATCATCACTCTTTTGTCATCAGCTTCAACAAGGTATTTTGATCCTGTTACTGTTTGTGTTGCGCCTAAAAACGTTAATTTCATTTCAAAATCCTCAATTTGGTCGGCATTAATTTGTTTCTGGAGCGTATTGAATTCGGGGCAGGTGGTGATGCAGCCAGACAATTCCTAAAACCGCTGAACACAACGACCCAATGAGAATTGCTAGTCTGCTAATCTCCAAATTGCCGTTATTTGGGAAAGCAAGAGTATTTAAAAATAGCCCCATCGTGAAGCCAATACCGCCAAGCATGGCTACGCCAAATATCAACTTCCAATTTATATGTTCTGCGACGCTGGCAAGGCCCAAACGATGAGCTAAAAATGCGAAGCTAAAAATTCCAAGGGGCTTTCCAATAAACAATCCGAGAATGATGCCTAATGACACAGACGATCCCAATTGCAGTAAACTTATATCTGTTAATACTATCCCAGCGTTAAAAAAGGTAAATAATGGGACGATAAAGAAGGCTACCCAAGGATGTAGTCCATCTTCAACGAATTTTAACGGAATATAGGAACTATCATTCTTGACCTTTAACGGCAGAGATAGTCCTACTACTACACCTGCCATAGTCGGGTGAACTCCAGATTCTTGGAGAACTACCCATAAAAAGATGCCCAAAACAATATAAATGGAGGCGTGGTTAACACTGAAATGATTTAACAGAAATAATAATGCAATGATCAGCATCGAGGCTACGAAAATACTCAGCGTTAATTGGGAGCCGTAGAAAAATGCGATGATTATTATTCCTCCAAGATCATCGAATATGGCTAATGCTGCGAGAAATAATTTAAGCTCGATAGGAACGCGTTTGCCAAGTAAGGAAAGTATGCCAAGACTCAGGGCAATATCAGTAGCTGAGGGAATAGCCCATCCCTGTAAAAATTCAGGATAATCGCGGTTAATAAAAAGATAGATACCAATTGGAACCACCATGCCACCTAGTGCTGCAAAAGCGGGCAATAACATTTGTTGCGTGTTGCAGAGATGACCCTCTCTTATTTCTCTTTTTAGTTCAAGAGTAACGGCTAAGAAAAAGAAAGCCATTAAACCTTCGTTGATCCAGACGACTAACGGTTTTGATTCAATGAAATCACCGAAACTAATTGAGACAGGGGTATGATGGATCAGATCATAAAGCGATTGTAATGAGGAGTTGACCATGAACAATGCCAGTCCGAGTGCCCCAATCATCATGAAGCTTGCCCATTGTTCTGCACTTGCGACTTTTCCGGTTATAATAAATTTACGTTTTCGCACCTATCATCTCCGTCCAAAATCTATGAACCACTTTCAGTCATAGGGTTGGAAAAATTAGGGATAAAGCCCGGAACTTTGGCTTCATAAGCGTCATAGGCATCACCAAACTGCTTTCGCGCATCGGCCTCCTCTTTTCTTGCTAAACGGATGTACATGTATGACAAGATCGGAAACAGCACTAATGTTGGAATTGTTGGCCATTGGAGCAAAAAGCCAAACATAATTGCGATGAAACCAATGTATTGGGGATGTCGAATTTTAGCATAGAGACCAGTAACGGCTAATTTTCCAGTACTTTGAGCTTTATAAAGTACCGACCATGCCGAGGATAATATCCAGAACCCGGCGCCGATAAAAACAAAGCTTGCTAGATGCATAGGATCAAAATGGGCATTTCCCTCAAAACCAAAAATCGTGTGCCATAAATGACCATTTTCGTGAACGAGAAAATCTACTCCCGGATACTTTTCCGCGAGCCAGCCCGACATCAAGTAAATAGTAAGAGGAAAGCCATACATTTCAGTAAAGAGCGCCACGAGAAATGCCGAAAACGCACTAAATGAGCGCCAATCTGTCTTGGTTTGCGGTTTGGCAAAGCTAAAAGCAAAAATGATGAAAATGAGTGAGTTAAGGATCACCAATGACCATAATCCGTATGATTGAGTTGCGTCTTCCATGATCTATTCATCCTTATCAGTGTTCGAATGATTGTGGTCTTGGTGGCCACCGTGCTCTCCATGACTTCCGTGCATGAAAAAATGCATAAATGGGCATATTAGAAGAATGATCCAAGGCAGATACGGCAACATATGAGCGCCATGCTCAGTAATAAGGAAATAACCTAATGCCAAAAAGAAAAAAATAATGACAATGCCGTTTGGAGTTTTCCACCATTTTTCCTTTGGTTCCGGCCTATGATAATGTTCATGATTTTGATCCATAATTATCTCCTGTTTATAGTAGTTAGGTTCCGCCTTGGTAAATTAACGAAAATTATGCCAATAATTGTGAAACTAATTCCAATAAAGGCGGTTAGTTGAATGTGTTCTTGATAGAATATTACTCCCATCGCCAATCCAAAGATCGGTACAAGAAAACTGAAGGAATTTGCACGAGTAAGATCTGTCTTTTCCAACACACGAAACCACAACCAGTATGCTAAAGCTGTTCCGGGAAGTGCGAGCAGAAGCAGACTAGAGATAAAAGAAACGTTCCAGTTTATGGCGGTGATATTTTCTGTAAATAGTGCTAAAAGGCCAAGAAAAAAGCTACCGATTACAAGTTGCCAACCCATGGCGGTTAACGCGTCGACCTGTCCGGCGATATGACGTATTAGAACATTACTTACTGTTATTCCAACTGCAGCGAGGATGATGTAAAGAATGCCGATATTGTAATTGCCGTCTGCATTCAACGTCAGTGATGGAAATGAAATGATGACGATTCCAATAAATCCAAGAGAAACACCTATTTTTCCACGCCAGTCCAGGCGCTCATTTAAAAAAATAAATGCTAGAACCATGGCCATTAGCGGTTGCGTGTTGGCGATGACTGTCGCTATGCCTGGGGATACAAATTCCGAAGCATGAAACATGCCGTAAAACCCTAGCGTCGTTGCACCAAGGCCTATTCCTGCCAATTTAAGCCATATTTTTATCCCCTGGGGTTGGTTTTTGTTTAAATAATAGGCAGGGATTAGTAAAGCAAGTCCGGCAAGAAGAGCTCTTAAAGCAGCAAAAGTCAGATGGGGTGCATAGGGCAGGCCTAACACTATTGTTGGAAAACAAATACTCCATAAGAACATCACAATTATAATTTGCATCATGATAGTCATACTCCTATTGGATTTGGAGGTATTCATAACTTGTCCCGCTAGATTTTTTTACTGCAATATAAAAGGCAACATTTAGAGTTTTAAACGCGCCAATAAAACTAATACGCATAAGAGCCGGTTATCCCTCATGCAGATTGCAATTATTTTGCATGCGATCATTTTGAATTGCTATTAGCTTAGGAAACTACGATTATAGCCATGATGATATTATTTATGAGGAACAAAAAGATGAGGCACAACGATATAAAGTTGTTTATTTTTCTTCCAGCCCTGTTTTTAACTTCAAATTCTTTAGCTGAACAAAAAGTTGATCTATCAAGTATTGAAGCGGGTAAAGTACATGAAGTTTGCATGAAGCTGAATGCAGGTCAGAATCTTACATATTTTTTCAAAAGCTCTAAAACGATGAATTTCAACATTCATTATCATGAAGATGAAAAAGTGGTTTTTCCGGTTGAAGAATACCCGACCAATATGGGCAGTGACGTGTTTACGGCACCAATTGAACATGGATATTGTATGATGTGGAGCAATCCAACCGATGACGCGGTGGCGTTAGAAGTTAGATATGATATTCAATAAATAACTATGCCCGAAATGTTATTTCTGGTTAGTTTTAGAGGACAAACGTATGAAACTGTATATAAAAAATATGGTTTGTGATCGATGTATCCATGTCATTAAAAGCGAACTCGCAGAATTGAATGCCCCGGTAGCTCGTGTGTCACTTGGGGAGGTAGATTTTGGCAAAATGATGTTATCGGACGTTGAACTTAAATTTTTTAGAGAAAAAATAGAGGCATTTGGATTTGAACTCATTGGTGATAAAAAAGGTAGATTAATAGAAAATATTAAGAAGCTCATAATCGAACTGGTTCAAAAACAAGACGGTCTTCTGGATTTACGATTGTCAGACCACTTATCAAAAAATATTGCATACGAGTACAGCTATCTCAGTACATTATTTTCGTCGGTTGAAGGTATCACAGTTGAAAAATACTTTATCAATCAGAAAATAGAGCGGGTGAAAGAATTGCTTGTGTATGATGAATTAAGCTTAACAGAGATATCATTCCAACTTGGCTATAGCAGTCTCGCTCATCTGAGCAATCAATTTAAATCAGTAACTGGCCTCAGTCCTAGCCATTTTAAAAAGATGAAAAACACCATGTTACGAAATTCTATAGACGAAATTTGAATTTTGTAAATCATTCAAAAAGTTATGTAACAGCATTTCTCCCGTTTAAAAGTACAATAATACACATTAGATGCAGACCTCATTGTCCGACTAATTTCTGGTTCGAAATATAAGGGAGAGGTCTATTTCAAACGTATTATCGTTGATAAGAAAACTTTAAGGGAGCAAAAATTATGAACGAAGATCATAAGCATGCACACTCAAGTACTCATGATCCAGTGTGTGGAATGACGGTTAACGTTAGCGAAGATAGCTATCATTTAAAATACACAGACGAAGATTATTATTTTTGCTCCTCCCGATGTCTCGATAAATTTAAATTAGATCCAGAAATATATTTGGGTGAGCGTCCCGAGCCAGAAGAAATGCCTGAAGGCACGATGTACACGTGTCCCATGCATCCCGAAATAATTCAAGATCATTTTGGCGATTGTCCGATATGCGGTATGGCATTGGAACCTATGGGTATCCCATCTGCAGATGAAGGACCTAATCCTGAATTGATCGACTTTACACGACGCTTCTGGATTGGGCTTGTGCTGGCATTACCCGTCTTGATTTTGGAAATGGGCGGCCACTTTAGCTCAGCATTCAAAAATATAGTCGCAGAAGAGTTATCTTTAACTATACAGCTCATCCTAACAACACCAGTTATGCTTTGGGCGGCAGCGCCTATATTTGTCAGGGGCTGGAAGTCAATACAAACTATGAACCTCAATATGTGGACCCTTATCGCCATTGGTACTGGAATTGCGTATGTCTATAGTTTAATCGCCTTTTTCATTCCTGATTTATTCCCTGAAACTATTAAAACTGAAAGTGGACTGGTTCCTGTATATTTCGAAGCCGCTGCTGTCATAATTGTACTCGTACTTCTTGGTCAGGTGTTAGAACTTAGAGCGCGAGAAAAGACCGGAGGAGCCATCCGAGCTTTACTCGATCTTGCGCCTAAAGTTGCACTTAGACTAAATGAAGATGGAACTGAAGACGAAGTCCCTCTTGATCAGATCCTAAGTGCCGATAAACTTCGTGTAAGGCCTGGCGAAAAGGTGCCTGTTGATGGAGTTGTTATAGAAGGTCACTCCACAATAGACGAATCTCTGCTTACAGGTGAACCAGTTCCAGTAGAGAAAATAGTAGGTGATAGCATTACTGGGGCGACATTAAATGGTACTGGCAGCTTTGTTATGCGCGCTGAGAGGGTTGGATCGGAAACAATGCTTTCCCAGATTGTCAGTATGGTTGCCGATGCTCAGCGAAGCCGAGCTCCAATACAGAAATATGCAGACTTAATTGCTGGTTGGTTTGTTCCAGTTGTGATTGTTATTGCAATTGCCGCTTTCGCTGTATGGTATTATTTCGGTCCGGAGCCAGCTTTGACGCATGGAATAATTGCTGCCGTTTCGGTCTTAATTATAGCGTGCCCTTGTGCCGTTGGGCTAGCAACGCCAATGTCTATTATGGTCGCGATGGGGCGAGGCGCACAGTCAGGTGTTTTGATTAAAAATGCAGAGGCTCTAGAGGTATTTGCAAAAGTTGACACACTAATTGTTGATAAAACAGGCACGTTGACACTCGGTAAGCCCGTGCTCACCGATATTATCCCTATAAACAATTTCTCCGAATTAAAAATATTAACAAACGCCGCTAGCTTGGAAAGAGGCAGTGAACATCCCTTGGCAGCGGCAATTATTAGCGGTGCTAAAACAAAAAATATTGATCTAATCAAGGTTGATGATTTTGAGGCTGTAACGGGTAAAGGAGTGAAAGCAAAGATCGACGGTAAATTAACGGCGCTGGGAAATAGCGCAATGATGGCTACTTTAGGGATAGATATTGAAAGGGCGAAACTTCAGGCTGACCACATGAGAACAAAAGGTAAAACGGTCATGTATGTTGCTATAAATAATAGTCTAGCAGGACTGGTTGCTGTCGAGGACCCTATTAAGGACACAACAAATCAAGCTCTTGATGCCCTTCATAAAGAAGGGCTGAGAATAATCATGGTTACAGGCGACAATGAAACCACAGCCGCAGCCGTTGCACAGCAACTTAATATTGACGAAGTTCGTGCTGATATTTTGCCGGAAGGTAAAGCAGAAATTATTAAGGACCTTCAGAGCTTGGGGGCGAAAGTTGCCATGGCAGGTGATGGCGTAAACGATGCTCCAGCTTTGGCGGTAGCGGAAGTTGGCATTGCAATGGGCACCGGGGCCGACGTTGCTATGGAAAGTGCTGGTATAACCCTGATGCAAGGTGAATTAACAGGCATTGTAAGAGCGCGTCGTCTTTCAGAAGCGACTATGAGAAACATCAAACAAAACTTATTCCTCGCATTTGTTTATAACGCAATGGGCGTTCCCGTGGCTGCAGGTGTGCTATATCCGGTTTTTGGAATACTCTTGTCTCCAATTATCGCTGCGGCCGCAATGAGCCTGTCGTCTTTGTCAGTGGTTAGCAATGCCCTAAGGCTCAGAATGACGAAGATTTAAGTTCATTTATTTTTATAGCAAACACAAAAGGCCGCTTGACGCGGCCTTTTGATTATCACTTATTTACCATGTTATTATTTCTTCGTTTGAAAAGTTGCTCGCAAATAAGCGATCACATTTTTGATGTCCTGTTCACTCAATTCTTCGTTACCACCTAGCGCAGGCATTTCTAGGTCTGAGTTTTCACTTTGATAGCCGTTCAATATATGGTCGAATAAAACATCGTCGCTTTTTGCAAGAGAGCCGTCTTTTAGAGTAAAATCGGATACTCCGGGGATTTCCCCTTTGCCAGTTTCGCCATGACAGGCGATGCATGTGCCTTCATACACTTTTGCGCCCTGATCGATATTTTCCTGTGCATGCGTTGAAAAAGGCGTAAATAGAGTAATTGGCAGTAATATGCCAAGAATATTTGCTTTTATATGGGTATATCTCATTTTAAGAGCTCCTTAGCGTTCATTTTTCAATTCTTTCGTTGTTACTAGCTTGAAGAAAGGCAATGATGTCTTTCACCATGTCTCCTGGAAGGTTAGCCCTCACACGCATATGAGTAGTGGATACTTCCCATTCCTCATCTGTGAGCTCCTTAGGCGCTCTAATATTATGACATCGGTTACAAGTTTGTGCCCAGGCCTTCGCCCCTCGAGCCACTTGCATGGGATCTTTTTTGACAGCTTCCTGCGCGTTAACATTTGTGCTGAAGCATAGTGAAGTGAGTAGGGCAGTTGCGAGTGTAATTTTGAGTGTCTTCATGTTCTTATCCTTTCAGGCGTTAAAAGCCGTAGGCGAGTTGCATTAGATAACGAGTTTCATCGGTACGTTCAGGGAGAATATAATTACGCCGTTCAATTCCGGCTTTGATCACTATTGTAGGAGCAGCCCAATAATTAACACCGAAATTCCATCTATTTTCTGAATTTGAAATCAAAGTATCTTCAACCCTAACTCGGAATTGACCATACCTTACAACGGGCTCAATTTTTGCCAGTATTGGGTGATCAGTAATTTCTGATAAACGGTAAGCAATTTGAGCATACCAAGTCTTCCAATTTACGGGCTCTGCACCACCATGCCCTTCTTCTTCCTCTTCCTCCTCCACTTCTTCTTCAAGTAGCATACCTGTGGGGGTGGTCTTGGAATTTAGGTATTCAGCGCGAATATCCCAGGGACCTTTGGAATAGGCAAGATCGGCGCCCCAGAGCCGGTAATCTGCATTTTTTGCAGGCTCGAGATCACCATCTTCGAGAAGTTCTTCTTCAGCATTAAGGCCTGCATTTAGATACGAGAAACCAAATTCTAGAGATGAGCTATGGACCAAAGCTATGCGTCCACCGAAAGATTTGTTGCTATCATTATCTCTGCCAAATCCTTCAAGTTCTAACTCGTCTTCATCATGACCAAATCGTGGTCCGTTACCCGCAGCAAGAGAGTAAGTAAAGATTAGATCGTCTGAAGTAGAAACGCCGCCACGAAGCATTATGCCAACATCGCTTGATGGTTGGACGCCTCCATGACCAAAACCAGCTGGTCCGTTTATTGATCTATTGATCCAACTAGGATGTAAGCGTTCTTGAAATTGTCCAATCGGGCTAAGAAACTTTCCCGCAACGATTGTCAAATTATCGTGCACAAGAAAGTTTAACTGAGAATATTCCAGTGCTAACTCAGTTTCACCATCATTCGATGTTTCTATCTCAAGTTCAGATTCAAACATGATCCAATCTTTAAATTGAAAATGAAAAGATGGATTAAATTTACCGGCAAGAAAACTATCATTGGTATCACCTGATATAGATTCAAAACCTATGTCAGCGTATCCAGCTAAATGCCATTTGGAAAATGGCTCAGATTCTCTCACAGACATTGAATTTCTAAGAGAATTAATGGATCTTATTTCCCCATCAAGTTTATTTTCCTTGTCGCGGATCGTTTCCTCTTTTTTTTCAAGATTGTTTTTCAATCCGATAAGATCTTTTTTTAAAAGTTCGAGTTCGTCAATCTTGTCATCGAGTTCGTCAATCTTGTCGTCAACATCGATCGTGGTCTCTTGTGAGTGAGCTTGAGAATAACTTATAACCAAAGCGCATGTGAGCAAGGGTGCATAAAGAATTCTCTTTTTAAATATTTGGTACATTATATTGTCCTATCAATTTATTTTTTGCCGTACGGCACTTTTATATTCATTTCAAATACAACGACCTGATAGAAACTAAGTTCGCAATACCCTGTGCGACCTGTTGTCATCGATATTCTAGAAAATACCGATGGTGATATTTTTGTAAGGCAATGATTGATTTATTGTTTCTGATATTGCTTACATCAGTATTACGAAGGAAAATGTTTTATCCCTTAAATAAAAGGAGTAACCAACGAGGATAGTTATTGGTTACTCCTTATAAGTGGAAGCCAAAACAGCGGGAGCGAATTTAGGCTCGACTTACATTCCTAATACGAACGCAAGACGCCAACCCCTCAACAATATTTGTATTTAGGATTTCTCGGTGATTTCAATTAATTTTTTTCGAGCGCGATAAATTCTGGTTTCGACAGTTTTTGAAGTTACATCTAGAATATTGGCGCACTCATCATGTGACATGTCTTCTAATACACACATGATTAACGGTGTTTTCAGTTTGTCTGGTAATCTCTCGACAGCTTTCGCAATATTTTCAAGTTCTACTTTTCCGATAAGAATTTTTTCGGGGTCAGCTTCGTCCCCGGAAGTGTTTTCAAAAAAGTCGAAAGAATTGTCGGCTCTATTAAATGAAGAGAAAGGTAGCACGCGAAGAACAGCTCTCTTCCGACCCCAATCCCTGCATTTATTTAAAGCAATCTGAAAAGCCCACGTTGAAAATTTTCTGTTCTGGTCAAAGAGATGAATTTTTTGATAAATGTTTATAAAACTTTCCTGCAACAAGTCATATGCTTCATCTTGATCAGCTACATAGCGACAAATAAACGAATAAAGACGAGCTTTATAGCGTAGCATTAATAGGTCGAAGGCCTGTTGATTACCCTTCGTTAACAAGTTCGCCAGTTTTTCATCACTTGCGTCGCTATCGAAGGCCATACATAACGTCCGCTACATAATCGTCAAAAACCTTTGCTTGTTCATCATCAAGCAGATCTCGCATGTCAAAAAAATGTATTAACGTTATGTTTTGAAGCTCTCCCATCGCAATATGTACTTTCTCGACGGCAGCTTGCACCTCTGGGGTAAATGATTTTTCTTTTTGCATAATATCGCCAAGTTCCATATTGGCACTGCGAATCTGGTTCGTGTAATATGCTTTCTTTTTTGCAAAGTCTTTTTCAATCGGAACGAGTTTTTCCAATTGATCGTCCGTCAAGTCCAGCATTTCATGAAAATCATGGTGTGATGCTTCTAAGTGTTCATCGTGTTCAACATTGAAATTATTACCGATATAAAACCCAACAAAAATACTTAAAAGAAGAAAAAAAGTGAAATATGCAATGTTTCTATAAATGCTCATGAACTTGGATCCAGAAGCGACGATGGCAAATTGGCATTTACAGAACTGAATATCTCCAAATCTGATACGTTTGAGCGGGCAAGTGAACTTTGTATCGGGAACTGAAGTCCTAACATAATTCCAACAATCAAGGTTGATGCTAATGCACCGCCGCTCACTGAAATGGGCATTCCAAACAATTGTTCTACAAAACCAACAAGCCCATAACTTTTGGTTTTGTTTGCGACCAATTTAGATTTAATGTCGTTCCCAAGATGATCGAGGTTCTTCTCAAATTTTAGTTTTGAGTATTGATCCAATTGTTTGTCAATATTTTCATTCATACCCATGGCCTGTTTTCTATACTTTAAAAATTGTACGCAGTGACTTTGCGAATAGTCATCTTAAATGTTTTCTCTACTTACTTCTACGAATAAAAAGGCCTTAGCCCTCAAAATATCACATACAAGTACAGGGTTTGACTATATCAATACAGCAGAATTAATTTGAGGGGTGGTCATTTTTCGCTCGTACTAGAAAATAATACTACGTTGAGTATTCATTTTTTTAAAATTAAGGATCACACATGAAATCGATATTTTTGTCACTTATTATATTAAGCTTCACTGCTGCTACTGGTTTTGCTCACGTCTCATTAGTGAGCTCTATGCCAGCAGACGGGGCGGTATTGGCTGATGCGCCTAAAATGGTTATGCTTACATTATCTGAACCTGCCAAAATTACTGGATTTGAACTAGTAAAGGATAGCGGAGAGGAAATTACAGTCGGCGAACTGCCTAATGAAATGACTCCTATGGCTCATATTTCACTACCAAAATTAGCTTCTGGAAAATATACAATTACATGGCGCGCTGCTTCAAAAGATATGCACGCAATGTCAGGGACTATTTCATTCGCAGTAAAATAATAAACTCATATTATGAACACTTTAGATGCAACATTGATTATTATAAAATTTATCACCTTGTCGATGGTATTGCTGTCGGCAGGTGGTGCAGTTTTCTATAATATTTATTATTTTGAATTGGTTAAATCCCAACAGCTTATAAAAAGGGCGCTATTCATAACTTCAATTTGCGCCCTAATTCTTGCCATGCTGTACCTATTTCTAGATGCTGCCCGTTTTTCGGGTTCTATTGCCGGAATCGTAGATTTCGAATTGCAAAAGATGCTTTTATTGTCGCATTTAGGTGTGGCAAAACTGATGTTGATCTTAGGATTAGCGGCAATAATATCATCTTATAGGATTACGTTAAAAAGCAGCATAATATTGGCGACTATTGGCGTTTCTTTAGTCGCATTTTCCTTTACCTTAACGGGGCACACATTGGAAAACCCGTATAGATTAATTCTTGCACCTCTTCTCATGTTGCATCTATTTGTCGTCTTGTTTTGGTTTGGAGCGCTAATACCACTTTACTTTGTTGTCAAAATGGAAGTCAGCAAGAGATCTGGAAAAATCATTAATGATTTTTCTAAGAAGGCGACATTGTTGGTACCGCTTATATTTGTAGCGGGAATAGTTATGAGTGTTGTACTAATGAATGGTGTGAATTTTCTTCGTGATTCCTACGGCCAGATTTTGTTGATCAAAATAGCAATATTTTCCCTATTAATGCTCATCGCTGCATTAAATAAACTTCGGCTTGGTCCAGATTTAGAACAAGGGAAGCCCAATGCCGCTCGCTATATTACAACAGCCATAACTCTCGAAATTATTCTAATATCAATTGTCGTAGCAGGAACAACAGTATTAACGGGGTTTTATTCCCCTACGATTTCTTAAAATTATGCGGGAAACTATTATGCGAGCGGCAATTTGAACTTATAAGTTTTTGGAATTTTATTAAAATATAAGAAATTTGGTGCCGACATGGTTTTTTTGAGGGATTTTACCAAATTGTACGTATTATAAAACAGTGCAGAACAAGGATTGAAATAGAGAAAGTTTCAAAAGAGGATATTTCTATTTATCAGAGTGTATGATATAAATGAAATTGAATAATAATTTCTAATGCCAAAAGGTATCGAATTTTAAAAAGATGTTAAATTGTCAAAAGATAGTTTCGATTCTTCTAATGCTGCTTGTATTTACAAGCCAGTCTTTTGCTGCGGACAATATTAATCTTTGCAATATGGACATGCAGGTCACCGCACATAGTAGCATGGATCAAAGCGAAATGGATTGCTGTAACGATGACTTGAATTGCGCATTGGATTGCAGTATTTCAATGGCATCTATGGTAAGTCCATCCTTTCTGTTTGAAGCAGAGAATGTTTCATCAGAGAAAATTATTTCACCTCAAAATACGACCGTTATTAGGTCGCTTACCTCCCTTTTTCGCCCTCCGATTTATTCATAAGACAGGATGAATCCGTCCAAATTCGACTAATTCCGTTATTTGACGACGCATATCCGGGTATTTAGCCCACTATTTTTCTATTTTACAATCATTTTGGCTTTGACCATGAGGATCATTGGACATGATAAAAGCAACCAAATTTAGGGCTGTCGCTTTAGTATTTATAGTATCAGCGACACAGCAATCGCTTCACGCACAAGAAGTAAATCGTCAGCTTTTTATAGAAGAAGCGGTAAAAACAGCACAAGATAATGACCCCTGGATAGCGGGCAATCAGCACATGCAAGATGCAACAAAATCGATGAGCGTCGCAGCTGGCTCATTGCCAGATCCACAAGTGTCACTGTCACTTGCAAATTTGCCAACCGATAGTTTTTCTTTCAGTAGAGAAGGGATGACTCAAGTGCGGCTAGGAGTAACTCAAATGTTTCCGCAAGGCAAAAGCCTTAGCATAAAAAGACGACAGCTAGAGCTTCAGGCTGAAGCTTTTCCATATCAAAGGGTCGATAGGAATGCAAAGGTCGCGGTAACGGTTAGTCATCTCTGGTTAGATGCATATAAAGCTCAGAAAAGTATTGCGTTAATCGAAGAAAATAGATCACTTTTTGAGCAACTGACAGAAATCGCAACGTCTAGTTATTCGACCGCCATGGGTAGAACAAGACAACAAGATATTATTAGAGCTCAACTTGAACTCACACGTCTCAATGACCGCGTGACAATGCTTGAACAAACCAAAGATGGTTTTGTTGAAAAATTATCTGAATGGCTAAATATAGAGAATACAGGCGATAGTTATTTTGAAATCGCGGACCACCTTCCAGACCAATTAATCAGCCATCCAGAACTTGTGAACGATGAAATGATCGTTCGTGAGGAGGATTTGTACGATTTAATTGGCAATCATCCCATGATGAAAGCACTAGAACAAAATATTGAAGCAACGGCTGCCGGTGTTGACCTTGCAAAGCAAAAATATAAACCTGCCTGGGGTTTAAATGCTGCCTATGGAAGAAGAGGCGCTGATCCATTTGGAAATGGTCGTTCAGATGTCCTTACGGTCGGCGTTTCTTTAAGTGTACCGTTATTTACCGCTAACAGACAGGACAGAGAATACAGCGCCGCCATTTCAAGACGTGAAGCAATTAGAACCGAAAAATGGCAACTCCTTCGAAAGTTAGTTGCCGAGTTTGATACAGCAAAGTCGCAGCTTTTACGTCTGGATGAAAGAAAGTCACTTTTTGAAAATGAACTCCTTCCGCAGATGAGTGAACAAGCAGAAGCATCGCTTACTGCATATACCAATGACGATGGCGATTTCGCAGAAGTGGTTCGAGCGAGGATTGCGGAGCTAAACGCACAAATAGACGCGCTCAATATTGATGTAGAGCGTCAAAAAACAATAACGCAACTTAATTACTATTTTACCGATGGTGCATTGATCGAAGACGATGAATATGCAGGAGAAATACAATGACTATTAACAACAATAAATTTATTAAACCTATCCTCGGCGCAGTAGTAGGGTCCGCCTTAACCATATTTATTTATACTTTCATACTCGATCCTAATTCAGACGCAGGTAACTCAGATGATGGAGAGAAAAAGCCACTCTATTGGGTTGCGCCAATGGATGCTAACTATCGCCGTGATGAGCCGGGATTATCGCCGATGGGTATGGAGCTTGTGCCTGTATATGATGAAGGCGTTGGTGGCGGTCCTGATGAGGGTCCAGGTACCATCCGAATTTCACCAGATGTGGTTAATAATTTGGGCGTGAGAACAGCAACAGCCCAAAGAAAAACGTTGAGTTCTGTGATAAGGACGGTTGGTTACGTAAATTATGATGAAGATGAGCTAGTCCATATTCATCCACGTGTTGAGGGTTGGATAGAACGTCTCTATGTTAAAGCCACTGGTGACCCTGTAGAAGAAGGTGCACCACTCTATGAAATATATTCTCCTACCCTGGTAAATGCACAGGAAGAATTGGTAGTGGCACTAGGGCGCAACAACGCTCAGCTTATCAAAGCTTCAGAAGATCGTTTGAGAGCATTGCAATTACCGAACAGAGCAATTGCCGTTTTAAAAGAAACAAAGCAGGTTCAACAAACGGTAACATTCTATGCACCTCAATCAGGTGTGGTCGACAATTTAATGATACGGCAGGGTTTCTTTGTGAAACCTGGAAATAGCATGATGTCTATCGGTAATCTCGACCAAGTGTGGGTTGAAGCGGAAGTTTTTGAAAGACAAGCTGCGTATGTATCTGAGGGAATTCCCGTCTCAATGACGGTTGATTATCTACCTGGTGAAAAATGGATGGGCGAGGTTGATTATGTCCAGCCAACATTGGACGCTATGACTCGAACTATGAAGGTTAGACTGCGTTTTGATAACGAAAGTGGTGTTTTAAAACCTAATATGTTTGCCCAAGTTGAGCTAGATACTCAGCAAAACCAAGAAAGTTTAATTGTGCCAAAGGACGCAGTAATAAGGACAGGTGACAATGACCGGGTTGTTCTTGCTCTTGATGAAGGCAGTTTTAAATCGGTTGAGGTTGATGTTGGACGCGTCGATGATCAATACTCCGAAATTCTATCAGGTATTAATGCAGGTGAACGGGTAGTCGTTTCTGCTCAATTTTTATTGGATTCAGAAAGCAGCAAGTCATCAGATTTTAAACGAATGAACCATGGCGTTCAGATGAATGATGGCCCAACTTCCGGCTGGACTTCAGGCACTATCAATGAGGTTAATATCGTAGAACGTACAATTAACCTTTCTCATGAAAGAATTGAAGCTTTTGACATGATGGGAATGACCATGAATTTCATGGTGGCGGATACGGTCGACATCAATGCGTTAAGCGAAGGTATGACCTTAGAACTTGAGGTGAGCAAAGGCGAAGGCCCGATGTACGAAATTACAGATACCAGAATCGCCGGGCAAGAAATGGACCATAGTCAAATGGATCATGCGGCAATGGGCCATGATATGGATGAAATGCCAGAAAAGAAAGGCGGCTGGACCACGGGGAAGATCAATAGCATTGATGGTGATCTTCGCAAAGTGAATGTTTCTCATGGCGAAATAAAGGAAATCCCAATGATGGCAATGACGATGGACTTCGGTGTAGCTGAAGATGTTGATATTGCATCGCTTCTAGAAGGGATGGAATTACCGATGGAAATAACTCTTACAGAAGATAATAAGTTTTTAGTTACTGACATTGCGGTCATAGATCCTGCCAAATGGACGGATGCGACGATCAATAGTGTAAATGTTGAAAATCGAACCGCAAACTTTACTCACAAAACTATCGAAAATATTGGCATGATGGGCATGACAATGGACTTTAATCTTGCTCCATCTGTTGATGTTTCAACTTTGGAAGCGGGCAGCACTGTTCAGTTTATCGTTGAAATGCCACGCGATGGGGTTTTTGAAGTAACCCATGTCAAACTAGCAGATAAAGAATAGGGATATATTATGATTAAATCCATTATTCTTTGGTCGGTCGGTAATAGGTTTTTTGTTATCCTCGCCACCTTAATGTTAGTTGGGATTGGTCTGTTTTCTGTAAAGAATACACCGGTCGATGCATTGCCAGACCTCTCTGATGTCCAAGTGATTATCAAAACTTCATACCCAGGACAAGCGCCGCAAGTGGTTGAAGATCAGGTGACATACCCACTGACCACAGCAATGTTGTCAGTTCCCGGAGCGGTCACAGTTCGAGGATATTCGTTTTTTGGCGACAGTTATGTTTACATAATTTTTGATGAGGATACGGATCTTTATTGGGCCCGAAGCCGAGTACTTGAATATCTAAGTCAGGTCGCATCAACACTTCCACCCGCCGCGAGAACGCAACTGGGGCCTGATGCAACCGGCGTTGGGTGGGTTTATATCTACTCCCTTGTCGATAGGACCGGTCAGCATGATTTAAGTGAACTTCGCTCTCTTCAAGATTGGTTTCTAAAATTTGAACTTCAAACAGTACCCGGAGTTTCTGAAGTTACAGCAATTGGTGGTATGGTGAAGCAATATCAAGTTCAAGTAGACCCTGATAAACTGCGGGCGTTTGGTATTCCACTTTCACATATCCAGATGGCAATCCAGCGTGGGAATCAGGAGATTGGTGCTTCCGTCGTAGAAATGGCTGAAGCGGAATATATGGTTCGTGCCACGGGTTATATTCAAAACGAACAGGACTTGTCCAATATTCCTTTAGGGGTCAATGATAATGGAACGCCTCTTTTACTCAAGGATGTTGCGGACATTAATATTGGCCCACAAATGCGCCGTGGTGTCGCCGAATTAAATGGTGAAGGCGAGACAGTCGGCGGAATAATCGTTATGCGTTTCGGTGAAAACGCACAAAACGTTATTGATGGTGTCAAAGATAAATTAGAGCAACTAAAGTTGGGGTTGCCGGAAGGCGTTGAGGTTGTTCCTGTTTATGACCGTAGTGCCTTGATCGAACGCGCGGTAGATAACCTTTGGATTAAACTTTTAGAGGAGTTTGGTGTAGTCGCACTAGTTTGTATGGTGTTTTTATTCCATGTGCGATCTTCACTCGTCGCTATTATCAGTCTACCAGTTGGCATTCTAACAGCTTTTATCGTCATGTATTTTCAAGGGTTAAACGCCAATATCATGTCACTTGGTGGGATAGCGATAGCCATCGGTGCAATGATTGACGGTGCTATTGTTATGATTGAAAATATGCACAAGCATATGGAACGAACGCCCATCACAAATGAAAATAGGTGGAAAATTGTAGCTGAATCTGCTGGCGAAGTCGGGCCAGCATTATTCTTTAGTCTGCTTATAATAACAGTTAGCTTTGTGCCTGTATTTACTTTGGAAGCACAAGAAGGAAGAATGTTTTCGCCACTAGCCTTTACCAAAACTTACGCCATGGCAGCATCTGCAGCACTTGCAATTACATTGGTACCAGTTTTAATGGGTTATTTTGTTAGAGGGAAAATACTCCCAGAGCATAAAAATCCTGTGAACCGCATATTGACCGCGATTTATATGCCAGCGCTTAAAGCTGTATTGCATTTCCCCAAGTTAACTCTTTTGGGAGCTGTGGTGGCATTAGGCATTGGTTTGTGGCCACTTGATAAGATTGGTAGTGAATTTATCCCGCCGCTGGATGAAGGAGATCTGATGTATATGCCAACGACGTACCCCGGCATTTCAATCGGTAAAGCAAGGGAACTCCTGCAGCAAACGGATAAACTTATTTATACCGTTCCTGAAGTTCAAACAGTATTTGGTAAAGTAGGTCGGGCGGAAACCGCCACAGATCCAGCGCCTCTGACAATGATTGAAACTTTTATCCAGTTAAAACCTCAAAGTGAATGGCGGGAAGGCGTTACAACAGAAAGCCTTAAAAAAGAGTTTGATAGTTTAGTGAAATTTCCCGGCTTGACGAACGCATGGGTGATGCCGATTAAAACGCGTATTGATATGTTAGCAACTGGAATTAAAACTCCCGTGGGGATTAAAATTTCTGGCCCCGAGTTGTCGCAAATTCAGCAAATTGGCCAGCAATTGGAGGAAATTGTAAAAGATGTGTCAGGAACAGCTTCGGTCTATTCTGAACGCGTTGCAGGAGGCCGGTATATTAAGGTTGACATAAGGCGTGAACAAGCTGCTCGGTATGGTTTAAACATCGCAGATGTTCAGCAAGTCGTTGCAACAGCGATTGGGGGAATGAACGTTACCCAAACTGTCGAAGGTCTAGAGAGATATCCTGTCAATTTGAGATACCCTCAAGATTACAGAAGCTCCCCAGAGCAACTTTCGCTATTGCCCATTGTTACCTCCATGGGTCAACGGATATCTCTGGCTGACGTAGCAGATATCAGAGTCGAAGACGGCCCACCCGGCATTAAGAGTGAGAACGCGCGGCTGAATGGTTGGTCCTTCATCGATATAGAAGGTGTTGACGTTGGTAGTTATGTCGTTGAAGCACAGCGCATTGTTGCTGAAAGAATAGACCTACCTGCTGGTTATTCCATAAGCTGGTCTGGACAGTATGAATACATGCTTCGAGCAAAGGAGAAGCTCACCTATGTCGTGCCGCTGACACTAGCGATCATTGTTATTTTGCTTTACATGAATTTCCGAAATTTCATAGAAGTGGCAATCATAATGGGGACCTTGCCTCTCGCGATGATTGGAAGCATTTGGTTGATGTATTTGGAAGGCTATAATTTTTCTGTCGCAGTAGGGGTAGGATTTATTGCTCTGGCCGGTGTCGCTGTTGAAATTGGCGTCATTATGTTGGTGTATTTAAATCAAGGATATCACAAATTAATCGATGACTGCACGAAAGATGGATCATCACCGAACGAGGAGATGCTGTTTGAAGCAGTTCTTCACGGCGCGGGCTTGAGGGTTCGCCCCGTAATGATGACGGCTGCAGCAATCATCGTTGGACTTTTACCTATTCTATATGGATCAGGAACAGGCTCTGAAGTTATGAGCCGCATTGCCGCGCCAATGGTTGGCGGAATGGTAAGCGCTGTATTGCTGACATTATTGGTCGTTCCAGCGGTTTATTTCTTGTGGAGAAAATCAAGTTTGAAATTGAAAGAAGAATAATAAGAAAACAGCAAGGAGAGAAACATGGATCATTCAGGGCATGGGATGCAGGGAGGTTATAAAAAGAATAGCCTTAGCCTTGCTGGCGCAGTGTCGATGGGAACGGCAGTCATAATAGGTGCTGGCATATTTGCGCTAACGGGCCAAATTGCCGAACTTGCCGGTCCTCTTTTCCCTCTGGCTTTTCTTGTTGCTGCTGTTGTGTCGGGATTTAGTGCATATTCTTATATTAAATTGTCTAATGCGCTCCCTTCCTCTGGCGGCATAGCAATGTTTCTACAAAAAGCATACGGTAAAGGAGCCTTCGCTGCGGGAAGTGCATTATTAATGTATTTTTCCATGGTCATTAATCAAAGCTTGGTTTCGCGAACTTTCAGTACCTATACGCTACAGTTATTTGATATTGTGAGCGAAGGGTGGCTACTACAAAGTTTAAGTGTTGGACTATTGTTGTTTGCCTTCCTGATCAATATTTCTGGAAATCGATTGATTGGCAATTTTTCAATCGTTATGTCTGTGCTTAAAATTGGTGGGATAACTACATTTGGTATTCTAGGCCTTTGGTTTTCCGGAATATCATTTGAAAGTTATAATGTTAGTCCTGTTGATTCAAATGGACTAGGGGGGTTTTTAGCGGCAGTTGCGTTGGCTATTCTTGCATATAAAGGTTACACGACCATCACTAATAGTGGTTCAGAAATTGTCGATCCACACCGCAATGTGGGTCGGGCTATCATTATTTCTATTCTCATATGCGTTGTGGTTTATTTTCTTGTTGCAGTAGCTGTAGCCGCCAATTTGACATTACCTGAAATTATTAGTTCAAAAAATTTCGCATTGGCGGAGGCAGCGCGGCCAGCTTTTGGTGATTTTGGCTTATGGTTCACCGTTATATTGGCAATCGTTGCTACAGTGTCTGGAGTAATCGCCAGCGCATTCGCAGTCTCAAGAATGTTAGCAATGCTAACAGATATGAAGCTTGTGCCGCACAGACATTTTGGTATGCCTGGCACAGTTCATCAACATGTCTTGGTTTACACTATTGCGCTGGCAATGTTTTTGGCGGTGTTTTTTGACTTGAGCCGAATAGCGTCACTTGGGGCAATCTTTTACCTTACTATGGATATTGCCATTCACTGGGGAGTGCTTCGTTATTTACGCAAGGAAATTCATGCAAACATATTCATTCTCCTTTTCGCAATTGCGTTTGACATTATTATACTTGGAGCTTTCTTAGTGATAAAAATTCAAACAGATATCTTAGTGGTTTATGTCTCAATTCTTGCAATGATCACCATTTTTGGTGCGGAAAAACTGTATTTAAAATGGGCTGAAAAGGAGAAATAATTCACTTAGATTATTTATGTGTGGTCAAAACACTGTGATTATTTTTGACCCAGCGCGAATATTCGCAATTAACGGCTTTATTGAATTTTACTTTATAAACAGACAACAAATTAACCGAGGAATAACAATTGAAGGGATTAAAGAACAAAGTTGCCATCATTACGGGCAGCGCAACAAGTATTGGAGCCGTTGTAGCAGAAAAATTTGTTGAGGCAGGTGTAAAAGTAATCATCGCTGATATTGCTGCTAAAGAAGGAGTGGCACTGGCACAAAAAATAGGACCAGATGCACTTTTTCAAAAAACAGATGTAACCTCAGATGATGATCTAAAGAACACGGTCGATTTCGCGGTTGAAAATTTCGGACGATTAGATTTCATCGTAAACATTGCTTGCACCTATCTGGACAACGGTATGGATAGTACGAGGGAAGAATTTCTCCAAGCCGTGAACGTCAATGCAGCAGGTGGCTTTATGTTATCTCAATTCGCGAGACCTCATCTTAAGAAAAACAAAGGAGCTATAGTCAATTTTGGAAGTGGAGCCGCTAAAGTAGCCACTCAGGGAAATTGCCTTTATTCTATGTCCAAAGCTGCGATCCTCCAACTTACACGCAGTGAAGCACTTGCCCTTTCTAAAGACGGAATTAGGGTAAATACTGTCTCACCCGGATGGATTTGGTGCAAAATTATGGATGAAGTATCAGGAGGGGACCGCGTCAAAACAGATCAGGTCGCGGAACCTTTTCACATGCTTGGCCGTGTTGGAGACCCTGAAGAGGTTGCAGATGCCGTACTTTTCCTGTGTTCTGATCATGCTAGTTTTATTACTGGCTCCGAGATCGCAGTTAATGGCGGCTCTTCAGCTCTTGGACCTGAACAACAAACCAATGCTTTAAAGAAATTTACAAAATAAATATTCATGAGAGGGGTGTAAAATAATAGAAATTGCGCAGCTCTAATTTTGCCCTTTCTGCGAGGAATTAATAGTTGCTCCTGATCTAGGTTGGATTAAAGGAGATTGCTATGTTAGAAAAAGAATTACTCGATTACCAAGACGCTGCCTATGTTTTATCAATAACACCAGTTGCACTTAGAAACCTCGTCCACAAAGGAAACGCACCAACTATTACTAAAATTGGCAGGCGCGTTTTCTTCAGCCGCGCTGATATAAAAACGTGGATAGAGAAAAACAGAGTTATTTCTCATCTATAATTTTGCAAGTGCATCCGTTAAATGGTCAGTTGAAACATTTGTGTATCGCAATACGGATTTTATATCTCTATGGCCTGTTTGTTTCATCACAAGAGCCATATCCCAACCTGCTTCAAATAACCGTGAAATAAATTCATGGCGTGTATCATGAAAGCGAAAATGAGTTAGCCCTGCATTTTCCCGCGCTCTATTAAATCCTTTGCGTAATGCATTGCCTGTCATAGGAAATATCCGTTTATCAATCTTTGGAATTGATTTTAAAATATCAACTGCTCTTGGGGTTAAGCCCATTACATGATTTATGATTTTATCTGGTGATCGACTATTTTTAATCCTGCGGAGAAGGGCGGTCCGTTTATTGAGATCTAAATCGGCCCACTCAAGCTTTAACAGACTTCCTCGCCGCGCACCGGTCTCAAAGCCAAGTTCAACAATGGGTGCTAGTAATTTGTTTTGTGAATTACGGCAATAAAATAGAAGCCTTTCAATTTCTTGTCTTGAAAGCCTTATGTTTCTTTCATCATTTACTGCTGGCCTTTTAACATCTGTTGCGTTTACAGGATTAAGCAGCAAGCCCAGCCAACGCATACGATAATCAATTACACGTTTTAATAAATTGAGTTCTCTTTTAACCGTACCTGGGGCAATTAGTTTCCCAGATTTATTTTTGTGTTTTAATCGCTTGTCGCGATAAGCTTCAAAGTGATCAGGTGATAAATTAAAGACAGCGTATGAGCATAGTTTATGCTCGTCGCGCAAGAATTTTTGTAACCGCAGCCTTTCAGAAACGCGAGAGGTTTTACTCGGGCGCTTTTCAGTTACGTTGCTGATGTACAGAGTAATAAGGTTGGCAAGCGTTGTATTCCTTGCGCCGCTGGTGTCAATGAACCTGCCTTGATCCATATCCGCTTCTATTTTACGCGCCCAGATTTGCGCTTTGGCTTTGGTTTTAAACGTTGCGGATTGAAACGGCCAGCCTTGTCGGCGAATTTGCACATGCCAATGGGAGGGTGATTTTTCTCTTATAGTTGCCATAGTTAGCACCTTTGAAATTTTCAACTGTGCCAGAATTGTGCCAGAACGTTGATTTCTGGTTCCTCGTGCAAAAGGCAGAATTATAAGGTGCTGATTTTAAAGGTTAAAATTGGCGCACCCGGCGAGATTCGAACTCACGACCTCTGCCTTCGGAGGGCAGCGCTCTATCCAGCTGAGCTACGGGTGCTGATCGGCAAATGAAGGCGCAGACTACTTAATATTGTGGACAAAGGCAATCAACAAATCTTAAAAACTTTAATCCTGAAATTTTCATCCGAGCGGCAATTTAGCAAATATCTTTTCACTTTCTGGTAATGTTCGATATATTGGTCTAATGTCCTAAGTAATAATAAAAAGGGGAGGTAGGTTAAATGGTAAAATTCTGGTTTGAAATGAAGCTCTGGAAGCGGATTGTAATTGCGCTTGTTCTGGGGGTAATTGTGGGCTCAATCTTAGGGGAGACAGCTGCTAACATCAAATGGATCGGCGATGTGTTTATCAAGCTTATCCGCATGATCGTTGTACCACTGATCTTTGTCACGCTCGTTTCCGGTGTGGTCGCAATGGGAAGTCCGAAGAAACTTGGTTCCATAGGGATAAAGACGATGGCGCTTTATCTTGGCACCACCGCTATTGCCATTGTGATTGGTTTGACACTTGCGGCGATTGTTCAGCCGGGTGTAGGGGTATCGATCACCGGCGGCGAAGCACAGATGTTGTCTCAGCCTATGCCGCTTGGTGAGCGGCTCATGAATATTATTCCATCAAACCCGGTAATGGCACTTGCCGAAGGGGATATCCTCGCGGTTATTTTCTTTGCTTTAATGTTTGGTATCGGGATCATGCTCGCTGGTGATAAAGCGAAACCGGTAGGCGACTTAATGAATAGTGCGTCCGAAGTGGTGCTGAAGATCACACATATCATCATGGAAGTTGCCCCATTTGGCGTTTTTGCGTTGATTGCCGCAGTCGCGGGAACAAGAGGGGCGGCAGCGCTTCTTGATGTTCTGCCGCTTGCCGGAACGATCATTGCAGGCTGTATTCTGCATGTGCTTGTTACCCACGGTAGTCTTATTCAGGTTGTTCTCCGGCTTCCTGCAGTGCGGTTTTTCAAAGATATTATTGATGCACAGCTTGTGGCGTTCTCTACATCTTCGAGCAGCGCAACGATGCCTGTTACCATGGCTGTTGCTGAAGATAATCTTGGTATTAAACCCGCAGTGGCGTCGTCGGTTATTCCACTTGGTGCAACGATCAATATGGACGGTACCGCGATTTATGTGGGTTCGGTTGCTGTTTTTACCGCGCAATCGTTCGGTATTGATCTGACGTTTGCTGATTATGCATTGATTGCTCTGACAACGACGATTGCATCGATAGGGACGGCAGCCGTGCCATCGGCAAGTCTGTTTTTGCTTGCGGGCGTTCTGGGTGTCATGGGTATTTCAGCAGACCAGACAGCGATTGTCGTCGGTTTTCTTCTGCCATTTGATCGTCCACTGGATATGATAAGAACTACCGTTAATGTGACGGGTGACCTTGCTGTGAGTACCGCCGTTGCCAAATGGGAAGATGAAATTGATCTTGACGAATTCAGAAGAGATCCGAATATCTGATCATCGGTATGCATGTTTAAAAAAAGAAAACCCCGGCTTGCTGGCCGGGGTTTTTATTTGCGGTCTATACGAAAAATTATTAAAGATCGTCTGCATGACCTTCAAGGTAGCTTGCGACGCCTTCGGCGCTTGCGGTCATGCCGTCGTCACCCTTGTTCCATCCTGCCGGGCAAACTTCGCCGTGCTCTTCATGGAATTGCAGCGCTTCAACCATGCGAACGCTTTCATCAACATTTCGGCCAAGTGGCAGGTCATTGATCACATAATGGCGTATGTTGCCCGCTTTATCGATCAGGAACGAACCACGCAGCGCGACGCCCGCACCTTCAATAAGAACGTCATAATCACGTGCTATTGATTTTGTAAGGTCGGCAACAAGTGGGAAATTAATTGGCCCAATGCCGCCTTTTTCCGGTGCCGTATTACGCCATGCATGGTGCGAAAATTGGCTATCGACACTGACGCCGACAACTTTACAACCAAGTTCCTTAAATTTATTCATCCGGTTAGAGAAAGCGATGATTTCCGAAGGGCAGACGAAGGTGAAATCAAGCGGATAGAAGAACACGAGACCATAATCACCACCGAGGTAATCATGCAGGTTCAATTCGGTTATTGTGCCATCTTCCATAACGGTCTGGGCGGTGAAATCAGGGGCTTTTTGGCCAATAAGTGACATTTACTTTCTCCATTTTTATTGTGTTTATAAGTGATGCTTTTAATTAGAATGATTGTAAAATAGAGATTTAGTCATACACTAGTCAAGGACATTGTCGTCAATATTTCGTGACAATGAAATATTACTCCCATAAAACCACGTCGCCCGCCCTGTTATCAACCATGAGCAGACAATCAAACATTTCAAATGTTGGTTTGGTGCCTACTCTTTTTTCGAAATAGGGTATGAAGTCATCGTTGAATAATGCTTCTGCTTTTTCCCTGCTTTCCCAGTTATAGACGGTCTGGCAGGTTTGCTTTTCTTCATTAAATGTGAATTGTTTGCTGTTAAGGCCGTCCATGCCAACGAACATGTCGGCGGCCTGTTTGAATTTTTCCATTGCCTGCGCGCGGGTCAGTTTTTCAGGATCGTGGTATTTTACGATAACTGTTGTCATTTTACGTGTCCTTACAAAGTCATATTTATATTCCGATATAAGAATATCCGAAATCGGAATATAATCAAGTGAAAAATTAATTCGCCTTGGTTTTTGATAAATTGAATGGTAAATTTTGGCAAATATTAAAAAGTTGAGCGGTTATGAGCGAAGTCACAAAAGGTTTTCTTGAGGATATGACAAGTTATTGCATCAAGCATGCTTATCATGCCATGATAGATCTTGCGGAAAAAAAACTGGCCGAGCTGGATCTTAAAGTACCTCAATTTTCCATTCTGGCAATGGTGCATTTGAATCCGGGGATCACACAGTCGCAATTGACGGACAATCTTTATGTGACAAGGTCTACGGCCAGTGATCTTATCGAAAAGCTGGTAAACAGGAAACTGATTTTACGAAAACCGATCAACCGCAAGGCGAGCGCACTGGTTCTCAGCAAGGAAGGCGAAGCATTATTTGCCAAGGCGCTGGGTAATGCGGAAAAGAACCAGGCCGACCTTTCGGAACATCTTACGAAATCTGAAATTAAGGAATTAAACCGTTTGTTGTTAAAACTGGCCGATGCACTTGAATAATATGCAGTCCGGCTCCTGTAGATTGGTGTTCGTGTGAATAGAGAGGTTGCCATTTTGTCAAATGATTTTCTACCGGAAAACGGGTTGATCGATCATATTGCGATGGATGACGGAATTCGGCTTAGAACAGGTTTTTTTCCTGCAAAGGGAAAGGCGACGGCAACGATACTGTTGGTGAGCGGGCATAGAGAATTCCTGGAAAAATATACGGAATTTATTGAAGATTTCCAAAAGCGCGGATTTGACGTTTACGGCTACGACCATCGCGGGCAGGGAGGGTCTGACCGCATGCTGAAAAATCCTATAAAAAGCCATAACCCTGATTTTGGAAGAATCGTCGTCGACATGCATCAAATTGTCGAAAAGGTGATTAAACCGGCACGGCCGGACCATCCGCTTTATTTAATTGCACACTCTATGGGGACACAATTCGCCATTCGTTATTTGCATGATCATCCGGGTATATTTGAAAAAGCGGTTCTGTTGTCCCCTTTCAGTAATTTTAATATCGGCGGTAAATTATTTACCTTTCTTACCAAAGCGTCAGCGCTCCTGGCCAATTTTCTCGGCTTTTCAAAATTTTTTGCGCCCGGCCAGGCACATGACAGGAACATGATTGACCATCGTGACGCCTTCGAAGCGCTTACCCATGATCATGCGCGCTATGACTGGTCACAAAAGGCGCTTGAGAGCAAACCGCATCTGTTTATCGGCGGGGTTACCTTCGGATGGCTTAAAGGGGTGATGAAAAGCATGAAAATCATTCAATCTGCAGGATATGTTGAAGACATAAAAACACCGATCCTTGCACTATTAGCTGAAGAGGAAAATGTGGTTGATAATGATATGACACTTCGGTTGTTGGATAAAATGCCGAATGCGAGCTATGAAATTATTAAAGGTGCCCGCCACGAAACTTACCGTGAGATTGATGAAATTCGCGATCAGGTAATTGCCAAGATCGAAGAATTTTTTGCTTCCTGAAAATTATTTTATAGCGAAGTATTTAATAGACCAATGACCTGTTCATGCAGCCGCTTATCACCACATGCAACAACCTGTCCGCCTTCATTGACCGATTCCCCCTGCCAGTTGGTAACAAGGCCGCCCGCCCCCTCTATAATTGGTATCAATGCCTGAATATCGTGGGCATTAAGTCCGCTTTCAATGACCACATCCATAAAACCGCTTGCAACCATGGCATAGGCATAGCAATCATAGCCGTTTCTCATCATTTTGGCGCCCGCGGCGACACGGAAAAATCTGTCCCTTTCATCGTCATCGGCAAATAGCTGTAATGGATCCGTCGTGGAGATTGTCGCATTAAAAATACTGTCACACGGCCGCGTCTTTATAGGTTTGCCATTGAGAAGCGTACCAGATGGTGTGCCGATATATCGTTCCCGAAGATAGGGTTGATCAAGTAAGCCGATGATGGATTTATCATTATCGCGTAAGGCGATTAACGTTCCCCATGTCGGCACACCTGTGATATATGCGCGGGTGCCGTCAATAGGATCGATGATCCATGTAAAATTACTGTTTTTTTGTTCATCCGCTTCTTCTTCACCAAGAATGTTATGATCGGGGAAACGGGCGCGGATCAGTTCACGAATTTTTTTTTCGGTATTCCTGTCGGCGATGGTCACAGGATCAAAATCAGTGTTGAGTTTTGGTCCCTTGCTCGTGATTTTGATTGGCTTTTTAAAATATTCAAGGCTGACCGTTGCAGCCGCATTTGCCAATTCATTTAAAAAATCACTATAGAGTTTAATGTCGGCGTCAGACATTGAAAGATCCTTGAGTTTAGGTCAAATGTTTCAAGGATTTTTAAAGGGATGTCAAGAACGGATGATAATTATTTCTTGCCAATGCGTGGCGTGCCCGGCTGACTGGCACCAAATGACCTGTTTAGAACCTGCGTACTGTCTTCAGCAAGGGCGATAGCTTCAGATAGCAATCCAAGGATTTCCATATTGTTACGCAAAACATGTTGCGCCTCCGGCTTTTCGTCATCCATAATTTTAGTGGCCCGATATAAAATATCGTTACGCACTTTTTTTAAAACATCCTCAAGTTTAAAACCGCTAGGATTTTTATCAGAAGATAGAAAATGTGTCATAATGTCCCCTCAGTAAAATCAGTTATCGCTATATCCTAAATTAAATATATTAAAGTTTAGTAAAGCAGATAACGATCTATCACCTGTCGGTTTAAGATGGGGTTTTACGATCACATTTTTTGTTGTTTTAACGTTTCAAGTGTCGGTATTGCTATTGAGCCGCGGCTTTCGCGGCCTTTTTGCGTTCATGTGGAACAAGAAAACGTTTTCGAAGACGGATACTTGCGGGTGTTACTTCCACCAATTCATCATCCTGTATGTAGGCAATGGCCTGCTCAAGCGTGAGTTTACGGGGCGGCGTTAATTTGATAGCATCGTCTTTTCCGGCGGCGCGGATGTTCGTTAATTGCTTGCCCTTAAGGACGTTAACATCCAGATCGTTGCTTCTCGTATGTTCGCCGATAACCATACCTTCATATACTTCTTCCTGTGGGTGAACCATAATAACACCACGGTCTTCCAGATTGAAAAGCGCATATGCTACTGCTTTACCCATGCCCATACTGATCAGCACGCCAACACGACGACCCCGTATTGGTCCTTTATAGGGACCGTAGCTGTGATATGTTCTGTTCATAATCCCTGTTCCGCGCGTATCGGTGAGGAATTCTCCATGATACCCGATAAGACCACGTGACGGCGCGAGGAATGTGATCCGTGATTTTCCAGCGCCAGAAGAGCGCATGTCGGTCATTTCCGCCTTGCGTTCAGCCATTTTTTCCACGACCACACCTGAATATTCCTCATCGACATCGATAATTACTTCTTCGTAAGGCTCGGTGCGATTTCCATTTTCGTCCGCCTGGTAGAGTACTCTTGGTCGTGAAATTGAAAGCTCAAACCCTTCGCGCCGCATTGTTTCGATGAGAACGCCAAGTTGAAGTTCGCCGCGACCGGCGACATCAAAACTGTCTTTACTTTCACTTTCAGTGACACGGATCGCGACATTGCCCTCCGACTCACGCTCAAGGCGATCACGGATCATTCGTGACGTCACCTTATCACCTTCGCGGCCCGCCAGGGGACTATCATTTACCGAAAACCTCATGGAAAGAGTAGGGGGGTCAATCGGCTGTGCCTGAAGCGGCGTTTCTACATCCGGTGCGCAAATTGTATCCGCAACCGTGCCAATGGAAAGTCCGGCAATTGCAATGATGTCACCGGCGATTGCTTCATCGACGGGAACGCGATTAAGCCCTTCAAATGACATTAACTTTGTCGCGCGGCCTGCCTCGACCACCTTACCCGATTGATTTAGAACCTTAATCGGGTCATTTATTTTGATTTTACCGCTTTGTATACGCCCGGTAAGGACGCGGCCCATAAAATTGTCGCGGTCCAGAAGCGTCGCGAGCATTGTAAATGGTTCGTCGACAATTTCCTTGGTTCGCATGGCAGGTTTGTCAAAATGATCAATAAGCTTTTGAAACAGGGGGTCCAGATTGTCACGGGGACCGTCAAGGTCTTCAGATGCCCAGCCGTCCCGGCCGGAAGCGTATAACATAGGAAAATCAAGCTGCTCATCATTGGCATCCAGATTGACAAAAAGATCGAAAATTTCGTCGTGTACTTCATCCGGTCTACGATCCGGTTTATCTATTTTGTTTATCACCACAATCGGCTTAAGACCAAGTGCAAGAGCTTTTCCCGTCACAAATTTGGTTTGTGGCATAGGCCCTTCAGCACTATCAACAAGAAGGATAACCCCATCCACCATATTGAGAATTCGTTCAACTTCACCGCCGAAATCCGCATGTCCCGGTGTGTCAACAATATTTATACGGTGATCGCCCCAATCAACGGCTGTACATTTCGCGAAAATGGTAATGCCACGCTCTTTTTCAAGGTCGTTGCTGTCCATTGCGCATTCTTCGACGGTTTCGTTGTCACGGTACATGCCGCTTTGTTTGAACATGCCATCAACAAGAGTAGTTTTGCCGTGGTCAACGTGAGCAATAATTGCAATATTGCGTAGGGTCATAATCTGATCGCTTTTAAAAGGCCGCATTAAAATTTGGCGCAGTATAGCTATTCTTTAAGGCATGTCTATGTAAAGATGAAATTAGTTTTCTTTAGGTGTTTTTAATTCAGCACCCGCTAAAACCGTTAGAACACGAACGTAGTCGACATCGGCATCCATCCATATTCTTTCGCCTGAAGTCATTTCACAGCAGACAAGGCCAATAGCCTCACCGTCAGCATAGATAATATAATCAAGTGCAGATAAAATACCGAACTTACTGTAATAGGTATCACTGAGGTCACGGGTAACAGGATGTGAATATACGTCGTCCGCTTTGATTGATACGCCTTGGATAACGCCGGAGAAATAATTTGGAAAATCTTTTTCCGATATTACTACTTCATCCAGGAAACCTTTATTAAACCTATTAAGGCTGTATTTGCATGTGAGTGTGCTGTTATCTTCATCAAATGTCCAGACGCTGACCAGGTCAACGTTAAGCCCTTGCAGGATGTCTTTCGAAAGGGCCTCAAAAACCTGCATTTCAACTACCCTGGATTTCTTTTCCAGGATAAGTTTTTTAATATTTTCCATGTCGCCCCTTACACTTATATTATACAAACTAATATTAGAAGTTTCTAACAAAGGCGAGCCTATGATATTATTTCTCAAATGTCTATAATTATTGACCTTTTTCCAAAAATTTACTTTTCATCTACAGATTCCCATGGAAAATTTTTACCTTTTACGTACTTTTCAAACCATGACATTTCAAGGTTCATCTTAGATAATTTATGCCGTAATTCCTTCCAGCCATGTTGTTCACGGGGGACGATATAAAGATCAGTATCCACACCGTTCGATTTAAGTGCCCGGTAAAGTTCAATGGACTGTTGTTTTGGTACCCTTACGTCTGCGCCGCCAACAATAATCATGGTCGGCGTGGTGACTTTCGATATATCTTTCAAGGGCGAGTGGTCCCAATAAACATCTATGGGGGCATTTTCCTGCCAGGGTGTTCCACCAAACCACGGGGTGCGGTAAATGCGTGTATCACTTTGGCTATACATGGATATCCAGTTTACGGTCCCTGCTGCAGAAGAGGCTGCTTTAAATCGATCAGTGTAGGTAATGATCTTATTGGTCATATGGCCCCCGGCGCTATATCCCATTTTTACCAGTTGGTTCTCATCCACGATGCCACTATCAATAAGGTGGTCGACACCGGTCATGACGTCAAGATGTGATTGGTTGAAATAGCCGCCAACCATATCACGCACGAAATCGTCACCATATCCAACACTTCCGCGGTAATTGGGACGCAAAATGACATAGCCGTTTGCCGCAAGAACAGTTGCGTAGCTTGTCGCGCTATAAATTCCCCACTGGTCAGATGAACGGGGCCCGCCGTGGGTTTGCACAACCAATGGATAGCGTTTTCCTTCCTGATATCCGTTTGGGTAAATGATCATCCCTTCGATTTCAACGCCATCAGCACCGGCCCAACGCACCACATCCTGTTCGGGCAGATCAAAATCTTTCTCCAGATGGTCAAAGATATTTGTTATTCTTATTGGCTCTTGAGTATTTGTTTCAAGGTGCCAGAAATCACCATTATTATGAGCGGTGCGAATGGATATTAGGTGATGATCAGAAGTGGGATCATATTGCCATCCCGCGACCGTATGCTGCCCGTCGGTAAGCTGGGTTATGGTGCCAGCGGCTACCTCATATTTGAATAATTCGTTATGAACCCCCAGATTTGCTTTGAAATAAATGCTGCGACCATCTTCCGACCAATGGGCCTGCTGTATGTCGTGGTCGAAATCACCAAGTAATTGTTTTGGTTTACCTTCGCTGATTGCAATCAAATACAGGTTATTTTCAAAATAAGCGACATCGTTTTCATCGGTCCACGCTAAATAAAGAACCATTTCATTATCCGGGGATAATTCGGCCCCACTTTCGGGGTTGCTATTTTTTGTGATCTGTCGAGCATCGTTTCCGTCGATGTCCATAATCCAGATCTCATTTTGAAGCGCTGCATCCAGAAGTGGGCTAGGCCCTCGATGAAAGAGTATTTTACTGCCGTCTTGTGAAAAATTATAACGGGTTACACTGAAGTCTCCCTCAGTTATTCGTTTTTCAGTGCCGTTCGTTGCCGAAATTTTCCACAGGTGTTTTTGCTGGTAATTTTGTTCAAATTTATAGACATCATCTTTTTCTTCTTCACGTTTTTTTTCTTCGTCGCTTTTTTCATCACTGGCGATGAAATAAATATCATTGCCATCTTTGGTCCATTCGGCGGAAGAAATATCGGTTGCGTGATTTGAAAGGCGTAATGCTTCTCCACCGTTTATGGGCATGACATAAATTTGAGTGTTGGTATCGTCGGCACGTTTACTCAAGAAAAGTATTTGTTGTCCGTCGGGCGACCATCGGGGTGATTTTGAATCATACTGATCAGAGGTCAGTTGCAGAATACTGCTGCCATTTACACCGGCCCACCAGATGGTGCTTGTTTCCGTATTTTTGTCCCAGTCTGCCTGATTTTTTACAAATATAATTGATTTTTCATCCGGTGCAATCTGCCCGTTATTTACGGATGGTACATTTAGCAAATCGACCATCGTCATGGTTTTTGCATGCACATTGATTTGTATTATCAGTATTGTGATTAATGTTATGACAAACTTCATGCGTCTTTCCCTATATTTTCGTGAAATATCGTTAAAGCGTATCAGCAAGATTTCTTAAATGCAAATCTGTGATTTCATGAAAATATCCAGGCGAATGCAATTGGAACGGCCGGCATAACCAGCCTGATAAGCGGTGTCGCATACTCTCCAGGCAAGAGCCTTATGATATTTTCACTATAAAATATGGCTGTCAAAATAAATAATGAAAGGCCGAGTGACGGGTCAACATTGAACATCTGAATCGCCACACTCAGAACGATCAGATACCCCGGATACAGCGCAGACGCACCAAAGGGGAATTTAGGTTTTGGAAAATTCAAAATCAGATAAGTGCCAAGCGCAGCGATGAGGATCATCATCAAATTTTCGCTAAGGGGAATATCGGACCCCTTAGAAACCACATAAAGCCCCACAGCAGCCCAGAAAAGTGAAACCGGCGCCTGAAGGTCATTATATTGGATGTCTTCGAGTTTGAGAAACAGGATAATGGCAATAATAGTGATGTATGCAAGCGCGAATATATCCGCTCTGATCACAGGGAAGGCGCCGTTATTGGCATAAATCCAGAATACCACCAATATCATCAGCGCGATATGGATCTGCGGCGACAGGAAACTTATTTTCGGATATCTGTCCTGAATAAATCCGAAGCAGAGCGATATCAGACAAATCAGGAATAACTGATCGGTATTGGTGCGGATCGGTATGTTAGGGATGCCGTAAAATATCAAAAGAGTGATGATAAAAGCGATCGTAAGCGATGAATTTGCCAGACTGTGTCCAAGACCTTCGCCGGCAAAATAACGAAATAATCCATGACCTATGATGGTGATTAGAAAAGGAAGGACCATCAACATGATGACCGGTTCGTCAAAATTCAGCATGCTTCATATTCCTTCATGAGTGGAATTTTAGAGATAAAATTAGCTTAAATAGACTCAGTGAACAACAACGAAGTTCACCGTTTTTCTTATAATGAAGGAGAAACCAGCTGAAAAAGTCAAAAATGTTGTGAGTTTCTTCGGAATAATCCAGTTGTTGTATTTATGTACTAATTGGTTGTTTTTTTAAATAACTCATTGAAAATTAGGTTGTTTTTTATGTTATAAATATGTTGCATATAAGTCACAGTGTGTCATTTTTGTTTTGATTAAGTGATTGAAAAATAAACAAAAAATTACACTTGCATTTGGAAATTTAAAATTGGATCATAGTTATCAGCAAGGTCCTTGGTGTAGGGATTTTGCTACTGCTCTTAAGAGCATTTCCTCCCTAGACTTGGGCCATCCGGATTTTCCGGATGGCTCTTTTGTTTTTAAAAGCAATCAGGAGACGAGTGTCATGATGTCATTATTCAGTTGGCAGGACAACACTCCCATAATCTTCCGCAACCGATTGAAGTTTTCGTTTGGCATTCTTGAGACTTCATCCATGTAAAGAGATTTTTTTATTTCTATCTGAACGGCGTGGTGTTTTTTTTCCGGTTCGCCGTAATTGACTGTATTAAATCCCCCGGCAAACGGAAGGTTATTCGCTACATTGAAGTCATTGTCCTGAAAGTAGGTCATCAGATAATCTGTCACCGCCGGATGGCAGCTTCTGCCGAAACGATCACCAATAATAATATCCGGCTGCAAGGAAGTATGTGAAAGCTGTCCAAGAAATTCATATGATGGCATTGAATGACAATCAATAAGAAGAGAATAACCAAAGTGATCAAAATCCGCTGTAAGCAAATTATTCAGCTGGTTATGGATCGGGAAATAATAGTCCTCGAGCCTTTTAATCGCCAAAGGAAACGGTATTTTTTCCTTATATATTTTTTGTCGTGTAAAGGCATATTTTGCAATTGATCCAAACCCCATTCTTACTTTTGCGCTTTTATCGTTTAATGTTTCTGTTATCTCACCACTGAACATATTTGGGTCGAGTTCAAATGCTTCACGGTTCGTATCGACATAGCTTCGTGAAAAAACATTGCTCATTAATACGGATCCGTTTTGGCATGCTTCTTCAAATAACTGGTCTACAAAACTGTCGCCGGACGAAAGAAGGATACCCTTGTCAATAGCGATTGTATCGAAAAAATCTTTTGGAAATTTTTCACCGCTATGGGGGCTGTTATAAATGATATTATTGGTCTTTTTCTTTGGCTCTAGAAGCGTAAATAAATTCATATAATTGGTTTGATCAATAAAATCCTTAGGAATACCAACTCTAGGCTATAGGATTGAATTTAAAAAAAACAGGTAAAAATCAATTTATTGCTAAACTTTTACGAATAATTAAACTGATTTCATATATAAGCGTATTCTATGAAATAAAATATAAAAAAGGGTGATTAAAGTGCGACGAATTTTATTAGCAGAAGACGATGATACAATGCGTAACTTTCTGGCGCGATCACTTAAAAAGGCCGGGTACGACGTGGTTACAGTTTCGCATGGTATTGAAGCGCTTCCTCACCTTAACTCAGCGCGGTTTGATTTGCTGCTTACTGATATTGTGATGCCGGGAATGGACGGCATCGAACTCGCCCGCCGCGCGACAAAGATGTATGATGACATGCCTGTCATGTTTATTACCGGTTTTGCAGCCGTTGCCATGGACCGCAGCCAGGAACGTCCGAAAAATTCAAAATTGCTCCAAAAACCTTTCCACTTAAAGGATCTGGTTGATGAGGTTGAACGCATTCTGGCGGCCTGAATATTTTCAAACAATGCAAGACAATATTAAATTTATCCCGGTCACAAAATTTTGATTGTGGTTGAGGGGGCATTTCATATATCCTCGTGCGCCATTGGGCAATTTTTGCCACAAAAAGAAAGACGAATAGAATATGGCCCAAGCCGAGGCACAGACTGCGACGCCAAAGACAAAATATTTGGCTGACTATAAAATACCTGATTTTACCATCGAAACAGCCGATTTGAATTTCGATTTGCATGATGACGTAACTCGCGTGACATCGAAACTGCATGTTAAAAGGCAGGGTAAAAAAAATGCTCCACTTATCCTTGATGGAACGGACATGACCCTGATTTCGGTTTCTGTGAATGGTAATGATGTAAATCATTCAACGGATGAGGAAACATTGACCATTGAAAACGTGCCGGATGAATTTGATTTGAATATCGTTAATGATATTGATCCGGCATCAAATACCGCGCTTGAGGGGCTTTACATGTCCAATGGCATGTTCTGTACACAATGTGAAGCGCAGGGTTTCAGGCGTATTACATATTTTATTGACCGCCCTGATATCATGGCAAAATACAATGTACGCATTGAAGCCGATAAAGAAAAATACCCGGTGCTTCTATCTAACGGAAATGAAATTGAGCGCGGAGAACTGGAAAATGATCGTCATTTTGTGATCTGGAACGACCCTTTTCCAAAGCCGAGCTATCTGTTCGCGCTTGTCGGCGGTAAACTCGAATATCTTGAAGACCATTTTGTCACCAAAAATGGTGTGGATGTTACTCTCAGAATTTTTGTTGAAAAACATGACCTTGATAAATGTCCTCATGCGATGAAGTCCTTAAAAGCGGCCATGAAATGGGACGAAGAGGTTTACGGTCTGGAATATGACCTTAATATCTTCAATATCGTCGCTGTCAGTCACTTCAATATGGGCGCGATGGAAAATAAGAGTTTAAATGTTTTTAATACAAAATGCATTCTAGCCAAGGCTGAGACTGCGACGGACAATGATTTTTCGTTTATCGAAACGGTGGTCGCTCATGAATATTTTCATAACTGGACCGGTAACCGCGTCACATGCCGCGATTGGTTTCAGTTAAGCCTCAAAGAAGGGCTGACGGTTTTTCGTGATCACGAATTTTCGGCGGATATGGGCAGTCGTGCGGTAACGCGGATTGATGATGTAAGGACGTTGAGACAGCACCAGTTTGCCGAGGACAGTGGACCCATGGCACATCCGGTGCGTCCGGAATCATATATCGAAATCAATAACTTTTATACGATGACAGTATATGAAAAAGGTTCGGAAGTCATTCGGATGATGAACAGGATATTGGGACCGGAAAAATACCGCAAATCGATGGATCTATATTTCGAGCGTCATGATGGGCAAGCCGTTACATGTGAAGATTTTGTCCGCGCGATGGAGGATGGCTCAGGAGTTGATTTGGGTCAGTTCAGATTATGGTACAGTCAGGCGGGTACCCCCGAGGTCACGGCAGAAAGTCATTATGATAAAAATGCAGAAACATTTGAAATTACCTTTACTCAGAATATCCCAGTTACCCCCGGACAACTGGATAAAAAGCCGATGCATATCCCAATTGAGCTTGGACTTCTGGACGGTAAAGGCAATGAAATGCTGCCGGGCGGGACAACTTTACTGGATTTGAAGCAATGGAAACAAAGTTTCAGGTTTGACAATATTTCTGAACGCCCCGTCCCATCTATTTTGCGGGGCTTTTCGGCGCCTGTTAAGCTTAAAGCGGACCTCACACGTGATGATCAGCTGTTTCTGGTTGCTCATGATAGTGATAGTTTCAATCGCTGGGAAGCCGCGCAGGAAATTGCGACCGATATCATACTCTCCCTTGTTGATGATCTTAATGCTGGGCGCGAATTGCATTTGGACGATCAGTTTATTGGTGCATTGCGGCACGTTTTGAATAGTGAAAACCTCGATAAGGCGTTTATTGCAGAAATGCTTAGTCTTCCAAGTGAAGGTTTCCTTGGCCAACAAAGAACTCCGATAGATGTTGATGGTATTCATGCTGCCAGAAAACTTATGGTAAAAGGACTGGCGACTGCGTTAAAGGACGAATTGATCGACCAATATAATAGATGCAAAACGAATGAGCCGTATGAATTCTCTTCCGAGGCGGTCGGGCGTAGACGGCTCAAAAATATGATCCTTGGATATTTAATGGAACTTAACGAGCCGGGAATAACAAAACTTTGCGAGGAACAGTTTCATACAGCGAGCAATATGACAGATGAAATAGCCGCATTTACGTTTCTGGTCGACAGTGATGCGCCTTGCCGTGAAGACGTGATATCATCTTTTTATAACAAATGGCATGAAGATGAACTGGTGCTCGATAAATGGTTTAGCGCTCAGGCAATGTCGACAAGGAGCGATGTTATAGATCGGATGATCGCTCTGAGCAATCATCCCGATTTTGATATTAAAACCCCAAACAGGGTACGATCTCTGATCAGTGTGTTTTCCGGTCTTAATCAGGTTTCTTTTCATGATAAATCGGGTAGGGGATATCAATTCCTCGCCCAGAATATAAAGGCGCTTGATCCAATAAACCCGCAAGTTGCAGCCGGACTTTCAAAGCAATTAACTCGTTGGAAGTCGTTTGACGAGGATCGGCAAAAGCTGATGGTTGAAACGTTAGAAGATATTTTACGTCAGGATGGTCTGTCAAAACATGTTTATGAAATTGCTTCAAAAAGCCTGATGTAAAAAAGGCCGCTGCTAAAGCGGCCTTTTCATTTTAAAGTCGTATATAATTATTGCTGATACTTGATATCACCATGAACGATGGTGAGAACATTTTCAGAAGACATGATCTGGTCAAGTGGAATGGTCATCCAGTCTTTGTCAAATACACTGAAGTCAGCAAATTTACCGACTTCAATGGAACCAAGTTCATTTTCCTGAAAAGCAGCATTTGCGGCCCAGATGGTAAACATTTTAAGGGCTTCTTCGCGGGTGACTGCAAGTTCCGGATGCCAGCCTTCACCGGAATAACCGTCAAGGTCCTTACGGGCAACAGCCGCATAAAATTCAATGCGCGGATCACCAATTTCCACCGGTTGGTCGGAACCACCGGCAATTTTGGCACCCTTGTCAATTAGCGTGCGCCATAGATACGCATTGGCAAGACGTTCAATACCAAGACGTTCACCGGCAAAATGTAAATCACCGATCGCGTGCGACGGCTGCATGGACGGAATAATGTCCAATTCTATAAATCGGTCAACATCATCCGGTTGAATATTTTGCGCATGTTCAATACGCCACCTTGGGTTCGCGATGGCGCGTTCTGCTTCCGGTACTTCGTTAAATGCTTGTTCGTAAGCATCGAGCACCAACCGGTTCGCATCGTCGCCAATGGCATGTATTTCGATCTGAATGCCCTTCTTTAATGCATCAACCAGTGTAGGTTTAATCTCATCTGCCGTGTAACGAAGAAGTCCTCGTGTATCATAATCGGCGTAGGGTTCAATGAACGCCGCCCCGCGGGAGCCGAGTGCCCCATCCATAATGATTTTAATGCCACGCAGGGTTAAATAATCCTCAGGATCAATTTCAACACCATTGTCGAGCAGCTGCTGTGAGGCTTCACCATACCACATGGCGTTATAAATGCGGTGTGCCAGTTTGCCTTCGGCGTGTAGTTCTTTCATGAGTTCGTATTCTTCTGATGAGCTTCCGGCATTCTGGAAACCTGTCCAGCCGAGCCGAGCATTTCTGATCGTACCCGCTTCGATGGCATCTTTTGTTTGTGCTCTGGTTGGTTGCGGGATTAACGCACTGACGGCGTCAATCGCTGTATCAATAAGCATTCCTGTCGGTTCACCATTTTCGTCAAGATTGATGTGTCCGCCAACCGGTGCAACCGAACTTCCGGTAATATTTGCTTTCTCCAAAGCAAGGCTGTTCACAACCATACCATGTCCGTCAGCGCGGCTTAGTGTTACCGGACGGTCTGGAACAATTGCATCAAGTTCCTGACGGGTCGGGAAGCGCGCTTCCGGCCATGTTTTTTCAATCCAGCCGCCGCCGTTTATCCATTCGAGATCGGGATTGTCATCGGCATATTTTTTTACCGCAGCAAGCATTTCCGCCAGACTATTAATACCTTGGAGATTCAAATTCACTTCGCGAAAGCCGACATAGGATATGTGACCATGGGACTCGATCAGCCCGGGGTAAACGGCTTTACCGGCCAGATCAATAACATTCGCATCGCCACAGGCATACTGCGCGGCGCCATCGTTATCACCAACATAAATGATTTTAGAGCCAAGTGTGGCAACGGCCTGCGCGGTGGGTTGATTTTCATTTACGGTATAGACGTTCCCGTTGGTCAGAACGATGTCTGCCGCCAAACAGTTCTGCGCCTGTTCTGTACTTTCTGATGTCTGCTGCTCGGATGAGCAAGCAGAAAGCACACCTACCAAGGCGGTGGTGAGCAATATATTTTTAAACATTTGTTTTCCTCATACTATAATTTACAGAACTTATTTCTGATGTTTGATTTGTCCGTGAACAATGGTCAGGGTGTTCTCGGAAGACATAATCTGATCGAGCGGAATGGTCATCCAGTCTTTATCAAATACGGCGACGTCTGCCCATTTCCCGATTTCAATTGACCCAAGTTTGTCTTCCTGAAATGCGGCATAGGCCCCCCAGATCGTAAGCATTTTAAGGGCTTCTTCGCGGGTGACCGCAAGTTCCGGATGCCAGCCTTCACCGGAATAGCCATTCAGGTCTTTACGGGCAACAGCCGCGTAAAATTCAATGCGCGGATCGCCAATTTCCACCGGTTGGTCGGAACCGCCCGGTATAATTGCCCCTTTATCGATCAATGTCCTCCAAAGATAGGCATTGGCAAGACGTTCAATGCCAAGGCGGTCACCAGCAAAATGAAGATCACCAATGGCGTGTGACGCCTGCATGGACGGAATAACGTCCAGATCAATGAAACGGTCAACGTCATTTGGTTGAATATTCTGCGCATGTTCGATCCGCCAGCGAGGGTCATTTACCTTACGTTGTGATTTCGGAACAGTGTTAAATGCGATTTCATATGCGTCCAGTACTTTGCGGTTGGCGTCGTCCCCAATCGCATGGGTTTCAACCTGAATACCTGCTTTTAGGGCGTCAATCAGCATTGGTTTAAGTTCATCAACCGTGTAGCGCATTAGACCGCGTGTGTCATAATCGGCATAGGGTTCGATGAAGGCCGCACCGCGGGAGCCGAGTGCGCCGTCCATAACCACTTTAATATCACGGACGGTCAGGTAGTCTTCCGGATCGATCTGCGCACCCTCGTTGATAAGTCGGGCGGAACTGTCACCATATCCCATAGCATCATAGATGCGGTGAGCTAGCTTGCCTTCCTGATGAAGCTCTTTCATCATCTCAAAAGCTTCATATGAGCTTCCGGCATTCTGAAAACTGGTCCAGCCAAGACTTACATTTCTTTCGGTACCAGCCTGAATGGCGGCTTTTGTCTGTTCGCGGGTAGGGCGCGGAATAAGCGGGCTGATATAACGCATGGCTGTGTCAATCAGCATACCTGTCGGCTCGCCGTTTTCATCCAGATTAATATGACCGCCGACTGGGTTTTCGGTCGTACCGGTTATGTTGGCGGCTTCAAGTGCCTTTGTATTTGCGACAAGGGCGTGGCCATCAGCACGGCGAAGCGTCACCGGGCGATCCGGCACAATCGCATCAAGGTCCTGGCGATTTGGAAATCTTTTTTCCGGCCATACTTTTTCAATCCAACCGCGGCCGTTAATCCATGTTTGGTCGGGGTTTGCATCTGCATATGTTTTAACAGCGTCCAACATTTCTGCAAGGCTTTCAATGCCCTGAAGGTTCAGGCTTACCTCACGGAATCCGACACCTGATATGTGACCGTGACTTTCGATAAGTCCGGGATAGACTGCCTGACCACTAAGATCTATGACGTTGGCGTCCCCACATGCGTATCGTGCCGCACCGTCGTTGTCGCCAACATAAATGAATTTATGGTCTTTTATCGCGATTGCTTCGGCTGATGGGTTATTTTCATTTACCGTATAGACAATACCGTTTGTCAGGACGATATCGGCGGGTGTGCAAACAGCAGCCATATCAGATGTATTGTCAGTTGTTTCTTCATCCGTTTCAATTTTTGAACATCCCGCAATCAGGCCAACGGCCGCTGTAGCGAGCAGTAATTTTTTGATCATTAATATGTCCTCTATATATATCTCGTGATTTTTTATTAAAAGCAGGATAAGCCCTATCGGTAGCAGATATCAACGGCTTTTTTAATGATCGTGATCAATAATGTTATTTTCTGCATATTTTAGGAGGTGGACACGGAGATGTTAAAAATCTATCAGGTTGCGTTCGCATCCTTGCGATAAACGTCGAAATTGATTTTATCGATACTATTTGTTTTTAACATTGTTCCTATCCCAAGAAACACGATCATCTGAAAATATATACTCATTAATAATGGTTTCCATTCGTCAAGTCCAAGATGCTGGATAAGACCGTAAACCAGCAAAAAAACACTCATCGCGACACTGGTATAATAAGTAGTATTGATCACGCTGCCGATATGCCGTTCCCGGTCTTTGTGTTCCATAAGTGGGTTTATTTTTTTTCCACGCATCAACCAGAATACTATTATGGCGAAATAAACATGCACGATCGCGAGTGTCACCAGAGTGATGATACCATCCCCGCTAAGCGAAATGTTAAAGTCATTTCTGTAAAAATTGAAGACGATGTATATGCCTAAGGCAGCCACGGCAACCGAAAATTTGAGAGGGGATATGTAATTGAAATAGCGCCGGGGTTTAAGAACTGCAGTCCGTTTATTTGAAGTGTTTTCCTTACGCATCATTTTATAATACTTGAGTTCGGATATCTCCAACAGGATAAAGGGCAGAACTTGAAGCATACTAAAGAAAAAAACCATCACGTCGTTGATTTTGGTCTTTGTAAATACCGCCAGAAGCGATAATGCGAACCCCAAGATTATTGTAGATCTGGTCAGTAATTTGAATTGCTTTAATCTACTTGTTGCCTTTTCTGCGCTATTTTCACTTGGATAAAGCTTCGGATGGGTGGAAGCCGGGTAATGAGAAAGAACATAATTTATCCGGTCTATTATTTTTTGTGGAAAAAAATAGGACAGCAAATATATTTGACATATTATGGCGATGTATAAAATTATTGTAACGGTCATTTTTTAATTCTCGTTTGAATCATTGTTCATGGCTTCAGTAAATGCGATTCTGATTTCACTATCAGTGGCGCCGGATGCTTTTAGAGTTTCTATTGCTTTTGTTATTTCACTTGAGATCCATGCATTTAGATCTCTACTACTGTTTATTTTGGCATGCTCGTGAATGAAGCTTCCCCTATATCCACGCGTAACGATTACCTGATCCCGCTCCAGAAGCTGGTAAGCTTTGGCGACGGTTTTATTATTCAAATCAAGATCCTTGGCAAGCTGTCGAATTGACGGCAGGGGATCTCCCGCTAAAAGCGATTCATTTTGAACCGCTTTTTTTATCTGTTCTATAAGTTGGGTAAAAAGCGGTGTTTGATCATCGATATCAATTACTATTTCCATATTCACTCTTTAATATGTACCATATGATATAAGGGTACAACTGGTATAATAAAATTGCAAGCCAAAAGTAAGAAGGCCGCTAAAATTATTAGCGGCCTTCTGAAGGGTTATTATTTGCCAGGGTTATTTTTGATAAACAATTTCACCATGAACGATGGTCATGACGTTATTTGACGACATAATTTCACTTTCAGGAATGGTCATCAGATCTTTATCAAAAATGCTGATGTCTGCCAATTTTCCTACTTCAAGGGACCCAAGTACATTTTCCTGAAATGCTGAGTAAGCGGCCCAGATTGTGAACATCTTCAAGGCTTCCTCGCGGGTGACTTTAAGTTCCGGGTGCCATCCTTCGCCGGAATAGCCGTCAAGATCCTTACGGGCAATCGCCGCGTAAAACTCAATCCGTGGGTCACCGATTTCGACCGGCTGGTCAGTGCCGCCGGGGATAATCGCCCCTTTATCAATAAATGTCCGCCAAAGATAAGCGTTTGCCAAGCGGTCGATGCCGAGGCGCTGGCCCGCAAAATGAAGATCCCCGATCGCGTGTGATGGCTGCATGGACGGCAGAATATCCAGATCAATAAAACGGTCAACATCTTCCGGCTGGACATTTTGTGCATGTTCAATCCGCCACCTCGGGTCGGCGACGGCACGTTTCGATTTTGGTACGGCATTTAACGCCTGTTCATAGGCATTAAGCACCATGCGGTTTGCCGCGTCACCAATGGCATGGACCTGAAACTGTACCCCTGTTTCAAGGCCGCGGATAAGGAGGGGGCGAAGATCATCTTCGTTATACCGCACTAAGCCAACTGTATCATAATCGGCATATGGCTCAAGAAAGCCGGCACCGCGGGAGCCGAGCGCGCCATCAACGGTAATTTTAAACTGGCGCGCGGTTACATAATGTTCCGGATCTATTTCGCCGCCGGCCTGATAAATGATTTCCGCATCTTCCGGATAAAGCATCGGGCGGATCGCCTGATAAACGCGGTGTTTTAATTTTCCTTCCGCGCGTAGTTCACGCATTTGTTCAAGTTCGCTATAGGTCGTGCCGGCATTGTGAAAACCGGTCCAGCCAAGACTGACATTGCGTTCGGTTGCCGCGCGTAGCGCTTCTTTGTTTTGTTCACGTGATACCGGCGGGATGAGCGGACGAACAAGGTTCATCGCCTTGTCAATAAGCATACCGGTTGGTTCACCATTTTCATCAAGATTAATCGCGCCGCCGCTTGGTGCTTCGGTCGTGCCGGTAATTTCCGCCATATTCATGGCAACAGTATTGATCACTGCCGCATGGCCATCGGCGCGGGTAAGATAAACCGGTCGGTCCGGCACGATTGCATCAAGGTCTTGACGATTTGGAAAACGATTTTCCGGCCAGACTTTTTCAATCCATCCGCGACCGACTATCCACGGAAGGTCAGGGTTTGCGTCGGCGTATTCTTTCACTTTTGTGATCGCTTCAGCAAGACTATTGATGCCCTGAAGGTTGAGATTGACTTCGCGAAAGCCGACACCTGATAGATGCCCATGGGCGTCTATAAGGCCGGGATAAACCGCTTTCCCCGCAAGATCAATGACATTGGCATCACCACAGGCGTAACGTTCCACCCCAATATTGTCACCGACGTAAATTAATTTGCTGCTAAGGATGGCAATAGCTTCTGCGGTTGGTTGATTATCATTTACGGTATAAACAACACCGTTTTTCAGTACGATGTCTGCTTCTTTGCAGCTTTGGGCGTATGACGCAGATGTCATTAACGCGCATGCGCCGATAGCAAGCATGATTTTATTGATCATTGAATGTTCCCTAATTAGTTTGCGGATTATTTTGTCTATAAGATAGGACAAAACAATCGTTAAAAACAAGGGAGTTTCTATTATGATCTTCCGTAAGTGTCTTCAAAGCGGACTATATCGTCCTCTCCGAGGTAGGATCCAGACTGTACTTCAATAATGTAAAGCGGTATTTTGCCCGGGTTATGAAGCCTGTGTGTCGATCCGATCGGGATGTAGCAGCTTTCATTTTCACTCAGGGTTTTAACCTCATCATCAATGGTCACTTCAGCAGTGCCCTGAACAACAACCCAATGTTCGGCCCTGTGGTGATGCATTTGAAGCGAAAGTATCTGTCCAGGGTTAACAACAAGCCGCTTTACCTGAAAGCGGTCATCGGCATCTGATGTCTGATAAGATCCCCATGGGCGATAGACGACAGTATGACTTATATGTTCATCGCGACCAGACGCTTTTAGTTGATCGACGATTTCCTTAACATCCTGGGTTTTGTTTTTATCGCACACGAGTACGGCATCTTTGGTCGCGACAACGATTAAATCTTCAAGGCCCACGGCCGCGATCGCCGGGCCCTCAGTTCTCATCAGGCAGTTTTTGCTATCATGTGAAATGATGTCACCATTAATGACATTGCCGTTGCTATCTTTATCGGAAATATCCCAAAGGGCATTCCATGAGCCAACGTCATTCCATCCCATGTCAACCGGAACAACGGCTGCCTTATCGGTTTTTTCCATGACGGCGTAATCGATGGAATCCGAAGGGGAGGCAAGGAACGATTCTTTATCCGGACGAATAAAAACCATGTCACTTTCAGATTTTTCGATTGCTTTTTTGCACGCTACGAGTATTTCCGGTTCGTTTGCTGCCAAAACATCCAGGTACTGAGCGACCGGAAACAGAAAAATACCACTGTTCCAATAGTATCCCCCTTCGCTTAAATATTCCTGCGCCGTCGTTAAATCAGGTTTTTCAACGAACTGATCAACCATGTTGCATCCGTATACTTCTTCAAGGTTTTCGCCGCATTTTATATATCCATACCCCGTTTCCGGCTTGTCCGGTACAATGCCAAATGACGCAAGTAATTTATGATTAACCGCCGCCTCCTTTGCAATATTAACTGCGGTTAAAAACGCTTCAGAGTGTGCGATGGCATGATCAGACGGCATTATAAGCATTAACCCGTTTGGGTCCGTTTTCTGAATTTGAAGTGCTGCAAGGGCTGCGGCGGGTGCGGTGTTACGCCCTTCAGGCTCCAGAATAATTTTTGAATCCTCAAAGCCGATGGCCCTTAGCTGTTCAGCAATGATAAATCGATGCTCTTCGTTGGCAATGAATAAAGGAGCGTTAAATTTTTCGTGATCTTTAACCCGTTCAACTGTTTCCTGAATCATGGTTTTTTCAGAAATCAGGGGTAATAACTGTTTCGGGTATAATGACCGTGAAATGGGCCAAAGGCGCGTGCCTGATCCTCCAGAAAGTATAACGGGCGTTATTTTTACGCTATTCATGATTATCTTGCCTCTTATTCAGATTTTTAACGGTTATATGATGATACATTTAATTCATTATTAAAAATGAATATTTCTTTTCACTATTTTTTGATGTTTTTAAGTTCGGCTTTAACAGATTTTTCACGAAGCTATGTTAGGTTAACGAATTATTTACATTAATAATAACAATACGTTAATCGAGATATAGTAAAGATTCAATATTTATAGTTGGACGTGTAACATAAAATTAACAGACAAGGTGAAATAATAGTGTGGTTAAAACATAAGGTTCCTTGCGGCATCGTATGAACATATTATTTGAAAATAATTTTAATGATCAGAATATTTAAACATTACATCCCTAAATCCATTCTCGTTCTTGCACTGGTTGAATGTGTCGTGCTGTACCTTGTCATATGGTTGGCGATGGCGGTCCGGTTTATTCAGATTGGCGAACCTGCCCCCGCTTTTGGGGAGTATTTTGTTGAAAAAATATTTTATGTGGTAATTGTTTATTTGGTGTTGCTTGCAACGGGCTTGTATCGTCTGGATACTTGTCGCGACATTAAAATGTCGGCTGTGCGTTTATCTGTTAGTATGGTTCTTTCGTTTTTCGCGGTGTCAGTTGGATTATATATGTTTCCGAACGTGGAAATATGGCGAAGTGTTTCGGTCTATGCCATCATTTCTACCTTTTTATTCCTGATTTCCGTGCGGTTTTTCTTTTTGCATTTTGTTGATCATGAAAGCATTGAAACACGCGTAATCGTCCTGGGGGCGGGAAATAGGGCGAAACGGGTGCTTGAAAGCAACGATAAAACTACTTCAAACGTCAATTTTATCGCTTTTTTTAGAATGGGTGAAAACGAAAATGAAATTGAAAATGCGACAGATTTTAGCGAGATAGAGGATTTTCAAAAATTCGTTGAAGACGAGGCCTGTCAGGAAATTGTTGTGGCGATCGAAGAAAGGCGCGGCACATTGCCGGTCAGTGATCTACTTGCCTGTAAAATGAACGGAACATACATTTCGGAAGCAGCAAGTTTTATTGAAAGGCAGGTTGGCGCACTTAATTTGGCGATGTTTAATCCAAGCTGGATGATTTTTTCGGACGGTTTTGATAATACAAAAAAATTAGATCTTTTTGTAAAGAGGTTGTTTGATATATTTGCCAGCGCAACTTTGCTTGTTGCAAGTATGCCGCTACTGGTTGTCACGGCTGTGGTGGTAAAACTGACAAGTAGCGGGCCAATTTTCTACCGGCAGGAAAGAACGGGTTTGATGGGGCAACCTTTTGATGTTCTCAAATTTCGTAGTATGACAGTTAATGCTGAGGCCGATGGTGTTCCCCAATGGGCACAAAAGAATGATGCACGCGTTACTTTGGTTGGAAAATTTATACGCAAAACCCGAATTGATGAAATCCCTCAGATATTCAATGTGCTACGTGGTGATATGAGTTTCGTGGGGCCGCGCCCGGAGCGTCCGTTTTTTGTTGAGCAGTTAACGGAAAAAATACCTATGTTCGATAAAAGGCACACGGTTAAGCCAGGGATTACCGGTTGGGCTCAGCTTAATTACCCTTATGGTGCGTCGGAAGAAGACAGTCGCCGGAAACTGGAATATGACTTATATTACATAAAAAACTATTCCATTTTCCTTGATTTACTTATCCTGGTTCAGACAATACGCGTGGTGTTATGGCCTGACGGTGTTAGGTAACGCCCATGGGCAGCCTCACTCTTAACCTTAGTTTTCTGACTTACAGTGTCGCAACAATTGCTTATGCAATACTGCTTGGTCTGATCATTGAAAAAAAACAGTTTCGGGGTGATAATAAGTGGCTGTTTTTTGCCGTTATCGCCAGTGTGGCTTGGGCACTCGCGCATTCGATCTCTGCTGTCGCAGGGGCTTATACGACCAATCTGGTTTTACTCACCATTTCATATTTATTGCCGTTTTTGGATTGGATGAAAGGAATATTATGGATTATGTTCCTTTATAATCATTTGCGTCTGATCTGGAACGCGCAGGATAATAAACGCCTGAGCCAAAGTGTTGGCAATATTATTACGATAATCGCGTCGATTGGGGTTATTATCGAAGCAATTGATTTTTGCGCATCATGGGGTTTGTTTGAGCAAGGTATTATTGGAAACCTGCCAACTTATAATAAATTTATAATGGCATTTGCTGTGCTGCTTCTTGTCGAAAACCTTTACCGCAATATCGCATACGAAAACAGGTGGGGCGTACGTTTTTTCTGTCTTGGATTAGGGTCCATCTACGCATTTGAATTTTTATTATACAGTGATTCAATCTTGTATTCACTTATTGACAGACAATTTTATGAGGCGAGGGGCGCATTAAATATTGTTGTCGTGCCATTGATGGCAATTGCGGTCTCACGCGGGGCCAACTGGTCTGTCGGGATCAGTATATCAAGACGTGCTGCTTTTCATATGGTCTCGTTGGTTGCCGGTATAATATACCTGATAGCGATATCGGTACTTGGGTATTACATTCAGAGTTTCGGGGGTGATTGGGGAAAAATTCTTCAAGTCAGTTTTCTGTTTGCTGCTTTTGTCGGTTTCGTGGTCATTATCTATTCAGGCAGAATCCGATCAATAGTTCTGGTTTTGATTAACAAGTATTTCTTTGCTTATAAATTTGATTACCGTGAAGAATGGTTGCGTTTTATTCAGACGATGACAGCATCGGAGGATCACTATAACCTTCAGGAGCGTGCGATTAAAGCCGTTGCAAATATTATGGATAGCCGTGGTGGCGCACTTTGGTACAAGGAGCAGCCGGATACATATTCAAGGGTAGCGCGTTGGAATTTTATACATGATATTGACGAGGATCTGGATGCTAATAGTCATTTTGTCGAGTTTATGGAAAAATATCATTGGATTGTTGATCTCAACGATGTCGAAGACGGAAAAATTCCCGGATCCGACTGCGATATTCCAACTTGGTTATCAGAGGAAGCTGAGCTCTGGTTGGTTATTCCGCTTATTCACCATGAAGAACTTAAAGGTTTCATCGTGTTATACCAGCCTCGAGCCATAAAAGAGCTTAATTGGGAAACAATTGATATCCTGAGAACTGTGAGCTTACAGGTAGCCAGTTATCTTGTTGAACAGGAAACTTCAAATGCACTTGGAATCGCTGCGGAATTTGAAGCATTTAACCGTAAATTTGCATTTGTCATTCACGATATCAAAAATATGGCCAGCCAGCTTTCGCTGTTAAACAAAAATGCGGAGAAATATGCTGATAACCCTGATTTTCAACAGGATATGAAACATACAGTGAATAATACAGTTGAAAAAATGAATGATCTTTTGTCACGCATCAATATCATTCAGGAGCCATCAAAATCCAAAACATTATCCGTTCAGGATGTTCATAATATTGTTGATGCGCGCGTTAAAAAGTTTTTAGCGGCCGGTCAAAATGTTAACTACAAGAACTCTGAGGAAGTCAACGCGCTTTTAAATGAAGAAAATCTGGATACAGTATTGGTACATATTACACAAAATGCGATAGATGCTACTAAAACTGAGGTGCCGGTTGAAATTTCGCTGACGCAGAATAATAATTTTGCCATTTTAAAGGTAAGGGATTGCGGAGAAGGTATGGATTATGATTTCATAAGAAATGAACTATTCAGACCCTTTCGGTCATTAAAAGAAGGGGGCTACGGGATAGGGGCTTACGAAAGCCGCCAATTGATTCAAAGTATGGGTGGTCGAATGGAAGTGAAAAGCAAGCCGGGCAAGGGAACAACTGTGACGGTCTATCTGAAAAAGGAATAGTAAAATTAGCGACCAAAAAAGAAAATTGCTGGTTATCGAAGATGACGAAGGTCTGCAACGACAATATAAGTGGAACTTTGAAAATTACGATATATCAATTGCAGGGGAAAGGAAATCGGCGATGGAAATGCTGAACCGGTATGATTTTCCCGTAATTCTGCTTGATCTTGGATTGCCACCCGACCCCGACGGCACTACCGAGGGGTTCGCGATGTTGAATGAGGTCCTAACCATAAACCCTATGTCAAAAGTTATTGTCGCATCGGGCCATGAAGCAAGGGAAAGCGCTATAACGGCAATTTCAAACGGTGCGTATGATTTTTATCAGAAGCCTGTTGACGCCGATGAGATTGGTTTCATTGTTGAGCGCGCATTTAAACTATATGATCTTGAAGTAGAAAATAAACTGTTGCAGGGAAAACAGCAGAGTACAAGGCTACCAGGACTTGTCACGGCTTCTCAAAAGATGGAGCAAATTTGCAGCATCATTGAAAGGGTCGCTCCTACTGCTGTTTCCGTTTTGCTATTGGGCGCAAGTGGAACGGGTAAAGAATTGCTGGCGCGATCACTGCACGAACTAAGCGACCGTAAAGACCAGCCCTTTGTGGCGATCAATTGTGGTGCTATTCCCGAGAACCTGATTGAAAGTGAACTTTTCGGTTTTGAAAAAGGGGCGTTCACCGGTGCGGTGAAGCAGGTTAAAGGTAAGATTGAACTCGCAGAAGGGGGAACTTTGTTCCTCGATGAGATAGGCGACCTTCCCCTGCCACTTCAAGTTAAGCTGCTTCGATTTTTACAGGAACGTGTAATTGAACGGATTGGTGGTCGTAAGGAAATTTCTGTTGATGTAAGGGTCATAAGTGCAACCCACCAGGAGCTGGAAAGTCATATAACCGATGGCAGATTCCGTGAAGACCTGTTTTATCGATTGAGTGAGATTGTTGTGAATATTCCGGACCTTAAGGATCGGGAAGGCGATGCTTTGCTTCTCGCCCATAACTTCCTGAATAAATTTGCAAAAGAATATGAAAAAAGAATAAAGGGGTTTGATAAGAATGCCAGCCGCGCCATTGCGTCTTATGACTGGCCGGGCAATGTCCGCGAACTTGAAAATAAAGTGAAACGGGCAATAATCATGAGTGATGGCCATAAAATATCCCTCAATGATCTTGAGATCGACTATAGCGATGATCATATTGAAACTCTAAATCTTAAAGAAATCAGAGAAAAGAATGACAAAGAGGCCATAGTTAAGGCATTATCACTTTCAAACGGAAACATTAGTGAAACAGCAAGACTACTTGGGATCAGCAGGCCGACTTTTTATGGATTGGTCAAACAATATAATCTAAGTATCGACAAGTAAGTTTTTGGAGAAAATGAAGGTCATGAATTCAGGCTTCAAATATCTATGTCTTTTGGGCGCTGCCGCCTGTACTCTCATTAATCTGTCTTATGCTCAGGAAACAGGTTTTCAATTAAATGAAGTAGTGACAGAAGATGATGTGTATGTTCCTCGTTCACCAACCGAAGAAGAACTTCGTCATTATAAATTAATGGAAGAGGCAAGGGACAAATGGAGCGCATTATTTGATGATCACGGTAATGCAGAACGCCATCTTGACGTTGCAAAACATTATAATCTTTTGGGAAGCGGGGATATAGCCCTTCATGAACTTGGTCGCGCAGAAGAGCTGGGCATTCCAAGGTCAGATTTACTTGCAGAAATTGGCCGCGCTTACTTTTTGAGACAAAGATATGATGATATTCTAAATGAAGTAACACTTGCGTCAGTCCCGTTCAGGGATCACGGCGAGGTATATTTGTTGCGTGCCCATGCCTACTATCAGGCGTCTAATCTGAAAGAAGCATTCATTAATTATTATCAGGCGGACCAATTCCTGCAGGAAGACCGGCTGGAGCTTAATGCACCGCTTGCGGAATTGTTTGACAGAATGGGTGAGTATGAAAAGGCTGAATTAAATGTCGATAAGGCTCTGCAATTCGCACCCAAGGACGCCGATTTATTGATGCTTAAAGGTAGGTTGGTTCATAGGAAATTTGGTGCCGAACAATCCTATCACTATTTTGAACGGGCAAATTTTTATAGGCCAGACGATATAAAAACGGAAATACAGCTTGCCGCCGCACTATACGACCTAGGGCATTTTGATGAAATGGTAGAGATACTTAGGAAGGTATTGGCAAAGGATCCGGCACATCCATTGGCTAATTTTATGATTGCGGCAAACTTTGCAAAAGGGAACAATGTAAGAACCGCAATGCGGTACCTCAATCAGGCTGGACGAGCTTATGATGATTTCGCCCCCGCATTATTTCTTAAAGGGAAACTCGCTTACGCTACAGAATCCTATTCTCAGGCAGAAGAGGCGCTAGAACGACTAACAAGATGGGAACCAGATCATGTAGATGCGAGGAGGTTGCTTGCAGCGGCGCTCATGCAGCAGAACAAATATAGGGAAGCGGTTCGGGCACTTGAATACCTTGTTGATCATAACCTGATTGAAGACACCGATTATCCGCTATTGGGAAATGCATATATTTTGGCGGGTGATAACGATAAGGGAACAGAATTTCTTTATCGGGCAACAAAACTCGACCTGGGGCAAATCAACGAAATTCAAAGAAGGATGATTAACGATTTTGGTAGCGGAATGTCTGCGGGCGTATCGCTTGATATAGAGAATATATTTAGTAAAAATAGCTCTATAGATCAAAATCTTATAGTTGAAACTTATGAAGAGTTGTCAAAAGAAAAATATGAGGATGCCTTCGAAAAAGCGGCGAGAATTATTGGACAGGATCGAAGCAACCCGATTGGGTATAATTTACTTGGTCTGACGTATCTTGGACAAAAGAAAATTGAAGAAGCCAGAAGCAATTTCCGCCGTGCTCTTCAGATTGACCGCAATTTTCATCAGGCGCGGTTAAATCTCGCAAAACTGGAAATGAGTTATGGTGATCAAAACGGGGCTATTACGAGTTTAAATCAAATCCTTTCGCAGGATGAAAGCTACATTCCCGCATACGAATTATTGCATGATATCGCGGTGGCCAATGGCGACATCATATCTGCGGAAAGATATCTGGTTACAGCATCAAACGCCAATCCCGGAAAAATATCACCGCGGATTCGTTTAATGGATTTTTATCTGAACGAAAATAATATTGCCAAGGCAAAGACAACCGCTCTAAGGATGGCGCAGATATTCCCGGACCATTACGCTAGCTATAAAGCATTGGGTCAGGTATACCTGCGGGAGGAAAATGCCGCTGCAGCGCAGGAAAACCTTGAAAAATCAATACAATTATATAATCAGGATGCGGAAGTATATATCCTTTTATCGCATGCTTATGCCCTGAACGATATGATTGAAAAAATTCGGCCCATGTTACGAGAGGGGCTTTTGTATGTGAAAGATAAACTGCCGCTGCAAGTTGAGCTTATTGAACTCGCGCGCAAGGACGGTAATTTTCCCAATAGTCACCTTTTTGCTGATCAGTTGAAACTGGATGAGCGAACAAAAGCAAATGCATTTATCTATCAGGGGGAGCTTTTTTTACTGCAGACCAAGGGTGAGGATGCGAAATCCGCATTCCAGAGGGCGTTGAAAGCAGGGGCGCCTGAAGACAGTGTGGATGAGGGGTTGGCGCAGGCGGAAGAGTTAATCCAGAATGCAGAACAAGCCCCAGAGAATGCGGCCGAGTAAAATTGAATTTTGGTTCCTGCTGGATTTAACCAGCAAGAGGAATTCACCAAACAGAAAATTTCCGAAAATATTGAAAAGACAAGGGAATTGTTAACATATTTGCGTTAATTGATACAGGGTAGTTTCAACGACAATTATGAATTTAGGTAAATTTGTGAAAATACTTTTTTTAAGCCACCGATTTCCATATCCACCAACCCGTGGTGATAAAATAAGATCATTCAACATGGTCAAATATTTGTATGAACAAGGGCATGAGGTTACGGTCGCATCCCTTTCCAGATCCAGTCAGGAAACAGAAGAATGTCAGGGCATAAAAGATTATTGTCATAAGTTCATTTTGGTTGAGGTCAATGAGATGCTGCAAAATTTGCGGATGGTCTCCCGACTTCTATCAACGGACCCATCGTCAATGGGTTATTTTTATTCGGCTGAACTGCAAAAAAAAGTTAATCATCTGCTTGATGCAAATAAGTATGATTTGATTGTCGTGTTCAGTTCTTCCGCGGCCCAGTATGTTGAGCATGTGACAGATACCGCCAAGATGCTTGATTTCTGTGATATGGATAGCCAAAAATGGCTTGCTTATGTGGATTATAAAAAATGGCCGGTAAGCTGGGGTTATGCACTTGAAGGCAGGAAGCTTGAGAGGGACGAAAAAAGACTGGCAAAACTGTTTGACCTTTGTAGCTGTGCCACAGATTTTGAGGTTGAAACTTTAGATAGTTACAACACGGGTGTTGCGAGTGGTTATTTCCCGAATGGCGTTGACAGCGATTTTTTCAAACCGATTAATGTTGAATATGAAAAAAATAGCATCTGTTTTGTCGGGCGCATGGATTATTACCCAAATGAGGTATGCATCATCAATTTCTGCCGGGACGTTTTGCCAGTCATTCGTGAAAAATATCCCGATGTGACGTTCAAGGTTATTGGTGCGGCACCACCGAAGTCTGTTTTGGCACTAAATGACCTACCAGGTGTACTGGTTACGGGCACCGTGGACGACATAAGGCAACATGTTCAATCATGTCAGGTAATGGTCGCCCCGTTGGTGATTGCAAGGGGAACCCAGAACAAGATACTTGAAGGCATGGCAATGGGACTTCCTGTTGTATCAAGTCACCTGGCGGCACGAGGGGTTGATGCGATCGTCGGTGAACATATCCTCGCTGCGACAAGTCCGAAGGAATATGCGGATGAAATTATGAGCCTTTTCGCGGATCAAGATAAGCAAAGAAAATTTTCTGAGGCGGGCCGCGCGCGTGTTCTTAGTCACCATAACTGGAAACGCGGTATGGAGCTAATGGGAAAATGCATTGAGCGGACATTGCAAGAATTCAGTAAAAAGAGGGAGGCGGCATAATGCGTATCCTTCATGTTCTGGATCATTCAATCCCGCTTCACAGCGGATATACATTTCGGACTTTCCAGATTTTATCTGAACAGAGAAAACTGGGGTACGAAACCCTTCATGTCACCGGTATCAAACATACGGCACCTTTTCAGGACAGTGAAACCGTAAGTGGCCTCAAATTTTACCGGACACCTGTCGGCTCAAAATTCCTAAGTAAGCTTCCGATCATAAATCAATGGTATGTTGTTAAAACACTTGAAAAACGTGTTGAGGAAATCGCCAAACGTGAGAAGGTTGATATCATCCATGCACACTCTCCCGTTTTGAATGGACTTGCGGCCCTTAATGTAGGACGGAAGTTAAACATTCCCGTTCATTATGAAATCCGCGCGTTCTGGGAGGATGCTGCAGTTGGTAATGGCAACGGGACAGAAGGCGATCTGCGCTACAATATCACGAAGTGGCTGGAAACCTATGTTGTGAAAAATGTCGCATCGGTGACAACCATATGTGATGGTCTCAAGCAGGATTTGATCAGCCGGGGGATACCGGAAGATAAGATTACCCTTATCCCTAATGCCGTTGATATTTCGAAATTCTCAGGCCCGCATGAAGCAAACCCTGATCTTCAGGAAAGGCTGAATATTAAAGATATGACGGTGCTCGGCTTCATTGGGTCATTTTATGATTATGAAGGACTTGATATTTTGCTGGATGCGATGAAGTCTGTAATTACAAGAGTGCCGAATGCCTGTTTATTGCTGGTCGGTGGCGGCCCCATGGAAAAAGCTCTTAAGGATCAGGCCAGTAAACTAAATCTCGGAGACCGCGTCATTTTTACCGGGCGGGTACCCCATGATAAAGTGCAGGATTATTATAATTTGGTGGATATATTCATTTATCCCAGAAAGAAAATGAGATTGACTGATCTTGTGACACCGTTAAAACCGCTTGAAGCGATGGCGCAGCATAAACTTGTTGCCGCATCAGATATCGGTGGTCACCGTGAGTTGATAGAAGACGGGAAAACGGGCGTGTTGTTTGAGCCGGACAATCCGCTTGCACTTGCAAAAAAAGTGGGCGAACTGGTGGAAGCATCTGCCGACTGGCCAAAGTTTCATGCAGCGGGCCGTCATTATGTCGAAGACGTCAGGAATTGGAAAAATTCGGTTGCCAATTATCCCCCAGTCTATGAAAAAATTACAAAGTCTTCAAATTAATCAAATAAATCATAATGTTATGATAAACCAGATTTTGTCCGGATTGTTATAACTAAATTAAACAATTGCCGTTAAAATTGAACACCTGAATATTGAACAATCGATAGAGCGAGAAGAATGCAAGACAATACAGATAATTTACCAAGAAACCTCCTTTTTATGATTGCGTTGATGTTGACAGCGACAACGGCTTATTTTTTTAATTCGTCATTATTTTCTGTTTTAAGAATGGTTTTCGATATTGAGGTACAAGGAAACTTCACACTCATTCTTGCAAGAAGTTCTCTGTGGGGCGTCGCCAGCTACTGGTCAACTTTTGCATTATTGATGTTTTTCATAGCATTTTTATTGCCGGCAATTTCTAATATTTTCGGCCTGATTAAGCTTAAAACCTGTATTGCGGAATTACCCCGTGCGAGTGATAAGGCGCACCCGGTGACAAAAGAAAAATTTTTGAAGGCAATGTCCGACTTCAAATTGGTTTACTCGGAATTCGCTGTGCCCTATGCGGCATATATCGTCGAGAAACAGGAAAAAGACATCAGGAAGAAAACTAATTTCATTGAAAAAGGAAAAGCGCAAACCGTTAATCCCCCGGTTGTCAGCGTACTTATTCCGGCGTCAAAAATATTTTTGATAGACAGGGTACTTAATTCCCGTCTTTCAGTATGGTTCTTCCGCCCAATGCCGCGCGTTTTAATGGGGATCGGCTTTATTCTTTTTATTCTTTCATTCGCTGGCTCACTTCAGGGTGCTTCCGAAAGCCTGATTGGCAATGAAGTCTTCCTGATGGGGGTTTGCTCATTTGCGCTATGTATGGGTATTGGCGTTCTTCTCACGGCATTGTTCAGAATAACCATCGGGCATGTTCATCACCGTGCAATGGAAGTGGTGAAGATGATTGAAAATCTTTTTGAATATAAACCGGATGAAATTGAAAACGAAGATTTCAAATCGATTGAAACAGCACTCAACAAAACGGTTTCTTCCTTTAAAGATGTCTCTAAAGCGATCAATGAAAAACAAGAAGACGCGGTAAATAGCCTTATTGTCAAAACAATGGATGATTATGTTAAAAAGATCGCAGAAGCGACAGAGGCGCAATCTAAAACGCTTCAAAGAATTGTTAGTGATACAGCAAAACAATCGACAGAAGTTAGTAGGGATTTGACTGAACGGTTTGATGGTTATGCGAAGAAGATCTCCGATATTCAGCAAAAGATAGACACGCATCAGGATAAGAGCTTTGAAACACTTGCTGAAAAAATGGAAAAAATGATCACGTCACTTAATGAAGAAGTGAACAAGGCCACTTTAGCGGCACTGCACAAAGACACCATTCTGGATGACCTTAACAAAACAGCTGGTGATCTGGGTGCGATATCGAAAGCATCGGATAATGTGGCCGACAAATTTGATGCTGTCGCCGAAGGGCTGGACAGGCTGATTGAGCAGGTGGAAAAAATAGCACCAATGAGTGACGAAAAAAGAGAAAAAATTTCAGTTGGCCTTGAGGACCTGAAAAAAGAAAGCAGTAAGACGGTTGGTATGGGGCGTCGTTCTTCAGCGAAGGATCGTAAGAAAGCATAGATGGTACTTGAATATAGATTAAAATCAGGACTTCTTGTTGCTGCGGAAATAAGGCGCTGCGAAGCGATGTTTGCCAGCGCCGTCGTTGTACACCGCGGGGACGATGAAAGAGGGCAGATTTTGATCAAGCACTATGTGCCATCAAAAGGTGCCAGGATATATGTGCAGAGCCGCGATGAAAACGGCAAACTGATCTGGTTTCAACCACTCGGTGAAGATTGGATAGCGGAAAAGAAAGCGGATCAATATATAGAGCGACAAAAGGGATTTGATGAGGATCTCTGGGTTCTGGAAGTCGAAGACGCCAAAAATGTATATGAACCTGAATTTTAAGAATATGATCCTGAGTAGGGGGCAGGAAAATATGGTTGATCAAGAAGCGAATAACTGCTGGCAGATAATCTATCAAACATGTCCGCAGGAATGTGCCTTTATGCGTAAGTCTTGGTTTGACGGATGGAGCATGTATTTCAGTGGTGATAGAACACGATTGGGCGGATTGATATACAAATATTTTTCTGATCAGAATGGCGGCATAGCCATTTTACCCTATACCATTCAAAAAAGAGGACCATTTTATTTTGCGGCGTTGGCCGGTGAGTTTTTTCCGCGGCGTGGTATCCCCTATAATTCAACCAGCGAAGAACTAGTTAATCAGACAGCGGATTATCTGTGTGAAATAAAGAAAGTGTGCGGCGTTCGGCTTGGCCCAATTGTCAAATCGGATACGTTTATCGAGGAGGTATTGAAGGTTCTTAAGGAACGGGGCTGGCGGTTTATTGTATCACCCATGGGACATGATTTCGGGATGGAAGTCCCTGAAGATTATGATGAATATTATGCGGGCCTAAGCAAAAACAGAAAAAAGAAAACGGCTTATTATAGAAGAAGGCTGGAAGACTTGGGCAACGTCGAAATTCGCCATCATAAAAATCTGTCTGTTGCAGATTGGGAAACAGTCTTCGAGGAACTTGAACATGTGGAAAGTAAGGCATGGGTTTCAGACGAGGGTGATGCCCATTTTATCGGTCCCGACCATCAGTATTTCTGGAACGGGCTTGTGCTTGATGAATGGTTCCGAAAAGCGATGAATGTTTGGATGCTATATGTTGATGAGCGACCGGTGAGTTACATTTCCGGTATTGATACCGGTAAGGAGCGATATATGCTGGCTTCAAGTTATGACGCAGATTTCGCGAAATTCAGAACCGGTCATCACTTGGAACTTGGGATGATAAAAGATACCATTCAAGAAGGAAAGGTAACTTATATCAATAACGGGATGGGTAATTCGGGTTATAAAAGCGCGTGGGGGTCCGAAGAATATCAGCAACTTGTTGATGTTATTGCGTTCCCGCCAACCCTAAAGGGAACCGTTGCATATTTCATTGCCCGCGCCCCAAAAAAACTGGGAAAATAGCGCTTGAATTTATCGCTTGGGGCTTGAAGCAGATTTTAAGTTCAATTTCCAACTTTCTTAAGAAAAAATTTATAGCGCCGAAGTATACTGCCTAGCTAGAAAATAAAGGAACATGGCTCGCCTCGGTGATGAAAGGGTGGAAATGATACAAAAAACAACTTTCCTTTGGCAAATTGGACTTCTGACCATATGAGCAATTATTATAGGTTCGTGGGTTGTACGTTTTCCCTATCCAGCACCGGTAATTTTAGAGCTATTAACACCGAAAAAGCGCTGGCCAACGGATCAGGTAGCTGAATGGGTGACCTCCGGCAATATAGATGAAGGCTTTATGTCTTTTTTTATCGTGATCCAGATCGTATTGTTCCAGACGGGAGCAATATGGTATCGCCCGCGGACGGCAGTGTAAAATTTATAGAAGTAAAAGATGGCAGTGATCTCCTGCTCAGTGTGATTTAGATTTTTGGGCTTGTTGCTGTACAAGTTCATTTTCTACCTCTAATATCCCTCAAAAAGAAAATTTGAGGGTAGTATGGAATCCATCATTAATTATGGCATCTGGTCACTGGCACCACTTTTATTTGCCATTGTGACGGCTTTTCTAACGAGAAGCGCTATTTTTTCCTTGTTTGCGGGGTCCTTAATTGGTGTGGTTATGATGGATTTTGATCCTGCTGCCGCACTTATGGGGTTCGATCCTGCGGGTGGTTTCGTCAGACTGATCGCCAATAGCCTGGACGGTGAATTTATTCGTATTTGCGTGATTATCATGTTTATCGGCATTTTATTTGAATTGTTCAAACGCGCCGGTGTTCTGGTCGCGTTTGCCAACAAGGTCTCGCGTACCGGAACGTCACCAAAGCAGGTCAAATTCACAACATGGTTGCTCGGTTTCTTCATTGTTGATGATTATTTTAGCCCGCTGATGACCGGGCCGATAATGCGTCCGCTATCTGACAGGGCGAGAATTTCGCGTGAGAAACTTGCCTTCATTCTTGATTCCACTACGGCGAGTGTCTGTGTGCTTGTGCCATTTATGTCATGGGGTGCTTATATAGGGGGGTTGATCGCTATTGAGGGTGGCCCTGTTTCCAATATAGATGAGGCCATAGAGCTTTTTGCGAGTTCTATCCCCTATAATGTATATCCTATGCTTCTGATTTTATTCACGCTTCTGATATGTCTTGAGATATTGCCGGATTTCGGATTTATGAAAAAAGCGGAAACGCGAGCGGCGGAGGAAGGCAAGGTACTGCGCGACGGCGCCATTCCAATGGTCAGTGAGGATGATGAAGACGATATATTTGAGCAAACTCAGGAAAACCCAAGTCTTTTTTTCGATTTTGCGGTTCCGATCATTATTGTTTTTGGCACTGTGATCACAAGTTATTTTATTTTTGGCACTCTTAAAATATCGGAAGCTTTCATCACTGCGGTGATTTATCTGGGAGTTTCATTATATATAAAAGGATATGCTAAAAATTTCAGTGACCTGACTGAAATTGGGGTAAAGGGATCAAAAAGTGTGATGTCTGCGCTTATTATCACCGCCTTGGCCTATTGCATTAACACGGTAACCAAAGGATTAGGCGCCGCTGAATTCATCATGGCAGTATCAGAAGGTTTTATGACCCCGTCGCTTCTGGTTGCTTCAACATTTTTTATTACGGCGGCCATTTCTTTTTCCACCGGTACATCATGGGGCGCTTTTGCATTGATGATCCCGTTTGTGCTGCCGATTGCTTACGGATTTTCGGGTGGTGTTGCTAACGACCCAATTGTTTATAAGGCCATCGCCGCTGTAATTGGGGGCGGAATTTTCGGTGATCATTCATCACCGGTTTCTGATACATCAGTTCTTTCATCAATTGGTGCGGGTAGTGATCACATGGACCATGTGATCACCCAACTTCCGTATGCTCTGTTGATTGGTTTTACGACTATTCTTATATATTTGGTGATCTGATAAAAAAATATGATTTTTTTTGTTTACACGTCTTGACTCTCACCAGCAAAGGACTATCTGTTCAATACAGCTTTTAGCACTCTAATGCATAGAGTGCTAAAATACATGATTTAAACATTAATGTTAACAACCCAAAAGAAGGGGTAATGAAAATGGGATTTCGTCCTTTACATGATCGCGTACTTGTACGTCGCGTAGAAAATGAAGTTAAAACAGCGGGTGGTATCATCATCCCTGACACAGCACAGGAAAAACCAAGCGAAGGTGAAGTTGTTGCCGCAGGTAACGGCGTTAAAGGTGCCGATGGTAAAGTAACAGCGCTTGACGTAAAAGCTGGTGACAAAGTACTTTTCGGCAAATGGTCCGGCACAGAAATTAAGGTCGACGGTGAAGAGCTGTTGATTATGAAAGAATCAGACATTTTGGGTATCGTTGAATAACGATCCCGCAGTTAATTAACGAAAAGGATATAAAAAATGGCTGCTAAAGACGTAAAATTTGGAACAGATGCCCGTGGACGTATTGTCGCTGGTGTTGATGTTCTTGCAAACGCAGTAAAGGTAACATTGGGTCCTAAAGGCCGGAATGTTCTTTTACAAAAATCATTCGGCGCGCCGCGCATCACAAAAGACGGCGTTTCCGTTGCCAAGGAAATCGAACTTAAAGACGTATATGAAAATATGGGCGCTCAAATGGTTCGTGAGGTCGCATCACGCACAAATGATGTTGCCGGTGACGGTACAACAACAGCTACTGTACTTGCGCAGGCTTTGGTCCGTGAAGGCTTCAAATCTGTTGCAGCAGGAATGAACCCGATGGATCTTCGCCGTGGTATTGATCTTGCCGTTGGAAAAGTATCAGAAGAACTTAAATCACGATCAAAACCAATTTCAACAAGCGAAGAAGTTGCACAGGTTGGGTCTATTTCTGCCAATGGTGAAAAAGAAATTGGTGACATGATTGCTAATGCTATGGAAAAAGTTGGCAAAGAAGGTGTAATCACTGTTGAAGAAGCAAAAGGCCTTGAATCTGAACTTGACGTTGTTGAAGGTATGCAATTTGACCGTGGTTATCTTTCACCATACTTCATTACAAATGCTGAAAAAATGTCTGTGGAACTTGAAAACCCATACATTCTTCTTCATGAAGCAAAGCTATCAAATCTTCAAACTATGCTTCCGCTACTTGAAGCTGCTGCTCAATCAGGTCGTCCGCTTCTTATCATTGCTGAAGATGTTGAAGGTGAAGCTCTCGCTGCACTCGTCGTTAATAAGTTACGCGGTGGTCTGAAAATTGCTGCAATTAAAGCACCTGGCTTTGGTGATCGTCGTAAAGCAATGCTCGAAGATATCGCAATTCTGACAGGTGGCCAGGTTATTTCCGAAGATCTTGGTATCAAGCTTGAAACTGTAACGCTTGATATGCTTGGTAAAGCGAAAAACGTCAATATCACTAAAGAAGATACTGTAATCGTTGATGGTTCTGGTGCAAAAGCTGATATCGAAGCACGCTGCACTCAGATCCGCACACAAGTTGATGCAACTTCTTCTGACTATGACCGTGAGAAACTCCAGGAGCGTCTAGCGAAGCTTTCTGGCGGTGTTGCTGTTATTAAAGTTGGTGGTGCAACTGAGATTGAAGTGAAAGAACGCAAAGACCGTGTTGACGACGCGCTTCACGCAACGCGTGCTGCTGTTGAAGAGGGAATTGTCCCTGGTGGTGGTTCAGCGCTTCTATATGCAACACGTGTACTTGAAGGTGTCGAAGGTGATAATGCTGATCAAACGGTCGGTGTTGATATTGTTCGCCGCGCCCTTGAAGCACCTGCACGTCAGATCGTTGAAAACGCAGGAAGCGATGGTGCCGTTATCGCCGGTAAAATGAAAGAAAGCGATGATGTGAATTTTGGGTATGATGCGCAGACGGGTGAATATAAAGACCTTGTTGCCGCTGGTATTATTGACCCGACTAAAGTCGTTCGTACAGCGCTTGAGGATGCAGCATCAATTGCCGGTCTTCTGATCACAACGGAAGCAATGGTTGCTGAAATTCCTGAAGAGAAGTCAGCCCCTGCAATGCCTGATATGGGCGGCATGGGTGGTATGGGTGGCATGGGTGGTTTCTAAACCATCATATAAAACATAGCTTTACATACTCATCTTAATGTATTATATGAGGGCCGGAGATATTCTCCGGCCTTTTTATGTGTTACCCTGAAGGTTGCCTTAATTTCGGTTTAATTAAACTGTAAACATTATGAGGTATAAAAAGTTAATAGCGATTCTCTTTACCCGCTTCCAACTTTGAGTTAGTAAAATGAAAAAATGTACCGATATATTTAATGTGGAATATTATCTTCAAGGGATGAGTACCCCTGTGAAGGAAACAACCTTTTCGAAGAATTCGAACGTCAAAAAGAATTTCAAAATTCTGGTAAAGGACGATGTAAAGAATAGTTTGTATCTTATTGATGCATAAATATTTTTTTACATTACTTGTTTAGATTGATATCCATTCTGCCTGCTAAATCCTGCATATACTGAAATGCCACCCGGCCTGAACGCGCGCCGCGCGTCCTTGACCATGTCAGGGCTTCCGCACGGGCGGTTTCCCTGTCCGCAGGAATGTTATAGTGGTCCAGGTAGCCATCGATCATTTTAAGATATTCTTCCTGATTGCAACTATGAAATCCCAGCCACAATCCAAATCTGTCTGACAGCGATACCTTTTCTTCTGTTGCTTCGGAAGGATTGATAGCCGTTGACCTTTCATTTTCCATCATCTCACGAGGCATCAAATGACGGCGATTTGAGGTGGCGTAAAAAACGACGTTCTTCGGACGTCCTTCTATTCCGCCTTCAAGCACTGCTTTCAGTGATTTATATGTGCCATCATCATGATCAAAAGAAAGGTCATCGCAAAACAGAATGCACCGACGGTTGCTTTTCCTGATAATATCAAGCAATCGTGGCAGGCTTGGTATGTCCTCACGGTGAATTTCGATAAGAGCGATATTTTTTGTTGTGGCGTGGATAGCTTTTACAAGCGAGCTTTTACCCATTCCCCGCGCCCCCCAGAGAAGTGCATTATTTGCCGAATATCCGTTTGCGAATTGTTTTGTATTTTCAATCAGTATGTCGCGTACGTGATCAATTCCTTTCAATAGGTCAAGGTCAACATGGTTAACTGATTTTATCGGAATCAACCGATCCGGTTCTATATGCCATATAAAGGCATCAGCCCCTTCCAATGTTGGCGCTATATCCGCTTTCGGCGCAAGCCGGTCCAATGCATCAGCAATGCGGTTTAATGTATCGTTGTCAATATCTGGCATTTTTCCGTTTCTTTCAATTTAGCAACATTATCTTTGTTTTTGCGCCTTTATCCTTGTTTTTAACGTGCCATACGCTTATATCCAATAGATTAATTTAATAAATAAAATCAAGGAAACGAAAAATGTTTATTTCCGAAGCATATGCGCAGGCCGCAGGTGGTGGCATAGGGGGTTTTGAAAGTTTTATCCCTTTCATCCTGATCTTTGTGGTTTTCTATTTTCTCCTGATACGCCCTCAACAGAAACGCGCCAAGGAACATAAAGCCATGGTAGAAGGCTTGAAACGGGGTGATAAAGTAATTACATCAGGTGGGATCATGGCCAAGGTTTCCAAGGTGATTGACGAAAATGAAGTAGAACTGGAAATCGCACGCGATGTTAAAGTGAAGGTTGTTCGTTCAACGATCAGTCAGGTGATGGGAAAACCGGAACCGGCGAACGACGATAAGAAATAGTCAAATATAAACGGATCAAAAGATGCTCGATTTCCCGCGCTGGAAGGTTATTTCAATTATTCTCACGTCCCTTATCGGGATTATGCTTGCGCTGCCAAATTTCCTCACCAATGAACAAATTGAGAATCTTCCCGGTTTTCTTCCAAGCAGCCAGATAACCCTTGGTCTTGACCTTCAGGGCGGCGCACATTTTCTGCTTGAAGTGGATACAGCGGAAACAATAAAAAAATTGCTGTTGGATAAAGGGCAGAGCTTACGCGACGATCTTAGGGATGCTGATATTCTTCACCGATACCGTGTCGTTGGCGAGGGGCTTGTCATCACGCTCACAAACCCTGAGCAACGGGAAGATGCGCTGGAAATAATAAGGGATGCAGCGGTTAAGGTGGGGGCAAGCCTGACCAATGTGGGTACAGATGATATCGTTATTGAAGAAGGAAATGGTGCCGTAATAAACATCTCTCTTTCAGAAGCGGCGATTTTAGAAAAGAAAATACAATCAGTGCAGCAGTCAATTGAAGTGCTAAGACGCCGGATTGACGGTACTGGAACGAAAGAGCCAACTATTCAGCAAAATGGCGAGGATAGAATTCTTTTGCAGCTTCCTGGTGTGGATAATACGGAAGAAATAAAAAATGTTATCGAAACAACGGCGGCGATGAATTTCCATCTGACTAATCTTGCTGTGAGCCAGGAAGATATTATGCGCGGACGTACACCCCCGCGGACAACAATTTATCCGTCCCTTGAAAAAGATGAAAATGGTCAACCGCTTTATCAGTACGCCATTCGCGACGAAGTCATGGTTTCCGGTGAAGATCTGGTAAACGCCACTTATTCAACCGATGAAAATAACCAACCCGCCGTTAGCATCACTTTCAATACGAGGGGCGGCAAGCAATTCGCCGACGCGACCCGCGCAAATGTTGGTAAACCTTTTGCCATTATACTTGATGGTGAAGTGATCAGCGCTCCGCGTATCAATACGGCCATCCTCGGGGGGTCAGCCATCATAACCGGAAGTTTTACAGTACAGGAAGCAAATGACCTTGCGTTGTTGCTTCGTGCCGGTGCCCTCCCGGCGCCACTGGATTTTATCGAAGAGAGGACAGTTGGTCCTGATTTGGGTGCGGATTCTGTTGCTGCGGGTGAAATAGCGGCCGTTATCGGTCTTGCGGCCGTCATGATCTTTATTGTTCTGAGTTACGGTTTCTTTGGCATCATCGCCGACGCGGCCCTTGCGGTTAATATATTAATGATTTTTGGTGTTCTTTCGATGTTTGGTGCGACACTCACGCTTCCGGGTATTGCCGGGATTGTGCTGACAGTCGGGATGGCCGTTGACGCCAATGTGCTTATTTTTGAGCGAATTCGCGAGGAATTGGCCCGCGGCAAAAATGTACTATCCGCAGTTGATATTGGCTACGGGCGTGCCTTCGGGACAATTGTTGATGCCAATGTGACAACCCTGATTGCGGCGCTTATTCTGTTCCAGTTCGGATCAGGCCCGGTCAAAGGGTTTGCGGTGACATTGGCAGCGGGTATTTTCACGTCCGTATTTACGGCGGTAAGCCTTTCACGATTGATGGTTGTTACATGGGTGCGAAAAAAACGCCCCGAAACCATAAAGCTTTAATGGAGGAATAATCAGATGTTACTTAAACTTGTTCCTCAGGATACGAAGATTGCGTTTGTAAGCGTGCGTAAAATTGCATACGTGGTTTCCGGGCTTATGATTATCGCGTCAATTTTTCTTTATTTTGAAAAAGGTTTGAATTTCGGTATCGATTTCAAAGGGGGCTTTCTTATTGAAGCCCATACGGATCATACAGCGGATTTAAGCCAGCTAAGAACCCTGACGGGTAATCTTGGATTGGGTGATGTCGCGCTTCAGACCTTTGGCGATGATAGTCAGGTTCTTATTCGCATTGAATATCAGGAAGATAAGTCGCTTAACGAAGTCGTCGCCCTTGTGCGGCAGACACTGGAGGCAGAATATGGCGACACGGTGACCTTTCAACGCACAGAAGCTGTGGGACCGAAGGTGTCAGGTGAGCTCATTGAATCCGGTGTTATGTCGGTATTGCTCGCGGTTGGTGCAGTGCTTTTTTACATCTGGATACGCTTCGAGTGGCAATTTGGCCTTGGTGCGGTTATTGCGCTGCTTCATGATGTTATTCTGACTGTTGGAATGTTCAGTTTAACCCAGCTTGAATTTAACCTATCAATTATTGCGGCGATCCTGACCATTGTGGGTTATTCGCTTAATGATACAGTGGTAGTTTATGACCGCATCCGCGAGAATTTGAGAAAATTCAGAAAAATGGAACTGCCGGAACTGATTGATTTTAGCCTCAATGAAACATTGACACGGACCGTTATGACGTCCCTGACGACGCTACTTGCGCTTGTGGCGCTTTTCTATTTTGGTGGAGAGGTGATTCACGGTTTTACGGCGGCCATGATTTGGGGGATTTTTGTGGGAACTTATTCTTCCGTATTCATCGCTTCCCCGGTTCTTTTGTGGTTTGAGCTTAGACGCGAGCCGGAAGAAAAAGCAGAAGACGGCAAAGAAGCCATTCCGGAACAGTTCCGCTAATGGAATTTACTGAAATAACATCAAGTGAGGATGCCTTTATCGCCGGATACGGGGATGGCGGGTTTCGTATGGGCGAAAGCCGGTTTGAGGGTTCAATGCTGGTTACGCCAAGTGGGTTTTACCCGTGGGATGTCATGAACAAGGATGACATTAGCATCGAGAATTTGAAGCCTGTTTTTGATGCTTATCAGTCTATAGAAATTCTAATTGTCGGTATGGGGAAAAGCATGGCGTTTTTGCCCAAAGATATTATGACCGAATGTGCTGATAAGAAAATAGCAGTTGAGGTAATGGATACGGGCGCTGCGGCACGGACCTATAATGTGCTTTTACAGGAAGGTCGTAAGGTAACGGCCGCGCTGATTGCGGTTGAATGATTGAGCCATGATTGACTAATGATTAAATTTGCCGGATATTGGTTTATCTGAGAACAAATGAAAAAATCATAATAAACGGGATAGGGGGAGCAAAATGTCAGATCAGTTTTATCCGCAATTTACGGCTTGGGGGACGATAAAGAAATCATTGACGGTGATGATGGATGAGTACCGTTTTTTCGGTATGTTGCTGATTGCCTATGTTCTTTTTTCAACTGTTCCTTATATTTATTTATTCGATGGTATTGATTTAACCAATCCCGAGGTAATGTTGGAATATCTGTCGGGGTCTCATCCTTATCTGGCGGGTTTGACAGTATTTTTTTATTTTCTGTATGCTTATGTTTACATACTGGTGCTGGACCGGACAAATGCCAGTTTGAATGGATACTCATTTCACGATTATCCCTATATTTCCAGAGCGGTAAAAACAATTATCCCCGTCATATTTCTTTATATCAGTATTGCCATTCTGGTCGGTGTCGGGCTTATCTTGCTCATCATTCCTGGGCTAATTGCAGCAGCAGGTCTTTACCTTGTTATTCCGGCAAAGCTCGCTGAAAATTTAAGTGTTTCTGATGCAATTCCGCGTGGATGGAACCTTTCGAAGGGGCACCGGCTGGGTATATGGGGAGTTATTCTCATTCCATTTATCCCGGTTTTGGTTCTTATGTTTTTGACGATGGGGTATTTTGCCGGGGTATTGGCCGGAATAGAAACGGCTGAGGATATCAACCGGATATTTTCGCCGACTTATTTGATCCTGAACGCTCTTTTCAATGGATTTTTGACGTTTTTTTATGTCGTGGCATCGGGCGTTTCATATCACCTTATCGCAAAGGAAGCCGCGAACGAGGATATTCACTAATCACATTTCCGTCGGAAACGTTTGCTTGTGAACCGCCAATGTATTAAATCTAAGCGGTTTTTAAAAAGGGATTAAAAGATGAAAATCGGATATGTGGGGCTTGGAAAAATGGGCATGGGCATGGTCAGGCTTTTGCTTGAAAAAGGCCATGAAGTGGTTGCGACCGATCCCGATCAACAGGCCCGCAGGGAAGCATCCGACGCGGGCGCGGAAATCATCGAAAATGTATCGGAATTTAAGGATAAGCTCAGCGGTGAAAAATTTATCTGGATCATGGTGCCCCATCATGCGGTTGATAAGGTGCTTTCCGACCTTAGCCCCATTCTGAATGAAGGGGACGTTATTATGGACGGGGGTAATTCCAACTATAATGAAACCGTCCGCAGAGGAGCCGTTTTAAAAGAAAAAGGCATTGTTTTTATGGATGTTGGTGTCAGCGGCGGGCCGGGTGGTGCGCGTAACGGTGCCTGCATGATGATCGGTGGCGCGCGTGATAAATTTGATAAGTATGATGCATTGTTCAGGGATTTAAGTGTTGAAGACGGTTATGCCTATATGGGGGAAACCGGTGCCGGTCATTATGTGAAAATGATCCATAATGGTATCGAATATGGCATGATGCAGGCAATCGGAGAGGGGTTCGAAATCCTTAAAAGCAGTCGGTTTAATCTGGATATGAATGAAGTTGCCCGTATTTATAACAATGGTAGTGTGATCGAATCCCGCCTTGTAGGCTGGCTTCAGAAGGCATATGCTGAAGAAGGTGTTGAATTAAGCGCTATTTCCGGTGAGGTTTCCCATAGTGGCGAAGGACTCTGGACCGTTGAGGAAGCAAGAAATTGCCGGATCAGCGAGACCGAATTTAAAAAAATTCCGGTTCCGGTGATTGAGGCGTCCCTGCAATTTAGGATCGATTCACAGGGAAACCCAAGCTATACCGGACAGGTGGTTTCCGCCCTTCGAAACCAGTTCGGCGGTCACAGCGTGAAGAAGTAAACGTATCATTACTAACTGTTTTTGACGATGCCGAAGGCTCGTACCGGAAAGGTGCCCATACCCTTTACTTTAACGGGTACGGCGAAAAACCTGAAATTATTTTCAGGCAGCATTGATAAATTGGTCATATGCTCGCAGATGGGAATTTCACTATGCAGTAATATGCTGTGACATGGGCGGGTATCGCCGCTGGTATCATCAATATTATAACAATCAATACCAACAAAGGTGACCCCCTCATCCCGCAGAAAAGTGGCAGCTTCTTCCGTTACATAAGGTGATCCCTCAAAATACTGATCACTGCCCCAGTGACGTGACCAATTGGTTTCGATCAATACGGCTTTGTCGCTGATTTGTTTGTTTTTGAAATGTTCCACGCCGATTTCAGTCACATTTTCACCCACATAAATTTTAATGCCGTCCAGATCGGCAAGTGATGAAAGCGCGATTTCGGAAAGGTCCTTGCCATCAGCATAACGGTGGAATGGTACGTCCACATATGTGCCGGTGTTGGACGCCATGGTAATCGCGCCAATTTGAAATGATGTGCCCTCGGCGTAATGATCCTTTGAGGCTTCCCGGCTCAGATAATCACAAATGATGGGTGCAGGTAATCCCTTATAGGTGATCATGCCGTCTTTGACCGTGTGGCTGACATCAATAAGGGTAACATTGTCTTTTTCAAATTTCTTCATCTTTTCCTACTCCGGATATTGCTGTTAATTTAAAAATGGTAACCATCCCAATAACGAGCCATATGACATTTAGTCCTACAGACGGTATCGCGCCAAAATAACCGGAATTAACGATAAAGCCTAAACTGCCGATGACATTAAGCCCCTGATACAGGTATGATCTGCCATGTATTTTTCCGCGGGACATCAGGATATAAGCGGAAAGCAACGACAAAGCGCCGATCCATCCAATAACGTTTATAAAGAATTCCATATCCATTTCTGATCTCCATTGTCACAAAAACAGGTTTACAAATAAAATTACTTTAAATAAATTAAATTTAATAGAAAATTAAATTCGAAAAATATGAAATATGAAAATTACAGAACTTAAAAGTTTTCTGGCCATCGCCAGCCATGCAAGTTTCAGCAAAGCGGCAAATCAATTAAACTATGCCCATTCCAGTGTCACGGCGCAGATCAAATCACTTGAACATAGTGTGGGCGCGGAATTGTTTATCCGTGACCGCAAGGGGGTAAGTTTAACCGAAGCGGGAAAACGGTTTCATAAATATGCCCGCCAGATTGTTGATTTGAGCCGCGATGGAATGGAAGCTGTGCAAAACACGCCTAAAATTGCCGGGCGTCTTACTATAGGGGCGGTTGAAACCATCAGCACCTACAGGCTTCCTGAATTATTATTTAAGGTGCAGAAATCGGCCCCTGACATTCAGATTTCCTTTAAAATCATGAAAGACCGGGAACTTTATGAAAGTGCCCGGATGGGGACGCTTGATGTTGCGTTTCTGGTAGAACAGGATTTAGTGGTTGCGAACACGGTTGTCCGGAAAATATGTAATGAACCCGTATCGCTTTACGTGCGGCCCGATCACCCGCTTGCGGGGAGGGATTTCGAAACAACGGAACTCGCGAAATACCATCATCTGCTCTGGGCGCTGGATTGTTGTTACAGCTCTGTTTTCTTAAAGCGTATGCAAAAGGCGGGTTGTCATTCTTTCAGCTACATGGAATTTATTAATACGGAAACCATAAAGCAATGCGTGCTTTCAGGGCTGGGAATCGCAACGTTGACAGACATTACCGTAAAAAAGGAAGTCGAAGAGGGTAGCCTTGTCCGGCTTCATTGGGAAATTGGCGAAACGTTTCATTCATTTATGCTTTGGAACAAATACCGTAGCGAGTATCCGACACTTAAATTTTTCATCGAAATGGCAGATCAGCATTTTGGCGTTTAAAGGTTTGGTTAATGACTGAAATCAACGACGATCTCAACTGGTCGATGGAACAATACAATTGGAGCAGATATTATTCTTAGACGTAAACAAACATACTATCCAAGTCCTTTAAATACCTTTAAAGTTCCTAATGGATAAAAACACACAAAAACATGGTTTAATAATTGGTAGGATGGCGCTTGGAGCTAACAATCGATCAAGCTTTGCAAAAGGGTGTTAAGGCACATAAATCTCGTCAGTACGACGAAGCGGCTAAGTACTATAGGTTAATTCTTGAAACACAGCCGAAACATCCAGATGTTAATCATAACTTAGGTGTGCTGGAGGTTGAAGCCGGTAATTTGGCAAAAGCCATTTTATTTCTCCGGACCGCCTTGGAAGCCAACCCAAACTTGGGTCAATACTGGTTCAGTTATATTGATGCTTTGATCAAACTTGAAGCATTGGGTGACGCCCGCTACATGCTTTCCCAGGCCAGAAAAAGGGGAGCAATGGGGGAGGCTTTTGACCAATTGGAATACAGGATAACGAACCCGACAAAGAGCTTAAGCATTATTTCTTCAATCGAGAAATTCTATAGAAACAGCAAAAGCACCATTGTTAGCAACGCGGCTCAGGGCTGGCTTTATACAGCTACCATAGATAAACAATTTATGGAAAAAAAACCTTTAATTCCAGACATGCTTACGACGCCTGAAGAAAAAGAAGAAACTCTCCATACATCAAGTATAAATGAAAATGACGCTCCCCCCTCTAATGCGGGAGAACTTATTATTTCCTTAAACGAAGAAGAAGAAATAGTAGAAAAATTAAAGAAACTAAAAGCGCTTATACAGTTTGAGGATTTAAACTTAATTAATGACAGTTTTGCACATCATGGTGATGTTGATATTGTAACTGCGCAAGAAAGAACGTTTAATGGGCATGGGCTAAATATAGTGCTCATTGGCGCGGGTGTTACCGGTTTGTTTTTAGCGAACATCATCAAATTTGCATTAGGCGACGATGTAAACATACTTGTCTTAGACAATCGATCAAATAAACAGAATACTCGCAAGCCCTTTAGCAGAGAGTGGCTAACCCACATACCTGCAGAGCTTGTTCAAAAATATACTCCACCCAATATAAGAGGGTTGCTCGAATGTTTTGGAAAGAACGGGTTCATAGGACTTCAGATAAACATGTTAGAAACAGTGTTAATGCTGTCCTGCAAGGAGCAAGGGGTCAAATTTTATTTTTCGCCAAAATTGAATTATTCAAAGCTGGATAGTAAATCTATTGATTTCTTTTTTGATGCAACAGGGGGAAGAAGAGTAAAGTGTGAATACCCGATATCAAACACTCAACAAAACGATCTAAAGCTTCAAGATCTAGTGAAGGATTTTAATTATTCTGGTATAAATACATTAAACAATGTACCGCATGAGATAAAAAATAATTTGGAAATTACACTTAAAGCCTCTGATGCGTTCCATTTCCCATATATTGGAAATTCCCAAATTTATACCCCTATAATTAAGCTTACGGGAATACCTGAAAATTTACTAAAAGAAGTGCACGAATTTATTGAGCCACGCAATACCTCCAACTTATTCTTTATCTGGCAGGGTGATTTGAGATCTGATTTCAATGAAGGATTAGTGTTTATTAATCTTACCAATAAGGAACATAGTCTTCTAAATTCCTGCATACAGGGCTTTATGAATTTAAATTTATTTTTAATAAACAATAAAGAAATTTTGTCATCACTAGATAGTAATATAGAAGCCTTTTTACAGATGCTGGTCAAATTGGATAGCAGCAGACAGATAAAAATTAGTCAGCCCTTTAGTTATTCACCGTATATAAATTTGGATGCAGGGTTTGGCTATTTTGAGGGCAAGCGTATTTTTCCGGTAGGCGATTCGTATTTTTGTGGTAATCCAAAAGTGGGGAATGGGCTGTGGACACATTTTGGATTTATAAATGATCTCGTCCAAAGAATAGTTGCAGCACATGAGGCATAATCCCAAGAATAATATCTGATACAGTCCACTTTGGGTACAAGCATTTTGGCGTTTAACGGGTTGAGCGAATGACTGCTTTCGACGGTGATCTCAAGTGGTCAACGCAACACTTTACTCTAATATAGGCATAGAGGGAGTGATTGATATGGCATACAGAACGAGGATTTATTATAGCGCAGAACA